>NZ_JBFAVX010000031.1:0-148361 GCF_040680095.1 Nonomuraea sp. NPDC052129 | reverse complement strand
AGGCTGCCAACAGATGTCCTTCCGAGGGCTCGCGGCGGACTGACTACACGCACGCCAGACAACCTCGCAACGTGAGCAAGCGGAGCGGGTCGTCAAAGGGCAGCGCAAAGGGGCAGTGTAGCCGAACGGCACACGCCTGTCCACTTCACTCTCGCTGCATGCTCCACGTTGGTCGCAGCATCGCCCGTTCGAGCGGAAACGTCAAGCCCGCAAGCCCGACTTTCCGCCGACCTAGGGGCCGGACGCTGGGTTTTCTCCCCTGCGTGATCGGACGCCTACCGTCAGGCCCAAGACGATACCCGCGAACGGGGACGGTTAACGCTCCGTCACACCGAGGGTCGAACCAATGCCGACAACCGGTGTAGCTGTGACTGAGGTACCCAGTACTTGGGCTTCGCTAAACCTTATTTTTGGTAACAATTGACCTCGGGGACGCGCCCGATGACTCAGGCAGCGCCGATCAAGGTCGACAGCTCGGCCACCAACCAGCGGGAATCTTGCCGGATCATGACGAGCCTGGCCCGGTCCTGGCTGACCTGTTGCTGTGGTTCGGCCTTGCCGGGGATCTCCCTGACCGTACCCGTGTTCACGAACAACAGAACCTCTACTCGATCACCTTCCGCGCGCTCCACACCCGCGTCGGCGACAGTCGCCGTCCGCACCGTCTTCTCCGCCTTGGCCTTGGCGGCCAGGGTGGCCGACAGCTCCTTGTAGTGCTCGGTGAGCTCGCCCGTCGTGTGCTCGGCGGCCCGGGCCAGATCCTGCTCGACCGTCCGGTAGTCGTATGACAGCAGGTCCGGCGCCACCGTACGGGCCGCCGCCATGGCCTGGCGCCCCGCTTCTTCGTCCGCGCGGATGGCGTGGGCGTCGTACCAGAACACCCCTGAGGCGGCGCCGAGCCCGAGCACCAGAACCAGCAGCGCGATCGTGACCGCCCTCACACCACCTGCACCGCCCTCGACACCAGCCAGACTCCCTTCGCCTTGGTCACGTCCATCGACCAGCGGTAGAACCGTTCCTGCTTGGGAGTCTTGGAGCCCTCCCAGCGGATCTCCACGTCCGCCACGACCAGCACTCTCGCGGTCAGCTCCGTCATCGACACCAGCCCTGTGGCCCGGAGCACGCCGTGCTGGACGACCTTGTTCTCCGCTGTGGTGGACTTGAGCTTCGCCGCGCCCGCCTTGTACTCCTCCTGGGCCACTCCGGTGGAGGTGGCGAGGATGCGCCCCATGTCGGCGTCGACGGTCTTGTAGTCGAGCGAGACCAGGTTGATCGCGTGCGTGCCCGCCGCCTCCAGCGCGGCCCGCCGATCATCCGCCCTGGCCTGTTCGGCCAGGTCCTGCCCGCGAAGGAACACCACGGCGGCGCCGAGCAGCACCACCAGCAGCACGAGTACGCCGGTCAGGACGCGGGGTGGCCGGACCGGCTCGTCCACGTCTGCTCACCTCCCGGCTTGGTTGCTGGATGGTAACCCGTCGGCCGCTTCCGGAGCCCGGGAAACAACAGAGGCGACATAGGACCCACTCTTGCCGGGCGGGCACTGCCGTCATCTCTTGCTGGGCGGGCATCGTCGTCGCCTCTTGCCGGGTGAGCACCGTCGCCGTCGCCGTCTCCAGCCTCCCCGGCAGGCAAGCGCCTGACGAACGCCCTTCAGGCGGCCCTCTGAGGCCCACTGGGGGCTCGGCGCGGCATTGCGGCCATTTCTGGTCACCGAGGTCCGGGAAAGCGCCTTCTTGGCCCGCCTGGCGGCTCGCCCCGGTCTGGCGTGTTTGGCCGGTTGGCGGCTCTTGGGCCGTCTGACGGCTCTCGGCCGGTCTGACGGCGAACCGGTCCAGACCGCCTGCGGCCCACCGGGGTCTATCGGACGCCGTTGAGATGGGCGTTGATCAGGCGTGGGTACTCTTCCAGCCAGTTGCGCCCGCGATCGTCCACGAAGGAGCCCTGGGGCGGGATGACCCCGTTGGCCGCCAGCCAGGTGCCGGGCGGCCGCTGCGTACGGCGGAGCCCGTTGCCGCTCGGCATCAGCTGCGGCGGGATCGGCGGCAGCGAGCCGGGGTCGTGGCCCAGCTGCGCCTCGGCCTCCAGCTCGGAGACGTCCTTCTCCTCCGACATGCCGATCGGCCCGTGCTTTCTGGCGTTGAGGAACTGCCGGACCACCGGCTCGTCGCTCGACAGCAGCATCTCGCGCGGCCCGAACATGATCAACTCGCGCCGGAACAGCAGCCCGATGTCGTCGGGCACCGTACGGGCGGTGTTGATGTCGTGCGTGACGATCAGGAAGGTCGCCTCGATCTCGGCGTTCAGGTCGACGATGAGCTGGTTGAGATAGGCGGTCCGTACCGGGTCCAGACCCGAGTCGGGCTCGTCGAACAGGATGATCTCGGGATCGAGCACCAGCGCCCTGGCCAGCCCGGCTCGCTTGCGCATGCCGCCGGAGATCTCGCCCGGCAGCTTGGTCTCGGCGCCGAGCAGGCCGACCAGCTCCATTTTCTCCAGCACGATCTGGCGGATCTGCGACTCGCTCTTCTTGGTGTGCTCGCGCAGCGGGAAGGCGATGTTGTCGTACAGGCTGAGCGAGCCGAACAGGGCACCGTCCTGGAACAGCACACCGAACAGCCGGCGCAGTTCGTAGAGCTTGCTCTCGTTGCAGTTGGCCAGGTCGTAGCCGTCGATCCAGATGTGGCCGCGGTCCGGCCTGAGCAGCCCGACCAGGGTCTTGAGGAAGACCGACTTGCCGGTGCCGGAGGGCCCGAGCAGGACCGAGATCTCGCCCGCGGGCAGGGTGAGCGAGACGTCCTCCCAGATGACCTGCCGCCCGAACGACTTGGTCAGCCCGTCGACCACGACTTCGACGCCCACGGGTCACCCTCCATGCGCAAAGAGTAATGTGACTTCAACCACAAGACTGCCATCACCGTAGCGGCGCACGAGGGAATTGGAACCAGTTCCAATAACTTGTTACTGCCCGGTTATGAGACGCGGAGTCCAGCAACGGGCTCTGCGGCGTCTATTCGGCCTGGGGCTGGGCAATCGCTCTCAGAGCCGGTCGGAGGACCCGCGCGATGTCTGCTTGGGATGCTTCGCGCAGCTCGTCGAGTTCGAGCAGTTGGTGGCCGACGGTCACGCCCAGCATGATCGTCGTCATCAGCGCCGCCCGCAGTCGCGCATCGCCGCCGGGGATCGACTCGCCGACCTGATGGATCTGCTGACTCAGCACGGCCCGCGCCGACGCACCCGCCTCCGGGTGAGTGAGCATCGATCGCATCATGGCCAGGGAGCTCTGCGGCAACTCCCCCATCTTGAGGCCGAGGCTCCCGAGAAGCCGTTCGACCAAGTCGTCGGCGCCCAACTGCTCGCCGTCGCCCTTGGCCACCGGCGCCGGAGCCACGGTCACCGCCGCGCTGAACAGGTCCTGCTTGCTGCCGAAGTACTGCATGACGAGTGCGGGATCGACCTCGGCCGCCTTGGCCACCGCGCGGATCGTGGTGCGCTCGAATCCCAGGTCCGCGAAGAGCTTCCTGGCTGCTTCCAAGATCCGCCGCTCGGTCCTGCGACGCCGCTCCGCCCGTTCGGTCACGCCGCCCCCTTTGACAATCGTTACTCACTCTACAGACGTTGACCGTTCGTCACATTTCGCTCTACGCTCGTTGAGTCAACCTCCGTTGAGCGAAATGGGGCCCCATGTCCACCACCGATGTCGTCGCCGCCTACCACGCCGCGATGCTCCACAAGTCGGCCGACGAACTGGCCGACCTCTATGCCGAGGACGGCCTGCACGAGTTCCCGTTCGGCGGACTGCCGCCGTTCAAGGGCCGGGAGGAGATCCGGGCGGGGTACACGATGATGTGGGGCGCCATGAAGGCCCTGGTCAAGGAGATCCGCGACGTGACGATCCGCCAGACCACCGACCCGGAGGTGATCGTGGCGGAACAAGAGACGGTGGTCACGGTGGCCGACCAGGAGCTGACGGTGCCGGGCCTGCTGATCCTGCGGGTCAGGGACGGTCTGATCGTCCACGCGCGCGACTACATGGACACCAGCGCCGTCGCCCGCGTCCGCGCCGCTTAGCGCGGTCTCCACGAACCTTCACCAGGCATCCGTTCTTCCTCGCCCCCGGAGGGTGCGTCCCTTCACGGGGACCCCTGCCACAACGGGCGCCTTCTTCCGCTCCTCGCAGGGGATCTCTCCGCCAAATGGCCCCCAGCCATCGGACCGGCTTCTTCCGCTCTCCCGGAGGAGCCCCCACCACCACCGCGGACCGTCACCCTTCCGTTCGCCCGAAGGGGTCCCTCTCCCCAGGACCCCAGCCACAACGAACCGGCTTCCTACCCTCCCTCAGAGGGGGCAGCCTCATGGGCCCCGCCACCACGGACCGTCCTCTTCCCCTCCCCGGGAAGGGGTATCGCTCCTAGGGACCCCAGCCACAACGGGCCGTCACAGAGATCGAGACGGTCGTGTGACGAACCACCCAGGGACTTGCCGACACTGAGGCCGTACGGTCACTTGACGGCGGTGAGGTCATAAACCGTGGCGTTGCCGACGGTAACGGCGGTGTACGTCTCCTGTACCCACACGGCGATCTCGGCAGCATCACTGCTGCCACCGGTACTGGCCCCGCCACGCATTCCACCGCCCATCCCGCCACCGATGAAGTAGTGGATCTTCCCCTCGGCCACGTACTGCTTGAACTGGGTGAGTGTCGGCGCGGGGTCGGTCCCGTTGAAGCCGCCCACCGCCATCACCGGCTGGCCCGTGGCGAGCTGGTATCCGGCGGCGTTGTTCGAGCCGACGGTCGCGGCGACCCAGCTGTAGGCGGTGGCGTTGCTCTTCAGAAGAGCGGCCAGCTCGGCGCTGGGGGTGGCGGACTGCAGCAACCCGCCCATCCCACCGCCTCCCCGCCCACCACGAGCGAACCCATCGGCCCCCATGCCACCCGGCCTCCCAGCACCACCAGTGCCGCCCGGCTGCCCCCCGGTACCGCCAGGTCGCCCAGTGCCACCGGTACCGCCTGTCTGGCCGCCGGTACCGCCCGGCTGGCCGCCGCCGAAGCCACCAAACCCGCCCGGTCCCATCGCCGCAGGACCGCCGCCGCGCCGGAACCCTCCAGGTCCGCCGAACCCTCCCGTAGAGGGGCCCGCCGTAGGGATCGCACCGGTGTGCGCGGATGTGGCGGTGTCCAGTGCGTACGCGGCCGGCCCGGCCAGGCACACCACGACCGCCGCGACGGCGACAATCCCCGGCATCCGCCGCGACCACCAACCACGCGCCGCAAACGACACGCCCGCAGATTCCGTAGACGACCCACCCGCAAGTCCCGCGACCCACCCGCCCACAGATTCCGTAGACGACCCACCCGCGAGTCCCGCGACCAGCGCGCTTCCAGGCCCATCGGACGGCACAACCGCCCGCCCTTCCTCCTGACGGCCGACGACCAGGAGACCCACGGCCGCCGCCAGCCCAGCAACGAGCACAATCGGCCCCAACCAGGAATTCCACTCCGAACTACGCGACAGCAGGACGTACCCCCACCCAGCCGTCACAGCCGCAGCCAGCGCGAGCGCCCGGTGAGCCCGGCGCTCCCAGAGCAGTGCCACCCCCGAACCCACCAGCACCGCGATCGCCGGAGCCAGCGCCACCGTGTAGTACGCGTGGAAGATCCCCTGCATCAGGCTGAAGATCAGCCCGGTGACCACCAGCCAGCTCCCCCACACAGCCACCTGGGCTCGCACGGGATCGGTCCGTGGCGCTGCCCGTGTCAGCCAGGCCACAGCCGCCAAGAGCACCAGCGCCGCCGGAAGCAGCCACGAGATCTGCCCGCCCGCCTCGGTGTCGAACATCCGCCACCAGCCGGCCTGCTGGTTGAGGTTGCCAAGCCCGCCGTAGTCGCCGCCGTTCAGCCGCCCGATGCCGTTGTAGCCGAGCGCGAGCTCCAGGACGCTGTTCGTCTGGGAGCCGCCGATGTACGGCCGGTCGGCGGCGGGCACCAGCGCCACGGCCACCAGCCACCATCCGGCCGACACCACCATGGCCACCCCCGCCAGCACGAGCTGCCAGAACCGCCGCCCCACCGTTGTCGGAGCCGTGATCAGGTAGACGAGCGCGAACCCCGGCAGTACCACGAACGCCTGCAGCATCTTGGCCAGGAACGCGAACCCGATGCACGCCCCCGCCAGCACCAGCCACCGCGTCCCCGCTTTCTCCTGGGCCCGCACCACGCAGTAACCCGCGACGGTCAGCAGCAGCACCAGCAGCGCGTCCGGATTGTTGAAGCGGAACATCAGCACCGCCACCGGCGTAACCGCCATCACCGCCCCGCCGATCAACGCGGCCCACGCGGGGAACCGGCGGCGTACGGCGGCATAGACCACGCCCACGGTCGCCACGCCCATGAGCGCCTGGGGCACGAGAATGCTCCATGAGTTCAGCCCGAAGATCCTGGCGCTGAGCTCCATCGGCCACAACGAGGCCGGCGTCTTGTCCACGGTGATGGCATTGGCCGCGTCGGACGACCCGAAGAAGAACGCTTTCCAGCTCTGGGTGCCCGCTTGTACGGCAGCCGAGTAGAACGCGTTCGCCCATCCGGAGGCGTTCAGCCCCCATATGTAGAGCACCGCGGTGGCGGTGAGCAGCCCGGCCAACGCCCATCGATCTCTGACACGCGCATCCTTGAACACACTCGAACGCTAAACACGGCCTCTCGCCACGCGATGAGACGACCATGAGAATCTCGTGAGCTCTGTACGGCGGTAACAGCCCAAAGCGCAAAACAGCCGGGCACAAAGCAGCAACAGCCGGGCATGCAAAAGGGGCGGCACACCCGGCACCTGGGTGCAGCCGCCCCTTCTGGGGTGAAACGCCGGAACCGGCGATTCGGTAATGCTCTTCGAGCGATATGCCTCGAAAGTGTTACTTCACGGTGACGGAAGCGCCGGCGCCCTCGAGGGCAGCCTTGGCCTTCTCCGCCTGCTCCTTGTTGACCTTGCCGTCGAAGACGTTCTTGGGAGCGCCGTCGACCAGGTCCTTGGCCTCCTTGAGGCCCAGGGACGTCAGGGCGCGGATCTCCTTGATGACCTGGATCTTCTTGTCGCCGGCAGCCTCGAGGATGACGTCGAACTCGTCCTGCTCCTCAACGGTGGCGGCCTCGCCACCACCGGCGGCGGGGGCCGCGGCAACCGCGACGGGGGCGGCGGCCTTGACGTCGAACACTTCCTCGAACTGCTTCACGAACTCGGAAAGCTCGAGGAGGGTCATCTCCTTGAACGCGTCGAGCAGCTCGTCGGTGCTGAGCTTCGCCATGATGGTTTCCTCCGTATGAATCTTGCGATAACTAGGAACGGGACCGCGGGGTTTGCGGCAATCCCCGTATTACTCGCCCGCCTCTTCGCGCTTGGCGCGAAGGGCGTCGGCCAGCTGGGCCATGTTGGTGGGCAGCGCGGCGAACATGGCGGCAGCAGCACTCTGCTTCGCCTTCATCGCACCGGCCAGCTTCGCGAGGAGAACCTCGCGGGACTCGAGGTCAGCGAGCCTGGTGATCTCCGTAGCGTCCAGCATCTTGCCATCAAGGACGCCGCCCTTGATCACCAGAAGGGGATTGGCCTTGGCGAAGTCACGCAGACCCTTGGCCGCCTCGACAACGTCGCCGTTGACGAAGGCGATCGCGGTCGGACCGGCGAGCAGGTCGTCAAGACCCGCGAAACCGGCCTCATTGGCCGCAATCTTAGTCAGGGTGTTCTTCGCCACGGCGAACTTCGCATTCTCACCGAGAGAGACGCGCAGCTGCTTGAGCTGCGCGACGGTGAGACCGCGGTACTCGGTCAGAACGGCGGCAGCGCTGCCTTCGAACTCGCTCCTGAGCTCGGCAACTGCTGTCGCCTTATCCGCCCTCGCCATGGGCCTCCTTCCAGATGTGCCACCGGTGAAGGCCCAGAAATGAGAACGGCCCCGGGCGCAGGGCGCACACGGGGCTCACACACGGATCACTCCGTGTAGGAAACTCGTATCACACCTGCGCGGGCCGTCCACAGACTGTGGATCCTTCGGTCGTCAGGTCTTGAGGAACCTGACGACGACCGGCGGTCTTCGGCAACGACCAGAGTACGTCCTGGCCGCCGAGTTTCCAAATCGCTCTCAGTCGGCGACGCTGTTCAGCGCCGCATCCGGTTAGTTGGTCGCGCCCTTCGGCAGCTCACCGATCTGGTCGGCGGGCGGCGTCTGGATGTTGACGGCCTCGTTGAACCCCTTGAACAGCAGGGTCGCGTCCAGCGTGGCGCCTTCCTTCTCTCCGTTCAGGGCGAGCTTGCGAGGCAGGCCGTCACTGCCGACCCAGATGTCGAACTTGATGTCCTTGAGCTCGGCCAGACCCGAGCGGGCGGCTTCCTGCTTGTCGGCCGGCAGCTGCTGCACCGCCGCGTCGACCGGGAACGTCCCGCTGTAGTGGGTGGTGTCCACACCGCCGACAGTCTCGGTGCCGGCCGCCTTGATGTCCTGCGACGCGGTCACCATCTTGGTGACGGCCGCCAGGTCGAACTGCTGGATCTGGTCGAGGTACGTCTTGATCTGATCCTGACCGCCGACATCGGTCAGCGGCACCTTGATCCACGGCTTCGTCGCCCCGACGAGCTCCTTGAGCGCCTCGACCTTGACGTAGACGGCGTCGCCCTGGAGCACGGCGCGCGCCCCACCGGGCAGGCCCTTACCGCCCATGTCGAGGGTGTCGAGGGTGAGGTCGACGGCCAACTGCGGCTTGCTCTGGTAGAGCATCCGCCCCTGCACCTTGCCGTTCCCCTCCTGAGGGGTTTTGACGTTGACGACGGCGTCAACGGTGTAGCTGGTGACCTCCGCGGTCTTCTGCGCGGCCTGCGTCAGCACTTCGGACGCCGCCAGCTTGACCTGGATTGGCTGCGCGGTCGTTCCACAACCGGCAACCGCGACCGCGACCAGGGCGGCACCGGCCGCGGCGGTAGCGAGGGAAATTCTGCGCTTCAGCATGATTTAAACCCTACGTGTCGGTGTCCCGGTGATGGCGTATTCCCCTGACTTTTCAGGGAAAACCCAGGGTCTTCCCCGACCCGCGCCCCCTGATCGCGCGCCACGCTCTCTGCCTCGGCTTCTGCCGTGTGGACTGCTCTGATCTTTCTTT
Organism: Nonomuraea sp. NPDC052129; assembly: GCF_040680095.1. Taxonomy (NCBI): domain Bacteria; kingdom Bacillati; phylum Actinomycetota; class Actinomycetes; order Streptosporangiales; family Streptosporangiaceae; genus Nonomuraea; species Nonomuraea sp. NPDC052129. Next base: position 139,222 of record NZ_JBFAVX010000031.1, on the reverse strand, counting down.
CCGCGTACGGCTGCGGATGGGTCGCGCGTCACCCGTGATCCCACGCTCGCCGTACGAGATCGAGCTCGCAGACGCGCCTCGCAAAGGACCGAACACACAACAGCCCCCGCCGAAGTCGGCGAGGGCTGTGTGGTGCGAAGAAGTGCCAGAAGTGTGGCTTTTTCGCTACGCGTCCAGCTCGGCGGTGAGGCCGCGGGTGGCGTTGGGGTCGACCGGGACGCCGGGGCCCATGGTCGTGGAGAAGGTGACCTTCTTCAGGTAACGACCCTTGGCGGCCGACGGCTTGAGACGGAGCACCTCGTCAAGGGCGGCGGCGTAGTTCTCGATGAGCTGGCGCTCGTCGAACGACGTCTTGCCGATGATGAAGTGCAGGTTGGCCTGCCGGTCCGTACGGAACTCGATCTTGCCGCCCTTGATCTCCGTCACGGCCTTGGCGACGTCGGGCGTCACGGTGCCGGTCTTGGGGTTGGGCATGAGGCCACGCGGGCCGAGGACGCGGCCCAGACGGCCGACCTTGCCCATGAGGTCAGGGGTGGCGACGACGGCGTCGAACTCGCTGAGCCGGTTGCCCTTGGCGATCTCGTCGATGAGCTCGTCGGCGCCGATGATGTCGGCGCCCGCCTCGCGGGCCGCCTCGGCACGGTCACCGGTCGCGAAGACCAGGACCCGGGCGGTCTTGCCGGTGCCGTGCGGGAGGTTGACCGTGCCGCGCACGATCTGGTCGGCCTTGCGAGGGTCGACGCCCAGTCGCAGCGCCACCTCGACAGTGGCGTCGAACTTGGTGGTGGACGTCTGCTTGGCCAGCTTCGCGGCCTCGACGGGCGCGTAGAGCTTGTCGTGGTCGACCTTGGCCGACGCGTCCTTGTGCGCCTTGCTGCGCTTCATGTCTGTCTCCTTGTGGTGTGCGGGCCGGGTGCCGGCCCTCCCACTGATCGGTGTGGGCACGAGCCGGGAAACCGGCTCTCCCACGGATCGCGGTTCGGGCCAGGGAACGGCCCTCCCGCGGATCGGGAAGTGTTAGTCGGCGACGGTGATGCCCATGGACCGGGCGGTGCCGGCGATGATCTTCTCGGCCGCCGCGATGTCGTTGGCGTTGAGGTCGGGCATCTTGGTCTCAGCGATGCTGCGGAGCTGCTCGCGGCTGAGCTTGCCGACCTTGTCCTTGTGCGGGACCGCGCTGCCCTTGTCGAGGCCCAGAGCCTTCTTGATCAGCTCGGGCGCCGGGGGCGTCTTCGTGATGAAGGTGAAGCTGCGGTCTTCGAAAATGGTGATCTCAACGGGGATGATGTTGCCCCGCTGGGCCTCCGTGGCAGCGTTGTACTGCTTGACGAAGTCCATGATGTTGACGCCGTGGGGACCGAGCGCGGTACCGACGGGCGGAGCGGGCGTGGCCTGGCCAGCGGGCAGCTGCACCTTCACCAAGGCCGCGATCTTCTTCTTTGGAGGCATGATCCTTCTCCGGGTCCTGAGAATGGTGTTGCAAACCCCCACGGGCATGGGGACCCCAGAACACAGGGGCCCCCGGTTCACGCGCGTGGGGACGACATATCAGCTTACGTGATCGTCTTAGATCTTCGAGACCTGGTTGAACGACAGCTCGACCGGGGTCTCGCGGCCGAAGATCGAGACGAGCACCTTGAGCTTCTGCGACTCGGGGCTGATCTCGCTGACCGAGGCGGGCAGGGTGGCGAACGGGCCGTCCATGACCGTGACGGACTCGCCGATCTCGAACTCGACGGTCGGGCCGGTGCTGGTCTTGGCCGAGGACTTCTTGGCTTCCTCGGTCGGCTCCGGCGCCAGCAGCTTGGCGACCTCGTCGAGGTTGAGCGGGCTCGGCTTGTTGGACAGGCCCACGAAGCCGGTCACACCGGGCGTGTTACGCACGGCGGCCCAGGACTCGTCGGTCAGCTCCATGCGCACCAGCACGTAGCCGGGCAGCACGCGCTCCTTGACCGGCACCTTCTTACCGCTCTTGAACTCCTGGACGGTGTGCGTCGGCACCTCGACCTGGTAGATGTAGTCCTCCATGTTGAGAGACACGTTGCGGCTCTCGATGTTGGACTTCACGCGGTTTTCGTAGCCGGCGTAGGAGTGGATCACATACCACTCGCCGAGCTGGCCCCGGAGCGAGCGCTTGAACTCCTCGACCGGGTCGACGTCAGGCAGGATGTCACCGTCTTCGTCGACTGCGGGAGCCTCGTCGGCGACCTCGTCCTCGTCGCCCTCGTCGCTGTCCGCGACGTCGGCGTCGAGCTCGTCGACGGTCTCCTCAGTGGCCTCAGCGGCCTCTTCCGGCTCGGTGTCCCACTCCTCGTGGGACTCGTTCGCCGGCACTGAAGATTCGGACACGGTGACTTTTCCTCTTTCGTCGAATCGAATGGCGACTCCGTCGGGTGACGCCGTCGGTGTCTGGATCAGGATCCGCCGAAGACGCGGAGAACGGCCCAGCCGAGCGCACTGTCGAGCCCGTACACGATCGCAACCATGATCAGAACGAATACCAGAACGACCGTGGTGTAAGTGATGAGATCCTTGCGTGTCGGCCAGATGACCTTACGCAGCTCGGTGACTACCTGCCGGTAGAAAAGGGCCGGCGAGGTGCGGGTCTTCTTCTCGCCACTAGGCTTGCCTGCGGTCTCGCCGCGCGTGTCGATCGCCACAGTCCTCACCTGAATCTGTCGTATCCAACGCAGTATGCGGCGCGCTTACACGCCATTGCGCGGACCGCACTCGCAGGGCACGAGGGACTCGAACCCCCAACCGCCGGTTTTGGAGACCGGTGCGCTACCAATTGCGCCAGTGCCCTATGTCGCCAACCACACTACCCTGATCAGCTCACTGCCTGGACCGAACCGCACGTCGACATGCGGCGGCACGACCAGGCGAAAGTGTATCGGGGGAAAGCCCCTTACGTCGAACCAAACCCGATCGCCCAGGTCAAGGCCCGCGTGGCAGCATGGACCCATGTCCACCCGACCTCGCATATCCAGCCGAATTTCCGCGATTTCCGAGTCCGCCACGCTGGCCGTGGACGCGAAGGCGAAGGCGATGAAGGCGGCCGGCCGCCCGGTCATCGGCTTCGGCGCCGGAGAGCCCGACTTCCCGACACCGGATTACATCGTCGAGGCGGCGGTCGCGGCGGCGCGCGATCCCCGCTTCCACAAGTACACCCCGGCCGGCGGCCTGCCGGAGCTCAAGCAGGCGATCGCCGCCAAGACGCGGCGCGACTCGGGCTACCAGGTCGAGGCGTCGCAGGTCCTGGTCACCAACGGGGGCAAGCAGGCCGTCTATGAGGCGTTCGCCACGCTGCTCGACCCGGGCGACGAGGTCCTGGTCGTGGCCCCGTACTGGACGACCTACCCCGAGGCGATCAAGCTGGCCGGCGGCGTCCAGGTCGACGTCGTCACCGACGAGACGACCGGCTACCTCGCGAGCGTCGAACAGCTTGAGGCGGCCCGCACGGAGCGCACCAAGGTCCTGCTGTTCGTCTCGCCGTCCAACCCGACGGGCGCCGTCTACTCGCGTGAGCAGACGGAGGCGATCGGCCGCTGGGCCGCCGCCAACGGCCTCTGGGTCGTCACCGACGAGATCTATGAGCATCTCGTGTACGGCGGAGCGGAGTTCACCAGCATCGCCACGGCCGTTCCCGAGCTGGCCGACCGGGTCGTCATCGTCAACGGCGTGGCCAAGACGTACGCCATGACGGGCTGGCGGGTGGGCTGGCTGATCGGCCCGTCCGACGTGGTCAAGGCCGCGACGAACCTCCAGTCGCACGCCACGTCCAACGTCTCGAACGTGGCCCAGATGGCCGCTCTGGCCGCCGTCTCCGGCGACCTGTCGGCCGTGGCGGAGATGCGCGAGGCGTTCGACCGGCGCCGGCAGGCGATGGTGCGGCTGCTCAACGAGATCCCGGGCGTGTTCTGCCCGGAGCCGAAGGGGGCGTTCTACGCCTACCCCTCGGTGAAGGAGCTGATCGGCAAGGAGCTGCGCGGCCGGCGGCCGCAGTCTTCGGCCGAGCTGGCCGAGCTGATCCTGGAGGAGGCGGAGGTGGCGGTGGTTCCGGGCGAGGCCTTCGGGACGCCCGGATATTTCCGCCTTTCGTACGCCCTGGGGGACGACGACCTGGCAGAGGGCGTCAGCCGCCTCGCCAAGCTCCTCGCGGAAGCCCACTGACCGCGCCGCGCCGGCCGACCGCAGAGACCGGGTGACCGATCCGCGTCAGCCGACCGCGGAGGCTGACTGACCGCGCCGCGTCAGCCGACCGCCTCGGCCACCTGCTCGATCTCGCGGGCCAGTCCGGGCGTGGCGCCGATGTAGACCGCGGTGCCCGGCCGTTCCAGCCACATGAAGTTGCTCAGCCCGCCCCGCGTACGCCAGCGCAGGGCGGGCTTGCCGTTGTACGCGCGCAGGCTCGACCTGCTGACCAGCGACGCGAACCGCTCGGCACCCCGCACCCCGCACACCAGCCCGACGAGCAGTTCCTCATCGTTCTTGCGCCACCGCACGCCCTTCACCTTGAGCCGCTCGCGCAGTGACTTGACCCGCGTGAACGAGCCCGCGCGCTCCACCCCCGCGGGCAGGTGGCCGATGCCTAGATCCCCGGACCCGCAGGTCAGAGAGATGATCGTCGACCTCGCCCGGCTCGGTTCCGGCGTGGCTGTGTTCGCCTCCGGCGTGGCGGCGCTGCCGCACGCGGTGAGCACGAACACGAGGGACACCGCTGCCAGGCGTCGCATCAACCCCCCATGACTTGGAGTGTAAACCGCAGAAAAGGCCCCTAGTCTCCTACAGGACCCTTGACCGAGGCGGCAACACGGAGCAGTTCTTCGCTCAGGGATTCGCTGACCCTGATCCACGCTCCGGTGCCCGTACGCTCCAGCCAGACGATCATCAGGCCGCCGCCGGGATGCCTGCCGACCAGGGCGGGTCTGCCACGAATGGTGGTCTCCCTCGGCGTCCGTAGCGGCGTCCGCCGCTGGTAGGTGGCCCAGTCGGCCGCCGCGGCGCCGTGCTCGACCCGCACCTCGACGAACCTGTCCTGAGCGCCTGTCCCTCTCTCAGGGGTGAATCTGGCCCAGGCGCCCTGGTCGGGTTCGATCACTCCCCCGTCGGCGCGATCGAACCCCGCGGGCAGGTAGGTGAGCCAGAAATCATGCGCGACCACCGCGATCCGGGGCGCCGCCAGGGCGGCGGTGACGGTCCGGCCCCGAACGGGCCCCGCCCGACCCGGCTGCGCCGGAGCCGGTGGAGCCTGAGGCGGCGCAGGCGCCCCCACCGGCGTGCGATGGAGACGCCCGAATCCCGAGGAGAACAACCCAAAGATGATCGAAACGGTGACCCCAAGTGCGAGAAACGCCAGCATCGCGCGCAGCGCCTGTCCGCCGGTCCCGCCCTCAGGCTTCATGCACGGTAGATCCCCGGTCTGATCTCACCCGTACCACCTGATCACTTAACGGGTTCGATCCCTTCGGCGATCTTCTTCAACTCGGCACCCGCGTCAACCTTTTTCGCATAGTCCGGGCTGATATACACCTCGACCGCCAGCCCCTCGCGCAGCGTCCAGCCAATGGTGCTCGTCGTGCTGTCGCCGGGCCCGGAGTCGACCTCGCCGCCTTCTGTGATCTTTGCCAGGTATGCCCGCTTGCCGGCGATGTCGAGGATTTCGGCGCCGTCCTTGGAGTACGTCGCCAGTTGCTGCGCGATCTGCTTGCTCGCCTCATCCGCGAACACGACCACCTGAACGGCGTAGAAGCCCTCTTCCTGTCCGGGCTCCGTGAAAGTGGTCGTATAGCTCGTCTTGCCGAAGCCGTTCTTGCCCGACCACTTGCCCCATTCGAGCCCGTCGGGCAGGTAGCCGACATGGATACCGCCGAACTTCCTGCCGTCGCCCAGGTCGCCGAGGTCCTGCGGCAGCGAGACCTCCGGGCCGACGGTGAGCTGCACGTTCGTCCCCTTCGGCACCTCCTGGCCGGCGGCCGGGGCCTGCGCGCGCACCTGCCCCTTTTCGGTGGCCGTCTCCGGGTCCTCGACGACCAGTCCGGCCTGCTTCAGCGTCGCGACCGCCTTGGCGGCGGGCATGTCGACGACACTGGGGACGGTCACCAAGTCCATCACGGCCCGGTCCGGACCGGTGGCCGCGTGCTGGGTCTTGGGGGGTTCCCCCGAGTTGATCAGTGCCGGCACGGTCACGGCGACCAGGGCCGTGACCAGGGCGGCGCCGGCCGTACGGAATCTGAGCACGTGCGCGCGGTGGCGGCGGCGCACGTCCCTGCCGAGCGTCGGCCCGGCGTGCACGCCGGCGACGTGTGAGGCCATGGCGTCGGCGATGGCTTCTTCTTCGGTCTTCATCGGATCGCTCCTTCTGCGACGGTCATGCGTTCGCGGATCTTGGCGAGTCCCCGGGCCGCCTGGCTCTTCACGGTGCCGAGCGAGCAGCCGAGCAGCGACGCGGTGGCCGACTCCGACTGGTCCTCCCAGTAGCGCAGGACGATCACGGCCCGCATCTTCGGCGGCAGCCTGCGCAATTCCTCGATGAGCGTGTCGCGCAGGTCCAGGTCGGGCGATTTCGCGGCGGTGTCGGGCGGCCGGGCGAACGTGATCTCCTGCACGACGCGCCGCCGCCGAGCCCGGCTGATCGCCGCGTTGACGAGGACCTTGCGCGCGTACGCCTCGGGGTTGTCGTGCCGGATTCGGGACCAGTGCCGGTAGACCTTCTCCAGAGCGTGCTGGACCAGGTCCTCGGCGTCGTGGTGGGTGGCTCCGCAGACCAGGATCGCGGTGCGTAACAACGAGGTGCTGCGTGCGGCAAGGAACTCGTCGAATGCCGTTTCATCTTCATCCGTCATGGGCGGGGTCCCCTTTCGCCCCTCCCAACGCACGAACGGGCATACAGGTTGAGTGGCAAGATATGGAAATGCCACGCCCGCTTGACCTGCTGCCCAAGGCTCACCTGCACCTGCACTTCACCGGCTCGATGCGGCATTCGACGCTGATCGAGCTGGCTCGCGAGCAGGGCCTGCACCTGCCCGACGCGCTGGAGCAGGACTGGCCGCCCCAGTTGCGCGCGACCGATGAGCGTGGGTGGTTCAGGTTCCAGCGACTGTACGACATCGCCAGGTCGGTGCTGTGGCAGCCGGAGCACGTCTACCGGCTGGTGCGGGAGACGGCCGAGGACGAGGCGGCGGCCGGGTCGCGATGGCTGGAGATCCAGGTGGACCCGTCGGGGTTCGCGCCGCGGTTCGGCGGGTTGACGGCGACGCTGGAGCTCATGCTGGACGCCGCCGCCCAGGCCGCCGTACTGGCGGGCATCGGGATCGCGGTGGTCGTGGCGGCCAACCGCACCAAGCACCCGCTCGACGCGAACACGCTGGCCAGGCTCGCGGTCCAATACCAGGGCAGGGGGGTCGTCGGGTTCGGGTTGTCGAACGACGAGCGGCGCGGCGCGGCCAGGGAGTTCGAGCGGGCCTTCCGGATCGCCAAGCGCGCGGGGCTGCTGGCCGTACCTCATGGGGGTGAGCTGCTCGGCCCCCGCAGCGTCGCGCAGTGCGTGGACGACCTGCACGCGGATCGCGTCGGGCACGGGGTACGGGCGGCGGAGGACCCGTGGCTGATGGAGCGGCTGGCTGAACGGCAGATCTGTTGCGAGGTGTGCCCGACCTCGAACGTGGGCCTGGGCGTCGCCGAGCGGGCGGCGGACGTGCCGTTGCGCAGGCTGTTCGACGCGGGGGTGCCGATCGCGCTGGGGGCCGACGACCCGTTGCTGTTCGGGGCGCGGTTGTTGCGGCAGTACGAGCTGGCGCGGGAGGTCTACGGCTTTGGTGATGAGGAGATCGCCGAGCTGGCGCGGCAGTCGATCAGGGCGTCCACGGCACCCGAGGGGGTGCGCAAGGAGCTGCTGAAGGAGATCGACGACTGGCTGACCCTGCCGGAGTGACCGGCTCTGCCGGCGCGAGGCGCTACCGGCGTGAGACGGCTACTGGAGGAGTGTGGCGGCTATCTCGGCGGCGCGCTTTTTAGTGCCGGCTCCTTCCAGGCGGTAGCCGACGGTGCCGGACTGCCAGATGAGGGTGGGCTGGGCCTGGCGCAGGGGGACCGACGTGCCGTCCTCGCGCTTGAGGTAGCCGAGCGGATGCTCGCCGCCGAGCCACCAGGCGGTGACGCCCCCGACCCGGACGTCCTCGGGCCAGGGTGGGCCAACGCTCTTGAAGAAGTACGGGCTGAGCGTGCCGTCGAACTGGTCCAGGCGGATGCCGCCCGGCCAGAACAGCGACGCCACGCGGCCGTTGTCGCTCACCGTGGCGCGCTCGGGGGTGCCCAGCGCGGTGGGGGTCTTGATGGGGAACCTCACCTGGGTGGCCAGGTCCGCCGGGGCCACCGCGTGCTCGCCCGGCAGGGGCGTGGGGGTGGTGACCGGCTCGGGGGTGGACTCGCCCAGGCGTAGCTCGATGCCGGCGTAGTGGAGGATCGCGCGCACGGCGGCGCGGCCCTGCGGGGTTGCGGCGGTGATGGCTATGACGGCCACGACGATGGCTGCCACGATCTGCCATCTTGCCCGCCGCTTGCGTTGCGCCGGAGGCCGCCGCTCATCCTCCCGCCGACCCGGCGCCGGGGGATGCCGCCTGACGTCGGGCACACCGGGCGCCTCAGGAGTCGTGGGCGTGTCTGGGGTGGGCTCCAGGCGGGCGCGGACGGCTGAGGCCACGTCGCTCGGCGATGGGTTGGGGACGTCGAGGAAGTCGGCGAGGGCCGTGAGTTCGGCGGCCAGGTCGTCGAACGGGTCATGCGAGCTCATTGCCCACCTCCTCCCTGAGCCGCGCGAGGCCGCGATGCGTGCTGGACTTGACGGTGCCGAGCGGCCAGTCGAGCACCTGGGCGGTTTCCGCCTCCGTCAGCTGTAAGAAGTACCGGCAGACGACGGCCTGGCGTTCCCGCTCCGGCAGGTGGCGTACCGCCTCCAGCAGCCGGGCGCGCCGGTCCGTGGCGACGGCCGAACCCTCGGGGTCGTCGGGGGCCTTGAGGTCGGCCGTGGCGCTGAGCCGTACGGTGAGCTCGGATCTGCGCCCGCGCGACCGGGTCAGGTTGTGCGTCTCGTTGGCCACGATCCGCAGCAGCCACGGCCGGAAAGGGGCGTCCCTGCGGAAGGTCGACAGATGCCTGAACGCCTTGACGAACGCCTCTTGCACCACGTCCTCTGCCTCGTCCCCCGCACCGAGCATGGCGGCGGTGCGGTGGGCGAGCGCGCTGTAGCGGGCGACCAGCGCCTCGTAGGCGGTCAGGTCGCCGGCGAGGGAGCGGCCGATGGCCTCGTCGTCGTCCATGAACGAGTCAGATTTCACCGCATCAGAGGGGGTTCGGGGAAGGGCGTTTGACCCATGAGGTGACCATCGGCGCTGCTGGGGCATTAGACTCGCACAAATCCATGAGCCCTTCGAAGGAACGGCACTATGTCTTCTGGGTATGACCGTGTAGTACAACCGGCGGCCGGTGACGAGGCCCTGGAGAACCACCTAGGTGGGGACGAGGCCAAGAACTATCGGCAGTACGAGTTCGACATGGTCGCCCCGCATGTCGGCCGTTCGATGCTGGAGATCGGGTCCGGGCTGGGCCATTTCGCCGAGCAGTTCCTGCCGCGTCTCGACCGTCTCGTGGTGAGCGACTTCGACCCCTACTGCGTCGAGCAGCTCCGCAAGCGCTTCGAGGGGCGCGACGACATCGGTGTGCTGCAGTTCGGCCTGCCGACCGAGATCCCGCTTGAGGACAAGGTCGACACGGTCATCCTGATGAACGTCCTGGAGCACATCGAGGAGGACGCCGAGGCGCTGCGTTCGCTGGCCCGGGTCACGCAGCCCGGCGGCCGGATCGTCATCTGGGTGCCCGGCTACATGCAGCTTTATGGAGACTTCGACCGTAAGGTCGGGCACGTCCAGCGCTACACCCCCAAGACCCTGGGCGCGACGGTCGCCAAGGCGGGGCTGGAGGCCGAGGTGCTGAAGCCGATCAACTTCCTGGGTGGCATCGCCTGGTGGGCCGCCGTCCGCCGGGGTGGCGTGGGCTATCCGGATCCGCGACTCGTGAAGATCTATGACCGGACGGTGGTTCCGGCCACGCGCCTCATCGAGCGCTTCATCCGGCCGCCCTTCGGTCAGACGGTCTTCTGCGTCGCCCGCGTACCCCAGTAACCACCTCAGCCGCCACCGGCGTGCGGGGCGGCTGAGGGGCCCGGGCCGGTGGAGGAGGCCCGGGCGGGGATGGCTGTTGCGGCCGGCTATTTGATGGAGCCCGCCGTCAGACCTCCCACCACCTTTCGCTCGATCAGAGCGAAGAGGATGATCACTGGGATGGTGGCGATCACCGAGCCGGCGAAGAGGTTCTGCCAGTCCACCTGGTATTGGCCGATGAACGAGTTGAGCGCCACCGTCAGCGGCTGGTTCGCCGGTGTCGTGGTCAGCGTCAACGCCACCACGAACTCGTTCCACGCGGCGATGAAGGTGAAGATCAGCGCGGTGATGACCCCGGGCATGGCCAGCGGCAGCGTGATCCGGAACAGTGCCCCGAACCGCCCGTTGCCGTCGATGAACGCCGCCTCCTCCAGTTCGCGCGGGATCGAGGAGAAGTACGCGTTCAGGATCCACACCGCGAACGCCAGGTTGAACCCGCCGTTGACCAGGATCAGCGACCAGATCGAGTCCACCAACCCGAACTGGAAGAACTCGCGGTAGATGCCGACCAGCATGGCCGTCGGCTGGAACATCTGGGTGATCAGCACCAGGATCAGGAACGCCGTGCGCCACCTGAAGTTGTGCCTGGCCGTGTAGTACGCGGCCGGCAGCGCCACCAGCAGCACCAGGATGGTGGAACCCGCCGCCACCTTGAGCGTGACCATGAGGTTGCCGGCCAGGCCGCTGGTCCAGAAGTTGGTCAGGTTCGACCACTCCCACTGCGACGGGAAGAACGTCACGTCGCGCAGCGTCTCCTGGGGACGCAGCGAGGTCAGCAGCATCACCAGATACGGGAACAGGAAGATGAACGCGATCACGTACGCGCTGCCCGCGACGATCACCGTCTTGAGCCTGGGCAGGCCGCGCGAGGCGGGGCGGGGCGGCTTGGCGTGGTGGTGGGTGGACAGCGTCGGCGCCGTCTTGACGGCCATCACGCCACCTCCTTGTTCCAGCGGGACACCCTGAGGAAGATCGCGGTCAGGATGATCACCATGCCGAAGTTGACGACCGACATGGCGGCGGACTCGCCGATGTTGGAGCCCTTGAGGATGAACATCAGGATCGTCGAGGTCGCCGTCGAGTATCCGGGCTGGCCGTGCGTCATGGCCCAGATGATCGGGAAGCTGTTGAAGACGTTCATGACGTTGATCAGCGCGGCGACGGTGAGGGCGGGCCGCAGCAGCGGCAGCGTGATCGACCAGTACGTCCGCAGCCGGGTGGCGCCGTCCATCTTGGCCGCCTCGTAGACGTCGTTGGGGATTGTCGCCAGACCGGCCAGCAGCGCGTACGTGGTGAACGGCACCGACACGAACACCGCCACGAACACCAGCCATGGCATCGCCGTCGAGGCGTCACCGAGCTGGTCGGCCGAGGCGCCGCCCATCGCGTCGATCAGGCCGAGCTTGAGCCTGATCTGGTTGATTACGCCGACCTCAGGGTCGAGCATCCACTTGAAGATGATCGCCGTCATCAGCACCGAGGCCGCCCACGGCGCGATCAGCGCCCAGCGGGCGATCTTGCGGCCGGGGAAGCGCTGGTTGAACAGCTGGGCCAGGGCCAGCGAGATCAGCACGGTGAGGGCGACGACCGCGACCACCCAGATCACGCTGCGGACCATGATGTCCGCGAAGTCCTTCTCACCGAACAGCTTCTCGTAGTTCGCCACGCCGTTGCCGCCCTGGACCACGCCGAACCGGCTGATCTTCAGGAACGACGAGCGGATCATCTCGTAGACCGGCCAGAGCACGACCACCGCGATCAGCACAACAGCGGGCCCGACCCAGGCCAGGGGCTCCAGGACGCGCAACCTTTTCATGCGGAACCTTCCGTAACGGTACGGCCGGCGCTCTGAACGCGAAGCGCCGGCCGTACGGGCCCCCGACTGATCAGCCGGCGTCGGCGGTCTTCTGGAGCTCGCCGAGCACCTTGGCCGGGTCGTCCTTGACGGCCCCGCCGATGGTCTGCTTGATCTGCGGGTTCACCTCGGCCCACTTCGGGTCCTGGAACGGGTAGAAGCTGGCGTTGGGCAGCGCGTCGAGGAACGGCTTGAGCTTCTCGTCGCCCGACAGCTTCTGGATGCCGCCGTTGGTCACGGGCAGCAGCTTGTAGGTGTCGCTGATCTTCTGTGCGGCGCTGCCGGTGTAGAAGAAGTCGAAGAACTTCTTGATCTCGGCAGCGTGGCCGTTCTTGTTGAACGCCATGATCCAGTCCATGACGCCGAGCGTGGTGTCGAGCGGGCCGGACTTGCCGGGGATCGGCGCGACGCCGTAGTTCTTCAGCCCGGCCGCGTCGAAGATCGGGATGGACATCGGGCCGCCGTTGACCATGCCGACCTTGCCGGCGCCGAAGTCCTCCCAGACCGTCTTGCGGTCCTTGGTGCCCGGGTTCGGGGTGGTCAGACCGGCGTTGACCAGGCCCTTCACGTAGTTGAACGTCTCGATGTTCTGCGGGGAGTTGATCGCCCACTTGCCGGAGGCGTCCTTGTAGCCGCCGCCGTTGCCGAGCATCCACAGGAAGGACTCGGCCTGCGCCTCCTCCTGTCCGAGCGGCAGGCCGAAGGGCTGGCTGACGCCGGCCTTCTTCAGCTTCTCGGCGTCGGCCTTGAGCTCGTCCCAGGTCTTGGGCGGCTCGGCGATGCCGGCCTTCTGGAACAGGTCCTTGTTGTAGAACAGGGCGCGGGCGGAGGAGACGAACGGGATGCCGTACGCGGCGCCGTCGACCTTGCCGAAGTCGGCGAACTTCTGCAGCATGTCGCTGGAGACGTTCGGCGACAGGACCTCGTCGACCTTGTAGAGGAGCTGGTCCTTGACGAAGCCGGAGTAGTCGCCGGTCTGCAGGATGTCGGGCACCTGGCCGTTCTGGACCATGGTGGCGACCTGCTTGTCGATGTCGTTCCAGTTGATGACCTGGACCTCGACCTTGATGTTCGGGTTGGCCGCCTGGAACTCGTCCACGACGCCCTTCCAGAACGTCTCACCGGAGTTCGGCTTGCCGGGGCCGTCACCGTAGTCGGCGGCGACCATCTTGAGCGTCACCGGGCCGCCGGCCGAGGACTTCTGGTCGCCCGCACCGGCCGTGCCGGTGCCTCCTCCTGAGCCACAGCTGGACAGGACCAGCACGGTTGCCAGGCCGAGAGCCGCACCGCCCACAAGTTTCATGTTCACCGAAGTACCGCCTTCTCATCGGACGGGTCTCGCTGGTCCGTACCAGCGGCCGGTGCGTGAGTCACAGCTCAACGCGTTTGCGTCAGAGTAAGCCTCTATTCTCGGTCTGGTCTATACCGGTTGGTCTCGGTTTGAAAACACTAGGACGCCGGAAACCTCACAACCGGTCTAGACCGCGCGTCAGAGGATCTTTCTCCGCACGCTCTCTCCGCCCTGCGGCGATCCGATCCACGGCCCTTCGATGGACGGGTCGAGAATGCCCTCCTCGACGAAGGTGTAACGGCCGTCGAGCACGTAGCGGGCCAGCCGGGTGTCCTGGGTGTCGCTGTTGTCCCAGAGCTTGGCGAACAGTGCCTCCGCCCGCCGCCGCGCCTGATGGCAGAACGTGTCCGCCAGCTCGTACGGCCGACGGCCCAGGTCACGGGCGTCCTCCTCGGCCTTGACGCAGACCGCGGTGATGGCGAACAGCTCCGCCCCGATGTCGATGATCCGGCCGAGGAAGGACTGCTTGTGTTCGAGCCGCCCCTGCCAGCGGGACATGCCGTAGAAGGTGGACCGGGCCAGCTTCCTGCTGGTCCGCTCGACGAAACGCAAGTGGGCCGCCAGCGGCCCGAAGTCGGCGTAGGCGGCGGGCAGGTTGCCGCTGCCCGCGACCAGCGTCGGCAGCCAGCGGGCGTAGAAGCGGCCGGCCTGCCGCAGCGCCTGCGCGCGTTCCTTCCTGGAGGCGTCGGGGTTGATGAGCTCCCCGGCCGCCGACAGGTGGGCGTCGACCGCCTCGCGGGTGATCAGCAGCCGCATGATCTCGGAGGAGCCCTCGAAGATCCGGTTGATCCGTGAGTCGCGCAGCATCTGCTCGACCGGGACCCCGCGCTCGCCCCGCGCGGCCAGCGACTCGGCGGTCTCGTAGCCGCGACCGCCCCTGATCTGGAGCAGCTCGTCGAGCACCTGGTAGGACAGCTCGGAGGCGTAGAGCTTGGCCAGCGCGGCCTCGATCCTGATGTCGTTGCGCTGGTCGTCGGCCATGCGGCTGGTCAGCTCGCAGACGGCCTCCAGGGCGTACGCGGTGGCCGCGATGAAGGCGATCTTCGTGGCGACGGCCTCGTGCTCGCCGACCTTGCGCCCCCACTGCACCCGGGCGTTGCCCCACTCACGGGCGATCTTCACCGCCCACTTGGCGTTGCCCGCGCAGGTGGCGGGCAGCGACAGGCGTCCGGTGTTGAGCGTGGTGAGGGCGATCTTCAGCCCTTCGCCCTCACGCCCGATGAGATTCTTGGCGGGCACTCTGACCTGCGCGAACTCGGTGACGCCGTTCTCGATGCCCCGAAGCCCCATGAAGGCGTTGCGCCTCTTCACCGTGATGCCGGGCGAGTCGGCCTCGACCACGAACGCGCTGATCTTCTTGCCGGTACGGGCCATGACCACGAGCAGGTCGGCGATCACGCCGTTCGTCGTCCACAGCTTGACGCCGTCGAGCACGTAGTCGTCGCCGTCCCTGACGGCGGTCGTGGACAGCCGCGCCGGGTCGGAGCCCACGTCCGGCTCCGTCAGCAGGAACGCCGACACCTCGCCGCGCGCGCACCTCGGCAGGTACTCCCGCTTCTGCTCCTCGGTGCCGAACAGCTTGAGCGGCTGCGGCACCCCGATCGACTGATGCGCCGACAGCAGCGTCGCCAGCGCCGGGCAGTACGACCCGACGAGCATGAGCGCCCGGCAGTAGTACAGGTAGGGCAGGCCGAGCCCGCCGTACTCCTCGCTGATCGTGATCCCGAACGCCCCGAGCTCGGCAAGCCCCTTGACCACCTGGTCGGGCACCTGCGCGGTCCGCTCGATCTCGGCGGGATCGACGTGCGCGTCGAGGTAGCGCCGGACGGCCCTGACGAAATCCTCCCCGCGCTTGGCCGCCTCCTCGGCCAGCGTGGGGGCCGGGTGGACCAGGTCGAGACGGAGGTCGCCCAGGAACAACTGCTTGGCGAAGCTCGGGCGGGTCCACTCCTTCTCCCGGGCCTGCTCGCCGAGCTCTCTCGCCTTTGCGTAGTCGGTCATCGCGTCCCTCTTCCGTTCGGTGAGGGGTCTGTTTCTCTTCCTTGTACGGCACGCATGGGCTACCCGCTACCCGCCGCACACGGTTTCGGGCGTCGAGGGTACGGCTTTGCCACCAGCAGGCCAATCAGGGATAGTGCCGCCGGAACCGCTAGATACGCGCCGCAGCAGGCCAGGGCTATGCAGGACAGGACAGTTGCCACGATGGCCGTGTTGCGCGGTTTTCCCGGCGGCAGAATGCGGACGGCCGCCGCCACGCCTGCCGTGGTCACCGCGGCCAGGCAGGCCGAGGTGGCTCTCATGAGGGTGTCCAGGTCCGCCGGCAGCAACATGATCAGGGCGGTCAGAGCCGCCAGGAGGGCCAGACTGCGATAGGGGGTTCCGCCCTTCCCGAACCAGGGCGGCAGGGATCCGCTCCCGGCCATGGACGCGCCCAGGCGGGCGGCGCCGGCTATGTAGGTGTTGATGGCGCCGAAGGTGAGGGCTATGGCCGCCGTAGTGATGATGGGGCCGGCCGCGGCGCCGATGCCGGTCTCCAGCAGGGCGGACAGCGGTGCCGCTCGGCCCAGGACGGCGATCGAGGTGATGGAGACGCTCAGGTAGAGGACGGAGATCACGGTCAGGGTCACCGTGGTGGCCCTCCTGATGTCGGTGATCTCCGCCGACAGGTGGGTGGCGGCCTCCCAGCCGACGAAGGCGAAGAAGAGCACTCCGGCCGCGGAGATCACGCCCGCCATGCCGTACGGGGCGAACGGGGTGAAGTTGGCGGCGCTGGCGTGCGGCGCGGCGGTGCCGACGGCCGTCGCGAGGAGCGCGATCAGCAGGAGCACCATGGCCACCTGCAGCCGTCCCGAGGTGCGCAGGCCCGCGGCGTTGGCGAGGAAGGCGGCGGCGAGCAGGGTGGCAGCGGCGACGGTCTTGTCCACACCCAGGGTGTTGGCCACATAGACCGCGCCGACCTGCGCGCCGGCCACGATGCCGATGGGGACGGCGCCGTAGAACCACCAGCCGACCACCGCGGCGGCCCGCCCGCCGAACGCGAGACCGGTGAAGGCGGCCACGCCGCCGCCGTTCGGGTAGTGGGTGCCGAGCGTGGCGAAGGTGATCGCCACCGGTGCGCTCAGCGCCAGCAGGCCCACCCAGGCCAGGATCGACGCCGGGCCCGCGGCCTCGGCGGCCAGTTGGGGCAGCACCAGCATGCCCGGTCCGAGTACCCCGCCCAGCAGCATCGCCGTGCCCTGACCGGCACTCAGGCGACCTTTCGTTTGTTCCGACATATCAGCCGAAAGTAGCCGTACGCGTTGTGGTGGCAGCCTTCTGGCGAACGTTTGATCGGTTCTCTGGGGATAATGCCGCCGTGGATGAACTTGATTCGGGAATCATTCGGCTTCTTCAAACGGATGCGCGGCAATCGAACCGGGAACTGGCCAGACAGCTGGGTGTCGCCCCCTCCACCTGCCTGGAACGCGTCCGCGCCCTCACCCGGCGCGGCGTCATCCGCGGCTACCACGCCGACATCGCCCCGGCGGCGCTGAACCGCAGCGTCCAGGCGCTCGTCTCGGTCCAGGTCCGCCCGCTGAGCAGGACCGTCATCGAGACGTTCAAGCAGTCGGCGGCCGAGCAGCCGGAGGTGCTGAGCGTGTTCGTCCTGGCGGGCGGGGACGACTTCCTCCTGCACGTGGCGGTCCAGGACCTGGACCACCTGCACGCCTTCCTGCTCGACCGGCTCAGCAAGCGGCGGGAGATCGCCGGGTTCCGTACGTCGGTCATCTTCCAGCAGGTGCACAACAGCGCGCCGAGCCTGCTGCCGTACGACGAGTCAGCTCATTAGCCCCGCCTCATAGGCCATGATCGCGGCCTGGACCCGGTTGTTCACCTCCAGACGCAGGAGGATGGCGCTGACGTGGGCCTTGACCGTGCCTTCCGACACGAACAGCTCGCGGCCGATGTCCTGGTTGGACAGGCCGCGGCCGACGAGGGCCAGCACCTCGCGTTCGCGGGGCGTGAGGGATTCGGTCCGCTTGCGGGCGGTGGTGTTCCGGGTGAGCCTGCCGTCGTTCAGCTCGGCGATCACCTGGTGGGCGATGCGCGGTGACAGGTACGCCGCGCCGCCCGCGACCGCCCGGACGCCGATGATCAGCTCGCGCGGGTCGGCGGCCTTGAGCAGGAAGCCGCCCGCGCCTTCCGCGAGCGCCCTGGCCACGTACTCGCGCTCGTCGAACGTGGTCAGCATGACCACCGCCACCTCCGGAAGCGCGGCGCGCAGCTCGGCGGCGGCGGACAGGCCGTCGAGGCGGGGCATGCGGATGTCGAGCATCGCCACGTCCGGGCGGTGCGCCAGGGCCAGCTCGACGGCCTCCCTGCCGTCGGCGGCCTCGGCGACGATCTCGATGCCCGCGTCGGTGGCCAGGATCGACTTCACCCCGGCCCGGACCATGGGCTCGTCGTCGGCCAGCAGCACCCGGATCATCCGCTCTCCCCTGTGTCTTTCGGCCATGGCAACCGGGCCGTCACGGTGAATCCACCTTCGCTCGTGCGCCGGGCTTCCAGCGTGCCGCCCAGCAGGCGTACGCGTTCGCGCAGGCTCGCCAGCCCGGTCCCACCGCCCCCTGTGGACTGCGCTTTGGTGAGCGAGGGTGCGTTGGTCACCGTGACGGCGACCATGTCGGCGCGGCGTTCGATGGTGACACGGACCTCGGCGCCGGGTGCGTACCGGGCGGCGTTGGTCAGGGACTCCTGCGTCACCCGGTGCGCGGCCCGGTCCAGCAGCGGCGGCAGGACCGCCGAGCTCTCGTCGCGGCTCAAGGTCACCGCCATGCCGGCCCGCCCGGCCCGTTCGACCAGCGTCTCTATCGACTCGTCCGGTGGGTCCGTGGGGGCGCCGCCCGAGTCCCGCAGCACCCCGATGGTACGGCGCAGCCGGTCGGTGGCCGTGACCGCCGAGGCGCGCAGCTGGGCGGCCGCCTCCCGGTTCGTCTCGTTCATGTCGGCCGCCAGCTCCAGGGCCCCGGCCCGCAGCGCGATCAGCGCCAGCTCGTGCCCGAGCGAATCGTGCATGTCGGCGGCGATGCGGGCGCGTTCATGCAGTTTGACGCGCTCGGCGGTGTACTGCTGCTCCCGCTCCAGCTGACCGACCCGCTGCCGCCCCGCCTCGACCAGCTCCGCCTGCTGCCGCCGGAACCGCCCCGCCAGCCAGGGCAGCACCGCGAACAGCGCCATGGCCATCAGCGCGCCCACCCCGTCCCAGAGGCTCACGCCCAGCTCCACGACACCGGGTATCGCGACCGCGCCCAGGACGAGCCAGTCCCGGCGTACCGGAAGATGTCTGCCGTGCAGGTAGGCGACCACGGCGATGACCGCGAACAGCAACTGCCGCCAGGTCGGGATGTGGTCGAGGTACAGCCCGTTGACCAGGCTGATCCCCGCGACCACCGCCAGAATCGCGCCGTTTCTCACCTACCAGACCTTATCGACTCAGACGGGATGACCTGCGGAATCGTGTCAGCCTTGAGCTCCCGCAGCCGGACGATCCGCATCGCCGTCGTTGCCACTCCCGCCAGCGCCGCGACCGCCAGGGTGATCGTCAACGGTACGGGGAAGTAGGTGAGCTGGGCCCAGGTGATCGTCCGCCCGTTCGAGATGAACGAGATCAGGTCCGGATACGCCGCCAGCACCGCGGCCGGCAGCAGCACCGGCACCATCCGCAGCGCGATCCGCCACCCGGGACGCCCGGCCCGCCCGGCCGCCCAGCGTCGCGACCGCCACACGCCCAGAATGCCCAGCCCGATGGCGGCCAGCCCGATGAGGCCCAGCACCAGCTCGAACGTCTGCCGCCCACCACCCGGCAGCTCCGGCGTCCGCCCCTGGGTCATCGCGAACAGACCCGTGGCGACGGCGTACGTGTCGTCGGTGAGGGACGCGCTGTTGGTCATGACCGCGAAGCCGTAGCCGGTCTCAGGGGAGATCGCCTCGACGGCGGTGTAGGTGAACAGGTTGCCGGAGTGCACGAGCAGCTTGGTGTCGCTGTCGCGGCTCCAGCCCATGCCGTAGTCGCTGACCTTGGACGGGTTGTGCATGGTCCGCAGGCTTTGGGAGGTGACGAGCGGTTTGCCCTTCCCGTTCTGGTTGATCAGCCAGGCGCCCATGTCGGCGGCGGTGGTGATGACCCCGCCGGAGCCGCTGCCGTCGAGGAACCCGGGCAGTTCGGGGCGCGCCAGCCAGGCACCGAACACCGAGTTGTAGCCGTCCGAGGGCCGGACCACCTCACTCCGCAGGGCGCTATGGGTCATGCCGAGCGGGGCGAAGACGTGCTGCTTCAAGTAGTCGTCGAAGCTCTGCCCGCTCGCGACCTCGACCAGGCGGGCGGCCAGGTCGTAGTTGGCGTTGCAGTACGCCCAGTGGGTGCCGGGGTCGGTGGCGAGCGCGCCGGTCTTGAGCCGGTCCACGTACTGGGCGAGGGAGGTGGTCTCCTCCAGGGCGTTGATGTCGAGGGTGGTGTCGGACAGGCCGGAGGTCTGGTTGAGCAGCTGACGTACGGTGATCGCCGCGCCGCGCGGATCCGCCAGCTGGAAGCCGGGCAGCTGCTCGGCGACCGATCCGTCCAGCTTGATCTTGCCCGCGTCGACCAGCGTCATCACGGCCATGGCGGTGAACGACTTGCTGACGGAGGCGACGCGCATGGGGGTGTCGGCGGTGACGGGCTTGCCGTCGGAGCCTTGGCCGTAGCCGGCGGCGTGGATCACTTGGTCGTTATGGGTGACCACGACGGACATACCCGGCAGCCCGGTGGACTCCACGACCTTGGTGAGGTAGGCGTCGATGGCGGCCGGGGTCGGCGCCACTCGTACAGTCGAGCCGGCGGCGGGCGCGGTCAGGGCGAGGGTCAGCGCCGTTGTCGCCGCCAGGACGCCGATGAGCTTGCGTTTCATGGTGACGACGGTAGAAATCGGCGGCCCGGAAAAGATCCGCCGACCGTCCAGGACCACCCCTGACGAAAGTCTGATGTCACTCCCGGAAACGCAGATACGTGGGTGGCACCTCGTCCACGAGCCACACCCCGTTGGCACTGACCCGGAACTCGTGTCCCGCGTCGTGCATCGCCCCGGCGTCCACCGGCAGGACCACCGGCCTGCCCCGCCGCGCCCCCACCCGCGTCGCCGTCTCGCGGTCGGGCGACAGGTGGACGTGGTGGCGGTTCATCGGCCGCAGCCCCTCGGCCCGGATCGCGGGCAGGCTCTTCGCCACCGTGCCGTGGTACAGGTACGCGGGCGGCGTCGCCACCGGCAGGTCCAGGTCGACCTCGATGGAATGCCCCTGGTTCGCGCGGATCCTGCCGTTCTCAAGGGCGAACCGCTGCTTGTCGTTGCCCGCCACGACCCGGTGCAGATCGGCCGGGTCGATCGGGAACCCATGGGAGGCGGCGGCCCGGAGGAGGACGTCGACGTCCACCCAGCCGCGTTCGTCCAGCTCGATCCCGATCCGCTCGGGCTCGTGACGCAGGTGCTTGGACAGGTATTTGGAGATCCGCACCATACGCCGATCGTCAATCATCCCCCGAGGATGTCGCAGCGGCTCGATCTCGGGCAACCCTATTGTGCTGATTTTGAGTACGACGTAAGCTTACATCGTACTCAAAATCAACCAGGAGGTAGCGCCATGACCACCACCATCGCGATCATCGTCCCGCTCGTCTGGCTCGGCTGGCTCGTCGTGACCGAGTGGGTGCCGATGTTCCCGCTGAACGACCTGCGGCCCGGCAACGTCGGACAGCGCGTACTCGCGGCGGGCATCAACTACCCGTTCCCGTTACTGATCGCGGCCGGGGTCGCACTGCACCGAACCTGGTCACTGCTCGCCGCCACCGCACTCTCCGTCGTCATAGTCGGCGGACACCTGTGGAACTGGTGGCTCCCCTACTTCGGCACCGGCACCGCCGCGCAGCGGGAGACGTACCAGCGCGAGTACAGCCGTACGCTCAAGATCCTGCCGACCGAGGGACATGACGTGGTGGTAGACGTTCAGCACCTGGTGGTGGGCGCTCTGTCCCTGCTCATGCTGGCCACCACGCTGATCGCTACGCTGACCGGATGAACGAGCCCGCACCCCGGCGCGGCAGGGGACGCCCAGCCGTCCTGACCCGCGAACGGATCGTGGCCGCGGCCATCGAGGTACTGGACGCCGAGGGGCTCGACGCGCTCACCATGCGCCGCCTCGGCACCCAGCTCGGGGTCGCGGCCATGTCCCTGTATCGCCACCTGCCGAACCGGGACGCGGTGCTCGCCGCAGTGGTCGACCACCTGTTCGCCGAGGCGGTGATCGACCTCGACGCCGACACGCCATGGCCCGAGGCGCTGGCCCGGTTCGCGGGTTCCTACCGGCTGATGCTGCTCGGCCATCCGCACGCCGTACCCCTGCTGGCCACCCACCCAGTGGACATCGACCTGGGCCTGGAACTGCTGGCCGGGCTACTGAACCGCTTCGAGGCAGCGGGAATCCCACGCCAGGACGCACTCACCGCGATCCAGTCGGTAGCCGTCTATGTCCTGGGCCACGCTTTGGCCCAGGTCGGCACCCCACCGGGCACCACGACGACGGGGGACGGCAATGTGGCGGCGGCGTTTTACGACCAGTGGTTCAAGGCAGGGTTGCGGGCCATGATCTCGGGCTTCGAGCAGCAACTCCGCTGAAAATGATCTTCAGTGATTCTCCAGGCCGACCCGGCGTACTGATGCGGTGGGCGACACCGGGTAGTCGTCCACGATCATGGAGTTGTAGAGGCGTGCGCTCTTGGTGGTGAGGCGGACGAGGGCGCGGCTGGGCCCCGCAGGCAGGGCGGAGATCAGGCGAAGGCCCTGGACCAGTCCCCGCACGCCGAGGCGGGACGTGGGGACCAGGGTCTTCGCCGCGCTCAGCGCGACGGCGCGGCTGCCGCGCACGTGCTCCGCCATCGCGTGCTCGTAGGCGGGGAATGCGCGCTCATGGTCACCGCCCGCCCGCGCCAGCTCCCCGGCCAGGACGTACGCGCCGACGACGGCCAGGCTGGTGCTGCCGCCGACGGCAGGGCCGGGGCAGTAGCCCGCGTCGCCGACGAGCGTCACCCTCCCCCGCGACCAGGTGTCCATGTGAAGCTGAGTGATCGAGTCGAAGTAGAACGCCGGGGTGCGGTCGAGCTCGTCCAGCCAGCGGTCCACGTCGGCGTGCAGCCCCCTGAACGCGCCGCGCAGCAGCTCCTTCTGCCGGGGCACGTCGTGGCGGGAGTAGTCGAGCTCGCGCTCGCTCCGGAACAGGAACATCGCCCGCGCCTCGCCGAGGTGCCGCGCGCCGTACATGCCGGCGGTGCGGCCGACGCCGACGTGCATGAGGAGCTCGCCGTCGAGATCGGCGGCGTTGGGCAGGGTCAGCACCCCGAGGTAGGCCCCGATGAATGCGCTGAAGCGGGACTCGTCGCCGAAGACGAGGCGGCGCACGTTGGAGTGCAGCCCGTCCGCGCCGACGACGAGGTCGAAACGGCTCGGCGCGGCATTCTCGAACCGCACCTCGCCGTCGGGCGAGATCGCGGTGATCGAGTCGCCGAAGATGTACTCGACGTCGTCGCTTGTGGCGTCGTAGTAGATCTCGCTCAGGTCGTCGCGCATGATCTCGACGTGCCGGCCTTCGGTGGCGCCGAAGATCTTGGAGAGCTCCACCCGTACGGGACGCCGCGCGCCCTCCCCGTACGCGGTCATCCGGTTCGCGCCAGTGGCCCGCTCCTCGACACGCGGGAGCACGCCCATCTTCTCCGAGATGTTCATAGCGGGCCGGAACAGGTCGACCGCGTGGCCACCGGTCTTGCGCAGAGCCGGCGCGCGCTCGACGACCGTGACGGAGAAGCCGTGCCTGGTCAGCCAGTACGCCAGTACCGGCCCGGAAACGCTGGCGCCGGAGATGAGAATCCGCATGTGCACGCTTCCTTTCTTAACGATAAGTAAGCGTAACATGGTTACTTACCTATCATTAAGTCAGATAGACTTACGGCATGCCTCGTCCCTCTGACACCAAGCAGCGGATCCAGGACGTCGCCCGCGAGCTCTTCGCCCAGAAAGGTGTGCAGCGGACCAGCCTTCAGGAGATCGCCGACCAGCTGGGCATCACCAAGCCGGCGCTCTACTACCACTTCTCCTCACGCGAGGACCTGGTCCGCAGCATCGTGCAGCCGATCATCGACGAGGAAGAGGCGTTCCTGACGAGCCAGGAGGCACTGGACGAGGTCGACCCCCGTGCCCTGCTGGAGGGCTACTTCGACTTCCACTACCGCCACCGCGAAGCGATGGTGCTCATGCTCAGCGAGTTGACCACGCTCGCCGACCTGGGCCTGATCGACCTCGTGCTGGACTGGCGCAGGCGACTGACGAAGCTGCTGCACGGCCCCGAACCCACGCTCGAGCAGGCCACCCGGGCCGTGATCGCCTTCGGCGGCCTCCAGGACTGCACGATCCAGTTCACCGACGTACCAAAGGACGAGCTCCGCCAGGCGGCCGTGGACGGCGCCTGCGCGGCCCTGGGCATCTCGCCGCAGCGCGAAGCCTGACGAAGTCGACTGCCTGGCAGCTACGAGGAGTCGATGGCAGCGAGGTAGGCCGCGTTCAGGCGCTCGCGAACGCTCGGTGATCGCGTTGGGGTTTCGGAGCCGAGGTGCGAGTGGCGAAGCTCGTCCATGAACTCTTCCCAAAGCGCGGGGCCGCCTTGTTCGAGAAGCTCGGCGCGGACGCGCAGCGCGCGGCTCGTGGGCCGGTGGCGAAGCCCCCAGCTGCCGAGCTGCGCGAACACGGGTACGAGTTGGATCGCGGGTTCGGTCAGGCTGTAGCGCGCCCGCTGGCCGGCTCGCGCGTCCTCACGGGTGAGCAATCCCAACTCGACGAATCGCTTGAGTCGGTCGGCGAGAATATTCGACGCGATCCCCTCTTCTGAGCCGGCCTGCAGCTCTCGGAAATAGCGGCGGTCTCCGAAGACGATGTCGCGGAGGACGAGCAGGCTCCAGCGATCACCGAACACCTCGACGGTGGCGTTGATCGGGCACCCCGACCGCGGCTCATACACTTCGCCCATAGTGCTTGCAATCTACCACCGCCCGGTACTACGGTCGCGAAAGCGGTTGCAAACCACAAGCGGAAGGGGCCACCCGTGCTGAGGCAGGTCGCGGAGGGTGTGCTGATCCACGAGAGCGAGTTCTGCCAGAGCAACGCCGTTGTCGTGCACGGCCGGGCTGGCGTGTTGCTCATCGACCCCGGGGTGCAGAACCACGAATTGGCCTGCCTCGCGAACGACCTGTCCGATTCGGGCCAGACCGTGGTGGCAGGCTTCTCGACGCATCCGCATTGGGATCACCTGCTCTGGCACGCCCAGCTCGGCGCGGCCCCTCGTTACGGCACGGCCCGCTGCGCGGCCAGTGTCCGGGATCAGCTTTCCGATCCGGGTGCGAAGGACCGCATAGCCGCCCACCTGCTTGAGACGGAAATCGCCGGACAGGTACCGCTGGACCTGCTCGGCCTCATCACCGCCCTGCCCGCCGAGACGGCGCAGATCCCATGGGATGGCCCCCAAGCCCGGATCATCGAGCACCAAGCGCACGCACCGGGCCATGCGGCGCTGTTCATCGAGGAACGCGGAGTTCTCGTCGCCGGCGACATGCTCTCTGATGTCCTGGTTCCGATGCTCGACCTGAACGGCACCGCTGACCCGATCGAGGACTACCTAGCAGCGCTGCGACTGCTGGAGAGCGTGGCGGGCGACGTCGATGTCCTCGTCCCTGGGCACGGGTCAGTCGGCGGAGCTGATCAGGTAAACGCGCGGATCGAGCAGGATCGGGCGTACGTGCTCGCCTTGCGTGAGGGCCATGATCCCAGCGACCCGCGGATCGGCCCATCGGCCAAGCCCGGCTGGGAGTGGGTAGGCGATGTGCACAACGGGCAAGCCCAGCGCCTCGCCCGAAGAAGCGAGCGCGACGGGACGCCCGGCTAGCGATCCGCTTGCGGAACCGGCCCGGCGTCCCGTCAGCGTGGACCGCCTCCCAGCAAGGGGAGCGGCCATATTCCTCACTCGGTGAGGGTCATGGCGGAGAGAATGTCTTGGGCAAGAGGCACACGGGAGGCGGCGACGAACTTGTATCGGCGGTCCATGGCTTTCCGAATGTCGGCCATGGTGCCGAACCCATAGTCCAGCGGCAGTGGACGGCCTTGGAGGTCGAGGACGACCCCTCCGGCCGCCTGGAGGATGTAGTGCCCTGGAGCGAGATCCCAGGTGGCGAAGCCCTTGGCGAACTCGATCATGGCGTCACTGAAACCTGCCGCGACGTGGCACAGCCCTATCGAGCCGAAGTCAACGCCGATCCTGCCTCGGTTGACACCGTCTTGAGAGCGCTGGCCCAACTGCTCTATCAGGCGAGTCTGCTGAGCGAGCGGTACGAAGCGCTCAGAAGGCTTCATGAAGTAGTTCGTGATCAGCGACTCTGGCAGCTGAGCAGACCGGTTGAGTCGCAGTGGATAGGACGCGCCGTCCTGGGTGAAGACGAAGGCCCGCTCTTGTCCGGCATCGTCGCGGCCGGCGGTATAGATCTGTAGGTGGTGGAAGATGTCACCCACTACGGCCGCGATCGGACGAGCGAGGCTCCGCGAGTAGACCAGGACGTGCGTGTAGCCGTACAAAGCCCGCACAGCCAGTTCGCTCGTGTCGAGCGGGTCGACCAGGACGCATAGATCCGGGTCCGGATCGTCGCCGATGACCTGCGGGTCCGCCTCCTCGGACGCGTAGACGTACGAGGGAAAGATCTGCGTCAGGAGTTCCCGGTAGCGTCGGTGCATCCACAGGTCGTACTCCGACAGGAAGTTGTCAGCATGTCGAAGGTTCCGGCTCTCTGAGCGGTCACCCGAAAGTGCGGCTTGGATCAGCCGAGGACGAAGCTCACGAATGACCGTACCCACGAGCTCTGTGAGCTGCTGAACGATGCCGGATCGTGAGGGCTGGGACGTCACAAACGCACCTCCGTGCGTCAGCGTAGCTCCATCACTCTCCGCGCCACCTCTGCTCGGCGGCCTGCCGAGGGCGGGTGCGTGGCGTGAGTCAGAGGTCGAATTCACCTAGCCGTACACCACCGATGAAGGCTTCCCACTCGTCTGGGCGGAACATGAGCATGCCGCCTGCTCGGTTCTTGGTGTCTCGGACCGCGATTACCTCCTCGGTGATCGCCACCTCGACGCAGCTTGCGCCGTTCCCGCTGAGACTGCTCTTGCGCCATGTGGCGCTTGAAAGGTCGGGCTGCATCCCAACTCCTTTCACTCCTGATCTTCGCAGAGGCTTGTCGCTGCATCCTGGCGTCTACACGCCGTCCGGCCTCCTCCTCGGTTGCGGCCGGTAGAACTCCCGAGATGACGGCCCGTGCGTAATCCTCCGCACGCGGCCCCGTACACCGACACCACCGCGGAGGTACGCCCCTGGGCGGGCGCAGGGTTACGGCGAGAACGTCCGGGCACCGCGACAACGAAAGGCCGGGCGGTAAAAGGGCCTCCCTTGCCCAATGAAAGGCCACGGGCGCTGATGCAGAAATCCGGGCATCAGCGCTGCCACAGTCCTATTATCCGGCGAGAAGATGATCGAAGTTGCCGTCCTTCATTCCGTCTATCAGGGCGCGCATTTCTTCCTTGTTGAGGAACACTTTCGGCCCGTCCGGGTCCTTCGAGTCGCGCACGACCACTAGATCACCGTGCTTGTGCAGCTTCGCGCCATCGGGCACGAAGACCTTCCCGAACTCAGCGCAGGCCCCACCGTTGTTGCTGAACCTCGACTTGCACCACTCGACCCGGGACAGGTCGATGTCAACTCCAGTCGCGTCGCTTGTGTCGCTCATCAAAGATCCCTTCCCACTTGGGCAATGAGTGCCAGGCTGTCCTCGACCGACAAAGACTTCGCTCGCAGGTGGTTAAAGACCACGTTATACCCTTGGACCACGGCAGGATCCTCCAAATATCGGGCGTCCGACTGACTCTCCAGATAGACCACCGGCGGCCATGGATCAGGAAATTCGATCGCGATGAACGAGCCGTCCATCGCGGCATGCGATCCGGTCTCAAAGGGAAGGACCTGCAAGGTCACATTGGGTCGCGTACTGATCTCCATGAGGTGCCGCAACTGAGCCTTCATCGTGGCCCGGCCACCGACCATCCGCCGTATGCATGCCTCATTCATGATCGACCACAACTCCAGCTCGTCCGACGCGGTCAGACGATCCTGGCGAGCCAGGCGAAATTCAATCTTGCGTTCGATGTCCTCGGCGCTGGCGGCGGCAGGCGCCGTCCCTAGGTACGCCCCGTAGTAGTCGGCGGTCTGAAGCAGTCCAGGAATGAGTTCGGAGTCGTAGTGATTCAGTCTGCACGCCGCCGACTCCATGCCGACGTAAACCTCGAACCACTCGGGGATCGCCCCCTTGCCCTTGTAGCTCTGCCACCAGCCGCGCTTGCGTGCTTCGCGTGCCAGCGTGAGCAGGAATTGCCGCTGTTCGCCTTCGACCTCGTACAGATCCAGCATCACAGAGACAACGCTGAAGGCGGGTGCCGTGGAGTTGTTCTCGATCTTGGTTACGGTGCTTTCGGCTATGCCCACCGCATCGGCGACCTGCTTGCGATTCAGGTTGGACTGCCGGCGCAGTTCCCTGAGCTCGGCGGCCAGCCTGCGCCGCACCACCGTGGGGCTAGTCCCGCTTGACACCGTTTGACCTCCCGTATCGCCCATGTCACTTCATTGGAACAAGGTCAATCTGAACTAGTTCCAGAGAACCTCTTTACATCTGCACATGTGCCAGAGCACCATCGGCATCGAGGATGCCATCACGGAGAGCAATATCTCGCACACCGAGAGTTTCTGGCGACCTCCGTGAGAAAACTGCCCGAAAGGTCCGTTTCGCCCACATCGCAGGTAGTGGAGAGGTCAAAACGTGTTCAGCACGCTTATCAAGGCTGCCCTCTTTTCTGTCGGACGCGGCGGACAGTTCGCCGTTGGAGGAGGTCAATCACCTGGAGCGTCAGGGCTGTTCCTGGCCGAAATCGTGTTGCCTGGTGTGGCGCGTTCGGTGGCGGTGGCACGTCGATGTGTGGGTGAGGTGCTGATGGTGGCAGGGCACGCCGATGTGAACGCCGTCCGGCTCGTGGTCAGTGAGCTAGTGACAAACGCCGTGTCGCACTCCGCATCCGCCGAGGCAGGCGGGTTCGTCACGGTCGAGGTGACCTCCCTGGATATTGCGACGGCCTACATCGAGGTGATCGACGACGGGACGGCCATGACCTTTCCCGAGGTGCGCAACGCCGACGCCGGCGACTGTGGCGGCCGAGGGCTATGGCTGGTCGAAACGTACCGGCCAGATGGGGCGTGCGCGATGAGGGCTACAGACGGCGAGTGGTATGGGCGGAGATGTCCACAAAGAACGACACGTCCGCCTGTGCGGCAAGGACGTGAGTGCGCGAGATGAGGTGCACCGGAGTGTCCTGGACGATTGATCAGGCGTGGTTTTCTCCTCACTGCAGGAGCCCGCACGTGTCCCCTGCGCAGTCGCATGCCGAGCTATTGGTGTGGAACGCGCCCCGTGACAACGGCCGCCACGTGCGCGTCATCGCGTGGACCTGTGAGTGCGCCAGCCCTTTCTACGAGCTGTGCCAGGCGGGCGGGCAGCGATTCATCCGGCGTACTCGAAACGGGCCGAACAAGTGGATCGTTGATGAAAGTGACCGATGGCCTGCCGGGCGGGCGGAGGCACAGTGGCACGCCTTGCTGGCTGGTCTTGTCCGCTGAGGAGAGGCGGCAGCCAGACTGGCCGTACGAGATGGGCTTGCGGGTTTTGGGTGTCGACCCCACACAGGTGTCGACCCACAGGTGTCGACCCACAGGTGTCGACCCACAGGTGTCGACCCACAGGTGTCGGCGGGCACAGGTGTCGGCGGGCACGGGTGTCGGCGAGCGCGTAGAGCGGCAGGTCCGCACGGAACGCGGACGCGAATAAATCGGTTGCCGTGAGCGCCAGACGAGGCATAGTCTCAGTGACATGCGCTTTTACCTGTAATTCGTTGGGGTTGCCAATACCCCGGCCACTCGGCCCCGCCCGGCGGTGTGTATGCCCGCCGACCTCGTCCAGACGCGGCAGCTGAGCTTGTCGACCGGCCCTGGCCGCGTCGTGAATTACGTAAAGGAGCTTCCTCATGCGAGTTCGTTCAGGCAAGAAGAGACACGGTAAGAACCTCCCCGGGCAGGAGACGCCGCCGGTGCCCCGGCAGATGCCGAGGATGCCGCAGCGGCCCATCGCGCCGCCCAGGCGGATCCCGTCCAAGGGACGCTAGTCCACTACCGGGATGGTAGTAAGTGCGGCGCGCGACCCAACGCCATGGGCGCGCCGCACACAACCCGCGGTGCCCCGGCCCCTCGTTCGAGGGGCCGGGGCACCGTCGCGTCAGTACCGGGTGCCGTCCGGCAAGGCCCTGCGCGAGCCTTGTCCCGATGAGCAGTGTTAGAGGCGTTCGATGATGGTGACGTTGGCCTGGCCGCCGCCCTCGCACATCGTCTGGAGGCCGTACCTGCCGCCCGTACGCTCCAGCTCGTGCAGCAGTTTGGTCATCAGGATCGCGCCCGTACCGCCCAGCGGGTGGCCCAGGGCGATGGCGCCGCCGTTGGGGTTGACGGTGGCCGGGTCGGCGCCGAGCTCCTTCATCCAGGCCAGCGGCACCGGCGCGAACGCCTCGTTGATCTCGGTGACGGCGATGTCGTCGATCGACATGCCGGCCTTGTCCAGTGCCCGCCGCGTCGCCGGGATCGGCGCCGTCAGCATGTACACCGGGTCGTCACCCATGAGCGCGAGCTGGTGGATGCGGGCGCGCGGGGTCAGCCCGTGGTCCTTCACGGCCTGCGCCGAGGCGATCAGCACCGCGCCCGAGCCGTCGGAGATCTGCGACGCGGTAGCGGCGGTGATCTGGCCGTCCTCCTTGAGCGTCTTCAGCCCGGCCATCTTCTCCAGCGTCGTGTCCGCCCGTGGCCCCTCGTCGTCGGAGACGTCGTTGATGGGCGCGATCTGGTCCTTGAAGTAGCCGTTCGCGATGGCCTTGGCGGCCCGCTGGTGGGATTCGAAGGCGTACCGCTCCAGCTCCTCGCGCTTGAAGCCCCACTTCTCGCACATCAGCTCCGCGCCGCGGAACTGCGAAATCTCCTGCTTTCCGTACCGTTCGACCCACATGTCGCCGAACGGGAACGGCATGCCCTTCTCCAGCGCGGCCGTGATCGACGAGCCCATGGGGACAATGCTCATCGACTCGACGCCGGCCGCCACGACCAGGTCCTGGGTGCCGGACATGACGCCCTGCGCGGCGAAGTGGATCGACTGCTGCGAGGAGCCGCACTGCCGGTCGATGGTGACACCGGCCGTGGTCTCCGGCAGTCCCGCCGAGAGCCAGGCATTTCGCGCGATGTCCATGCTCTGGGGGCCGAACTGCATGACGCACCCCATGATGACGTCCTCCACCGCGGTGGGGTCGACGCCGGTGCGGTCGATCAGCGCCTTCAGCGTATGAGCGGCCAGGTCAGTGGGGTGGACGGTGGAAAGGCCGCCCTTCTTCTTGCCGACCGGGGTGCGGACCGCCCCGACGATGTACGCCTCTGCCACAGTGCCTCCTGAAACCGAGCATTGTTCGGTTATTAGGGAGAGACTACAACAGAACGATGCTCTACGCCCCGTCACCCTGGGGGCAGAAGGTCCTCCGCCGCATCGATCCGGAACCGCCACCGGTCCACGATCAGCCCGTTCAGCGCGTCCGCCAGACGCAGCGCGAGCGCGCCGACCTTCTCGGGGTCGTCGCCGCGCAGCTCGATCGCGGTCAGCTCGGTGGCGAAGGGCAGGAGCTCCTGTACGGCGGGCGGACGACCCTTTTCCGGGACCACGAGGACCCGTATGTCGCCGACCGTGTAGAGGAAATCGTCCGGGTTGATGTCGTCGCCAGGAGCAGCAGTAGCCTCGGCGACTTCAGCGACTTCAGCGGCTTCAGCGGCTTCGGTGGCTGCTTCAGTCTCAGCGTCGGCGCTCGTTTCAGCTTCAGCGTCGGTTTCGGGGTCCTTTTCGGCTTCCGTGTCGACGGTCGCACCCGTACCGGCCTCTGTGGGCGTGGCGTCGGCAGTGGTGGTGCCCTCGGGCGCGGTGTCGTCCGTAGCGCTGTCGTCGCTGCCGGTCTCGTCACCCACGTCAGCCTTCGGGCTGTCGTCGAGGCCGCTCAGCACCGCCCGCAGCTCATCCGGCGTCGGCCGTTCCGGAAGGATCACCGCTGGACCGCCACGATCGCTGTCGGCGGGGTCGGTCACCTCGCCTCTGCACACAGCCAGCCCGCCGAGGCGGAAGGCGATCCCCTCGGCCAGGTAGCGGTCGAAGTAGTCGAACGGCAGCGGGCCCTCCGCCACCACCCGGCAGGCCCACACCTGTTCCAGCTCGCCGCCCACCAACTCGGGCTCGGCCTCGACCGGGGCGTGCACCCGGACGTCCACCGCCACGATGTCGGCGCCGTCCTCGCGGGCCTCCGGGTCTGCCAGCCGTACCAGTCGCAGGAGATCTGCCTGGCTCGGTTTGGCGGGCAACGCCGCCGTCGGGCCAGTACGCAGTCTCCGCTTAGCCATCCAGCCCATGACGCGCCTCCGCGTTCAGCCTCGATAGGAGCTTGTCATCGTCGCATAGACGATGATGTTGTCGGTGTAGTGACCGATACTGCGGTTGTACGTGCCGCCGCAGGTGATGAGGTGGAGCTGGGCGTTGGCGTTGGGCTGGTTGCCGTAGACGCGCTGAGTGGGGAACGTCTTCTTGCTCGCCTGCTCGACGCCGCCGACGGTGAACACCGCGGTCGTACGGTCCTGCCGCTTGACCTCGATGGTGTCGCCGTTGCGGATCTCGTACAGGCGGCTGAAGACGGCACTGCGCGTCCGGGTGTCCTTGTGCCCGAGCATCACGGCCGGACCGGCTTCGCCGGGGGTGGACATGTTGCGGTACCAGCCGACCAGGTTGGGATTGTTGGCCGCCGGCACCTGGATCGTCCCGTCCTTGGCGAGCCCAAGGGACTCGACCGGCGCGTTGATCCCCAGTCTCTTGATCACGATCCGCTGCGGAGTGGACGGCAACATCGCAGGCGCGGGGTCCGGCAGCGGCAGCGGCGGCGGCACCGTGGGGGCCGCCTTGAACAGGGCCTGCGCCGGCTGCCCCGTCGTCTTGCCGTCGGGCTGCACGGTGACGGGCAGCGTGTCCCGCTGGCTGGCCAGGCCGTACTCCTCGGGCGAACGGAGCACGATCAGCAGCCCGGCCACCACGGTCACCACTCCGGCCACGGCGGCGAGGATCAGCACCGACCTGAGTACGGTGCTGCCCCTGTCCTGCGGCGGCTCGCCCCCGTAGGGGTACTGTCCGGCCACCTCGATCAGCCTCTGGTGGCGGAACGGCGACGCATGACGAGTCCTCCAACGCCGGCGGCGAGTATCAGTGCGGATCCGGTCAGCACGACCATCCTGCCGTCGGGACCCATGTCACCGCCACCACCTGTGTCGGCTCCGGCCTTGGGGGTCTTGGAGCTCTTGGTGGTGGTCTTCGTCGCCGTGGGGGTCTTGGTGACGTAGGCGGTGCGCGTCTTGGTGGGCTTGGGGGTGGGAGTGGGTGTCGGCGTGGGGGTGGGGGTGGGCGTTGTGCTCGGGGTGGAGCTGCCGGTCGGAGTGCCGGTGGGGGTGCCGGTCGCGACGGTGATCAGGGCCGCAGCGGCGGTCGCCTCGGCCTCGGAGCCGGCCTTGACCGTGCAGGTGTACCGGGTAGTCGCTGTCGTGCCGCTTGTGGGGCCTACCTGCAGAACGAAGTCGTCGGGCACCACGGCGATCACACCGGTCGCCTTGGGCGTGAGCGAGATCAGGACCGGCGGAATAGGCATCGTCGCCGTGGGGGAAACGGCGCCCGGCGTCATGGAGGCGCCAACTGACCGTGTCTCGGTCGGACTGGGATTCGGCGTTCCAGTGACGACCACTGTCGCCTGGATGACCACGCGGTCCGTAGCGGCGATCGACGATGATGCCGTGAGCGACGGAGTGGCGAGCGGCTGGCCGATCTTCCACGTCACCACCGCTGCGGAGCTGGGCACTGGTGCGGTCAGCGGCCCTTGCAGGTCCATCTCGAACTTGTAGTCGGTGCCCGTGCCTGTGCCCGATGTGCACGTGTAGGTAACCGGTTTCGGCGCCATCGCGGAGGCCATCGCCGGAACCACCCAGAAGATACCCGCACCCGCTAAGGCCAGGCCAGATGCCTTGAGGGCGAGGCGGTGCCTCGCCTTGGACGTCAGCACTGTCCTTCTCCGTTCAGCGCGCAGTATCAACAGGCGTACCAGAATCCCAGCCGTTGGTCACGGTTAGGTAGCGATGATACGAACTGTCCCTGTGAAGTTCGCGTAAACCCTACAAGCAAGCACTTGCCACCCTTACCCCTTCTTCTTGGACAGGGTGGCGTACACGATGATGTTGTCCGTGTAACTGTGGGCCGTCTTGTTGAAGACGCCCCCGCAAGTGATCAGCCTGAGCTGCGCGTTCTTCGTGTTCCCGTACACCCGAGCCGTCGGGAACGAGGACTTGCTGACCTGCTCGACCCCACTCACCGTGAACCGCGTCACCTTTTTGTCCGACCGGTACACGTAGATCTGGTCCCCCTTGGCCACCTCGGAGAGCCGGTAGAACACCGCCGCGCCCTTCTTGGTGCTCACGTGGCCGTTGATCACCGCGGGCCCGAGCTCGCCCGGGACCGGCGAGAACTTGTACCAGCCCGTGAGGCCGGGCTTCGTCAGCGGCGGGGTCGTGAGGTTGCCCTTGAGGTCGACGGTGACCGAGCCGATGGTGGCGTTGACCTTGATCTTGGGGATCTTGATCCGGTACGGCTTCGCCTTCGTGGCCTTGGTCTTGGCCGGCGGGATGGCCGCGACGACCGGGGCGGCGGCCAGCGGCGGCGGCGCGTCGAGGCGGGCGGGGGTGAGCGGCACGTTCTTGCCGCCGGGGCCCACGGTCGGCGGCAGGACGAAGGCACCCGCCGCGTTCTGGATCTGGACCGTGTCGCCCGGCTGCTGGGCCTGCGGCCCGGGACCCGAGCCGTCGTCCACGGCCGGCGCCAGCGACAGCAGGCCGACCATGATGGCGCCCACCCCGCCCAGCGACCCGGCGATCAGCAGCCCGGGAAGTGCCCTGTTCAGCAGCGGCTTCTGCTCGGTCATGACTCGACTCCTCCGGCATGCTCGGCCTTGCGCCGTCGTAGCAGCAGCCCTCCTGTGGCGCTGCCCATCAGCAGCATCGAGCCGCCCGCGATCAGCCCGTATGACCCGCCGCCCGGCGGCTCAGGCGCCTCACCGGAGTCGACCCCGCC
The DNA here is from genome assembly GCF_040680095.1 of Nonomuraea sp. NPDC052129. Lineage (NCBI taxonomy): Bacteria > Bacillati > Actinomycetota > Actinomycetes > Streptosporangiales > Streptosporangiaceae > Nonomuraea > Nonomuraea sp. NPDC052129. The sequence goes on along the minus strand of NZ_JBFAVX010000031.1, from coordinate 104,381 downwards.
CTTGGGTGTCTTGGCGACCTGCGCCTTGACGTACGTGGTCTTGGTCGTGGTCGGTTTGGGGGTCGCCGTGCTCGTACTGGTGCGTACGCTCCCCGGTATCACGCTCACCAGGCCGTCGTTCGTGCCCGGCGGGTTGTTGTGCGGGAGCGTGGGGGTGGGTGTGGTCGGGTCCGGGGTCGGCGTGCCGGTGGGACCCGTCGGGGTGGGCGTGGTCACCGTGGGGCTCGAGGTGGGGGTTGGCGAGGTGGGTGTGGCGCCGGGCACCGTCACGTCGATGGCGCCGGGGTCGTTCTGCAGCGTGCAGGTGGCCTGGTTGTGGGTCGGCGGCTCGTTCAGGTCGCCGGTGCTCACCTTGAAGGCGTCCACATAGGCGACCTTGGACTCGGTGTTGATGACCTCGATCGTGTGGGGTCCGTAGGGGAGCTCCGGCGACTCCCACAGGACCTCCTTGGCCTTGGTACCGGTCATCGGAGTGCCGTCGCGGTCCAGACCCGGCTCGACCAGCCCGTCGGTCACGGTGTCGCCATCGAGGAGCACGCGGATCTCGCTGAGGTCCCGCTCGCGCCTGCTGATGTAGGAGACCTGGGTGCCGACGAAGCTCAGCTTGGCGATCCCGTCCTTCTGGTTGGTCTTGTGCAGGTCGTAGAGGTGGTCGCCGAACTCTTCCTCGGTGCTGATCCGATTCCAGTCAGGCGTGTATGAGATGACCGCCTTGTGGTTGTTGACCATCACCTCGCCCTTGGCGGGGGTGAACCGGACCGTCAGTGCGCCCGGCCTGACCCGGATGGTGCCTGGGTTCTTCACGATGACACCTGCGGACAGGCCCTCGGGGAGCTTGAGCTGGTCACCGAGTACGAGCTCGCCCTGGTCCTTGCTGCCCTTCGGCCGGAGCTGACCGTCCCAGGCGCCGGTGATGTCCACCACGCCTTCGAGGTTGAGCGTCGAACCCGCCGGGAAGAAGCCTGGCGACCCGAACCGGCGAGTGCCCTGATACTTCAGCGCCCACCCGACGTCCAGCGTGCCGCCCGCGGCGATCTTGGGCGTGATCGTGGCCTCCAACTGCACGCCGTTCGTACCGGCGACACCACCCGTGCAGAGGTACTTCGCGACGAGCGAGGACTCCGCCGACCCTGAGGGGGATGACACCACGAACGCGGCCGACGCCGCCATGCCGACCGATGCGGCGATGAACGCCTTACTCCACCGATTCACGGCACACTCCGATCAACACAGTTGGCCGAAGGTCGATCTTAGGGTCGATATCCGCCGAACACCGCAACTACCGGCACTTGTGATGAACCCGTGTCCGCCCCCGCAAACCGGCAACAGAATCGTATTCTGTCCAGCACGACCACCCCCCACTTGGAGGCGACTGATGCGGCGAGACCTCTTCGACGAGGAGCACCTGCTCTTCCAGGAGACCGTGCGCGAGTTCATGGCCCGTGAAGTCGTGTCACACCACGGCCAGTGGGAGAAGGACGGCATCGTCCCGCGTGATGTGTGGAAGAAGGCCGGGGAGATCGGCCTGTTCGGGTTCTCCGTCCCCGAGGAGTACGGCGGGGCCGGTGTCACCGACTTCCGGTTCAACGCGGTCATCGTCGAGGAGATCATCCGGCATGGCGCGTCAGGGCTCGGGTTCGGGCTGCACAACGACATCATGGCGCCGTACCTCGTCGACCTGACGGACGAGGAGCAGAAGCGGCGCTGGCTGCCCGGGTTCGTCAGCGGCGAGCTCATCACGGCGATCGGGATGACCGAGCCGGGCGCCGGGAGCGACCTGCAGGGGGTCAGGACGACGGCGGTCCTCGAAGGCGATCATTACCTGGTCAACGGGCAGAAGACGTTCATCACGAACGGGATCAACGCCGACCTCGTCGTGGTGGTCGCCAAGACCGACCCCGCGGGCGGGGCGCGCGGCACCACGCTGCTGGTCGTCGAGCGGGGCATGGAGGGGTTCGGGCGGGGTCGCAATCTCGACAAGATCGGGATGAAGGCGCAGGACACGGCCGAGCTGTTCTTCGAGAACGTCCGCGTCCCCGTGGCCAACCGGCTCGGCGCCGAAGAGGGCCAGGGCTTCTTCCAGCTCATGAACAATCTGCCGCAGGAGCGGCTGTCCATCGCGGTGGCGGCGGTCGCGGCGGCGGAGACGGTGCTGGAGCAGACCATCGAGTACTGCAAGTCCCGTCAGGCTTTCGGACGAAATATCGGGTCCTTCCAGAACACCCGGTTCGTCCTGGCGGAGCTGGCCACCGAGACGGAGATCGCCCGCCACTACGTGGACAAGTGCATCCGGGCGCTCAACGCCAAGGAGCTGACCGTGGTCGACGCCGCCAAGGCCAAGTGGTGGACCACCGAGCTCCAGAACAAGGTCATCGACCGCTGCCTCCAGTTGCACGGCGGCTACGGCTACATGATGGAGTACCCGGTCGCCAAGGCGTGGATCGACAGCCGCGTCCAGAGCATCTACGGCGGCACGACCGAGATCATGAAGGAGATCATCGGAAGGTCCTTCGGGTTCTAGAATCCGGCCACATGACGCGCGAGAGGCGCCCCGACGCCGCATACTGGTCAGCATGTACGGCGGCCTGATCCTGCTGGTTTTTCTGGCGTTGCTGTTCGCCTGGGGGCTCAACCGCGTGCGCCGCGTGTTGCGCCTGGGGCCGGTGGGCTACGTCGGGGTGATGATCGTCTTCGTCATTGTCATGCTGCTCATCTATGGGCAGACGGTCCGCTAGCCGGGGAGCCCCTCGACGAAGCGGGTGAGGAGCCGCGCGAACTCCGCGCGCTCCGCGTCCGACCATCCCGTCATCGCCTCGGCGAACGCCGCCTGCCTGCCGCGATGTGCCTGCTCCAGCGCCGTCCGGCCGGCGTCGGTCAGCACGAGCAGCGCCCGGCGCCCGTCGGCCTGATCCGCCCGCCGCTCGACCAGGCCGGCCGCGACGGCCGCCGCCACCAGCCTGCTCGCCCTCGGCTGGTCGACCGAGAGCGCCTCGGCCACCGTGGAGACGGTGGCGGGCGCGCTCGCGGACTCGATCACGTCGAGCACCTCGAACTCCGGACCCGGCGCGCCCTGCAGCCGCGCCAGCGCGCGCCTGCTCTGCCTGCGCCTGATGGCGACCATCGCGCGCTCGACCGCGGAAATTTCATTGTCATAGTACATATAGTTGCTATTATACATCCATGAACCGAAGAATCGGCTTCCTCCTCAAGCATGTCCACACCCTCCTTGAGGACACGATGGCCCGCGCACTCCACGACCATGACCTCTCGCGCCGCCAATGGCAGGCGCTCAACGCCGCGGCCGAGGGCGACGACCCGTACGAGGCGCTGAAGGCGTTCGACGGCATCGGCGACGCGGTGCGCGAACTGACCGCCAGGGGATGGATCACCGGCACCACCATCACGGAGGAGGGCAAGACGGCCCACGCGGCGGTCCTCGATCGCGTGGGCGAGTTCAGGCAACTCGCCGTCCAGGGCGTGAGCACGCAGGACTTCCAGACCACCCTCGCGGTCCTGAACCAGATGGCCGCCAATCTAGAGGCCGCCTAACCTCCGCTACCCTCCAGCAGCACCCGGGCCACCAGCCCCGGATCGTCGCTCATCGGCACGTGACCGCAGCCCTTGAGCAGCTTGACCCGCTGCCCCGACCACCTGGCGGCGCGTACGGCCTGGCGGCGCGGCAGCAGCCGGTCGTGCTCGCCCCAGGCGATCGTGATGGGCGACTTGGGCGGCGCGGGCGGCATCACTCCGGCGAACGCCTCCAGCGTCTCGTCGAAGCCGGGCGCACCACCCAGCGCCTGGGTGGCGGCGATCAGCGCCGTCGGCGACAGCCGGGACGGATGGGCCACCAGGAGCCCGGCCGACAGGGCCCGGCCGAGGGGGTTCTCGGCTAGCCCGATGGCCTGCTCCGGCGGCAGCGACCTGGCCGTGGCCCGCAGCGCGCGCAGCACCGACCGGCAGTACAGCAGCTCGGAGCGCGACCAGAAACCCGCGGGCGACAGCGCGGTGGCGGTGCGGACCACGCCGCGCGAGGCCAGCTCCAGCGCGATGTAGCCGCCGAGGGAGTTGCCCGCGACATGCGGCTCGCGCACGCCGAGCAGCGCGCAGAACGACTCGACCGCGTCGGCGAGCGACTCCGCGGTGTACGGCGTGCCGTCGGGCAGGCCGGGCGAGACGCCGAAGCCGGGCAGGTCGACGGCGATGACGGTACGCGAGGCGGCGAGGCGGTCCATGACCGGCAGCCATGCCTGCCAGTGGTGCCCGATGCCGTGCAGGAGGATCAGTGGCTCGCCGGTGCCGCGTCGTTCGAAGGCCAGGTCCATGGCTTCGAGCCAATCACTCAGCGGCTACGGGTGGGAATCTCGAACCAGACCGCTTTGCCTTCCCTGGTGGGTCTCGACCCCCAGCGCCTGGCGAGCTGGTCCACCAGGTAAAGGCCCCGCCCGCCCTCGTCGTTCTCCCCCGCGCTGCGGATCCGGGGCAGGCGCAGGTCCTGGTCGAACACCTCGACCCAGACCGACTCCTCACCCCTGCGCAGCCGCAGCGTGAACTCCTTGTCGCTCACCACTTCGTCCTCGAAGCCGGGCACGTCCCACGACTCCTCGAACGGCAGCGGCGGCCCCTCGACGACCAGCTCCCTGCGGGGCACGCTTCCGTGGGCCGCGTGGAGCACCACGTTGGTGACGACCTCGGAGACGAGCAGGCAGGCCAGCTCGGCGCGCTCCTCGGGGACGTTCCAGCCGCCGAACGCCTCGGAGGCCATCCGGCGCGCCTCGCCGACCATGATCGGCTGGGCCGGGAACGTGCGCTCCTCGACGTCGAGGTCCGACTCGCTCGACCGGACCACCAGGATCGCCATGTCGTCGTCGATCTCGCCGGGCACCGCGACGGTCGCCGCGTCGGCCACCCGCTCCACCTCGGCGTCGGCCATCTTCGCCAGCTTCTCGCAGAGGACGCCCAGCGTCTCCTCGTCGCTCGGCATCCGGCCGTCACGGCCGGGGCGGCGGTCGACCAGGCCGTCGGTGTAGAGGAGCAGTGCCGCGCCGGGCGGCAGCGTGCGGGTCTCCTCCTTGTAGACGAGGTCGGCGTGCAGGCCCTTGGCGCGTACGCCCAACGGCTGGCCGACCTCCTCGATGTCGAGCTCGACGCACTGGCCGTCGACGAGCAGCAACGGCGGCGCGTGCCCGGCGTTGGCGAACGACAGCTGCCGCGACCAAGCGTCGTAGACGAGGTATTGGCAGGTCACGATCGGCGGGACGCTGATGTCGGCGCCGCTGTCGTCCTTCTCGGGAGTGGCGATGATGCGGGTCCACTCGTCGAGCCTGGCCAGGATGTCGGCCGGTGACTTGTCGTCCTGCGCGAAGGCCCGCAGCGCCGCCCTGAGCTGGCCCATGATGGCCGCGGCCTTGGCGCCCCGGCCCTCCACGTCGCCGATGACGATGCCGACGCGACCGGCCGACAGCGGGATCACGTCATACCAGTCGCCGCCGACCTGGGTCTGGATGCCCTGGCCGTGGGAGGCGAGGGGCGCCGCCGGGTAGTAGCGCACCGCGATCTGCAGGCCGTCGAGCTGGGGCAGCGCGCGCGGCAGCAGGTGCTTCTGGAAGGACTCGGCGGTGTGCCGCTCCTCCTCGAACAGCAGCGCGTTGTCGATCGCGAGCGCGACCCGGGTGGCGATGGCGCCGACGAAGTCGCGGTCGAAAGCGTCGTAGTGGGGGCTGCGGCGGTCGGTCAGGTTGGACAGCCCGAGGTACATCAGGCCGAGCGTCTCGCCGCGTACGCACAAGGGGGCCACGATGGCGGAGGTCATGCCGACCTCGCCGCACAGCTTGGCGCTGCCCTCGCTCGGCGACGGAAAGCTGCTGACGGCGAAGTCCTCGACGAGGATGGTCTCCTGGCGGCGCAGCGCGGTGTCGGCGTAGTGGGAGGCGGGGTAGCGGATCTCCGCGCCCACGGGCTTCCAGGTGCCGGCCGGTGGGCTCCAGCCCTGGACGTGCTGCGAGACCCGCCGGACCAGCCGGTCGCCCTCCATCAACTCGATGAAGCAGTGGTCGGCGAACTGCGGGACGAGCATCTCGGCCACCCGCTTGAGCGTCTCCTCGACGTAAAGGGAGCCGGCCAGCCGCTCGCCGATGCGCTCCAGCAGGCCGAAGCGGTCCTTCTCCCGCTCGTTGCTGCGCAGCGCCTCACGGGCGGTGACGACGATGCCGGTCACCGACCCCGAGGGGTGGCGCAGCGGCACGGCCTGGGCGCGGACGTAGACGATCGTGCCGTCACCCCGCCGCACGTCGAAGGTGCCCTCCCACACCCCGCCCTTGAGCACATGCTTGGTGAGCTCGATGGCGAGCGGGTGATCCTTCTCCATGATGCCCAGCGACAGCATCGAGGTGTCACGTGACGACTTCGACGGGCGGCCGAAGAGCTTCTCGGCGAAGGGGTTCCAATAGAGGAGATTGCTGAAACGGTCGGTCACCACGACCGCCATCTCGGCATGATCAAGCACGGATTCAGCCGCCAGATGATCAGCCTCTTCCTGGGACACATCCCCCCAACGCTTCATCCGGAGACCACTCCTAGGGAGGGCATGTGCGCAATGCGAACCACGGGCACTCCTGCAACAGCGTCGACCGGCCGGGAGTGGAGGGCCTCCCAATAGGGATTCAACCAAGGAGTAGCGGGCGAGTCAGCGCCTGGAGACGAAAACATGCGCGGCAACGTCACGCGGAAGCTCCGCGAGAGTGTCGTTCGCGTCACCGTCACCTGTCACCCGCACACCGTCGTCGCTCGCCGCGAGCGTCACCTCGCGTCCGGGTTGTATCCCAACTTGCTTGAGTTTAAGCATCACAGCAGGATCGCTTTGCACTTGTTCGCTAATTCGCCGCACGACCACGGGTATATCTCTTGGTCCGGCGAGGTCGGACATGGATGTCAAGAGGCTGGGGCCACCCTCAACGGGCTCTCTGGCGCCCAGCTCGCCCAGCCCGGGGATCGGGTTGCCGTGCGGGCAGACCGTCGGGTTGTCGAGCAGCGTCACCAGCCGGGTCTCCACGGACTCGGACATCACGTGCTCCCAGCGGCACGCCTCGATGTGCACGTCTTCCCAGGGCAGGCCGATCACCTGGGTCAGCAGGCACTCCGCGAGCCGGTGCTTGCGCATCACGCGTGTGGCCAGGGTGCGCCCGAGGTCGGTCATCGACAGGTGGCGGTCACCTTCGACGCGGACCAGGCCGTCGCGCTCCATCCGGGCCACGGTCTGGCTCACGGTGGGACCGCTCTGCTGGAGCCGCTCCGCGATGCGCGCGCGCAACGGGACGATGCCCTCCTCCTCGAGCTCGAAAATCGTGCGGAGGTACATCTCCGTGGTGTCGATCAGGCCGTGTGCGGTCAAGGCTCCTCCCAACTGAATGCTACGCCGGTCAGGGCAGGGTCTGGACCCGTCGGCGACGGGGCACAGAAGTCACTCGGAACCCTATGGGGAGAACGACCGGCAGGGGTGACGCTCCACAACAACCGAGCACGCTGATTACTTCCCGATCGTGAGGAAAGCGGCTAACCGGCCCGGTAGTTCCGGAAGCTCGGCACCGACAGTCCGACGATCAGGACCGCGACGGCACACGCCAGCCCGCCGCCCACCCACGCCCACGTCAGCCCGAACCACACGGCGGTCAGCCCGGCCCGCAGGTCGCCCAGGCGCGGCCCGCCCGCCACGACCACCATGAACGCCCCCTGCATCCGCCCGCGCATCTCGTCAGGAGCGTGCAGCTGCAGGATGGACTGCCGCCAGACCGACGAGACCATGTCGGCCACGCCCCCAACGGCCATCAGCACGACCATGAGCCAGAGCTGCTGGGCTAACCCGGCCGCGGCCACGCTGAGCCCCCAGAGCGCGATCGTGACCGTCAGCGCCACCCCCTGACGGCGTACCCGGCCCACCCAGCCGGAGCCGAGCGCGCCGAGCACCGCGCCGATGGCCATGCCGGCGGACAGCCAGCCGAGCGCGATCGGCGAGCCGTCGAAGCGCTCGGACACGGCCTGCGGGATCAGCGCCCTTGGCAGCGCGAACACCATCGCGATGATGTCCACGACGAACGACATCAGCAGGACCGGCCCGGTCGCGATGTAGCGCAGCCCGTCGATCACCGACCGCCAGCCGGGCCGCTGGATCTCCCCCATCGGGAGCAGCCGGGGCAGCCGGATCGACGCGTAGAGGCTGGCCGTGAAGAGCACCGCGTCGATTCCGTACGCCAGCGCGTAGCCCTGCCAGGCCAGCAGCACGCCCGCGATCATCGGCCCGATGATCGCGCCGAACCCGAAGACCAGTGAGTTGAGCGCGTTGGCGGCGGGCACCAGCTCGGCGGGCAGGATTCTCGGGATGATCGCGCCGCGGGCGGGCGAGGTCATCGCGAACCCGGTGGCGCTCACGGCCGCGGCGAGCAGCAGCAGGTAGACGTTGCCCAGGCCGAGGAGGGCCTGGGCCAGGATGAAGAGCGTCGCGCCCCAGGAGATGAGCGAGCTGGTGATCAGCAGCCGGCGCCGGTCGACCGCGTCGGCGAACGCCCCGCCCCACAGCCCGAACACCAGGAGTGGGAGCAGGTTGGCCAGACCCAGCAGGCCGACCCAGAACGAGGACTGGGTGAGGTCCCAAACCTGCTTGCTGACCGCGACGACGGTCACGCCGATGCCGATGTTGGCGATGGCCTGACCGGACCAGAGGCGTCTATAGGTGGGAACGGCCAGCGGCCGTATGTCTATGAGATGACGCTTGACCAACTCCCCGATTGCCACTTAAGGCACATTAAGGGGCAAGCCTCTCCAGAACCCATCCGGGGCGGGTTCGCCGGTATCGCAGCCTGTCATGCATCCTGTCAAGCTGCCCCTGCCAGAACTCCACCTCCAGCGGGCTGACCCGGAACCCACCCCAGAAGTCGGGAACGGGCGGATGCTCCGGCCACCGGGCGGCGAGCTCGTCGTATCGGGCGTCCAACTCCTCCCTGGACCGCACGACCGCGGACTGGCGTGACGCCCAGGCCCCGATCCGCGAGCCGTACGGCCTGGAGTTGAAGTAGTCGGCCGACTCCTCATGCGAGAGCCGCACGACCGTGCCCTCGATCCGCACCTGGCGGCGGATCGGGTGCCAAGGGAACAGCAGCGACGCGCGGGCGTTCTCGGCCAGGTCGCGGCCCTTGCGCGACTCGTAGTTGGTGTAGAAGACGAACCCCTGCTCGTCATAGCCCTTCAGCAGGACGGTCCTGGCGCTCGGCCGGCCGCCGGCCGAGGCCGTGGCCAGCACCATGGCGTTCGGTTCCGGCAGGCCGGCCGTGAGCGCCTCCTGGAACCAGGTGGCGAATTGGGTGATCGGATCGGCGGAGAGATCGGCTTCGAGCAGCGGCTCGCCCTCATACGTACGGCGAAGCCCCGCCAGCGCGGGCGGGCGCGAGGTGGCATCCACGAGACGGTATTCTTGCGCGCTTGATGGCAGATCCCACACAACACTCCCTACCAGCGGCTTTCGCGTTCCGGCGGGTCCGGAGACCGACCACGGGCGGGTAGGGGGTTAAATTGACCCGCCGGTATCTCGACATCAAGGCATTGCCGCAACATGGCAAGAAAGGGAGGCGGCCGAGAATGTCCGACTTCAAACCCGGCCTCGAGGGCGTTGTAGCTTTCGAGACCGAGATCGCGGAACCGGACAAAGAAGGGGGCGCCCTTCGCTACCGGGGTGTCGACATCGAGGAGTTGGTCGGCCGTGTCCCCTTCGGGCACGTCTGGGGCCTGCTGGTCGACAACAAGTTCCAGCCGGGCCTGCCCCCGGCGGAGCCGTACCCCATTCCTGTCCACTCAGGTGACATCCGCGTAGACGTACAGAGCGCGCTGGCCATGCTGGCCCCGGCCTACGGCTTCAAGGCGCTCCTCGACATCAGTGACGAGGAGGCCCGCGACCAGCTCGCGCGCGCCTCCGTGATGGCGCTGTCCTTCGTGGCGCAGTCGGCGCGCGGCCTCGGCCTGCCGATGGTGCCGCAGAGCCGCGTCGACGAGGCCAAGACCATCGTCGAGCGGTTCATGGTCCGCTGGCGTGGCGAGCCCGACCCCAACCACGTCAAGGCCATCGACGCTTACTGGACCTCGGCCGCCGAGCACGGCATGAACGCCTCCACGTTCACCGCCAGGGTCATCGCCTCCACCGGCGCCGACGTGGCGGCCGCGCTCTCCGGTGCCGTCGGCGCCATGTCCGGCCCGCTGCACGGCGGTGCTCCGGCCCGGGTGCTGCACATGATCGAAGGTGTCGAGCACCTGGGCGACGCCAAGAAGTACGTGCAGAGCGAGCTCGACAAGGGCAGCCGGCTGATGGGCTTCGGCCATCGCGTCTACCGTGCCGAGGACCCGCGCGCGCGGGTGCTGCGCCGTACCGCGAAGGAGCTCAACGCGCCTCGTTACGAGGTCGCCGCCGCTCTGGAGCAGGCCGCACTGGAGGAACTGCACGCGCGCAAGCCCGACCGGGTGCTCGCCACGAACGTCGAGTACTGGGCGGCCGTGGTGCTGGACTTCGCCGAGGTGCCCTCGCACATGTTCACCTCGATGTTCACCTGCGCCCGCACGGCCGGCTGGGCCGCGCACATCCTGGAGCAGAAGCTCACGGGCCGCCTGGTCCGTCCGAGCGCCAAGTACATCGGCCCGGCGTCGCGTCCCCTCAGCGACGTTCCCGGCGCCTCCGAGGTCGTCGGCACCATCTGACGTCTCGATCCCGCTGTTCGTACGGCTGCCGCGTTCCGACGCGGCAGCCGTACTTCATTTCGGCTGCGAGTCGGCAGTGTCGGGCAGGCCGGCGCACACGGCGTCCTTCGGGGGCGGCTCAGTGGCGTCCAGCGAGCCGCAGCGGACGACCGGCTTCGGGTTGCCCGCCCGCGCCACGTCCACCTTCATGATCGCGAAGGCCTTGTCGACCGGGGCGTGCAGATCGGCGGAGCCGAAGTCGATCTTCCCGCTGGAGCCGTTCCAGACCCGCCGGGTCAGCCGGTACAGGATGTCGCCCCGGCTGGGCAGGCCGCCGCCCTCCTGCGCTCCGGCCCGGTAGGCGGTACTGGCCGCCTGGTAGAGCACGTTGGCCGCGTCGAAGGTGAGGATGAGGTTGTCGTCGGAGGACTTCGGGTGCGCGCCCGCGAGCAGGCCGCTGATGAACGCGGTCTGCTTAGTGGCGCTCTGGTTCCACACCGCCCGGTGCGCCAGCGCCACGTAGTAGACCTCCATCTGCTTCATGTGGGCGATCTCACCGGCGTGGTCGGCCATCGCCCTGACGACGTCGTCGCCCGCGAGCACCTTCGCGTCCTTGCAGCCGCTGCCCTCTATCGAGGTCAGGAAGCCGAGGAACTCCGAAGCCCGCCCGGCATAGAGGAAGACGTCCGGTTCGAGGCCACAGGCCGCCACAGCGGCCTCCTGGATGCCGCCCGACTCGACGTTGTAGTCCTTCGGCTCCTTGACGGTGATGCCCTGCGCCTTCAGCGCCGTCTCGAAGTCGTCGGCCAGGTTCTTCGTGTACTGGTCGGTGATCGATTCGTCCTGGACGATGACCGCGGACGGCTTGTCCACGTCCGCGAGCAGCATACGCCGGGCGAACCGCGCGCCCAGCGTCGCCTCACGGAAGTTGGTCGGCCCCACCTGGAAGTAGTAGGGGGACGGCTGGCCGGGCCGCTTGCCGTCGGCGGAGTCGCCGACGTAGCCGATCCGGTCCGCCGTCGCCGTGGTCGCCACCATCGGGATCTTCGCCAGGTGCAACTCCTCGATCGCCTGGCTGACGCCCTCCACGCTGCGCGGCAGGCCGATCACGCCCATCACGTGCGGGTCCCGCGCGGCGAGCTCGGTGATGAGCTGCGCCGTCCGGCGGCCGTGGCGGAAGTTGTCGCCGGCGTTGGCGATCAGCACCTGCAGCCTGGGCGTGGTGCTGGCGGTCCGCTGCTGCTCCTCCACCGCTTCCAGCTCGGACACGGCGGCCGACAGCCGGATGTCGTTCGCCTCCGTCTTCGTGATCGAGAACTCGCCGAACAGGACCACGCTGACATACCGTCCCGAGCCGAGGGCGTAGGCGTTGTTCGTGTCGATCTTCTTGACCAGGTCCTTCACGGCGCCGTCGAAGAGGTCGTCCGGCGTGGCTCCAGTGGCGTTCACGATGCCGACGCATTCGGTGCCGCTCCGCTCCGCCCATTGCAGGCCGCCGCAGTGCGCGGCTCTGTCCCGCTGCACCCAGAAGACCAGGGCGAACGGCAGGACCAGCAACAGCCCTATGGCCGTCCAGTAGGCCAGGGCCCGCTTCCTGCGCGGCCGCACCGGCGGGTACTCCCCGACGGCGGGCACATCCGTGGCCCGGATGCCGATCCGCAGGTCAGGGACGCGGAACCGGGCCGCGGCCCGCCACCGCCCGACGACCTCGGGCAGCCGGCCCAGCTCCTCGGACCCGATCGGCGGTCCGGGCGGGACGGAGGACACGGCCGCCAGCACGACCATCGGCGGCAGCAACCCGGTCGTCTTGGTGGTCTCCTCCACCAGCCGCAGGAACCGCGCGTTGACCCCGTCGGGATCGACGACCTCGATCAGCAGCAGGGCGTACAACCCCCTGCCCCAGCTCGGCCACGGGATGATCCACTTCTTGTACGCCTCGCGCAGATCGCGCATCAGCGCGTGGACCAATAACCGCTCGACGTCCGTGTCGTCACGCTTGACATCCACGTCGTCATCCGCGCCCTTGGCATTGGCCAGGCGGAGCGCGTACTTGGCGGGGCCCTCGAACGGATCCCGCCGGATGTAGGGCTGATTGCGGAGCCAGCCGGTGAACAGCGTCCCCCTGATCGAGAAGAAGGCCTGGCCGGTGGTGCCGAGCGCGGCCACCAACAGGCCGAGCACCCACGGAGCGAGGCCGACGAGATCGGCGGGACCGTTGAACCACCAGACGGCCAGCGTGCCGACCGGCACCCAGGTCGTCGCGGCGCGCGCCAGGAAGTCGGCCGAGGTCCTGCGCCCCCGGTCGCTGTCGCGGCTGCTCCGCTGCCAATCCTTGAGCCGTTCCTTGAACATCCGGTAGCCCGTGTGCGTGCCCGGAGCCGGCAGCCAGTCCTCGGACTTGTTACCCGGCGGCGGCAGATGCCGCTGCTTCCTCGCCCACAGTACGAACTGCGCCAGCGGAAAACGCGGCGGCGGCAGCAGCGACCCGCCCACCGGCTTGCCCAGCTCGCCCTGCTCCCCCGCCAGAGCCTCCACCAGCTCCTGGATCGACTTGTGCGCGCCCTCCCTGACGTGGGCGTAGGGCACGGAGTCCTGGAACGGCTCGGCGAGCAGCTCGGCCGCGGCGCGGGCCTCAGGGCCCGTCACGAGCACCGTGGGCAACGGCGGGTCGGCCCGCCAGAACACCGGCCGGCGAATCAACGCCTCGACGACACTCCGCAGATCGGCCACCCGGACTCCTCCAGCCGGACCTCACCCGTGTTGCTGGTCCAACGAATGATCGAGGGAAATGGTTCATCCTTTCTCAGGATCCGGACCCGGGTCCAGGCAACGTCCTCGGGTAAGTACCCTTGGTCAGGTGGCTGACATCGTGATTCCCGCTGACATCAAGCCCGTCGACGGCCGCTTCGGCTGCGGGCCCTCGAAGGTTCGCACCGAGCAACTGGCCGCGCTCGCCGCCTCCGGCGCGAGCGTCATGGGCACCTCGCACCGCCAGAAGCCGGTCAAGAACCTGGTCGGCCGCGTACGCGCCGGCCTCATCGACCTGTTCGCGCTCCCCGAGGGCTACCAGGTCGTGCTGGGCAACGGCGGCACCACCGCGTTCTGGGACATCGCCTCCTTCGGGCTCATCCGGGAGCGGTCGCAGCACCTGTCGTTCGGCGAGTTCTCCTCGAAGTTCGCCACCGTCGCCAAGAAGGCTCCCTGGCTCGGCGAGCCGACGGTGATCAAGTCGGAGGTGGGCACCTACCCGGCCGCGGTGGCCGAGGACGGCATCGACGTCTACGCGCTCACCCACAACGAGACCTCGACCGGCGTGGCCATGCCGATCGAGCGGGTCGGCTCCGACGACTCGCTGGTGCTCGTGGACGCCACCTCCGGCGCGGGCGGCCTGCCGGTGTCCATCGACGAGACCGACGTCTACTACTTCGCCCCGCAGAAGAGCTTCGCCTCCGACGGCGGCCTGTGGATCGCGCTCATGTCGCCGCGCGCCCTGGAAAGGGTCGAGGAGATCGCCGCCACCGACCGCTACGTGCCGGAGTTCTTCAGCCTGCCGGTGGCGATCGACAACTCCAGCAAGGACCAGACCTACAACACCCCGTCGGTGGCGACGCTGTTCCTGCTGGCCGACCAGCTCGACTGGATGAACAGCAACGGCGGCCTGGCCTGGACCACCGCCCGCACCGCCGACTCCGCCCAGCGCCTCTACACCTGGGCCGACAAGACCTCCTACACCACGCCGTTCGCGGCTCCCGAGTTCCGCTCGCAGGTGGTCGGCACGATCGACTTCTCCGACGACGTGGACGCGGCGGCCGTGGCCAAGGCGCTGCGCGCCAACGGCATCGTCGACACCGAGCCCTACCGCAAGCTCGGCCGCAACCAGCTGCGCGTGGCGATGTTCCCGGCCATCGACCCGGCCGACGTCGAGGCGCTGACGGTCTGCATCGACTACGTGGTCGAGCGTCTTTGACCCGTCACTTGGTCGAGCGCATTTGACCCGTACGGCGCTCTAGCTCGTCCAGCAGGGCCAGGGCGTCCTCCTCCTCGACGCTCTGCGCGAACCTCGCCAGCACCGGCAGCCGGTCGGTGCTGGCCGCCAGCGCCTCCAGCATGAGCCGCGTGACGTGCTCGTCCCTGGAGTAGGCGGCCGCGTACTTGAAGGCGTTTCGGTACGGCGTGCGGACGAGCAGCCCCTTCTTCACCAGCCGTTCGGCGACGGTCTGCACCGTGGTGTAGGCGAGTTCGCGCACCTCGTTGAGCGTGGCGAGCAGCTCGCGCACCCGCATCGGCTTACCGGCATCCCACAGCACGTCCATGATCGCGCGCTCCAGGGATCCCAGGTTCGCCAACAGACCAACCCTCCGGCTCGGTGAGTTAGGAAACATTCTTCCCTAAAAGGCCCGCGCGCGACCAGGGCTGATCTCCCTTTCCGCCCAGTTGTGGCGACATATCCTCATGTGACAGGGGTTATACCGGATGAGTATGAGCAGGCGGCCCAATGGCCTGGGCTACCTGATGTTCGCCAGCCGCTGGCTGCAGGTCCCCCTCTACCTGGGGCTCATCGTGGCCCAGGGGGTGTACGTCTGGCAGTTCATGGTCGAGCTCTGGCACCTGATCGAAAGCGCTCTCCATGGTGGCGACACCGACATGGAAGTCACGGTCATGCTGTCGGTGCTGGGCCTCATCGACGTGGTGATGATCTCCAACCTGCTCATCATGGTCATCGTCGGGGGCTATGAGACGTTCGTCTCGCGCATCAACCTCAACGAGCACCCCGACGAGCCGGAGTGGCTGTCCCACGTCAACGCGAACGTCCTCAAGGTCAAGCTGGCCACGGCCATCGTGGGCATCTCGTCTGTGCACCTGCTGCAGACGTTCATCAAGGCCCAGACGATCCCGGACAGCAAGATGATGTGGCAGACGATCATCCATCTGGCCTTCGTCCTGTCGGCCATCGGGCTGGCGCTGATTGATCGCCTGCTGTCCTCGTCCCCGGCCGAGCGGGTGCACAGCTCCTAGTGCCGTCTCGGTCCCTGTGACGGTCCGTGGTGACTGGGGTCCTTTCGGTGGGATCCCCCTTGGGGGGAGGAGGATCCGGTCCGTCGTGGCTGGGGTTCTTTGGGAGGGATCCCCCCTTCGGGGGGGGGGGAGAAAGAAGCCGGTCCGTCGTGGCTGAGGTCCCCTTGGGGATGCCCCTTTCGGGGCGGTGGAAGAAGCCGGTCCGTCGTGGCAGTGGCCGCTAGGAGGGGACACCCCTCCGGGGCCGGAATGTCCGGCGGGCGTTCCTTGACTCCGCGCCGGCCACCATGAGCGTCAGGGTCTGGCCGGGCTCACCGGTCGCGGCCGCCCAGCACCCACGCGCTCGCGTCATCGGCCGATCCGGGCGCGTACATGCCCCGCAGGGCGGCCGTGTACTCCTCGCGGGAGATGCGCCCGTCGCCGTCGGTGTCGATGCGGTCGAAGAAGCCGTTGGACGTCTCGGCGGACTCGCCGACCGCCGCATACAGGCGGGCGAGCTCCGGCCGGGAGATCGAGCCGTTCGCGTCGGCGTCGACGGCGTCGAACACCGCGTCGGCGACGGGCCGCAGACCGTTGTCGTAGTAGTGGGGATCCTCCGCCGCGCCCGCCTGTACGAGGGCGACGTACTCGTCGCAGCTCACCCGGCCGTCCTCGTCGGTGTCGGCGCGGCGGATCTGCTCCCACCACACCCGGTAGGCCGCCCGCAGCTTCGCGTGCGAGGGCGTGTCCGGGTCGGGCGCGAGCGCGGCGCACATCCGATCGCCCAAGCGCTCGAAGTCGGCGGCCTCGAGATATCCGCTGCCGTTGACGTCGATGACGGCGAACGCGGCCCTGAGGTTGGCTTCGGCCAGAGGATTCGACACGGGGTGGCTCCCTTCGTGGAAACTTTACGTAATCATTCCACTACGGAGTGTCTCGTGTGTCGAGATGTGGCCGGGTGTCGATCATGCCGGTCAGGTCAGGGTGAGCGCCCGGCAGCAGGCCCTACAGGGTCGAGTAGCAGGCGCTCTACTTACCAGTTACCGGGTTCTTCGGGAGGTGTTTCTCCGTGACCAGCAGCCTCACCGTGCCGTCCTGCTCGGGCTCGGCGGCCCAGACGTACCAGTGGTCGCCGACCTTGGCCAACTGCTTCGCCGGGTTCATGCCGAAGCCGTTGCCGTCCGGGTTCGGCTCGATGATCCGGAAGACCACCCGCAGCCCTCGCCGGCGCGCCTCGGCCGCGACCTTGCCCACGGTCCGCCCATCGGCGTCGTAGCCTTCGAGCATTTCGCCCTTCCTACCGGCATCCCCGAAGGCCTGGTACTTCTCGCCGGGTTTGGCCGGCCGGCCCAGGTAGAAGACGCCCCGGCCGTTGAACCCCTTGCTCACTGTGACGGTGAGGAAGCAGCCGTCGTGGCCCAGCGCGCAGCCGGCCGGCTCCAGGCCACCACCGAGCCTGTCGGCCATGGTGGTTCCGGCGAATCCGTAGCGCACGATTGCGCCCACCTGGGTCGGTGAGGCGGGGATCGGCTCCAGGCCGATGTGGAGGCCTATCGCCTGGAACGCCTCGGCGTACAGGGCATGGTCGGCGAACGGGTCCTTGATCCTGGCGATGTACTCGTCGCCTCGCAGCTCGATGTCGATGGCGGCGTTCGCGTACGAGCTGGCGGTGCCCGCGTTCCGCTCCAGCAGGACCGGCCCCATGACGACGGCGGTGGCGAGCGCGGCGGTGGCGGCCAGCCCCACGAGCAGGCGGCGGGCGCGGCGCGATCTCGGCGCCCGGCGCCCGACGGTTGCGGCTGCCGTGCCTGGCTTCTCCTCGACGATGGCCGCCAGCAGCGCACGGGCCCCCGCACCGGACGCCTGGCCGGCCAACTGCTCATCGTTGACCCTGGCGAGTTCGCTGATCCTGGCGAGTTCACTGGCCGGTTCGCTCAACTCGTTCATCTGAATGGTGGCGCGGAGACCCGGTCCTTCAGGTCCGGGAGGTAGCGCCACCCCTCCTCTCGAAAACAGTATGGAAAGACTCGGTCACGTTCGGTAATGTGTGCGGTGAGTGAGGCCGCTGTGACAGGAGGTGCACGATGGCGATCCGCCGCTCCGCCACCAAACGGCACGGCCTGCCCACGATCGTGCGGCTGCGCCTCACGCTTACTCCGGGGCAGGCTGAGGCGCTGGCGGCGGCGGTGCTGTTGTGTAATCAGGCGGCCACCGTCGTCTCCCGCCTGGCCTGGCAGCATCGCGTCTTCGCCGTGGTGGAGTTGCACCGGCTGGCCTACTACGAGGTGCGGGCGCAGCTGGCCGGGCTGGGCGCGCAGGCGGCCGTGCGGGCGATCGCCCGGGTCGCCGGCGCCTACGCCAACCGGCGCGCCAGCAAGAAACATGCGCACATCTTCCGGCCGCACGGCGCCATCCCGTACGACGCCCGGCTGATGAGCTTCAACCGTGACGCCCGCACGGTGTCGCTGTGGACCCCCACCGGCCGCGTCACCATCCCCTACACCGGCCGCCCAGACGACCTCAAAGCCATCGACACGCTGCCGATGGGGGAGGCTGACCTGGTCTGCCGGCGCGGGGTGTGGCTGCTGCAGGTCGCGCTCAGCTTGCCCAAGCCGGTGGTGGGTGAGCCGGTGGGCGGCTTTGTCGGGGTGGATCAAGGCGTAGCGAACCTGGCGGTCACCTCCGATGGTGCGGTGCTGCCCGGCCCCGCCCTGCCGGGGCCGGTCGGCGGCAACGGCCACGTCCGCACCCTGCGGGAGCGGCGCCACCGTCAACGCCGACGGTTGCAGAAGAAGGGCACTGCTGCGGCGCGGCGGGTGCTGCGCCGTCTGTCCGGTCGTGAGCACCGGATGATGACCGACCTCAACCACCAGATCAGCACGTTTGTGGTGCGTGAAGCCGAACGCACCGGCCGTGGTGTCGCCCTGGAGGATCTGCAGGGCATCCGCGGCCGGGTAAGGGCTCATCGGTTCCAGCGGCGCACCCTGCACGGCTGGGCGTTCGCCCAGCAGATCACCTTCACCCGCTACAAAGCCGCCCGCGCCGGAGTCGCCTTCGTGCTGGTCGACCCCGCCTACACCTCGCAGGCCTGCCCGGAATGCGGGCACGTCAGCCGGGCGAACCGGCCGGCGCGGGGCCGGTTCGTCTGCAAAAGGTGCGGCCTCGCTGGGCACGCCGACCACATCGCAGCCCGCAACATCGCCGCACGCGGCATAGCGGGCTGGGCTGTTATCAACCAGCCACACGCTACCGGCCTCCCTTCAGCCAGACGGGACCGTGAGAGCAAACCACCGGCTTCAGCCGGTGGTAGTTGATCTGGACTCCACGGGGAGACGGTTGACGGAGACGCCCGCGCCGGCCAAAGCCTTGGACAAGCGCTTGCGCGCGCGATGGAGCCGGATGCGTACGGCGTTGCGTGAGCAGTCGAGGACCTTGGCGAGCTGGGCATGGTCCAGCCCTTCTCAAGCGACCAGCGACAACAGCTCGCGATCGTCCTCGTGCAGCTCCTGGAACGCCTGCGCGATCACACTCAGCTCGACGCTGCCTTCGGGCGAGTGGGCGTAGAGGTCGGCGATGTCGGCGTTGAGCTCCACGCTTCTGGACCACCGCCTGACCTGGCCGCGCCGCTGGTTGGCCAAGACATTCCTGGCGATGCCGTACAGCCAGAGCCTGGCCTCCGCATGGGGCGGCAGGGCGTCGACGCGGCGCCAGGCGATGGCGAACGTCTCGGCGACCGCGTCCGCCGCGTCCTCGGGAGAATCACAGCGACGCAGGGCGTATCCGAGAATCGGCTCGTATGTCTGGGCATACACGGCCTCGAACCGGTGTCTTCGGTCGTCATCCACCGGCGGTTCCCATGGTGGCCTCCTCATGCGGGGGTTACGGACACCCCTTACATGTCTGAGGCCCTACTGGCATTTCACCCTGATTTGAGCGCGGGTCTACACCACTTCGCGCTTGCGGCGCAGCAGCCAGGCGGCGACGACGCCGCCCACCAGGCCGAACAGGTGGCCCTGCCAGGAGATGCCCTGCTGGTTGGGCAGCAGGCCCCACAGGATCGAGTAGTAGGCGATCCCCACGCCGATCCCGATGACGATGTCGAACACGCGCCGGTCGAATATCCCGCGCGCCAGGACGTACCCGAAATATCCGAACACCAGACCGCTCGCGCCCACCGTGATCGTGTCGGGGCTGGTGAACCAGGTGCCGATACCGCCGATCACGATGATCAGCAGGCTCGCCGCGAAGAACCGCCCGAGCCCGCGCAACGCCGCCAGGAACCCCAGGATCAGCAGCGGCAGCGAGTTGGCCATCAGATGCCCGAAGCCCACATGCAGGAACGGGGCGAAGAAGATGCCCACGAGTCCCGACGGGTCCCAGCCGACGATGCCGAACTCGCGGTCCAGGCTGCCGTTCGTCGTGTAGTCGACGACCTCGACGGCCCACATCACGGCGAGCATCACGACCATGACGAAGGTCGCGCTCAGGGCACCGGCGAGGAGGGTGCCCGCGCCGCGCTTGGCCGACTCGTACGCGGACCTCGAATAGTCGCTCATGAGCCCCTCCCGCTAGACCTTTCCTTCTTTACCGTACGCAGAAGAAGTTATGCGCGCGCGACGAAACCCCCTCCCAAAAAGGGGAGGGGGTCGGAAAAGGACTACTCGCCCTTCCACTGGGGGGCGCGCTTCTCGGCGAAGGCCGCCGCGCCCTCCATGGCGTCCTTCGAGCTGAACACCGGGCTGATGATGCCGCCCTGCTTGGCGAACATCTCCTCCAGCGACCAGTCCTGCGACTCGATGATCACTTTCTTGGTCGCCGCAAGGGCCAGCGGGGCGTTGGCGGCGATCTTGCGAGCCAGCTCCAGCGCCCCCTCCAGCGCCTCGCCCGCCGGGGTGATCCGGTTGACCAGCCCCAGCTCGTACAGGCGCGAGGCCGGGTAGTGAGCGCCGGTCAGGGCGATCTCCATGGCGACGTGGTACGGGATCCGGCGCGGCAGCCGCATGATGCCGCCCGCGCCCGCCACAAGGCCCCGCCTGGGCTCCGGCAGGCCGAAGGTGGACTCCGACGACGCCACGATCACATCGCACGACAGCGCGAGCTCGAAGCCGCCCGCGAGCGCGTAGCCCTCGACCGCCGCCACGATCGGCTTCTTGGGCGGCGACTCGGTCAGGCCGCCGAAGCCGCGGCCCTCGACCACGGGGAAGTCGCCGGACAGGAAGCCCTTGAGGTCCATGCCCGCCGAGAAGTAGCCACCCGCCCCGGTCAGGACGTAGGCGGAGATGTCGGGGCGAGCCTCCAGCGCGTCGACGGCTGCCGCGATGCCGCGGGCCACCGCGCCGTTGATGGCGTTGCGCGCGGCGGGCCGGTTGATCGTGATCACGGCGACACCGTCGGACTCTTCGACGAGCACTTCGTCAGACACGTGACCTCACTTGGGCTGGAAGCGGATGCCGCCGTCGAAGCGGACGACCTCGGCGTTCATGTAGTCGTTCTCGATCAGGGACCTGATCAGGTGCGCGAACTCGTCGGCCCGCCCCATGCGCTTCGGGAACACCACCGGCGCCACCAGCTTGGCCTTGAACTCGTCGGAGTTGGGCGAGAAGCCGTAGATCGGGGTGTCGATGATCCCCGGGCAGATGGTGTTCACCCGTACGCCGATGGCCGCCAGGTCACGCGCGGCGGGCACGGTCATGCCCACGATGCCGCCCTTGGAGGCCGAGTAGGCCAGCTGCCCCGTCTGGCCCTCCAGCGCCGCGACGGAGGCGGTGTTGATGACGACGCCCCGCTGCCCGTCGGCGTCCACCGGCTCGGTCTTGGCGATCGCCGCCGCGCCGATGCGCATGAGGTTGAACGTGCCGATCAGGTTGACCTCGATGACCTTGCGGAAGGAGGCGGGGTTGTGCGGGGCGCCCTCACGGTTGACGGTGCGCTCGGCCCAGCCGATGCCCGCGCTGTTGACCACGACGCGCAGCGGCTTGCCGGTGGCGACGGCCGCGTCGACCGCCGTTTGTACCTGCTCGTCGTCCGTCACGTCGGTCCGGGCGAAGACCCCACCGAGCTCGTCGGCGATGCTCTTGCCGCGTTCCTCGTTGAGGTCGGCGATGACCACCGTGGCGCCGTGGGCCGCGAGCTCGCGGGCCGTCGCCTCGCCGAGGCCGCTGGCCCCGCCGGAGATGATTGCTGCAGATCCGTTCACGTCCATATCCCGGACCCTAACCCGCCAACCGAATGAAGTTCTACTCGGGGTGGGTTAAATCTCGCCTACGGCCGTGTCGACATCGGAATATACCTTGATCCGCCGGTCGAGCCCGGTCGTGCGCAGGATGCGGGCCACCGGGGCCTGCGGCCCGGCCAATGACACGCCGCCGCCCTCTCCCGTGGCCAGCCGCCATGCCTCGATGAGCACCGACAGCCCGCTGGAGTCCATGAACGACAGCTGCTGGAGATCGAGCACCAGCCAGGCGCCATCCTGTTTGATGGCGTCTCGCACCTCGTCGCGGAGGAACGGCGCCGTGAACAGGTCCAGCTCACCCTCAACGGCCACCACCACGGCATCACCCAGGGCGTGTCGCGCAAGCCGCAGCTTCATTTGGCCCCTCCTCGATGAGCCACTGTACTTCGACATCCCCGGATACCGGGCATGCACAAACTCGGATCATCCGTATGTGAGGGCCGAAACAGGAAAATGACCTTCCTGGATCAGCCATGCTCCGCCGGCGCGGGGATGGCGAAGCCGTATGGAAGCTCCAGGCGGTGGCGGGCGAGCAGTTCGGCGTCGGCGAGCAGCTCGCGGGTGGGCCCGTCCGCGACGATCACGCCGTCGGAGAGGATCAGCGAGCGTTCGCAGAGCTCCAGCGCGTACGGCAGGTCGTGGGTGACCATGAGCACGGTCACGTCGAGCGAGCGCAGGACCTCGGCCAGTTCCCTACGGGCGGCCGGATCGAGGTTGGAGGACGGCTCGTCGAGCACCAGGATCTCCGGCTCCATCGCCAGCACGGTCGCCACGGCCACCCGCCGGCGCTGGCCGAACGACAGGTGGTGCGGCGGCCGGTCGATGACCTCCAGCATGCCGACCCGCTCCAGCGCGCCCTTGACCGCGTGTTCCAGCTCCGCGCCCGACACGCCCGAGTTGGCCGGGCCGAAGGCGACGTCGTCCCTGACCGTGGGCATGAAGAGCTGGTCGTCCGGGTCCTGGAAGACCAGGCCGACGCGCTGCCTGATCTCCTTGAGCGTGTCCTTGCGCACTGGCGTGCCCGCCACGCTCACCGATCCGTGCCCGGCCGTGAGGATGCCGTTCAGGTGCATGACGAGGGTGGTCTTGCCGGCGCCGTTGGGGCCGAGCAGCGCGACGCGCTCGCCGCGCCGGATCGTGAAGTCCACGCCGAACAGGGCCTGCGTCCCGTCGGGGTAGGCGTAGGCGAGCCGGTTGACTTCGAGGGAGTTGACGGCCGGAGAGTTCACAGTGACAGTCCTTGTACGGCTGACAGGCCTTGTACGGCGGACAGGCCTAGTACGGCCAGGGCGATGCCTGGCAGAGCGAGGGCCGTGGCCCATTGCCCAACGGATCCCGAAATTTCGCCCATCATCGGCATCCGTCCGGAATAGCCGCGACTGAGCATCGCGAGGTGCACCCGCTCACCCCGTTCGTACGAGCGGATGAACAGGGCGCCCGCCGAGCGCGCGATCACCGGGATGTGCCGGAAATTCCGGGCTTCGAAGCCACGAGACTCCCGCGCGACCCGCATCCGCCGCATCTCATCCATGATCACGTCCATGTAGCGGAGCATGAACATGGCGATCTGCACCAGCAGGCTGGGCAGCCGGAGCCGCTGGGCGCCGATGAGGATGACCCGCGGCTCGGTGGTGGCCGCGAGCAGGATCGAGGCGACCACGCCCAGCGTCGCCTTGGCCAGGATGTTCCACCCGGCCCAGAGCCCGGCCACGCTCAGCGAGACGCCCAGCACGGTCGTCCGCTCCCCCAGCCCGATCACCGGGATGAGGAAGGCGAACAGCACGAAGGGCAGCTCGACCACCATCCGCCGCAGCACATACGTCAGCGGCACCCTGGCGGCCACCGCGACGCCCGCGAGCAGGACCGCGTAGAGCCCGAAGGCCCAGAACCGCTCCCTCGGCGTCGCCACCACCACGATCGCGAAGGCGGCGACGGCCAGCAGCTTGCACTGCGGCGGGAGCCGGTGCACGACCGAGTCCCCTGCCAGGTAGAGCTGATGATGGTGCCCCGCGCCCACCTGACACTCACCGTCTCTCGTTCATTAGCCTCAGACCCGGGCCTTCTCCCGGCCACGGGCGGCATAGGCGACGCCCCCGGCGATGAGCAGCACGAGCCCGACTCCGATGATCCCGGCGACACCCACCGGGATGCCGCCCACATCACCGTAGTCGGCCAGCGCCCACGAGCCGAACACGTGGTGGGTGGCCTGGTCGAGGAATCCATGGTTCTCGGCGACCGCCTCCAGACCATCGGGATTGGAGGAGGCGAAGAAGGACACGATCCCGGCCAGCACCAGCGTCAGGCCGAGGCCGCCGAGCAGGAACGCCCGCAACGGGCCGCGGGCGGCGGTCACCGGCTCCTCGGCGGCGCTCACCGTGACCGTCGTCCCCGCGGTCGTCCCCACAGTCGCCCCTGCGGTCGCGTCCTCAGCGCCCCTCAGCACGAGAGGCGTGCTCAGCCCGCGCGCGCCGTACACGAGGTCCGGCCGGACGGCCAGCACCGCGCCGACGGTCAGGGCCGTGATGACGCCTTCGCCGATGCCGATCAGCACGTGCACGCCGCCCATCGCGGCCGCCACCGCGGAGACCTCGATCGGCGCGGTGCCGCCGACCCAGAACAGCGCCGAGAACACCAGGGCCGCTGACGGCACGGAGACCAGCGCGGCCAGGAACGCGGCCACCGTCACGCCGCCCCTGCCCTTGGCGAGCCGCGCGACCAGCCGGAAGACGCCCCACCCGACCAGTACGGTGACGATGCCCATGATCGTGATGTTGATCCCCAGCGCCGTGAGGCCGCCGTCTGCGAAGAACACGCACTGCACCAGCAGGACCACGGCCATACAGAGCACGCCCGTATAGGGACCCACGAGGATCGCGGCCAGCGCCCCGCCCAGCAGATGCCCGCTGGTGCCCGCGGCGACGGGGAAGTTGAGCATCTGGACGGCGAAGATGAACGCGGCCACCAGCCCGGCCATGGGCGCGGTCCGGTCGTCGAGCTCGCGCCGCGCGCCGCGCAGGCAGACCGCCAGGCCGGCGGCCGCGACCGCGCCGGCGGAAACGGATACGGCCGCGTTGAAGAAGCCATCGGGTACGTGCACGGCAAAGCCCTTCGTCAAGCGGTGTCGCAACATGCCTACTTTAGGACATCGTCTTGCACCTGCACATAGATGGCAATTAGCGGAGAATTCTGCGGAAGGCCGTACGGGTGGTCATCTTGAGCACGACCGTGCTCAGCCGCCCCTTGCCCGACGTCGCGTACGGGCGCACGCTCCGCAGCACGGCACCGCCGCGCAACCGGCCCCACAGCCGGCGCGGCGCGGCGACGGTCTGGGCGTCGGTCTCGATCCGGAACCTCGCGGGCGGCCCGCCCAGCTCGACCTCCAGATAGGCGTCCCAGATGCCCGGCGCGAACTTGCCCATCGCGGGCCGGGCCGCGAACCCGCCGCCCGGCAGCGCGACCACCCGCTCGGCCCGTTCGTTGCCCGTACGCCGCTCGCGCCAGACCAGCCGGGTGATCGCCGACGCCGCCGGGGTCACGCCCACGACCGTGACCTCGCCGTCGATGAGCAGCCGCCGCCCGAGCGTCCAGCGCGTCCGATGGATCCTGGCCCGGCCCGGCACGGTCATCAGGTGCCCGCCGACGTCGATGCTGAGGTTGCCGTTGTCCTTGGTGAAGTACGGCAGCGCCACCACGGCGCCGATGAGCCGGGGCGCCGGGCGGGTGACGCAGCCGTCGCGGTCGGCGCCGAGCCGGCCGTACCGGACCACGCCCTCCATCTCGACGGCCACCCGCAGGTCCCAGATGCCCGAGTCGAGCGCGGCCACGTCGACGCTGGCGACGAACGCGGCGCCCTCGCGCTCGGCGGGCACGATCAGCTCCTGCCCGCGCACGTTGCGGGCGCGCAGCACGAGCGCGACCCCGTCGTGCTCCGGCATGCCGTCGAGCCCGGCCACCCCGGTCACGACCAGCCGGTCGGCCTCCCAGCGCAGGCCGGTCAGCCGGCGGCGTACGGCGGCGCCCTCGATCTGGGCCAGCCGCACCAGGCGGTGGATGTCGCCGAGCGCGGCGATCCGCTGCTGGTCGGTCCGGCTGAGCTTGGCGTAGACGCCGGGCGTCAGCCACCGGTCGCAGAGCGCGGCCACCTCCTGCGCGATCTCCTTGCGCTGCACCTCGTCCGACTTCAGGAACGGCACGCCGAGCTGCTCGAACACGTCGAGCCTGAAGTGCCGGCGGAGCAGGTGGTCGCGCAGCGGCCCCGGCGGGACGTGCTCGGTCATGAGCTGGATCGGCCCGCGGATCATGCCGAGCCAGCCGCGTGGATCCCGGCTGCCCGGCTGCTGCATGATGCTGCTGCCGTCGGACCTGGAGACCAGGTGGTAGCAGTCGTAGTCGGCCACCACGGAGATCACCTTGGCGTGGCAGTAGGCGTGCACGGTGAAGTGGATGTCCTCGCCGACCAGCATGCCCTCACCGAACTTGATGCCGTGACTGATCAGCATCTCCCTGCGGAACAGCTTGAAGCAGCTCAGGCTGTTGTAGACGGCGCTGTCACCGAGCTCGGCCCGCTCGGCGCCGCGGTGGAACATCGACATCGGAGCGCGCCTGCCGTGCCCGACGACCTTGCCGAGCACGATGTCGGAGCCGTTGCGGTCGGCCATGGCGACCATGCGTTCGAGCGCCTCGGGGCCCAGGTAGTCGTCGGCGTCGCAGAAGAACACGTAACGGCCGGTGGCGTGCTCGATGCCGATGTTGCGCGGCCGCCCGGCGCCGCCCGAGGCGGCGATGCTGACGACCTTGACGTTGCCCTTGTGGTAGGTGGCGTAGAGGTCCAGCAACTCGTCGCTGCCGTCGGTCGATCCGTCGTCGACGACGATGATCTCTTTCCTGATCCGCTGCACCAGCGCGGCGGTGAGGCACCGGTCCAGGTATTCACGGCAGTTGTGGGCCGGGATGATGACGCTGACGTCCACCGCGTCCTCGTCGCCGTTCGATGTCGCCATAGCCACAACCGCGCCCCTCAGCCGCCATCACTTACCGCAGTCACCTCGTTTCAGTATGTGATGACGACCGGGCATCGCGTGGCCGATCTCGCCTCTTCATCCGCGCCTTTTCCCCAGACAGAAGATTCGCCGCACTCATCGCATAAGCGCAGGTGAAACCGCCAATCCGCACAATCCGGCGAGACCGAACGGGATTCAGGGACGCTGTTTTCCCACCTGGGTGGAGAGAACCTCCTCCGGGGGAAGGATGCGCTACCCCCACGCGAGGTCAGGTGATCCACGGGACGGGATGACGCGTCTACAGTGAGGCAACCTTGACCGGGGAGGTGGCGAGAGTGGGATCCGATCTTCGCGGGCCCAGGGTGACCGGCTCGGCCGTACACGATGCGGAGTTCATCGTCTCCTCAGCGCGACTGGGAGAGCTCCATGAATGCTCCGCCCTGCTCCGCCGTACGCGGATCAGGGCGGAAGAGATCGTGGACGAGGCACGAGCACTGCTCGCCGAGGCCGAGGCGCAGGGCGACCATGAGCGGATCGTCATCCGTGGCGCCCAGCTCGACGAGGCGCGCGAGGCGTACTGCAAGGTGCTGAACGCGTACGTGACGATCTGCCGCCGGATCAACGAGGAGCGGCAGGAGATCATGCAGGCGCTCACGGGGTTGTCAGGCACTACCTGACGCACTACTGTCAGGCCATGCCTGACTGGATGGACAACCTGCGCTGCTCGTTCTGTCACAAGAGCAGCGCCGACGTAGCCAAGCTCATCGCCGGACCCGGCGTGCACATCTGCAACGAATGTGTGGGGCTGTGCGCCGACATCCTCAAGGAAGTGGGGCTCGACCCCTCCCCCGAGCCCCGCCTGCCCATGTGGGAGACCATGAGCGAGGAGCAGATCCTCGATCACCTCCCCAAGATCGCCGCCGTGCAGGTCCAGGTCGACGACAATCTGCACGACTGGGTACGACACCTCCGCACCAGGAACGTCAGCTGGGAGCGCATCGGCGCCTCGCTCGGCATGACGCGGCAGTCCGCCTGGGAACGGTTCAGGGAATGATCGGTAAACCCCTGTGACTTGTGGGGCGTCCTTGATGCAGGGAGGCCCACCATGCAAGTCCTCGATGGCCTCGCGGCGCCCGATCTGGCCGAGCTCCATCTGGAGCTGATCCTCATCGCGGCGTTGCATGAGGAGGCAGAAGGCCTGTCCACCCGATGAACGGGCTCCAGCTCCCCGATCGCACCGGGGAGCTGGAGCAGGGGTCAGTATCTCATCGACCCGCTCGACCTGATCCGGGGAGCGGGCCTCAGCAGGTCACCGACCCAACTCGGGGAACCGGCCTCAGTGAGTCGCGGACCCGCCGCCCCCGCCGGGGAGCTGGCCGCGGATGGCGCCGTCGGGATACTTCGCGTTGTGCACGTTGACGTAGTACCGATCCGGCGACTTGACGATCCCGTGCAGCTCGTTCTGGGTCAGGACGAGCGCGGCGTTCGAGCCGTTCTGGCCCTTGGCCGCCTTGATGCAGCCTTTCGCGGGACCCTTGGTCGGGGCCTTCAGGGTGACGGTGATCGGGCCTGCCACGCCCCTCTTGCCCCGGTGGATGTGGGCGGCCGTGGCGGGCAGGATGTGGTCGGCGGTGATGGAGTAGCAGAGCGTCTCGCCCTTCACGTGGTAGGTGAAGGTGCCATGCCCGTCCGGGTCACCTGGACCCGGCACCTCCTGCCGACCGGTCATGACGACGCGTTGCCCCCGGTCGGCGGCGCCGGCGGGGCTCGCGGTGGCGACCTGGCTCGCGGTGCCGGTCGGGCTCGCGCCGGCGGGGCCCGGGAGGGCTGCGAGGCCGGTGACGAGGGCCGCGGTGGTGAGGGTGGCGACTGCCAAGGGTCTGCTCATGGGATGTGGTCCTCTCCCATCACACTTCAGGACACCCTGCCGCACTCATGTGTCGGTATTTCGAGGCGGCGAATCATGGGCGAAGCGGCTTGACGGTAAGCACCTGTACCTGCCGGATACAGCGCCGGTAATATCCGCATTTATGCTGCGCTGTGCCGTATTGGATGATTACCAGGATATCGCACTCGGCCTCGCCGACTGGTCCCCGGTGCGGGCGACGAGCTTTCGCGAGCACTTCGCCACGCAGGACGACCTGGTGCGGGCCGTACACGACCACGAGATCCTGGTGATCATGCGGGAGCGCACGCCGTTCCCCGCCGAGCTCTTCGCCCGGCTCCCGAACCTGCGCCTGCTCATCACGACGGGCATGCGCAACGCCTCCATCGACCTCGACGCCGCCCGCGCCCACGGCGTCACGGTCTGCGGGACGGCCGGCAGCTCGGCGCCGCCCACCGAGCTGACCTGGGCCCTCATCCTGGGCCTGGCCCGCCACCTGATCCCCGAGGCCACCGCGCTGCGGACGGGCGGCCCCTGGCAGCACACGATCGGCCTGGACCTGCGCGGCAGCACCCTCGGCCTGCTCGGCCTCGGCAAGATCGGCTCCCAGATGGCCGCCATCGGCCGCGCTTTCGGCATGGACGTGGTCGCCTGGAGCCGCAACCTCACCGCCGACCGGGCGGGTGAGCTGGGCGTACGGTACGCGGCCACGAAGGAGGCACTGCTGGCCGAGTCGGACATCGTGTCGATCCACCTCGTCCTCGGCGACCGGACCCGTGGGCTGATCGGCGCTCCGGAGCTGGCGCTGATGCGTCGCACTGCCTATCTGGTCAACACCTCGCGGGCGGCCATCGTGGACCAGACCGCCCTGATCGAGGCGCTGGCGGAGGGCCGCATCGCCGGCGTCGGGCTGGACGTCTTCGACGAGGAACCGCTTCCGGACGACCACCCGCTGCGCACGCTGCCGAACGTCCTGGCCACGCCGCACCTCGGTTACGTCACCCAGGGCAACTACCGCACGTACTTCCAGGAGGCCGTGGCCGACATCGAGGCATTCCTCGCGGGCGCTCCGGTCCGGCTGCTCACGTAACCCCGGCCCTCGCGGGCACCTCGGTCCGGTTGCTCGCGGGCACCCCCAGTCCAGCTGCTCACGTGGCCTTTCCCCGCGCCCGGAAGGCCGCGGTCTTGACCCGGTTCTGGCAGGCGGTGGAGCAGAAGCGGCGCGTGCCGTTGCGCGACACGTCCACGTAGACCCGGTCGCAGTGCGGCGCCGTGCACACGCCGAGCCGGTCGAAGAACTCGCCGCCGAGCACGATCGCGAGCCCGGTGGCGCAACTCGCCGCCCAGTCACCGGCCAGGGTGCCACCCGTGCCGTGGAAGTGGAGATGCCACGGCTCGCCGTCGTGCCGTTGGAGCGTCGGCCGGGCGTGCGACTCCTCAAGCAGGGTGTTGACCTGCGTCGCCGCCGTGTCGATGTCGTCCGCCGCGACGGCCTCGAAGACCAGGCGCAGACGCGCCGCGATCTCGGCGTACGCGCCGCCCTCCGCCTCGGTGACCTCGGGATGCGTGGGGTAGACGGTTCGGAGCACGTCCGTGGCAGCGGCGGCGAGATCGTGCGGCGCCGGCCAGGGCCGCCCCCGGCTCTCGCCCGGGGTCAGCACATTGACCACCGCCACGGCGACTCGGACGACCGCATCCGTGTGACTGTTGAAATCCACTTGACCAGTTACATCCTATGCTTTAGCTTGTGACTGTCTAAAGCTTAAACGAGGGTCACAAGGAGACGACGTGCTCACTCACGAGATCGCACTCGACTGGATCGCGCGCTGGGACCGGCAGCAGGAGGGCTACCTACCCGACCGCGAGGAGCGCTTCACCGCGTTGATCGACGCCGTCGAGGCGCTGGGCCGCCCGGACCCGCTGGTCATCGACCTGGGCTGCGGGCCGGGCTCGCTGTCCGCCCGCCTCCTGGAGCGGCTGCCCAAGGCCACGGTGATCCCGGTCGACGCCGACCCGCTGCTGCTCGGCCTCGGCCGGGCCGCGTACCCGCGCCTTGGCTTCGTCGACCTCGACCTGCGTACACCTGGCTGGACAGACTCGCTGTCCCTGGACCGCCCGGCCGACGTCGCGGTGAGCACCACCGCGCTGCACTGGCTCGCCGTGCCGGAGCTCCGGAAGTTGTACGCCGATCTGGTCTCCGTGCTGCGGCCGGGCGGGCTGCTCCTCAACGGCGACCACTTCGACTCCGACGACGCCAACACTCCGGCCATCGCCCGGCTCGAACGCGCCGTCCACGACCGCCACACCGACCGGGTGTTCGCCGACGATCGGCCCGAGGACTGGCGGCAGTGGTGGGATGCGATCGCCGCCGAGCCCGCCTTCGCCGAGCTCAACGACGCCCGTACCGCTCGCACGACCGCGGGCGCGAACCACAGCGGCACCGAGTCCGGTCTGCTGTCGCAGCACGTCGAGGCTCTGCGGGCGGCGGGCTTCGCCGAGGTCGGCACGCTCTGGCAGCGCGGCAACAACCGCCTCCTCTGCGCCGTCCGCGCCTGACCGGGGTTTCCTAGCCCCACACCTCCCGCGCGGTCTCGGCGATCAGGGCCAGCTTGGCGAACTGCTGGTCGGCGTCGAGCACGTTGCCCTCGACGGTGGAGGAGAAGCCGCACTGCGGGGACAGGCAGAGCTGGTCCAGGTCGATGAACTTGGCGGCCTCGTCAATGCGCCGCTTGAGCACGTCCTTGGACTCCAGCTCGCCGTGTTTGGTGGTGACCAGGCCGAGCACCACCATCTTGCCCGGCGGTACGTAGCGCAGGGGTTCGAAGCCGCCCGAGCGCTCGTCGTCGAACTCCAGGAAGAACCCGTCCACCGCCAGCTCGCCGAACAGCGCCTCGGCCACGAAGTCGTAGGCCCCGGAGGCCGCCCAGGAGGAGCGGAAGTTGCCGCGGCACATGTGCGTGGTGATCGCCATGCCCTCGGGCTTGGCCGCGAGCGCGATGTTGATCTGCTTGATGTAGCGCAGGTGCATGTGCTCGGCGTCGTCGCCGCGTTCGGCGAGCTCGGCCCGCTGCGCCGGGTCGTTCAGGTAGGCCAGGCTGGTGTCGTCGAACTGCAGGTAGGTGCAGCCCAGCTCGCCGATCTTGCGTACCTGCTCGGCGTAGGCGGCGCTGAGGTCGCTCCAGAACTCCTCGACGTCAGGATAGACGTCCGGGTCGATGGAGGCGGGACCGCCCCGGTAGTGGACCATGCTGGGCGAGGGGATGGTCAGCTTGGGCACCGCCGTGGTCACGGTGTCGCGCAGGAACGTGAAGTGGTCGGCGAAGATCGGCTCGGTCAGCCTGATCTTGTCGTGCACCCGCATCGCCGCCGGGGTGTACTCGAGGTCGCCCTGCTCGTTGTGGAAGCGGACCGTGATGTGCTCGCCGGTGGCCTGGCCGATGCCGCCGAGCTGGTAGATGAAGTCCATGTGCCAGGAGGCCCGGCGGAACTCTCCATCGGTCGCCGCCTGCAGGCCCAGCTCCTCCTGCCTGCGCACGACCTCGCGGATCGCCTCGTCCTCCACCTCGCGCAGCGCCTCGCCGGTAAGACTCTCACGGGCGCTGAGCAGGGCGGGTGGCCGGAGCAGGCTGCCGACATGGTCCGCGCGGAAAGGTGGGGAGGTGCGCATGTGGATCACCTTCTCTGAGCGTACGTAGTACGCCCAAAGTTAGGCCACCGCGCAACGACTGTCACTATTCTGCCCAACGTCCACCTGATCACAATGTTGGGCACTCTATTGACAGGCGTAAAGGCCCTGCCTACATTCAGGGCCACATTCGCGGTCCTGGAGGTCCTGATGCACAGGTTTCTCCCGTCCCTGGCCTGTCTCGTTCTCGCCACGGCCGCGTGCGGCAGCGGTGGCGGCGGCGGTTCCGGCGCTGCAGACCCGATCAAAGTGGGCCTCATCGTCTCGCTGACCGGCAACTACACCCCGCTCGGCAGCGAGGACAAGAAAGCCGTCGAGCTGGCCGTCGAGCAGATCAACAACGGCGGCGGCCTGCTGAACCGCAAGGTGGAGCTCGTCGCCCGCGACGACAAGACCGCGCCGGACCAGGGCATCGTGGCCTACAACCAGATCAAGGGCGAGATCGACGCACTGATCGGCCCGGTCTTCTCCAACTCGGCACTGGCGATCGAGCCCCTGGCGCAGCGCGACAAGATGCCCTACCTGTCGCTGGCACCCGCCCAGGAGCAGGTCGAGCCGATCAAGTCGTACGTCTTCGTCACCCCCGCGCTGTCCAGCATGTACGCCGAGCGCTACCTGCAGTACCTCCAGGCCACCGGCCTCAAGACGGTCGCGGTCGCCTACGACTCCAAGAGCGCCTACTCCGTGTCCGGGCACAAGGCCATGGTCTCGCTCGCCCCGAAGTACGGCGTCAAGATCGCCGTGGACGAACCGTACGAGACCACGACCTCCGACTTCAGCCCGCTCTTCACCCATGTACGCGGCTCCGCGGCCGAGGCGCTGGTCTTCTGGGGCTCCGGCGCGCCCGGCGTCACCGCCGCCAAGCAGTACGCCGCCGCGGGGCTGAAGGTGCCGCTGTTCCTGACCGCCTCCCAGGCCAGCAAGCTCTGGCTGGAGCCGATGGGCGCGGCGGCCGAGGGGATGACCGTGCAGAGCGCCATCGGCGTGGTGGGCGAGCAGTTACCCGACGGCAAGCAGAAGCAGGTCATCGAGCAGATGGCCAAGCCGTACCAGCAGAAGTACGGCTATCCGCCGCCGCAGTTCGCGCAGGACGGCTACAGCGCCAGCCTGCTGCTGTTCGAGGCGATCAAGAAGGCGGGCGGCACCGACAAGGCCAAGATCCAGCAGGCGCTGGAGACCATGGACCTGGTCACCCCGAACGGCCGCTTCCGTTACTCCCCCACCGACCATTCCGGGCTCTCCCCCGAGTACATCTCGGTCAACACCGTGAAGAACGGCCAGTTCATCACCACGCCGTGGGCCAAGGCGCAGCTCGCCAAGACCGTGGCCGCGGAGTAGCGGTGCTGGCGGTCACCGGGATATCACGCTCCTTCGGAGGCGTCTACGCCGTCGACGACGTCACGTTGAGCGTCGCGGACGGCGAGGTGTGCGGGATCATCGGGCCCAACGGCGCGGGCAAGTCCACGCTGTTCAACCTCATCACCGGCCACCTGCTCGCCGACCGCGGCGAGATCGCCTTCCTCGGGCTCCGGGTAGAACGGCTGGCGCCCCACAGCCGGGCCCGGCTGGGCATGTCCATCGTCTTCCAGGGTGCCCGGGTGTTCCGCGGCATGACGGTCAGGGAGAACGTCATGGTCGGGACGCACAGCCGTACCCGGGCCGGGTTCGTCTCGGCGGCGCTGCGGCTGCCACGGCATCGCGCCGACGAGCGGGAGATCGCCCGCGAGGCGGACCTCGCCCTCGACCGGGTGGGCCTGGCCGAGTGGGCGGACCGGCCCGCCGACCAGCTCCCGATCGGCCAGCAGCGCGCGCTGCAGCTGGCCCGCGCCCTGTGCGCGCGACCCCGGCTGCTGCTGCTCGACGAGCCCGCGTCCGGGCTGCGCGGCGGCGAGCGCGAACGGCTCGCCGCCCTGGTCGAGGAGCTGCGCGCGGGCGGGCTGACCATCCTGCTCATCGAGCACGACGTCGCCTTCGTGACCCGGCTCGCCGACCGCGTCGTGGTCCTCGACCTCGGCCGGGTCATCGCGGACGGCTCCCCCGCCGAGGTGCGCACGGACCCGCTCGTACTCGCCGCCTATCTCGGACAGGCTTCATGATCGACGTCCGCGACCTGGTCGTCTCGTACGGCGCGGCCACCGCGCTCGATCACGTCACGCTCTCGGTACGGCGCGGCGAGATGGTCGCGCTGCTCGGCCCGAACGGCGCAGGCAAGTCGACGCTGGCCAACACTCTCGCGGGCCTGCTCACTCCGGCCTCCGGGACCGTGCGGATCGATGGTCGGCTGGCGCTCATCCCCGAGGGCCGCCAAGTGTTTCCGGATTTGTCGGTCGCCGATAATCTCGCCCTCGGCGGCTGGCGCTCCCGGCAGCGCGACCCGTCGTTCGTCTACCAGCTGCTGCCTCAGCTGGCCGAGCTGTCCGGCAGGCGGGCGGGCGTGCTGTCGGGCGGCGAACAGCAGATGGTGGCCTTCGGCCAGGCCCTGATGGCGCGGCCCGACGTGCTCGTGGTCGACGAGCTGTCGCTGGGGCTCGCTCCCCTGCCCACCGCCAAGCTGGCGGAACACCTGGTCGAGCTCAACCGTACGCATGGGCTGACGGTGCTGCTCATCGAGCAGAACGCGCGGCTGGCCTTCGAGCTGTGCCAGCGGGCCTATGTCCTGGAAGGAGCCCGGGTGGTGGCCGAGGGCGAGTGCGCCGAGCTGGCCGACGACCCGCGCGTGGCCGGCGCGTACCTGGGCGGGGCGATCACATGAGCGCGTTCATCGGTTACCTGCTCAACGGCCTGGCCGTCGGGTGCGCGATCGCGCTCATCGCCAGCGGGCTGGTCACCATCTACCGGGTCACCGGGGTGGTCAACTTCGCCCAGGGCACCTTCGCCGTCGTCGCCGGGCTCTGCACCTCCTCACTGCTCGGGCTCGGGGTCCCCCACGGGGTCAGCGAGGTGGCCGCCGTCCTGGTCGCCGCGCTCGCGGGCCTGCTGACCGGCCTGGCCGCCACCGGCAAACGGGACACCACCCCGCTGTCGTCGCTCATCGTCACGCTCGGCGTGGGCGTCCTCGCGTACGCCGTCGAGATCGTCCTGTGGGGTGACCAGCCGCGCTCGGCCCCCGGCCTGGCCGGCTCGGTGACCATCGCCGGGGCCCACGTCCAGACCCAGCACCTGCTCGTCATCGCCGTCACCACGGCGACGTTCGTCCTGCTCGTCCTGTTCTTCGGCCGTACCTACCTGGGCAAGGCGCTGACCGCGTGCGCCTCCAACCCCTTCGCCGCCCGCGTCATCGGCATCGACACCCGGCTGATGGGCCTGCTGGCCTTCGCCCTGGGCGGGCTGCTCGGCGGCATCGCCGGAGTGCTGGTCACGCCGCTGCGGCCCATCTCGTTCGACACCGACGTCACGCTCATCGTCAACGGCTTCGCCGCCGCCGTGTTCGGCGCGCTCACCCGTCCCGGCGTCGCGCTCGGCGGCGCGCTGCTGCTCGGCGTCGCCGAGACGATGGCGGCGGGGTACGGCTACGGGTCTCACCAGCTGGAGGTCGCTCTGGGTCTCATGCTCGTCGTCATGGTCGTACAGGCGAGCCGCCGATCGACGATTCACCAGGAGACGGTGTGAAGCGGGCGGCCGCCGGGCTGCTGATCGCCGCCGTCACGCTCGTCCTGCCCGCCGTGCTCGACGACAGCTCGCTGGCCGTGTACATCCTGCTCGGCCTGGCGGCCATGGTCACGGTCGGGGTCTCCCTGCTCATGGGGTACGCCGGGCAGGTCTCCCTGGGCCAGGGCGCCTTCTACGCCATCGGCGCCTACACCGCCGCCCTGCTCTCGCTGAACGGCGTCCCTCCTCTGGCCGGGCTGATCGCCGCGCCCGTCGCGGCGGCGGCGTTCGCCCTCGTGATCGGTACGCCGCTGCTGCGGCTGCGCGGCCACCACCTGGCCTTCGCCACCCTGGCCATGCAGCTGATCCTGCTCTCCCTGGCCGGGCAGCTGGACTTCACCGGCGGCGACATCGGGCTGCAGGCCATCCCCCGGTTCGGCATCGGCTCGGTCGAAGCGGAGAGCGCGTCCGCGTACGCCTATCTGACGTGGGCGGGCCTGGCCCTGGTGATGCTCGTGACGCACAACGTGATCGCCTCCCGGCCCGGCCGGGCCCTGCGCGCCCTGGCCACCAGCGAGACCGCCGCCGCCTCAGCCGGGATCCCGGTCGGCCGCTACAAGCTCGTCGTGTTCGCGCTGTCGGCCGGCTTCGCCGGTCTGGCGGGTGGCATCTACTGCTTCTACACCGGGTACGTCGCACCGGGGTCGTTCCCGGTGCTCATCTCGATCCAGTACATCGTCATGGCCGTCGTGGGTGGCCTTGGCACGATCTGGGGAGCCGTCGTCGGGGCCACCGCGATCACGCTGCTCGTGCAGGGGCTGGACCGGGTCGCGAACCTGCCGGGGATGCCGACGTACGCGCCGAGCGTGCTGTCGTACGCGGTCTACGCGCTCGTCCTCATCCTCGTCGTCCTCTTCATGCCCCGGGGGCTGCTGCCCACGTTCGCCCGGCGTAGTTCGCCGAATCCGCGCGGCAATTCCCGGTGAACTTGCCGATTGGGAATAGCGGTGAACCTGGATCGGGGGTCACTACGTACTTCGTGGCAATCGACTTTCCGGAGACTTGCCATGAGGATCCGCTATTCGGCCATTGTCCTCGCGCTTTCCGGTGTCGCCGCGTGTAATGGCGGCGGCGAACCGGCAGCACCGGCGTTCACGGGCGGCGCGACCGCGAATCCGCTGCCGGCCGGCGCGTCGGTCTCCCCGGACGAGGCCAAGCGCATTTTCGACGGGTACGAGCGGGTGGCCAAGCAGGCGAGTTCGAAGGGCAAGGGCTGGGAGGCCGCGGAAGCCGGGCTCTCGCTGCAACTGACCAACGCCGACGCCCGGATGGACACGCTGCTCGGCGAGCGCAGGAGAGGCCGCGCCGGGGCCACCAAGACCCGGTTCGCGATCCCGGCGAGTGGCGACTGGTTCCTGGCCGAGTACAAAACCGGGTCGAACTGGACGCAACTCATCTTCCAGCAGACCACCGAAGGGTGGCGGGTGGTCTCCGCCTCCGCGGCACAGCCACCCGCCATCGCCAAGGACGACAACGGCTACGCCACCGCGCTGAACGTGGACGAGCGCGGCGGCCTCGCCGTCTCACCCCGGCAGGCGGCCACGACGCACGCGCGCCTGATGAGCACACTCGGCGCGGACGCGGACGCCAAGCAGCTGTTCGCGGCCGGGGATTACACCACCAAACTCGTGGCGAGCCTGCGGAGCGACCGGCAAAAGGCACAGGGCCAGTGGAATCTCAAATACCAGCCGCAACTCGCACCGGAGATCTTCGCCCTTAAGACATCGACCGGCGGTGCCGTGGTCTGGTACGGCATGCGCGAACTGGACATCTTCACCGCCCGTCCCGGCGCCGCGCAATTGGGGCTGTCACAGGCCGGTTGGAAGGCGCTGAGCCGCGACACGTTCTACAAATCCAAGGTCACCATGAAGAGCGGGGCCATTTACGTCGCCGTCATCCCTCCGTCGTCCGGAAAGGTGCGGGTGATCAGCCAGTGGTTCGCGCCGTTCAGCGTCAGCGGATCATGAGCCTTTGATGCTATTTGGTGGCTAATGCCCCCGAGGAAGGTTTCTCTTTACAAGCCCTTTACCGTGCGTAGTAGATCGCTTACTGTGTGTGCATCTGGCCTGGTAGAAGGCCAGACAGCCCTCCGCACGATGAAAGGTGCACAGCATGCGCGCTCTCCCTCTCGTCGCTCGAACCGCCGCACTCGTCGCCGCGATCTTCCTGGCAGCACCGGCCCTGTCCGCGGCCGCCAATCCCTTCCCCCCGCAACCCGCCGTCCCCGGCGGTCCGCCCGTGGACAAGCTCAGCGCCGTCTGCTTCAAGCTGCCGTACTTCGGCC
This sequence comes from Nonomuraea sp. NPDC052129, assembly GCF_040680095.1. Taxonomy (NCBI): domain Bacteria; kingdom Bacillati; phylum Actinomycetota; class Actinomycetes; order Streptosporangiales; family Streptosporangiaceae; genus Nonomuraea; species Nonomuraea sp. NPDC052129. The sequence goes on along the minus strand of NZ_JBFAVX010000031.1, from coordinate 65,942 downwards.
CGAAGGGGCACGCCAACTTCGATTTCGGGCCGAAGGTCGTCCAACTGCTCAATGACCGGGGCGTCAAGGTGGAAGGAGTCGACCCGATCGAGGCCAAGCCCGGCAACAAGGGCGTCTACATGCCGATCGGCTGGCAGCAGGACCACATCGACCCCTGCAACGGCGTGTACTACCCGGGCGGCTTCACCCTCAACGACGTCAAGAGCGGCCACAAGGTGACGATCCACGACATCCGCCTGCGCGCTGACGGCACTCACGCCGAGGTGACGATCGACGGGGTCGAGCAGGGCGAGCAGCTCGTGGCGACGTACAAGCTGCACGAGTTCCTGCCGACCGTGGCCACGCCCCGCCCGCTGGAGGGCGGCGTCGGGCCGAAGTACTGGCCGTTCTACGTCAGCCCGTACCTCAGCACCACGGTCAAGGACATCACCGGCATCACCCTGAACGCGGGCGAGTACCTCGCCAACCTCGACGCGGTCGTCCAGTACGTGTGACGTAACAGTCCGGCACCCGCGGCGACGGAGAACCCCCCTTCGTCGCCGCGGACCGGCCGGAACCGCGTACGAGACCATCCGCGAAGCGAGGGACATGATGCTGAACCTCATCGGCAGACGGCCGTGGCTCATGGCCGCCGCCGCCTCCACCGCCGTACTGACCGGCGCCGTGCTGCTCGGCCCGGCCATGGACGCCGTCACGGCGACCAGCCATTGGGACGCCCCGGGGACGTTCAAGGACAAGGTCATAGACGCCAGCGACCTGTACGCCTTCACCAGCCCGGACAAGCCCGACACGGTGACCATCGTCGCGAATTACATCCCCTTCCAGATCCCGTACAAGCCCTACCAGTTCGACACCAACGTCCAATACGACCTGCACATCGACAACACCGGCAGCGGCAAGGCGGCCATCACCTACCGCTGGACCTTCCGCAACAAAGGGCTCCCGGTGCCCTCGTTGCTGCGGCGCGAACGCCAGAAGGCCGGACCCGAATCCCTGGTGGAGCAGAGCTTCACGCTGACCAAGCTGCGGCCGGGCCAGCCCGACCAGACCCTGATCAGGGATGGCTACGTCGGCCCGTCCGACATGGGCATCCTGATCACGCCCGGCTACCAGAGACTGCGCCAAAAGGCCGTGATCGACCTGCCCGGCGGCGGGAAGGTCTTCACCGGACAGGCCGCCGATCCCTTCTTCAGCGACAACAAGGCGGTGAACCTGCTCAGATTCGGCATACCGTTCCCGCCGCTCGCCACCGGCGTGCCGATGAACGTCGACTCGCTCGCCATCCAGGTCCCCAAGTCCGAGCTGGCCCTGGGCGGCGACTCCACGGCCAACCCGGTCGTCGGCGTCTGGACCACGGCCGCCCGCAAGTCCTTGAACGGCGAATACAAGCAGCTGTCACGGCTGGGCAACCCCAACTTCAACGAGGTGCTCATCCCGTTCGCCTCCCGTGACCGCTTCAACGGCATGCGTCCGCAGGACGACGCCGGCAGCGGCCTGGTGGTCGAGTCCACCCGGGACCCGGAGCAGGCCAGAACCGTCGAGCGGCAGGCCGGGGTCAAGGCGCCGGCCCCGCCGCGCGCGGACCTGGAGGAGATCTACCTCACCGGCCTGACCACCAAGCGGGGCGGCCCGCTGAAGGAGGACCTCAACTCGCAACTGCTCAACCGGGATGCCTCCGGCTTCACGCCTACGGAGCAGTTGCGGCTCAACATGAGCACCCCCGTCACCGCCAAACCGCACAAGTACGGCTACCTCAAAGGCGACAAGCAGGGCTATCCCAACGGCCGCCGCCTCACCGACGACGTGGTCACCGTCAATCTCCGGATGCTCCTGGGCGAACCGGCGGCACCGGGCGCGCCCAATCTGATCGACGAGAACAACCCGGTCTTCCTCACCGCACCCATCACCGGCAACTTCCCGTACGTCGCCCTGCCGGTGCACTAGACCGACAGCTCGTTCTGACTGACCGAGGACTGATGAGACGCGTACGGAAAGCGCTACCGCTGCTGGGCTGCGTGCTCCTGGGCTGCGCCCTCCTGGCCTGGTTCGCCCCCGGCGCCTGGCTGCGCCGGGACGAAACGCCGCCCACCCCTCCGCGGCGAACGGCGTACGAACCGGCCGCGTTCATCGATCAGGCCCAGGACCACCTGCGCCGCCATCCCGGCGACACGCGGACCTGGGCCGACCTCGGCGGTGCGTACCTGGAGCAGGCCCGCCGCACCGGCGACCCGGCCTTCTACGGCAAGGCGCAGGGGGCGTTCCAGCGCTCCCTGCCGCACATCGACGCCGTGATCGGGATGGGCGCCCTGGCCAACGCCCGCCACGACTTCGCCCTCGCGCTGCGCTGGGGCACGCGGGCGCGCACTGCCGCGCCGTACCGATGGCCGCTGTACGCCGTGCTCACCGACGCGTACGTGGAGCTCGGCCAGTACGTCAAGGCCGACCGGGTGCTCCGCCACCTGCTGGACGGCCGTCCGGACCTGGTCTCCTTCACCCGCGCCGCGCACCTGTTCCACCTGCGCGGGCAGAGCGCCCGTGCGCGCGAGGCCCTGGAACGGGCCCGCGACATCGCCTCCGACCCCGCCGACTACGCCTTCTGCGTGTGGCAGCTCGGGGAGCTCGCCTGGAGCGACGGCGACCCGCGCGCTGCCCTGTCCGCCTACACCGAGGCGCTGGCCGCCGACCCCTCCCACGCCCCCTCCCTGGCCAGCAAGGCCCGCGCCGAGGCCGCGCTCGGGCGCCTCGCCGACGCGCGACGTGACTACGCCGACGCCGTCACGCGTAGTCCCTCCTTCGTCGTGGAGTACGGCGAACTGCTCCAGCACCTCGGGGACCAGGCCGAGGCTCGGCGGATGTACGCGGTGTTTCGCGCGCAGGTCAAGCTGCAGGCGGCGAACGGCGTAACGGACTCCCTCGCCGTCGGCCGGTACGAAGCGGACCACGGCTCACCGGCCGTCGCCGTGCGGGAGCTGCGGGCGGAGTGGGGGCGGCGGCACAGCGTGGACGTGGCCGACGCGCTCGGCTGGGCCCTGCACCGGGCCGGGCGCCACGCCGAGGCCGCCCGGTATGCCGCTTACGCCGACCGGCTCGGCGGGCGGAACGCGCTGTTCGCCTACCACCGAGGGGAGATCTCCCGCGCCCTCGGCCGGACCGCTTCCGCTCACGCCGAGCTGACCAGGGCGCTGTCCATCAACCCGTACTTCTCACCGGACGGCCCGGCAAAGGCCCGCGTGGCGCTGGGCGGCGCGGCGTGATCGGCTTTGTCGCCGCTGCCGTGATCCTGGCCGCGCATCCGCTGGGGAATCTGAGCGTCAACCACTACGACGGCCTGAGCGTGTTCCTCGACCGGATCGAGGACACGGCGATCATCGACAGCGCCGAGATCCCCACCTTGCAGCAGCGCCAGGGCGCCTCTGGGCCGCCCGACGCCTACGCGGCGCGCGCCTGTGGGGAGCTGGCCGGCGCGGTGCGCGGACAGGCCGGGGAACGGCCACTGGCTTGGCGGGTCACCAGCGCGTCCTTCGCCTACCGCCCTGGGGCCGCCGGGCTGCCTACCAGCAGGCTCACCTGCCGCCTGGCCGCCCCGCTACACGTCGACCGGCCGCTCACTCTGACCTTCGCCAACCCGTACCGTGGCGAGGCCGTGGGCTGGAGGGAGATCACGGCGTCCGGCTCCGGTGTCCGGCTCAGCTCGTCCAGCGTGCCCACCCGCAGCGTGTCCGGTGAGCTGCACGCGTACCCGGTGGACCTGCTCAGTTCCCCGCTCGACGTCCGTCAGGCCCGCTTCACGGTGGAGCCGGGCAGTGGCGGCCTCGGGGCACCGGCCCGCGTGCCCGGTGCGGACGTGCTCACCCGCTACACCGGGCTGCTGGCCGACCGCCTCAACAGCCTGGTCGGGGCCGACCGGCTGACGGTCCCGCTCGGGCTGCTGGCCCTGCTCGTGTCGCTGGTCCTGGGTGCCGTCCATGCCGCGCTGCCCGGCCACGGCAAGACCGTCATGGCCGCGTACCTGGCCGGGCGTGACGGCCGCGTGCGTGACGCGTTCGCCGTGGCCGCGACGGTGACGCTGACGCACACGGCCGGGGTGATCGTGCTGGGCGTGCTGCTGTCGGTCTCCGCCTCGATCGCCGGGGAGACGGTGCTGGGCTGGCTCGGGGTGATCAGCGGGCTGCTCATCGCGGCGATCGGCACCGCCCTGCTCCACTCGGCCGTCGTACGACCCGCGAGCCAGCATGCGCACGGGCACGAGCACGCGCGCGGAACGCAGGCGCACGGGCACGGGCACGGGCACGGGCACGGGCACGGGCACGGGCATTTCGTTCCGTCGGGGCGGGGTGTGGTCGGGTTGGGGGTCGCGGGCGGGCTGGTGCCGAGTCCGTCGGCCCTGGTGGTGCTGCTGGGAGCGATGGCGCTCGGGCGGACGGCGTTCGGGATCGTCACGGTCGTCTGTTACGGGCTGGGCATGGCCCTGACCCTGCTCGCCGCGGCCCTCGCCGTACGCCGCCTGGCCGACCTCACCCTGACGAACCGGCTGAACAGACTGCGCCCGTTCACGGCGACGATCACCGCCGCACTCGTCCTGCTCGTCGGGATCGGCATCGCCGTCCGCGCCCTCGCTTCCCTGGTTTAAGATGCCGCTGGTCAGGTGGCGGTGGCCACCCGGCCGACGGGGGTGAGCCGGTCGCGCCGGTCCAGCCGTCTGACGGCGGCCGCGGAGGCGAGCCCGGCGACGGCCAGCAGCAGCCAGGGCAGAGCGGCCAGCCGCGTCGTACGAGCCGCGTCGAGCAGGGCGCCGGCGACCAGGTTGCCGGCCAGGATGCCCACACCCGAGGCCAGGTTGTAGATCCCGTAGTAGGTGCCGATCAGCCGATCTCCCGCCATGTCGGCGATGGTGGCCATCTCGAAGGGAAAGGCCATCAGCGTGCCGACGGTGAGCAGAAGAGTGCAGGCGAGCACGGGCAGCATCGCCCACACCGGCGCCAGCGGCAGGTGCGCCGCCGCGGCCGGTGGCAGGAAGGCGAGGCCCATGAGCGCCAGACCGCGGCTGATCGCCTGCCCGCGACTCCAGCGCGCCGCACACCAGGTGGTCAGGTGCACCTGCCCGGCGATGCCGAGCAGCGCGGAGAGGGCGTACAGCGCCATCACCCCTGCCTGGCCGCCGCCGAAGCGCTGCACCTGCAGCGGCAGGGCCAGGTACATCTGGTACGACAGCGCGTACGAGGCGATCATCGCCGTAGCGAAGGAGACGAACGCCCGGTTCCCGAACGCCGCGCGCCACTCGCGCAGCACCGGCTGGTGCTCTGCCCCCGGCGGGCGCCGGGCCGGAAGGCACGCGCCTTGCAGGACGGTCAGCACCGCGAAGATCGCCGCCGCGGACAGGCATACGGCCGGAAAGCCGACGCTCATCAGGGCGATGCCGGCCAGCGGGCCGAGCAGGATGCCCGCCTGGTAGAACACGTTGAACACGGCGAATGCCGCCACCTTGCGCTCGCCGGCCTCGACGGCCAGGTAGGCGCGGGCCGCCGGGTTGAACAGCGCCCCGGCGAAGCCGGTGACGGCGGCCGCCGCGAGGAGCCAGGGCAGCGAGGTGGTCAGCCCGAACAGCGCGAACCCGACTGTACGCAGCGCGCACCCGGCCATGATCATCGGCTTGTAGCCGAGCCGGTCGGCCAGGGTGCCGCCGATCAGGAACATGCCCTGCTGGCTGAAGTTCCGCAGACCCAGGACCAGCCCGATGGTCCAGGCCGCCAGCCCCGCGGCGGCCGACAGGTGCTGGGCGAGATAGGGCATGAGCATGTAGAAGCCGAGGTTGATGCCCAGCTGGTTGATCTGCAGCAGCTGGATCGGCCGGTCGAAGGAGCGGAACTGCCGCAGCGTGCCGCTCATCGCGTTCCTGCCAGCGGGTCCATCACCTGGGCGCAACGCGCCCATCGGTGCACCTCCCGCTCGCTCGGCGCCGGCAGAAGGTCCGGCTCCTCTGCCGGAGTCGTGTCGAGCAGGCCGTGCCGCTGGCAGTACTCGTCGTCGAAGATGGTGTTCCAGTATCGCCAGGGCCCGTCGGGGAAGATCGCGACGATGGTCTGGCCGGGGGTGGTACGCGCCAGCCAGCGGGCCACCAGGGTGACCGCGCCGGTGCTCCAGCCGCCCGAGATGTAGTGCCGGGCGGCCAGGGCGCGGCACGCCCAGACCGCTTCGGCGGCGCTGACCCAGTGCACCTCGCTGAAGGCGTCGTAGGCGACGTTGCGCGGGTGGATGCTGGAGCCCAGGCCGCGCATCAGCCGGGGCCGGGCGGGCTGGCCGAAGATGGTTGAGCCGACCGTGTCGACGCCGATCAGTCTCATGTGCGGGAAGTGACGGCGCAGCACCTTGGAAATGCCCGCGCTGTGCCCGCCGGTGCCGACCGAGCACACCAGCACGTCGATGTGCGGCAGCTGGGCCAGCAGTTCGTGGGCGAGCCCGGCGTAGGCGTCGACGTTGTCGGGGTTGTTGTACTGGTCGGGACAGTAGGAGCCGGGGATGTCGGCGAGCAGGCGATGTACCCGCTCCCGGCGGGCCTGCTGCCAGCCGCCGACCGGGTGCGGTTCGGTGACGATCTCCAGGCGGACGCCGTAGGAGGTCAGGAGCCGGCACATCAACGGCTCCATGCCGACGTCGCCCACCAACACGACCGGGTGGCCGAACACGATGCCGGCCAGGGCCAGGCCGAGCCCCAGGGTGCCGCTGGTCGATTCGATGATCGTCGCACCCGGTGCGAGCTCTCCTCGGGCTCTGGCCTGGCGCACCATGTGCAGGGCGGGCCGGTCCTTGATGCCGCCCGGGTTGAAGCCTTCGAGCTTGCCCCAGAATCCCCCTCCCCCCGGTACGAACGGCTCGGAAATGAACGCCAGCGGCGTATTGCCGACGGTGAGCGACAGAGTGGAATGGGCGGCCGGCGAAAACTCTTGCGGGCGCGCGAACATTGCTGGTGATGACATGGATAAAATCCCCGAAGAATACGCGAAGTTCACGGCACGGCGATATGGCCGCGAACTTGGGCGGGCAATGGACGACGAAATCAGACGCAGTCCTGGCCTATACGCGCATCACGCTTTCCTGATCGGGCCTGACCCCCCGGCCGATATCGGCCGACGACGAAGGGGCCTGGGCGGTCTGCTGTGCCGCCGGGCGGGGCAGCTCCACTGCCGACCCGGCCGGCACGGGCGGCGCGCCGGTGGGGTTGGTGGCCGAGCGGTCCTGCTCGGTTCCGTGTACATGGCCCACGGGCAGGTCACGATGCAGGCAGCGGACGCCGTGCGTGACCGGAGAGACCCCTCCGGCCGCCGAATGAGTGCCGTGAGCGAGCGCAGAGACCCCTCCGCCGGCCAGTTGAGCGCTGTGAGCGACGGGTTCCGACAGTTCCACGGCCGCGCACGCGCCGCCATGGGCGAACACCACACTGAGGACCAAGGCGATCGCGAACACCGCATGCGTCAGCAGCCGGCCGGCGTCGCGGGCGGCCGGTCGGCGCGAACGGAGCGTTCGTGTCGCAAGCATCACCGGTGATAGTGCCCGAAAGGCAGCCGGACGCGCCCCGCAATAGCAATGCTTCCGGTAAAGCTCGTGCCGTCATCCGGTTTCGCGGGCGCGTCGATGGCCCGCTCATCGACATGGGGGAAAGAGCGTCCTACCGTACGGCCATTTATCCCGTACCGCGATTTACGGTGGACATTCGCGCCTCGCGTGAATCGCGCTGTTATCAGGTGGAGTCCCTCATGACCCTGTCCCGACGCCGGATCCTCGCCGGGCTCGGCGCGCTGGCCGCCGGCGCCGCGCCCCGCCCAACCGTGACGCCCTCAGTCCCGGCCGTGGCCCGCCCAGCCGCAGCCGTGACACCTTCAGCCCCGGCCGTGGCCCGCCCGGCCCCGGCGAAGGCGCTGACCGTGCCCGGCGGCGGTCTGACCCCTGAGCAGCTGGCCCAGGACGAGGGTTTCTGGGCCGCCGTCGCCCGCCAGTTCCAGGTGAGCGCCGACTTCGTCAACCTGGAGAACGGCTACTACGGCATCATGCCCGAGCCGGTCCGGCTGGCGTACCAATGCAACATCGACCAGCTCAACGAGCGCAGCTCGCACCTGCTGCGCACCGCGTACAAGCCGCGAGCCGACCAGATCCGCGACCGCATCGCCACGCTGCTCGGCGTCACCAGGGACGAGATCGCACTGACCCGAGGCGGCACCGAGGCGCTGCAGAGCCTGATCTCCGGCTACCGCCGCCTGCGCCCGGGCGACGGCATCATGTACGCCGACCTGGACTACCACAGCGCCCAGTACGCGATGAACTGGCTCCAAGCCCGGCGCGGCGTCCACCTGGCGCGAATCGTCATCCCCGAGCCTGCCACCCGTGAGGCGGTGCTGGAGGTCTACGAACGCGCGCTACGTGAGCACCCGAAGGTGAGACTGCTGCTGCTCAGCCACATGAACAACCGCACCGGCCTGGTCACTCCGGTGCGCCAGATCGTCGCCATGGCCCGCCGGCATGGCGTCGACGTCATCGTCGACGCCGCCCACTCCTGGGGGCAACTCGACTTCACCCTGCCCGACTTCGACGCCGACTTCGCCGCCTTCTCCCTGCACAAGTGGATGAACGTACCGCTGGGGGCCGGATTCCTCTACATCCGTGCCCAGCGCCTGGCCGACATCGACCCCCTCTACGCCGACGAGACCTATCCGGCCACCGACATCCGCTCCCGCGTGCACTCCGGCACCATGAACGTCGCCCCCTTCCTCACCGCCGACACCGCCCTGGACTTCCACGACGCCCTCGGGGCCGAGGCCAAGCAGGCCCGGCTGCGCTTCCTGCGCGATCGCTGGGTCCACCAGCTGCGCGACCTCCCGACCGTGCAGATCCTCACGCCGGACGAGCCCGACATGTACGGCGCCATCACCGCCATGCGACTGCGCCGCCGTACCTCTGAGGCCGACAACCAGGCCATCGCCGACGAGCTCATGACCCGGCACCGGATCTTCACCGTCGCCCGCACCGGGATCACCGGCGGCGCCGCCGTACGCGTCACCCCGGCCCTGTTCACCTCCACCGACGATGTGGACCGGCTCGCCGCCGCACTGCGCGACATCGCCCGCAGAGAGCCGTGATCGGCAAGGACGCCGACAAGCGTCCGCCGCCGCCCTTCGGAGACCGCCTACGGGATCAGCGGAAGCTCAGCTCGTACTCGACCTGCTCGATCGGATTGCCGTCACCGAAATCATGCTTGCGGGCCGCACCTGACTCGGTGAAGCCGCTCTTGGCGTAGAAGCGGCGTGACTGGGGTGTGTCGCGCAGCGTCCACAGATGTACCCCGCTGAAGCCGTCCTCGCGCAGCCTGGTCAAGGAGGCGGCGATCAGGGCGCCCGCGCTGCCGGTGCCCCACCCGTCCGGGTGGCTGTAGAAGCCGAAGATCTCCGCATCGCCTGGCCTCGTCGGCGAGGGACCGAAGTAGGAGAAGGTCAGTGGTCGTCCGGCCAGCGCGGCGAGCAGGATGGTGCTTTGCCCGTCCGCGAGCGTGGCGTGCCACTTCTCGCGCCGGCTCCGTACGGCTTCGGCGAAGTACTCCGGGTCGAAGAAGCCTTCGTAGGCCACCTTCCAGGACTCCGCGTGGATCTCCCCCACCACGTCTCCATCATCCGTGGTGGCCTGAAATGTCGATATACCTTCTGCCATGAGGTGATTCTTTCATTCTGGGCCTGCCGTCACCGCCCGAGACCACGGCGATCCCGAGCGCAGGCGGCGCCCGCCCGGCTCGCTGGACCAAGCTGGCGGGCAGGCGCCGCGGTCATAGGTCAGGCACCGCGGACGGCTTCGAAGCGAGCGATTGCGAAACGGGAGATGACGTCGGTCCAGTTGATCAGGTCCCAGAGCTTCTCGACGTAGTCCGGGCGCACGTTGCGGTACTGCAGGTAGTACGCGTGCTCCCAGGCGTCGAAGACCAGCAGCGGAGTGGTGTTCATGCCGACGTTACCGTGGTGGTCGTAGACCTGCTCGACCACCAGCCGACGCCCCAGCGGCTCCCAGGCCAGCACGCCCCAGCCCGAGCCCTGCACGGTCGCGGTGGCCGTGGTGAGCTGCTTGGCGAAGGCGTCGAAGGAGCCGAAGTGCTCGTCGATGGCCGCGCCCAACTCGCCGTCGGGGCGGTCGCCGCCGTCCGGGGACAGGTTCTGCCAGAAGATCGTGTGCAGCACGTGGCCGGACAGATTGAAGGCGAAGGTCTTCTCCAAGCCGACCAGACCGCCGAACTCACCCTTGTCTCGGGCCTCTGCCAGCTTCTCCAGGGTGTCGTTGGCGCCCTTGACGTAGGCGGCGTGGTGCTTGGCGTGGTGCAACTCCAGGATCTCCCCGGTGATCGCGGGCTCCAGTGCCGCGTAGTCGTAGGGCATGTCCGGAAGGGTGTAGTCCCCCATGTCTGGCTCCTCTACGGTCGCTAATGCACATAACTCGCAACAACGATATATGTGCAAGTAAGCGAGAGAAGAGTCGCCCCACCCATGGCACGACAGCGACGGGCGGCGAGCCCGCGCGGCTACAGGTCGCCGCGCCGCCACCGCCCTATCTCGGCCTCCAGCGCCTGCTCGTCCAAGCGGGACACCGACACGTTCTGAGCCCACGCCGCCAGCAGCCGCGCGAGCTCCGCGTCCCCATGATCAGCCTTGCCGTGGACGTGGAACCACGTGATCAGCGGCGCCGCGTGCGGCGTGTCCTCATCGCAGGCAGGGCAGAGCACGACCCCGGTACGGCCGTGCACCCACCCTCCGCCGGCGTTGGCCCAGCCGTACGGTACCCGCGCCGACAGCAGCGCTTCGCCTTGGCAGCGCGGGCACGTGGGCGGCTCCGCGGTCGAGACGACCTCGATCCGCCGTTGGGTCACAGCATGATGGCTTCCGGCCCGAACAGCTGCTTCACGTCCGCAGCGAAGCTGGGCTCGGCGTTGACCGAGAACTCCGGCAGAGCGCACACCAGGGTCTTCCCACTCAGCCGCTGCACGTTGATCCGCAGTGGCACGCTGCCCTGGTGCAGCTTCAGCACGTTACGGAGCTCTTCCACGGTTTGCTGCGTGAGACGTTCCTCGCGAACCTGGATGGTGACGGGATGCCCGGAATCGCTGGTGATGCCGGACACGTCGAGCGGGGTGAGATCTTGCGCGAAGACGCTGATGGCGCCGTCCCGGTTGTTGATCTGGCCGCCGACCGACACCACGACGTCGCCGCGTAGCTCCGGGGCGTACAGCTCGTAGCTCTTGGGGAAGAACAGGCACTCGATGGCCGCGTCCATGTCCTCGACCGTGACGATCGCCCACACGTTGCCGGCCTTGTTGACCCGCTTGTCGACCTTGGTGATGAGGCCGCACACGCGTACGTCGCCGCGGTCGTCACGGCCGCTTTCGAGGAGTTCGGCGATGGTGGTGTCGCGGTTGCGGGCCAGCAGCCGCTCCGTGCCCGCCAGCGGATGGTCCGACACGTACAGGCCGAGCATCTCCCGCTCGAAGTCCAGCAGCGTCTTCTTGTCCCACTCCATGTCGGGGATCTGGACGGAGAACGCCGCCTCGCCCTCGTCGTCGCTCGGGCCGCCGAACAGGGAGTCCTGGCCGTGGGCCTCGTTCTTCTTGATGTCGATGACCGAATCGACCGCCTGCTCGTGCACCATGAGCAGGGCCTTGCGCTGGTGGTCGAGCGAGTCGAACGCGCCCGCCTTGATCAGCGATTCGATGACTCGCTTGTTGCAGGCCGTCAACGGCACCTTGCTGAGGAAGTCGTTGAAGTGCTCGTAGCGGCCCTTCTCGGCGCGGGCCTTGACGATGCCCTCCACCACGTTCTCCCCGACGTTACGGACGGCGCCCATGCCGAACCGCACCTGGGTGTCACCGACGGCGACGAAGTCGAGCTGACTGTCGTTCACGTCCGGCGGCAGGACCTGGATGCCCATCTTGCGGCATTCGGCGAGGTAGACACCGGCCTTGTCCTTGTCGTCACCCACGGAGGTGAGCAGGGCGGCCATGTACTCGGCGGGGTAGTTGGCCTTCAGGTAGGCGGTCCAGTAAGCGACCAGACCGTATCCGGCGGTGTGGGACTTGTTGAAGGCGTATCCGGAGAACGGCAGCATGACGTCCCACAGCGCCTGGATCGCCTCGTCGCTGTACTTGTTGGCGCGCATGCCCGCCTGGAAGTTGGCGTACTCGGCGTCCAGGATCTCCTTCTTCTTCTTACCCATGGCGCGGCGCAGCAGGTCGGCGCCGCCCAGCGTGTAGCCGGCCAGCTCCCGGGCCACGGCCATGATCTGCTCCTGGTAGACGAGCAGGTGGAAGGTGGGGCCGAGGATGGGTTCGAGCGCTTCCTTGAGCTCGGGGTGGATCGGCTCGATGTCCTGGCGGGCGTTCTTGCGGTGCGCGTAGTTGGTGTGCGCGTTGGCGGCCATCGGGCCCGGCCGGTAGAGGGCGAGCACTGCGGCGATGTCCTCGAACCGGGTGGGCTCCATCAGCCGCAGCAGCTGCCGCATCGGGCCGCCGTCGAGCTGGAAGACGCCCAGGGTGTCGCCGCGGGCCAGCAGCTGGTACGTGGTCTTGTCATCGAGGGGAAGCGTCAGCGTGTCGAGCTCCACGCCCCGGTTCTGCTTGATGATCTTGATGGCGTGGTCGATGATGCCCAGGTTGCGCAGGCCCAAGAAGTCCATCTTGATCAGGCCCATGTCTTCACAGCTCGGGTAGTCGAACCCGGTGATGATCACCTTGTCCTTGTCCCGCATGTGCATGGGGATCAGGTCCAGCAGGGGCGCCGAGGACAGGATGACCGCCGCCGCGTGCACACCCGTACCGCGGATCAGGCCCTCGATGCCGCGGCCGGTGTCGATGACCTTGCGCACGTCCTGGTCGTTGTCGTACAGGGCGCGGATCTCGGCGCCTTCGATGTAACGGGGGTGACTCTCGTTGAACATGTCCGCCAGCGGGACGCCCTTGCCCATGACGTCCGGCGGCATCGCCTTGGTGATCTTGTCGCCCATCACGAACGGGTAGCCGAGGATGCGGGAGGCGTCCTTGACGGCGGCCTTCGCCTTGATCGTGCCGAACGTGTTGACCTGCGCGGTGGCCTCGCTGCCGTACTTCTGGGTCACGTACTGGACCATGCGGTCGCGCTGGCGGTCGTCGAAGTCGAGGTCGATGTCGGGCGGGCTGATGCGCTCGGGGTTCAGGAACCGCTCGAACAGCAAGCCATGCTCCAACGGGTCGAGCTCGGTGATGCGCGTCGCGTAGGCGACGATCGAGCCGGTGGCGCTACCACGGCCGGGGCCCACCGCGATGCCGTTGTCGCGGGCGTGCTTGCAGATGTCGGCGACGACCAGGAAGTAGGAGGAGAAGCCGAGCGGGCCGATGACCTTCATCTCGGTCTCGTACCGCTCCACGACCTCGGCGGGGACCGGGGTGCCGTAACGCATCTCCAGGCCGCGTTCGACCTCCTTGCGCAGCCAGGACTCCTGCGTCTCGCCCTCGGGGACGTCCGGGTATTGGGGCATCCGGTCCACGTAGGCGAACACGTCGCTGTAGTCGCCGACCATCTCGGCCACGAGCAGCGTGTTGTCACACGCTTCGGGCAGATCGGCGAACAGCCGGCGCATCTCGTCAGCGCTCTTGAGGTAGTAGCCCGACCCGTTGAAGCGGAACCGGTTGGGATCGTCCTTGTTCTTGCCCACGCCGACGCACAGGAGGCTGTCGTGCGCGTCGGCCTGGTCCTCGGTCACATAGTGGCTGTCGTTGGTGACCAGCAGCGGGATGTCGAGCTGCTTGGCCAGCCGAAGCAGGTCGGCCCGGACCTCCCGCTCGATGTCGATGCCGTGGTCCATCAGCTCCAGGAAGTAGTTCTCCTTGCCGAAGATCTCCTGGTATTCGCCGGCGACCCTGACCGCCTCGTCGTACTGGCCGAGCCGGATCCGGGTCTGCACCGCACCGGAGGGGCAGCCGGTGGTGGCGATGATGCCGTTGGCGTATTGGGAGATCAGGTCCTGGTCCATCCGGGGCTTGGAGTAGTAGCCCTCGAACGAGGCCAAGGACGACAACTTGAACAGATTGCGCAGTCCGTTCGCGTCCTTGGCCCACATGGTCATGTGGGTGAACCGGCCACCGCCGGAGACGTCCTTGCCGCCTTCGCCGTCCGCCACACCGGTCTCGGCTCGCGACCCCCAGAAGACCGGCTTCTTCACGAACCGGTTCTCCGGCGCCACGTAGGCCTCGATGCCGATGATGGGCTTGACGGGGCTGTCCTTGGCCACCTTCTGGAACTCGTACGCGCCGAACATGTTGCCGTGATCGGACATCGCGATCGCCGGCATCTCGAGGCGGGCGGCCTCCTTGAACAGCGGCTTCATCTTCGCCGCCCCGTCAAGCATGCTGTATTCAGTGTGGACGTGCAGATGTACGAAGGACTTGCTCACCCGTTCCCCTAACCTTGCGCCCCGGCCCGACTGCACGCATGAGCCTATTCCGTCCCGTGAGGCTGTTGGGGCATTGAACCCAAGGCGCAGACACCCTGTGCCGGGCTGTTGCCAGAGTGCAATGCGGCTCCCGGAAGGTCAGCCCTTTCCGTTGGCGGCGCACCAGCCGGACCACGTGGTGGCGCCCTTGCCCAGCTGCTTGTTGTAGAAGGAGCCCCAGGAGTTCTCGCTCGGGCCGGGCGCGATGGGAGCGGCCTTGTAGAGCGGGTAGGCGGCGTCGATCTCCGCCCGTAGCCACGGCTCGACGTCCAGGTAGGAATCCAGCGACCAGCTGCGGGCGTGGTAGGTGAGCTGGCCGCGAACACCGGTCTCCGGCAGGCACATGAACGGCGCCCACGGGCTCGTCCTGGCCCAGCTGATCTTGGTGTCCATCGCGCCCTTGGGGATGCTGCCCGCGACCGTACGGGCCGCGACCTCGCGATCGTCGACGTAGAAGTCGAACATCTCCTGGGCCGCGTAGACGCCGTTCACCAGGCCGAACTGCTCGCCCAACGTGGCCCCGAAGTCGGTACGCACCGGAATGTCGCTGGTCCACTCGGTCTCGTCGTGCATCTGCCGCAGGGGCGGGCCGACGTAGGAGGAGGTGACGTTGAACGGGCCGAAGTTCACCGTGTCGTTGTTGATCGGGACGACGGGGTAGGTGCGCTGGTCGATCGGGTTCTTCCACTCCCGCAGGATCTTCGTGGGGTCGGTGGGGTCGGTGTAGAAGACGATCTCGCGGGAGAGCTGGTAGAGCTGCGTGGTGCCGGGCACCCGGTACAGCCGCCGGATGTTGTAGCCCTCGATGTTGAACAGTTTCTGGCCATGGCGCAGCTGCGGGTCGTAGGCGTTGCCCTCGATGTTGGCGTAGACGGCCCCTGAGATCCGGAAGACCATGTCCTTTCCGTCCGGCCGCCCGTTGGTCTGCAGGGACAGCAGTCCGCTCTTGTCAGTGACCGTCTTGTAGATCGGCCCCGGATATGTCGGATCCTCTGTCTGCTGTTCCGCCGCTGCTCCAGGGATGGCGACGCACACGAACAGCGCGGCGAGGGCCGCGGACAGGGTTAAGCCATGACGCTTGGACAAGGGTGCTCCTGGGATGCCGAGGGTGACAGTGATCACGCTGATCATCTCAGGGCGCTGTTCGTGATCATTTCGCGCTTCCCGGCGGTAAGAAATCTGACCACAATTCTTCGACAGAACTCGCAGGTACGGGAGGCCAGGTGTCGAGCAGCGTGCTGACCCACGAATTCCACGTGGACGCCACACCGGAGAAGGTGTTCGAGCACCTGACGACGCCGGAGAGCTACATCGGTCTGTCCCCCCTCGTGGTGGCCGTCAGCGATGTGGACCGCTCGGAGCCCGACGTGATCCGGTACAGGGCCGTCGAGCGCTTCCGATTTTTACGGATCTTCACGTACGACAACGCGATCGACGTGGCCCTGCACACCGACGGCCTGTCCGTCCACGGCGAGGTGCGGAGCCCGGGACGCATACGCATGGCCTACCGCTTCGACCTTGAGCCGGATGGCACCGGTACCCGGATGAGCGATCGGCTCGACCTGACGGCGCCATGGCTCCTGGCCGGGTTCGCGGCCGGCCAGGCGCGCAATGTCCAGCTCGCCCGCGCTCGGATCCTGGCAGCGCGGCTGTCTCGTAGGTAGGCCCTCAGCTGTCAGGCGCAGGTGTATCCGGACGGAAGTGCGGTGTTGCCGTTCGGGCGGGTCGCCTGGAAGCCGACGCTGGTGATGCCGGCTCCGGGGGCGAGGGTGCCGTTGTGGGCGACGTTTCTGATGGTCACGGTCTGTCCGCTGACGGTGAGGGTGCCGTTCCACGAGCCGGTCACCGTGTGCCCGGCCGGCAGCGTAAAGGTGACCGTCCATCCGGTGATCGTCGCGGTGCCGGTGTTGGTGATGGTCAGCGGCTGGACGACGTACCCGGTGGCCCACTGGGTCTGTACGGTCGGAACGGCCGTACACGCTCCGGTGGACGTGCCGGGCTGGGTGGTGACTGTCGCGGTGTTCGAGACCGGTGAGACGTTGCCCGCGGCGTCCCGTGCCCTGACCTGGTAGCGGTAGGTGGTGCTCGGCGTCAGGCCCGTGTCACTGTACGAGGTCGTGGTCGAGGTGCCGACCTGGACGAACGTAGCGCCGCTCGCGCGCAGGACATCGTAGCCGGCAACGCCGTTGTCGTCCGTGGCGGCCGTCCAGGTCAGGCTCGCGCCCGTGGAGGTGGATCCCGAGGCCGCCAGGCCGGCCGGGGCCGTGGGCGGCGTGGTGTCGCCGGAATCGCCGAGGTTCGGCGTCTGCCAGTCCCGCCAATCGGACAGATTGCCGAGCGCCTTGGCCGAGATCCTGATCGCGCCGGGAGCGTTGCCCGTCTTCAGCAGGAACTTCTGGATGTTCTGCTGCAACGGGGACCGCCATTCAGGTCTGTTGGCGCAGTGGTTGCCGTCCTGAATGTCGGACCAGTAGGTGATGTTGCTTCCCGCGCCGAGCGCCTTGTAGACCTCCGCCCCACCCAAGGCCGCCACGCTCGCGGATCGGGGACCCAGATTGACGATGTGCGGGTTGTCCATGATGAACAGTCCGCGCGGCGCGACCATGGCCACCATTTCATGCGTGTCCACCGGCAGCCGGTCCGGACCGCTGGTGAAGGAGCCGAACGCGTCGCCCAGCCACGGCTGCTCTCCATAGGCACTGCTCAGACTCTGGGCGCCTTCCCCGGGAATCCCGCGGAAGATGGGAACACCGGCGCTGCCCGACTCGATCGGCATGGTCAGAGCGATGCGCTGATCGAAGGCGCCGATCACGAAGGCGCCCTTTCCGAACCGCGAGCAGCCCGTGACGCCGGTCGCGTCCGCTTTGAGAACGCTGCCATCCGACTGCTCGATGACGTCGATGATTCGGCTCACTCCCCAGGCCCAGGCGAGTAACAACCCCGTGCTGCTGGAGGAGCCGTAGATGCTGTAGAAGGCGCCCTGTTTGTTGTTTCGTGGCGTGCCCTCTCGCCCGACCGCGTAGGGGTCGTAGTTGATGACGGCGGCGCCGGCCGCGGTAATGGCGGCCGTGTCCGCGCCGAATCCGCCCAGGACGACGACGGCCGGGAAGGGCCCGGAACCACTCGGCAATGAGACGCTCGCCGAGAAACCAGCGCTCTTACCGTTGTGGTTCACGTTCACCGTGATGCTGGTTCTGGAGACCGTACCCGTGACGCTTGCCGGTTTTCCGGGCTTCTCGCCGTAGACGAATTTCTCCGCCAGCTTTTTGATCTCTTCCCGTCGGCACCGCCAGTCGGACTTGGCGGAGATGCGCGTACCGTCCAGCTTCTTGAAAGGGTCGGGGAGCCGGGAGTTGCTCGGCAAGGATCCCGCGTCGGGCAGGCCGGTCACCACGCAGTCGGCGCCCTCGTCCTCGACTCCGGTTGCCGCCGTTGCCCTGGTGGGGCCTACGATTAGCGCTCCAGTGAGCGAGAGTGTCACGGCTACCGCCAGCGCGACGGCCCTCGTACGGAGGGTCATTAGGCTCTCCCTTCCAGGTGGGGCGTTGGCGATCAGTCTGAGAACCCGCCTGAAACATGTCAACGCACGTCCGAAACATTTCGGAGATCGACCACCTTTGCAGCTATGCGACCTGGGATCACCTCCACTCCACAGCCGAAAATTTCGGAAATTAGCTGAAAATGAAGCCACTCCTTCACCCGACGGTCTGAGGAGAACGGCGAGGAGCCGCCCCCGAGGACCGGGGACGGCTCCACTCAAGTGGGCGATATCTATGCCCAGGCTTGTTCGACGATCCAGCTGACGTCGTTGGCCCATGAGGTGGCGCTGTCGAAGGCGTTCGAGCCACCGTTGCTGGCGATGTAGACGATGTTGTTGTAGTGGCGGATGAAGCGGGTCGGGAAGTTGTAGGAGGCGAGCGAGGAGCCCTGGCCGCTCTTGCCGGCCTGCGGGCAGAAGGTGGCGTCTGCGGCGAACAGTGAGCTGCCGTCGTTGTGCTGCCGGTACAGCTGGTAGTTCTGGTGCCGCAGGAAGTCGCCGGGGTAGTTCCTCGACTCGAACGATACGCACGAACCGCTGGCCAGGCCGCTGCGTACGATCCACGAGGCGTCGCTCTTGTCGAGAGACGAGCTGCCCGAGGTGATCACCGACGTGATGGCCTGGTCGTTCTGGTGCCGGATGTAGCGGTCGGTGCAGCAGGCCGTCGTCGCGCGCAGTGAGATCGACGAGCCGGGGGTGAGCGTTCCGCCGGGGTTGCCGCCCCCGCTCGACGGCGCGTATCCGGCGGCGACGATGCCGGCCTGCACCGAGTTCTCGGTGGCGTCCGACGGGTAGCCGGAGGTCATCACGCCCTCGTAGAAGGTGCCGGCGGAGCTGTTGCTGTTGTCGCCGCCGATCCCGAGAATGATCGCCCCCTCTTTCTTCATCGGGTTGTAGCCCGCGACGTTGGGGCGCGCTCCGTTGTAGTACGTCGACAGGTTGCCCGACTGCGCGTTGCCGGCCCGGATCGACCAGTGGTTCGGCTCGCCCTTGATGATGGCGGTCAGGAACCGGTGGTTCACGGTCGGGTCGTTCGCGTTGTAGCCCGGGTTCACTCCGGAGAACAGGCCGTTCTCGAGGTCGGCCATGACCCAGGGGCCGTTGCCCGTGCCGTAGCCCCAGACCTTGATGTTCCCGAAGTAGATGGCCTCCATGGTGCCGTTGCCGTTGTCACGGCTGTTGGTCTCGGCGTTGCCGTAGTCGAAGCAGCAGCCGCCGTTGTAGTGCGTGCCGTCGAAGACCGCGTACATCCCCTCAGGCTGGTCGCCCTTCGCGACGCCATTGGTGTTGTTGTTGCGGTAGCCGGTGCCGGGAGCCACGTAGACGCCGTACGCCTTGTGACCGTTGATCATCGTCGGCGCGGCGGTCGCGCTCGCGAGGTTGTCATACCCGCCCGGAGCCGGGCCGGGGAACCCGCCGGGGGGCGCCTGGGTGAGGTTGTTACCCCGACCGGACTGGTCGTAAATGATGGTGATGAGGCAGGTCGTACCCGCACAGAACGAATCCTGGGTGGCGGCGTCGGCGTATCCGCCCGCGCTCAGGAGTCCGATGTTCCGGGTGGTGTTGTCCGAGGTACGACGCACCTGGTAGAGCGAGCCGTTGTAGGTGCCGTACAGGGCGCGGGTCGTACTGTGCGCCGCGACGCACGGGGTGCCACCGGCGGCGTAGATGTCACACGACAACGATGTGGCGGCCTGGGACGGCGCGGAGACCCCGGCCAGGAGGCCGGCGGCGAGCGCGACGGCCGCACCGGCGGACAGCAGTACCTTTTTAAGCTGCCGTAATTGGGTCCGAACAATCATGATGAACCTCTGCCTTTCAGGGGGGCGTCGCTATATTCCAGGCACAGGTCATTAACGAAAGACGCGAAGGACGCCGCCGTGCGGCCGTGCGCACAGCGACATGCCTGCCGACCTGCGACATCGCGACAGGGACGGAAAGGAGGTTACATTGTTAGCGCTAACATTTCTGCGGGCTATAAGACCTCCAGAGACGCGCTTATGGGGTGACTGGCTCACTATGGATCGGAAGCCTATGTTGCGTCAAGGTTTCGACAGAGTTATGAAAACGCGGCGCGGTCAGAACGATCACCGGGAAACCCCGCATCGTCGCTCTAACAGCCGGGCACGCCCACCGCTTTGTCTGGTGGTGCCGTGCACACGGCCGGCTCCTCCACGTGGACCGGGCCGCCTCGATCTTTGGTGACGAACGCGATCGCGAGGGCGACGAATGCCGCCACGATCACACCGTAGGTCCATGCGCCCGCCTTGTTGTTCAGCGCCAAACTGGCGATGAAACCAACCGGTGGAGCGCCCAGCCCGAGGATCAACATGGCTATCCCGCACACCAGGAAGAGGGTTCCGTTCGCCGAGGCGCCCTCGGCCAGGGTGAAGCCGAACGAGAACGCCAGAACGCCCAAGGTGGGTGTGCCGATGAGCCATAGGAGACCGAGAAGCAGGAGCGCTGTCCCGCCCCTCGGCTGCCGCTGATCCGGCTCCGTGATCGGTCCCGTCATGCCTATTGGTCGCCGACAGCAGCTGACGAGTTCGTGATCTGTCGCAAGGGTTGCCGAGACCTCAGAGAGGGCTCTCCCGAAGACTTCACGCTCGCCATGTGGCCCGAACCCGGGGGGTTCTTCAGCTGGGGCGGCACTGTCAACGACGATGCGATCGGTACCGGAGCGGAAAAGGCGCTAGATCCGGGCCAGGTGGAGATCGGTGCCGCCGGCGCGGATCCCTTCGGCGGCCGCCTCCGTGAGTGCGGCGTCGGTGATCACCATGTCGAAGGCGGTCAGCGGCGCGACCCGGTACATCCCGAAACTTCCGCACTTCGACGACCCGGCCACCAGCACTGAACGTGACGCCGCTTCCATCGCCGCC
This sequence comes from Nonomuraea sp. NPDC052129, assembly GCF_040680095.1. Taxonomy (NCBI): domain Bacteria; kingdom Bacillati; phylum Actinomycetota; class Actinomycetes; order Streptosporangiales; family Streptosporangiaceae; genus Nonomuraea; species Nonomuraea sp. NPDC052129. Next base: position 45,041 of record NZ_JBFAVX010000031.1, on the reverse strand, counting down.
TGCTTGATCTCCACCTTGGCGGCCGTCGGGGTGGAGACGCCGCGGATGAGGTCCCATGAGCCGGTGCTGATGAACGCCAGATCAAAGGCGAGCTGCCGTACGGTGGCCGCGGCCAGCCGCCCCACACTGGAGCGGTTGTCGGGCTCGACCTGGCCGCCGGTGTGGATGACGGACAGGTGCCTGGCCGCCTGGAGCTCCTCGACCGTGGTGAAGTCGTTGGTCACCACGGTCAGCCCCTCGCGCGGGAACAGGAACGAGACCATGGACAGGATGGTCGTTCCGGCGTCGAGGTAGACGGTCATGCCGTCCTTCACCAGCTCGGCGGCGGCCCGGCCCATGGCCCGCTTCTCGGGCTGAGCGTTTCGACAAGCTTTGCGGAAGGATGTGACGCATGTTTGGCACGCCGCTGTCCGCCCGGCTTGAGCGTTCCAGCCGGATCCTCGTCGCCGGCGCGGGCGGAGGCTCCGACGTGTACGCCGGGTTACCCCTCGCCCTGTCCCTCCGGGAGGCCGGCAAGGAGGTACACCTGGCGAACCTGTCATTCAGCCACCTCGACGCCCTCGACCTGGATGTCTGGCTGTTCGAGGACGTGGCGGAGATACGCCCGGACACCACGGCCCGCGACTGGTACTTCCCTGAGGGCTGCCTGGCCCGCTGGCTGGCCACGCACGGCCAGCCGTCGACCGTGTACGCCTTCCCCAAGGTGGGCGTCCGCCCGCTGCGCACCGCGTACGCCAAGCTCGCCGAGCACCTCGACCTGGACGCGGTCGTCTTGGTGGACGGCGGCACCGACATCCTCATGCGCGGCGACGAAGCCGGCCTCGGCACCCCGGCCGACGACATGACGAGCCTGGCCGCCGTCCATGCTCTCGACGTCCCCGAGAAGATCGTGGCCTGCCTGGGCTTCGGGGTGGACGCCTATCACGGCGTCAACCACGTACAGGTTCTGGAGAACCTGGCGGCCCTGGAACGCGACGGCGCCTACCTGGGCGCATTCTCTGTCTCCAGGTCCATGAAGGCTGGTGCGCTCTACCTCGACGCCGTCGCCCATGCCCAGGCGGAGCTGCCGACGTACCCGAGCATCGTGAACGGCTCGATCGCGGCGGCCGTGCGCGGCGAGTTCGGGGACGTGCGCTTCACCGACCGGACGAAGGGCAGCGAGCTGTTCGTCAACCCGCTCATGGCCATCTACTTCGCCGTGGACCTCGGCGCGCTGGCCCGGCGCTCGCTCTATCTGGACCGGCTCCGGGACACCGCGCTGATGCGCCAGGTCGTCTCCATCATCGAGACGTTCCGCGACGAGGTGACGCCCCGCCCGCCGAAGGCGTTCCCGCACTAGGGGCTCCCACCCGAGCAACCTGAGGACCAAGGCGTAGCTACGACCTGGAGCAGACCGCCGATGCGAACCTCGCCGCCGCGGCTGCAAGCTTGGGCCGCCGCCGGACTGGCGCCGCAGTACGACTCAGACACCGCTGAGCACCCCGCCCAAATCACACTATTTCCCCACAAGTTACATCTGGTCACTACCATTTCCCGATGTGTCTCCTGAGCATCACCACACGACAGCCGTCTTCGTCGACCAGAGCGGTCGCCGGCGACGGCTGATCATGATCGGCTCGATCGCGTCCGGCGTGCTGGCCCTCGCGCTGCTCGCCGTCGTCATCGGCGGCTTGTTCTCCAACACGACGCTGTCGGTGACCGGGTGGCCGGGCGATCAGAAGGGCGGGATGGGCAGCACAACATCGCCCGACCCTTCACCGACGCCTCGGACGAGCCGGACCAAGCGGCCCACCCCTTCGGTGACCCGCGCCTCGGCGCGTCCCACTCCAAGCAGTACCCGGCCCGCCGTACGGTCGAAGGAGCCTGTGACCGTACGGACCCCGTCGCCGTCACCCAGCGTGAAGCCGAGCACGGAACCGGCACCGGAGCCGACCACCGAGCCCACGGTCGAGCCCGTAGCCGAGCCCACCGACCTGCCCCCGGGCCAGAACAAGACGCCGCCGGGGCTCGACCCGGACCGGACCAAAGGGCCGAAGAAGTGAGCGGCCTGGCCGACCAGGACAAGCAGGTCTGGCCGCGCCCGGCGGTCGCCGCCTGGCAGGATCCCGCTTCGGTCCAGGCTGAGCAGGACCGACCGGCCGCGCCATCTTCCGCCAAACGGGCCGACCCGAGGGGCCACTGGTTCCTGCTGGCCATCGGCATGCTGCTGGCGGCCGGCGCCCTCGTACTCAACGGGTACGTGACCAACGTCGTCGGCGAGACGCGCGCCGCTCCGCCCGCCACCGACCACCCTTCCCCGCAGCTGGCGGAGATGCGGCGCGGCGGACCCGTGCTGAACCTCACGGGCAGCGAGCCCTCCAGCGCGCACCTGCCGAACAAGACGATCGCCCTAACCTTCGATGACGGCCCGGATCCCGCCTGGACGCCGGCGGTGCTCGACGCCCTGAAGAAGCACGGTGCCAAGGCGACGTTCTTCGTCGTCGGCTCGAAGGTCGCGAAATACCCCGAACTGGCTCGGCGGATCGTCGCGGAAGGCCATGAGCTGGGCAGCCATACCTACACGCACGCCGAGCTGGCGACGGTTCCCGGCTGGCGGCTCAGGCTGGAGCTGTCACTGACGCAGAAGGCCCTGGCGGGAGCGACCGGGCTGCACACCGCCCTGGTCCGCCCGCCGTACTCCTCCACGCCCGAAGCGATCACGGGCCCGCAGTGGGAGAGCATGAAGGCACTGGCGGCCGAGGGGTACCTCGTCACGCTGGCGGATCTCGACACCAAGGACTGGAGCCGCCCCGGCACGCGGAAGATCGTGACCTCGTCGCTTCCGGCCGGGGGCCGGGGCGCGATCGTCATGATGCACGACTCGGGTGGCGACAGGCGGCAGACCGTCGAGGCCGTCGATCTGGTCCTGAAGGAGATCGCGGGCAAGGGCTACCGGGCGGTCACGGTGACCAAGGCCCTCGGTATGCCGCCGACACAGCAGCAGGCCGGCGGAGCGGACCGGTTCGTCGGCTCGGCGTTGAACGTGGCCCAGCGCGTATCCGGATGGTTCACCGACGCGCTGATGTGGGTGCTCGTCGCCGCGGGCGCGCTCACGCTGGCGCGGCTGGTCTTCTTCGCCGTACTCGCGTGGGTGCATGCCCGCCGTACCAGAGGTGGAAAGCGGCGAAGGGGACGCGCGCCCGCGTGGCCCGCGCCCCCGCCCGTGACGGTGATCGTGCCCGCCTACAACGAGGCGGCGGGGATCCAGGCGACGGTACGCTCACTGGCCGACACCACCTACCAGGGCCAGCTGGAGATCCTCGTCATCGACGACGGCTCGACCGACGCGACCGCCGAACTGGCCGCCGGGCTGGGACTGGCCAACGTACGGGTGATCCGGCAGCGCAACGGCGGCAAACCCGCGGCGCTCAACACGGGCATCGCGGCGGCCGGGGACGAGCTGCTCATCATGGTGGACGGCGACACCGTCTTCGAACCCGCGACGATCGGCCACCTGGTACGCCAGCTCTCCGACCCCACGGTCGGCGCGGTGAGCGGCAACACCAAGGTCGGCAACCGGCGCGGCATGATCGGGCGCTGGCAGCACATCGAGTACGTCATCGGGTTCAACCTCGACAGGCGCGCCTTCGAGCAGCTCGACTGCATGGCGACCGTACCCGGCGCGATCGGGGCGTTCCGCCGCTCGGCCCTGGTGGCTCTGGGCGGTGTCAGCACCGACACGCTGGCGGAGGACACCGACCTCACGATGGCACTGTGCCGGGCCGGATGGCGCGTGGTCTACGAGGAGAAGGCCCTGGCCTGGACCGAGGCCCCGACCACGCTCGGCCAGCTGTGGAAGCAGCGCTACCGCTGGTGTTACGGCACCATGCAGGCGATGTGGAAGCATCGCCGCGCCGTACTCGACCAGGACCCGTTCGGCCGCCGCTGCCTCGGCTACCTGGCGCTGTTCCAGGTGCTGCTGCCGCTGCTCGCACCCGTCGTCGACCTCATGGCGATCTACAGCACGGCCGTGGGCGATCCCCTGCCGGTGGTCGCGGTGTGGGCCGGGTTCGTCGCGGTGCAGGCGCTGACCGGCTGGTACGCGCTCCGCCTGGACGGCGAGCGCGCCTCGGCCCTGTGGGTGCTCCCTTTGCAGCAGTTCGTCTACCGCCAGCTCTTGTACCTCGTGGTGATCCAGTCCTTGGCGACCGCGGTACTGGGCGTACGGCTGCGCTGGCACACGGTACGCAGGGAGGGCACGTTCAGCGCGCCCACCGCTTCTGAGGCTTATGAGCGAACGGCTTGACTCTTCCTCTGTGGGAGGCCCCATGCTGCTTTCGCCGATCGCCCAATCACCGAGGAGAGCGACATGACCATCGTGCCAGGCATCGAGGGCCGTGGCCTGCAGCACTGCGAGACGACGGCCCTGGGGGTGTTGCTACGGCATGAGGGACTTGATCTGTCCGAGCCCATGCTGTTCGGGCTCGGCTCCGGCCTGTCCTTCATCTACTGGGACAGCAAAAGCATGCCGTTCCCCTTCCTTGGTGGGCGCGTCAAGCCCTTTGAACTCACCAGAAACCTGACTGCCAGGCTCGGGCTGACGCTGTCGGTCGATGAGACCACCTCACTACGCAAGGCGTGGGAGAACGTGGCCGCCCAGATCGACGCCGGTCGTCCGGTCGGCCTCCAGCTCGACTCCTTCCACTTGGCCTACTTCCAGTCCAAGGTGCACTTCGGCGGCCACGTCGTCGCCATGTACGGCTACGACGAGCACGATGCCTACCTGGTGGACACCGCGCAACAGGGAGGAGCCGTACGTACGAGCCGGAACAGCCTGGCCATGGCGAGGGCCGAACGCGGCCCGATGACCGCCAGGAACCGCTCGTTCTCCATCACCCTGCCGGCGCACGCGCCCTCCTGGCAGGACCAGATCATCCCCGCGATCAAAGCCTGCGCCGACGCCTTCCTGGCCCCTCCCATCGCCAACCTGGGCCACCGCGGCATCGAAAAAGCCGCGAGCCAGGTGCCCAAGTGGCTGCTACGCATGGACGATCCGCAGCGCGACCTGCCGCAAGCCGCCGTACTCATGGAGAAGGCCGGCACCGGCGGCGCCCTGTTCCGCGCCCTCTACCGTGACTTCCTCGGCGAGTGCGCCGAACTCATCGACGATGACCGTCTGCGCACCGGTCACCGGCTGTACGCCGAGGCCGCCGCGCTGTGGACGAGCGTGGCCGGCTTGATCGCGAAGGCCGGGGAGAGCGGCGACGCGGCGCGACTTGAGCAGGCCGGCGCCATCCTCCACGACCTTTCGCGAATCGAGCGGGAGGCCATGCACGTGCTGAGTGGGCTTTAACGCCCGTCCACCAAGACGGCGAAACCGTCGAGATGGCGCGCGAGGGCGTACTCGAACAGTCCGTTCAGGTCCGACGCCGCTTCCTCGGGAATCGCGGCCAGCAGCGGAAAGCGTCCGCTGTGGAGGAGTTCGTCGGTTCGCTTGCGCTGGGCCAGCCACCACCGGTCGAGCGTCATGCCGGTCTCCTGCTCCGCTTCGACCTCATCCGCCATGGACAGGGCAATGGTGAGGACCAGTGTGTGCAGCGTGAGCGCCTCTTGGATCCCCGTCGCCACGGGCAGCCCGAGCCCGTCGAGCGCGCGCAGGGTCCACTCTGTGTGCTCCATCATGTTGGGAACGAGCGACGGGCGAGTGAACGAGATGGCCCTCGGCAGCCAGAGGTGTCGCCGGCACAGCTCCCATTGACTGCGGGAGATCAGTTCGAGCTTGGCCCGCCACCCCTCCGGCCCCGGGATGGGCAGATCCGGTTCGCCGAAGGCTTCGTCGACCATCTGCGTGACCAGTTCGTCCTTGTTCGCCACGTGCCGGTACAGCGACATCGGGCCGACGCCGAGTTCGGCCGCGAGTCGCCGCATGGAGACGGCGTCGAGCCCTTCGGCGTCGGCGGTCGCGATGGCGGTGCGGAGAACCTGCTTCCGGTTCAGCCTGGTGATGCCGCCCTGACGCGGCTTCAGTGACGCGCTCGGGCCGGCCGGCTGCTGCCGGGCCGCGCGTGCGCTGACCACCGCGCCGGAACCGACCTTCGTCTCGACCAGCCCGTCGTCGCGGAGCGTCGCCATCACTTTGGTCGCGGTCGCGACCGCGACGCCCCATCGCTGAGCGATCTGCCGGATGGACGGCATCCGCTCGCCGGGCCGCAGGTCGCCGGTCAGGATCCGGGTACGGATCTCCGCGACGATCCGCCGGTATGGCGGGTCCGGTCGCTGCGTTGACGACGACATGTGCCCCCGATTCGTTCGGTTTCGTTTGGCGAGGTTCTGCAGGCAGTGTACTAGTTCGATCACTACAGCACTAGTTCACTTTATTTGTCTCAACCGCAGAATAATCCGGCTTTTAAGCCATGCGTAGCTACTCTGTACGCATGACACTTAATACACCGTACGCATCCACCCGATCCGAGGACCCGGTGTCCTTCTCGTTCACCGAGGTGCGGTCGTGGCATCGACCGTTGATGGTCATGGTGGCGGCGATGTCCGCGCTCGTCGTCGTCGCGCTCTTCGGTCTCCTCATCGACGGCCGCGAGCTCATGCAGCAGTCGATCTGGGAGAAGCCGCTGAAGTTCGGGGTGTCGTTCGTCATCCATGGCGCGACGCTCGCCTGGCTGTTGCCGAAGCTTCGCAAGGCGAAGCGCACGATGTGGAACCTCGGAACGGCCTTGGCCGTCGCCGGGATCATCGACGTCGGCTTCATCGCGGTACAGGCCGCCCGCGGCACCTACAGCCACTTCAACACCGGCGCCGACACCTTCAACACGATCGGACAGCTGGTCTTCTCCACAGGCGTGGTCATGCTGTTCGCGGCGAACCTGCTCATCGCCATCATGCTGCTGTTCCAGCGGATCGGTGAACCGGCGCTCACCTGGGCCCTGCGTGCCGGGATCGGGCTGGCCGTCATGGGCATGGGGCTGGCGTCCTTCATGGTCGGGACGGCCAACAGGACACCCCGGACGGTCCAGGATGCCTACGGGAACCCGGTCCCGCTGGTCGGGGGCCACGGGGTGGGGGCGCCCGACGGCGACGGCATGCCGATCACGAACTGGAGCACCGCAGGCGGCGACCTGCGCGTTCCGCACTTCATCAGCCTGCACTCCATGCAGGTGTTCGTACTCGCGGTGCTGGTTCTCACCGCCCTCGCGGCCCGGGTCAGCTGGCTGCGCGGCGAACGCGCCCGCGCCCAGCTGACCGGGGTCGTCATCGTGGGCTACGCCGCGCTGTTCGCCATCACGGCGTGGCAGGCGCTGCGCGGCCAGTCACTGATCCACCCCGACGCGGCCACGTGGATCGCGCTCGCGGTGTCGGTCGCCGTGACCGCGGTGCTGGCGGTGCTGGCCATCTTGGCGGCCCGCCGCAGGGAGATGGCACCCGCCCGCCATGGGCGCACGCCCAACGTGCACCACCTGTCCGGCAACCCCCGCTGAACCCAGCAGGCAAAAAGGCGTGGGCCGACCTCAGGGGCGAATCGTATGATCAATTTCATGTCGATCCCCCGAGCAGTCGCCGTGGTCACCGACGGTATCCGAGTCCTGGTCATCAAGCGTTTCCTCATGCGCCGCCCCGGCATCCCGTGCGTCATGTGCGATGCCGCAGGCTGGCGGGGGTCGTCGTGTCCTGGTCACCGCTACACGGTTCTCCCCGGGGGCCATGTGGAGGATGGCGAGTCGCCGGAGAGCGCGGCAGTACGCGAACTCCACGAGGAGACGACTCTCACCGGGAAGATCGACCGGCTGCTCTTCACCAGCTCACACAATGGCCGACCCGCCTTCTACTTCCTCATAGGCGACGTCAGCGGCGTCCCGTCGCTGGCCGGGGAGGAGGCTATGGACCACGGGCCGGACAACACCTTTGAGCTCAGATGGCTGCGGGCTGACGAGTTCGAGCAGCTGAACCTGTACCCCGCCGATGTGCGCGGGCCGCTCACGGAGCTGCTTCACGCTGATTCCTGAGTACGGGTCACTCATGGCGACCCGAGCGTGCGCATCGACCCTGCCGCCGGCGTGTCGATGGTCACGGCCCAGTCGCCGACGGGGTGTCCGGAAAGGGCACTCACCTTGCGCGTCAGGCGAGGGCCGGGTAGTGCGGCCCAGGCCCTCGCCGGGGCGGTCACTTGATGTCCGGGGCACTCCGCAGGTTCGTGAACGGGTTGAATGCCGGTGCTCTCGCCTGCAGCAGGTATGCCCTCATGTCGCCCCCGTAGAAGGCGTTCGGGTTGGCCATCATGAAGTTCTTGCGGCGCCCGGCGTCCTCGTCCCCAAGAAGTGGTGCGACGGTTGTCCTGAGCGCACGACGCTGCTCACCGTGGGCAGGGAAGCGTACGTCGAGATCGCCAAAATGACCGTGAAGCCCAAGGTGATGACCCCGCTTTGGGGGCCGTGGACGTTCTCCGGGCTCTCCTTCTGCAAGCTCTGCTCCGGCGCGCAGATGTGCCGGGCCTGCTGCACCCCCGCCTACGTGTTGGAGTCCAAGACCCTCTTGCGGGGGGCCAAGCTGCTGGCCGAGAACCACGCCCGACGCGCGTTCTGCGCCGTCAAGGTGGTGTCCGCGAGCGTCATCCTGGCCGAGGGTCACGGACTGGGTGAGAAGGGCACCCTGCTGGGCCTGTGCAAGGCTCAGGGTGTGGACAACAAGATCACCGGCTACACGATCTTTGTTCTCAACGGGATGCGCAAAGCAGCCTTCATGGAGACCCTGGTCCACGAACTCACCCAGTACTTGGTCTCGTCGTCGTGGTCTTTGCAGAGTGGGGCCCGGTCCAGCCCGTTCTTTCCGTTGTACTCCTGGATGGGCTGCTCGTCGCACATCGCGCATGTCATCCTGTTGGCTTCCATGGCGTACAGCGTCAGGCGGGCCGTTTGCCGTCCGATACACGCGCAATTTACGCATGAGCGCAAAGCCGGGATTGGGCCATCGGCTTCACCCCAAGTGAGGTCGCTCACAAAAGAGGACTTTCAGACTCCTGTTTAAGTAGAGTCGTCCTGTGTACCTCAACCGCTCCACGGACATCAGCCTCCGCATCCTCATGCTCAGCGCGACCCGCGACGACCTGCTCACCATCGACGAGCTGGCCGAATCCCTCGTCGTGCCCCGGCACCACCTGGCCAAGGTGGTCCAGCGGCTGCAGCACCTGGGCCTGCTGGAGACCGTCCGTGGTCGCAGTGGCGGCGTACGCCTCGCCGCCACTGCCCGCACCGCCTCGATCGGCGGCCTCGTACGCGAACTCGAGGGCGGGACCGAGGTCGTCGACTGCGACGGCGACCCGATCTGCCCGCTCAGCCGAGGCTGCCTGCTGCGCGGAGCCCTGCGCCGCGCGCAAGAGGCGTTCTACGCCAGCCTCGACCCGCTCACGGTCGGGGACCTGACCGCGCCGCCGACCCGGCAGGTGCTACTGAGCCTCGGCCGTCGCTGACCCGCCATCCATCCCCACACCTGGAGGAACAAGTGCTCTCCGCAACCAGTCTCCCGATCGTCAAGGCGACCCTCCCTGTCGTCGGCGAACACCTCGGCGCCATTTCGGGCGTCTTCTACGACATGATGCTCGGCGAGAACCCTGACCTGCTCAACCTGTTCAGCCGCAGCGCGCAGGCGACCGGCGAGCAGAAGCACGCGCTGGCCGGTGCGGTCGCCGCGTTCGCCGGGCACCTGGTCGGCGCCGGCCCGGAAGCCCCGGTCTTCGACCACATCGTGGAGCGCATCGCACAGCGGCACTGCGCCCTGGGCATCCGCCCGGAGCAGTACACGGTGGTCGGCAAGTACCTTCTGAGCGCGGTCGGCACCGTGCTCGGCGACGCGGTCACCCCGGAGGTCGCCGCCGCCTGGGACGAGGTGTACTGGTTGTTCGCCGCCCGGCTGATCGGCCACGAGGCGCGCCTGTACGCCAAGGCCGACGTGAACAGCGCCACCCCGTGGCGGGAGTACGTCGTGGCGAACAAGATCACCGAGGCGCACGACACGGCGTCGTTCATCCTGACGCCGGCCGACGGCGACCCTGCCCCCGGCTTCCTGCCCGGCCAGTACGTCACCGTCGCCGCCGACCTGCCCGACGGCACCAGTCAGTTGCGCCAGTGCTCCCTCTCGCAGGCGGCCGCCGCCGGCATGCTGCGGATCACCGTACGCCGAGTGCGCGGCATCGGCGGCACCCCGGACGGCATAGTCTCTGGCTTCCTGCACGACCAGGTGGGTATCGGCGACCGCCTGCGGCTGAGCCACCCGTACGGCGAACTCACCCTGCGCGCCGGCGACGCGCCATTGGTCCTGGTCAGCGCGGGCGTCGGCATCACCCCGATGGCCGCTATCCTGGACCACGTGTCGCGCACCCAGCCCACCCGCGACGTCACGGCCGTGCACGCCGACCGCAGCGTGGAACGCCACCCGCTACGCGCCGACATGATCGCCAACGGCTCCCGGCTGCTGTCCTTCCGGAACCTCGTCTGGTACGAGCAGACGGTCCCGGACGCGCCGGACGCCTTCACCGGTTTCATCGACACCGACGCGATCCCACTGCACCCCGAGGCGGATGTCTACCTGTGCGGCCCGGTCCCGTTCATGCAGATGGTCCGGGCCGGCCTGCACCGCCGCGGCGTACCGGACGAGCGGATCCGCTACGAGGTCTTCGGCTCCGAACAGTGGCGCCCGGCCCCCGTACCGACGCCCGCCTGACGGTATCAGCCCATGCCTGAGGCCCCTGAGAGCACCATCAACCAACGGATCATGGAGTGTGCCGTCCGAATGGGGAGGGTGGGACGAGAAGCGCTTCCGCGCCGATCGGAACGTAGCCGGCGGCGAGGAACGTCCGGACGCTCGCCGCATTGCCCGGGGCGATCTGCGCCCAGAGGGGGTGCGTGACGAGATGCCTGGCGGCGCGGGCGAGGGTTCGGCCCAATCCGCCTCCTCGACTGGAGGAGTCGACCTCGATCGCGACCTCCCATCGAGCGGCGACGCCTCGTCCGATGACCAGCAAACCTCCTGGACAGGTCCAGACGCGTACATCGTCACGATAGCGATGGGCGCGCCGGACACGAGGATGGGCCGCGTCCGTGACCTCGACCAGTTCGATCGGCGGAGGACCAGCGCAGGGGGTAGCCACAGCCAGCATGTCGATGTTGCTGACACTGCGCCCCATGGCTTCCTCTAGTTCCCTGAGGAAGAGCGGGTTCAGTGGCGCCGATAAATCTCCGTCGGGAAGCCGAGATCTGATCCAGTCCTCATCGAGGTCGGCGTAGATCACATTGTGCGCGGTGAAGGCGATCACTCCCGCGTCACGCGGGGACGGCTGCGGGACGATCGTGGGGCCGGCCCCGGGCTGGGGCATATGTCCGCTAGCCGCATCGGCGAGGATGTCCTGCAAAGCGACCATCCGGAGACCGTAGTCGCCGGCCGGCACACTTTCAAGGGCCGTCAAATCCGGCTCGTCGGTCGCTTGTGCCCCGGTCCCAACAGTCGCGATCTCCGGCTTGGTCCGCACCGGACAGGCCGGCCGCCTGCGCGGCGATGACGGCCGCGACCTGCTCGACGACCGTCCGCGTGTGCGTCGGCCGTACCGCCCAAGTGATCATGGGGAGGGACAGCCCGGCCAGCGGGCGCCATGGCCACTCGGGGAGCTGGCGGGCGGCGGTGTGCGAGCCGACGACGACAGCGTCGGCTTCCGCGGCCTCGGCACAGGCGAGCGCGTGCTGGACGAAGTGGGTGAAGAGCCACTGCGGCCGGATGTCCGCGGCGAGCGCGGCCGCCATGAGGCTGTCCTGCTGGGTCGGCACCTGGTCACGGGAGTGGACGAGAACGCGGAGGCCGTCGAGGTCGTCGAGCGCGTAGCTGTCCTGCGCGGCCAGCGGGTGGCTCGGCCGTACGGCGGCGCCGAGCGGTTCCGCCCACAGCCGGCGGCACACATGATCGGCGGGCGGTGCCTGGTGCACGATGGCGATGTCGAGGCTGCCGCGCCGGAGCAGGCGCAGCTGTTCGTTGCTGCCCGCCTCGCGGTAGGCCGGCTCGCAGTGCGGAAGCTCGGCATGGAGCGCGCGTGCGGTGTCGACGAGCCACGTGTCCAGAACTCCGGGAGGTACGCCGATGCTGACCAGTTCCCTGGGACGCGTCGGACCCGACACGATCTCAGGCGTCGCGGACAGCAGCGCGAGCAGCTCGCGGGCGTGACCGACGAGTGCGACACCCTCCGGGGTGAGCGTGGTGCCCTGCGGAGTGCGGTGGAACAGCGTCCGGCCGAGGTGGCGTTCGAGGTGACCGATCTGGCGGCTGAGGGATGGCTGGGAGACCAGCAGGGCCGCCGCTGCCCGGTTGAACGAGCCCTGCTCCGCCACCGCCATGAAGTAGCGCAGATGCCGGAATTCCACGTCCATGATGTCGCCGCCCAGGTCGCTACAGTCGGATGGGTTATGCATGCGGAGCATAGCGGGGGTGCGTGAGCGGACTTGGACATTACAGACAGACTTATCCTCTAATTCCCATTACGGGAGTATTTCGCTCCCCTATGCGTCAGCCAGACGGGATGTGAGATGAAGCTCGGCGTCTACTCGATATGCCTGCCGGATCTGACCCCGGCGCAGGGCATCGCCGCGGCCGCCGCGGCCGGGTACGCCGGGATGGAGTGGCGAGTGGGCGACCTCCCGGCCCCTGGGGACGCGCCCGGCTTCTTCCGCGGGAACCGATGCACCGTACCCCCGGACCCGGCGGCGCTCGCCGCGGTGGCGCGAGAGACGCGTGCGGCCGGGCTGACGGTCATCGGGCTCGGTGTCTACATCGACCACGGCGACGTCGGAAAGGCTGAGGCCGCACTGCGGCTGGCCGCCGGCGTGAACGTGCCGTGGATCAGGCTGCGCGCGCCTTGGCGGGATGCGAGCAGCCGGTACGGCGCGCAGTTCGCCGCCGCGGTGGAGTTCTTCTCCCGGGTGGCGGAGCTCGCCGAGCGGTATGGCGTCATGGCGCTCATCGAGCAGCACCAGCGGACCATCTGCCCGAGCGCCTCGCTCACCGAGCGGCTCGTGTCGCGGTTCGATCCCGCGTACATCGGCGTGATCTACGACGCGGGGAATCTCGTGCTCGAAGGGTACGAGGATCACCGCATGGCCCTGGACATCCTTGGCCCCTACCTCGCCCACGTCCACGTCAAGAACGCGGCCTTCGACCGGCCCACCGGCGGCGGCGTGTGGACACCTCGCTGGACGCCGATGGACGACGGCGTGCTCGACGTCCCCGCGCTCCTGACCGAGTTGGACCGCGCCGGATACGAGGGCTGGATTTCCGTCGAGGACTTCAGCACCGACCGGACCCCCGTCGACGCGCTGCGCTTCAACGCCGAGTTCCTGCTCGGGCACGGCAGAAAGGGAACCATTTCATGAACACGCAATCCGTGGCCCTCGTCACAGGAGGGGCCGGCGCGCTCGGCGCGGCGATCGGAGCGCGGCTGGCCGAGGACGGCGCCGACGTGGTGCTCGTCGACATCGACGGCGACCGTGTGGCGCGCCAGGCCGATCGGCTGGCCAGGGAGACCGGCCGTCCCGTGGTGGGCCTGCGAGCGGACGTGGCCGATCCCGACTCCGTCCGCGCGGTCGTCGAGCGGGTCGCCGATGGCTTCGGCCGGCTCGATCACGTGGTCAACAACGCGGCGCTCAACCGCCGAGCCGACCTCGCCTCGCTCACCGAGGCCGGGTGGGACCCGGTGATGAAGGTCAACCTGTGGGCCCCCGCGCTGCTCTGCCAGGCCGCGGTACCACTGTGGAAGGAAGCCGGCGGCGGCCGCGTGGTCAACATCGCCTCCCGCACCTGGCTCAGCGGCGGGCCGCTCGCCTACACCGCCTCCAAGGCCGGCGTCGTGGGGCTCACCAGGTCGCTCGCCCTCGAACTCGCCCCGCTGGACGTCACCGTCAACGCCGTCGCGCCGAGCATGGTCGTCACGCCGTTCACCCGGGCGGGGCGGAGCGAGGCGGAGTTCGACGCCTTCCTCGACAGGCATCGCGCGATGACCCCGCTCGGCCGCCTGGCCTCCCCGGACGACGTGGCCAACGCGGTCTCCTTCCTCGCCTCCGACCGGGCCGCGTTCATCACCGGCGAGGTGCTGCACGTGTGCGGCGGCGCCCAACTCGCACCGTCTCCCTGATTCACCCCATCTCAACTGGAAGTAGTCCCGACATGTCCGCACAGGACCCCGGTCTCGCCGCGAAATCCTTCAGCGCCGGCACCGCACTCCCCCACGTCTCCGCCAGGCGTGCCTGGACCGTACTCGGCATAGTGGTCGCCAGCCACGCCGTCGTCTTCCTCGACAAGGCGCTGCTCGGGCTGACCGCGCAACCGCTGATGCGGGAACTCGGCCTGAGCAAGGCCGAGTTCGGCTCCATTTCCGGCGCTTCCTATCTGCTCTTCGGCGTTACCTGCCTGATCGCGGGCTACGTCGCCGACCGATTCTCCGTCCGGTGGGTCCTGCTGGCCTGCGGAGTGATGTGGGCGCTTGGGCAGATACCCGCGATCTTCGCGGTCAGCGGCGCGATGCTCTATCTCAGCCGGGTCGCGGTCGGCGCGGCCGAAGGACCCGCGCAGCCGCTGTCACACGTCGCCGCCTACTCCTGGTTCCCCAACGAGCGACGGGGCCTGCCCGCCGCGCTGATCACCTGTGGGACGTCCATCGGCAAGTTCGCCCTCGTCCCGCTGGTCGCGTTGATCATCGCCCAGTTCGGCTGGCATGCGGCGTTCGTTACGGTGGGACTGCTCGCGCTGGTATGGAGCGGGCTCTGGCTCGTGTGGGGTCGGCTCGGGCCGTACGGGGACACGTCGACCACTGCGGGAGGCTCAGAACCGGCCGTCTCCTGGTGGCGGATCGTACTGAGCGGGACCTTCATCGGCAGCTTCGCCGCCGTCTTCACCCAGGGCGCGCTGGCCGCGGTCATCTTCACCTGGCTGCCGTCCTACTTCCACGAGGGGCTCGGCTTCTCCATCACCACTGCCGGCACGCTGTTCACCGTGCCGAGCGCGATGGCCATCGTCTCGCTGCTCTGCGTCGGGCCGATCACCGACAGGCTGCTCCGCAAGGGCGTGCCCTCACGCCTCGCCCGCGGCGTCTTCGGCGGCTGCTGCCTCATCGCGTCCGGGCTGATGTTGATGCTGCTCTACTGGGTGAGCTCGCCGGTTCTCGCCATCGTGGTCCTCACTCTGGGGTACGGCCTGTCGACCACCGTCAATGTCATCGCCAACCCCTCGCTCGCCGAGATCACCCCGGTCGCCAAGCGGGCGCGCGCACTCTCCGCGCTGGTCGCGCTGGGATCGCTCGCCGGGGTCACCAGCCCGATCTTCACCGGCTGGCTGCTCGACATAGCCGACACCCAGCAGCGCGGCTACGCCGAGGTGTTCCTCGTCTTCGGGGCGCTGGTGGCGCTCGGCGGGCTCTGCTTCGCCGTACTCGTCCATCCGGAACGGGACCGGCGCAGGGTGATGGGCTGATCCATCGGAGCCCGGCCGGCGGACCGACCTCGTCCCGCTCCAGGTCGTCCGCGACATCTTCGGCCACAACGACACCGAAGTGACCACCCACGTATTGGAAGGCGGCAACGGAGGCCATCTCCACTGCTCTCCTGAGCAAACAGCTCCCGGTGGCTCCCGAAGACACCGACTGAAAATCGAAAAGCACAAGGCCCCTGACAGCGTAATGCCTGTTCAGGGGCCTTTAGCTTGCAGAGCCGACGAGAGGAATCGAACCCCTGACCTTGCCCCTCGTCTCGTTTGTCTCAACGGACAGCGCGGCGATCGCCGAGAACAACACGGCGATCCCGTCGACGGTACGCGACACCCGCGGCTCCCGAGGAAGTCGTGGATGAACAGGCTGAGCGCTAATGCCGCGAGGATGACGGGCTGGGCACGCCACGCCAACTCGGGCAGCGTAGAAGCATCACCGGCGTCAGGCCCAGCGGAAGGCCTGGTTCCAGACCGGGCGGCATGCCCACATCTGCAGTGGCGTGCCGTTCTTCGACGTCCTCCCCCTCGCGTCCAGGCATTTGTTGTTCAGACGGCTGCGAAGCGTCTTGTAGCCGTCGAACTTCGAAGAAGACCAGTACCACTGCTGGTTGGCATTGCCGGTGCACTTCCACATCTGGACCGGGGTCTTATTCTTGGGGCCGTAGCCCCGCACGTCGAGACACTTCCCGTTGAGCGAGTTACGGATGGTGCCGTCCTTGAGCATGACCCATAGCTGGTTGGCGTTCTGGTTGCACTTCCACAGCTGAACCTGCACTCCATTCTTGGGGCTGAAGCCGCGTACATCGAGGCACTGGTTTGCCGTTGCGATCTGGATCCGCTTGGTGTCGTCCGCCGCGGCGGGACCCGCGGCCAAGGCCACCCCCGACACCACGACAGCCAGCACGGACGCCGTCTTCAGCAATACACTGCTCATACTGTTCTCCACGATCCTTTCGAGTCATTTTCCAGTGGCCCGGCGATCAATCCGTTGCCGAACCCAGATCCACCCCACGCACAGCGCCCGCGGAGCCGCCACCGGTATGCCGCAGTCACCGAGAGCGGCGGCCACCGCTGGCGCCGCAGACGCTTGGAAAATCCACGCCGATGGCCACTGCGGCCAGGCCGGCGGCTGGTGTGCCAACTGCCTTGCCGGCGTTTAATCCGCACGTTGTGGATCACGACGTATCAGATGCCACTTCTCTTCCAAATGTTCACATTGGTTTCAGGAGTTGTTTAACCAAAGCCTGCCTGCGGAGGTTTGGGGAGGCGGGCGGACTTGATGCGGTTTGGTGGACATCTGACCGCATCTCGCGTGCGTGGAACGTGGAAACCTCGTCGAAGTCCAGGCCGCCGTGGTGGTCTGGTAGGCCGATCGTGAGAGGGGCGGAACTCCTCGGCGGGACAGGATGCCCATGAAGCGGATACCGGTGGCCGAAAGGCAATGGAACCGGCAGCCCCGAAGGCACTCGATCACCTCAACGCCCGGCTTGCCAACCACCGATCCTGGCCAAGGCCAGGCACGCTAAGATCGTTCGCCCGTGTGGCTCCCAGCACAGCACCGCGGCGTGGTCCTAATCGCCGCTGTCACTGGGCCTTCGCTGGCATTCTGTCGTGCATGTCACATGACGATCTGATCCAGCGCATCCGTAGACGGGCCTGGGATCCCGCACGCCGCCATGACCGGGTCTACGTCCCGCTGGACTGGCTCAAACGTGAGTACGGGGAGAACATCTGGAGCCGCATCCACCACACGCGGCAGCCGATCCGTGAAAGCGGCAGCATAACCCAACTCAGCTTTGACGACCCCACACCTGATCACCTCATCAAAGCGGCCTTGGAAGCAGGTGCCCCCGAAGCCGTCAGGTACTTCAGTGATGTCCTGCATGAGCCACCGTACCCACCGGTCTCTGAGGCGGACTTGCGCGCCTGCGAACAACGCATCGGTCACGAGTTACCCGAGCTCCTGCGGAGGGTGTACACGGAGGTGAGCAACGGCGGCTTCGGCCCCTCCTATGACATCCTGCGCCTTCCGTCTGGAGGACACCGGAAGTACGAGGGCGGGCCGGACGCGCTCGAAGAATACGAGAAATACCCGGAGGTGAGCAGCGTGCTCGGGTTTCCTCTCGTGCCCGCCGGATGCTCCATGCACTGGTACATGTCGCTCACTCAGCCCGATAACCCTGTCTGCCTCTGGGATGGCGACGGGTGGGACTTTCCCGAGGAGCAGTCGCCTGAGGTCGCGATCGTGACCATTGTCCCGTCCTTGGCCGAGTGGTTCGACGGCTGGGCCAACGGATACGACTGGTACAGCCGGCTGAGGAACGACACCAGCGGGAAGCCATCTGCCTCGCTGGAGGGCGACGCGTGGACGAGCCCCCCTTTCTAGCTCATGTTGCACACGGTACGGCGACCATCCCGGAGCCGGAGCGCCCGCCTGAGGCCTGGTCGTCACAAAAGTTCACCGGGCGGCCTTGGATGCACGACAATTCAGCGAAGTGACGTTTCACCAACGGCTGCGAGCAGCAGGATCGGAAACTCCGGATCAGCCTGACCGACTGCGAGTGCAACCCATCGGCCGGCTCCCGGATGCCAGACGGTCATTTCGCCGCTGAGCTGGCAAAGCTCGCTCATCGGCTCAGGCGCTGGGATCTCACTCTCCAGGTAAGGCCCCAGATCGATCACCTCAGGTCGGCCCCAGCGCGACGTCAGGGCGGTCGCCAGTGCCTCGAATGCGGCGGCGATCTCTTCTTCTGCCGCCTCGACGACATCCTCGCTGCGGTCGTCCCAAAAGTCCTGGCTGGACTTCAGGACGAACATGTGGTGGCGCTGTCCGCTGGAGTGATAGCCCTCCCACGTCCCTCTGGCCGGTACCGTTCGTTCTTCTTCGCTCGGAAAAGGGCGGGCCAGAAGACCATCGACAGTGGAGAGTCGATCTTCCGTGGTCATGCGATAAGGCTAGAGGCCCGTTGAAGGCTGTTGGTCACCGCACCAGTCTGGCGGCCCGGGCCACTGCCGCAGCCACGTTGTCCGGTGGACCGGCAGTCGATCACCCCAACCACCTACGGCGAGGCCTTAGAGCCCGGGGGCGAGCTCCGCGATGCTGAGCCGCTGAGCCATTGGAACCTCCGTGGTTTCCCGGGTTAAGCCGACACGACGGATAAGGCGGTCGGATGTAACAACTTCGGGCAAAGAATCTTCATCTAACGCGCCGTGGACGCACTGAGCGCGGGGGATCCGCAGCACATCGGGGACTACTGGCTGGCTGGACGTCTCGGCTCGGGCGGCCAGGGAGTCGTGTACGAGGCCTACGACCCCGAGGGACGCAGGGTCGCCATCAAGGTGCTGCACGCGTCGGAGAACAACGGCAGCCGCGACCGCTTCGCCAAGGAGGCGGCCGCGGCCGGCAGGGTGGCCTCGTTCTGCACGGCCCGGGTGCTCGCCGCCGACCTGGAGGCGAGCAAGCCGTACATCGTCTCGGAGTACGTGGCGGGACCGAGCCTGCGCAAGGCCGTGATGGACGGGCGCAAGTTCACCGAGGACGACCTCCACCGGCTGGCGACGGCGATCGCCACCGCGCTGACCGCGATCCACGACGCGGGCGTCATCCACCGTGACCTGAAGCCGGACAACGTGCTGCTCAGCCCGGACGGCCCGCGCGTGATCGACTTCGGCATCGCCCGGACCATGGACATGTCGCTGACGAAGACGGGCGAGATCTCGGGCACGCCCAGCTACATGGCGCCCGAGGTGTTCATCGGGCAGCGCGCCGGGGCGCCCGCCGACGTGTTCACGTGGGGTGCCGTCATCGTGTTCGCCGCCACGGGGGAGGACCCGTTCAAGGCCGACACCCTGGGCGGCATGATGCACCAAGTGCTGTCCTCCTCACCGGATCTGCGGAGGTTGCCGCCGCGGCTGGCCCCGCTGGTGGCGGCCGCGATGGCGAAGGAACCCGCCGCCAGGCCCGCGGCACGCGACCTGCTGCTCGCGCTGGTCAGCGGCAACGCCGCCGACACCAAGGGCCTGCTGGCCGCGGGCATCCGCTCGGCGCAGGGCGTACACGGGCTCGACCAGGGTGATCCCGCGCTGGGGACGATCGCGGAGGACGCCTTCACGGCGCTCACGCCAGAGGAGCGCGAGCTGGCCGCCGAGGTGTTCCTGCGGATGGTGACCGTGGACGAGGACGGGTACGAGAGCGGGCGGTGGGTCTCGCGCGAGGAGCTGTACGGCGGGCGCCCAGAGCGCGAGGCGGCGGCGGTCGAGCGGATCCTGCGGGCGTTCTCGTACGTGGTGACCACGAAGGACACCTCGGTCGCGTTATCCAGGCCCGCGCTACTGAGGGCCTGGCCGCGGCTACGCATGTGGGTCGACGCCGACCGCGACGGCCTGGCCGTACTGGGTCAGATCTCCGCGGCGGCCCGGCACTGGTCCGACAACGGCAGACGGGACGGCGACCTGCTCCAGGGCAGCCGTCTGGAGCAGGTGCTCAGTTGGGCGGCGACCGGCCGCCGTCACGTGACGCTCACCCCCGCCGAGCGGGACTTCCTGCGGGCAGGCACCGAACTGACCAGGAAGCGGACCCGCCGCAGGACGCTGACCACGATCGCGCTGGCCGGGCTGCTGGTCGTGGCCATGGTCGCCGGAGGGCTGGCCGTCTATCAGCGGCAGCGGGCCACCGAACAGCGTGACATCCTCGCCGCCAAGCAGGTGGCGACGGAGGCCGACCGGATGCGCACGACCGACCCGGTCAAGGCGATGCTGCTGAGCGTGGCCGCCTGGCGGGTCTCACCGCAGATGGAGACCCGATCCAGTCTTACCGCCTCCCTGCAGCAGCAGGAGACGGCGGTCTTCCGCGATCCCCTGGTCAAAGGCCTGGCCCATCGCACCCTCAGTCGCGACGGCCGCACACTCGTCAGCGTCAGCGAAGCCGGCGTGAACGTCTACGACGTCCGCACCGGCAAGCGCACCGGTGGCTGGGCCGGGCTGAGGCTGAAGGACGGGACTCCCCAGGAGCCGGCGCTCAACAAGAGCGGCCGTCTACTCGCCCTGACCATCGGTTCAGAGCTCGGCGTCTGGGACCTCACCTCGGGCAGGCAACTGGTGCGGCGCTCCCTGCCGGAACCCGGCGGATTCAGCGCGATCTGGGGTGAGCACGAGTCAATCCTCACCGTGATGTACCAAGGCGAAATCGTCTACCTGTTGGACGTGGCGACCGGCAAGCAGTTCGGCAAGACTCCCTACACGGACGGCAGCCTGGTCCCGTCGCAGCCTCCGCTCGTCGATCCGACAGGCAGACACCTGCTGATGACGGGTGGGCGCTTCGACGAGCTGGCGCTGCCGGGATGGACCCCGGAACGGCGCCTGGCGCCCTGCCGCGTTCACTTGGACGTGGCGGCTTTCACCCCGGACGGCAAGACCATCGCCTGCGCGAACGCCACGATCGCGCTCGTCGACGCGGCGACCGGTCGTGAGCACAAGCATGGCGGTGACGACTGGGCCTGCGACATCTGCACGAAGTCCGGGGCCAAGCTGCGCTTCAGCCAGGACGGGGACTACCTGGCCGCCTTCGCTGAACGCGAGCTGCGCGTGTGGAAGGTCGCCGATCGCAAGCAGATCCTCACCTACCGGGCCGAGGACGAGCTGACCGACCTTCGGTTCGACCCCGACGGCAAGACCCTGCGTTACCTCTACGACAACATGGCCATCAGCCTCGACCTGTCGCCGAGAGCCGACGCCACCCATGTCCGGAAGGGAGTGGCGAAACTCAGTCCCGGAGGACGGTGGGTGGCAATGGAGGATCCCGATCAGAAGCGCCTCGGGCTCTGGGACCTGCGCAGCCGCAAGGAGGTGGCGACGTTCCCGCTCGGCGAATTCGGGGCATGGGGATTCGACCGGACCGGCACACGCATGCTCATCGCCGACATCACGAGCGTGCGGCTGATCGACCTCGCGACACGCAAGAAGCTCTGGCAGATCTCCACGCCGCACACGAACACGAACAATCCCGAGCGTGTCGACTTCAGCCAGGACGGCAAGACGATCGCACTCACACTCGGGCCATCCTCCCAGGAGGGCAGCTTCCGGCTACTCGTGCTGGACACCGCCGGTGGGCGCGTCTTGCGCACGTTCAGCTCGCAGATCGACGGCGGGCCGTACACGCCGGACGGACGCCTCGCCTCGACTTTCGGAAGGTTCATCGACCTCACCGCCGGCAGGCCGGTCGACGCGGCCTTCGATGTCGTACGCGGTGTCTCGGCAGTGGCCGTCAGCGACCAGGGGCGGCTGGCGTTCAGCGCCGGTCCGGCCGGCCGCATCGCGATGTGGACGGTCCAGGGGCCGACCCCGATCACGCCGGTCCTACGCGGGACGACGGGTGAGATCGCGGAACTGGCCTTCTCCCAGAAGGGCGATCTGCTCGCCAGCGTGACCACGGACGGCATCCTCCAGGTCTGGGACGTCAACGCCATGCGGCGGCTCGGCGGCACGTTCAACCTGCACGGCTCCCAGATCACCTCGCTCGCCTTCGGCCCAGACGACTCCACCCTCTACGCCGCCGACTGGGGTTCCGTCTACCAGGTCCCGATCGGTGCCGAGCGGATCGTCCAGGACGTGTGCCGCCGTGCCGGGCACACGCTCTCCCCGGCCGACTGGGCCGCCTTCCTCAAGGACGTGCCCTACCGCGACATCTGCCCGACCAGGCAACCCTAGGGACGATCAGCGCTTCGATCATGCGCGGTGGGGATGAAGGAGGGACGGTCTCCGGCTGCCGCCCCGCCTACTGGGACGGAACCGGCTACGCCTTCGCTGACGCCATCACCGAGCCTGCGGCCGGCCATTGGCGAGCCCGGGATCCTCATCGAGAACACGGGCTCGCGCGCCGCAGACGGCCCAGCTGACCACTCCTTTTCTTCCGCTCGGACTTGTCGCGGCGCCCACCGAAGTGGATACGGATCAATGGATCGAGCCTGGCCAGCGCACCCAGCGTGATCACGCCCTGATAACGGACGCCACCATCGGCGGTGGAATGCTTGGCCCACGTGGTGGCCAGCACCGCCTCCGCGACTTCCTCCGCAGCGCGTCAGGTCGAAGGCGGCATCGTGCGCTTTACGGCCGGCGACACCTCTGTCGACGTCTCCATTGGAGCCGACGACGCCGCCGGCATCGACTACTCGAACCAGGTGCTCCATAGCGGCACTTACCTCGCCAATGCCGAACAACTGCGGTGTGACACCCGGCAGGCGCCGGGGTGGTTACCGAGACCCCGTCGCAGCCAGGGCGAATCGATTGCGAAAAGTTCACCTCATCGTTGAACCGGGTCGGCGGCTACATCGTTTCGAAGATCAGCCAAACGCGGACAGCAAGCTCACGTCGACTCAGCGGGAGACTTCCAGTGACACTGCGTCTGAATCGCTCGGCTCTCGTCGATCTTCCTTCTGCGGATCGGATCCTGTTCCAGAGTTTCGGCGCCGGCCCGGAGGCCGCCCCGGCGTTCGACCGCATTCACCATGCCTTCGAGGCCCACGCCAAGGCCACGCCGACCGCGACCGCCGTCACTCATCTCGGCGAGAGCATGACCTACCTGGAACTCGACCGCCGCGCCGACCGCCTCGCCGCGTCGCTCGCCCACCGTGGCGTGCGTCCCGGCGACCGCGTCGGCCTGTTCATGACACGGTCGATCCCCATGGTCGTGGGCATCCTCGCGATCTTGAAGGTCGGCGCGGCCTACGTGCCGCAGGATGTCCGGATCACCCCGGCCGTCCACCTGCGCCACATTGTCGACACGGCCTCCGTCAAGGTGATCCTGACCTCCTCTGATTCGGCGCCGAGGATTCCCGCCGGCGATCGTCACGAGGTCATCGCGGTGGACCAGGTCCCGCGCTCGGGCGAGTGGTCCTCGCGAGTCCCGGGCGGGTCGGGCGACGTGGCGGTGGTCATCTTCACCTCTGGGACGACCGGTCATCCCAACGGTGTCAACGTGACCCACGCCAACCTGTGCAACATCCTGCTCAACGAGCCGGGCTCCCTGGGAATCGGCCCTGACACCAGGGTGGCCCAGATCCTCAACATCGCCTTCGACATGGCGGTTTGGGAGATCCTTGGAGCCCTGTCGCACGGCGCCACGCTCGTTATCCGCGGCAACGACATCGAGGAGACCGTTCGCGACGTCGACGTCGTCATCGCCACCCCGGGAATCTTGGGCTCCCTCGACGCCTCTCGGTGCCGCAACGTCAAGGTGGTCGCGGTCGCGGGCGAGCGCTGCCCCCAGCATCTGGCGGACACCTGGTCTCGCTTCAGCGCCTTCCACAACGCGTGCGGACCCACCGAGGTCACCATCGTGAACACGATTCAGCGCTACGATCCGCGACGCCGCGTCCTGACCATCGGCAGACCGCTGCCCAACACCACGGTCTACATCCTCGACCAGAACGGCAGGCCATGCCCGATCGGCGAGATCGGCGAGATGTGGGCGGGCGGCGCTTGCGTGACCGCGGGCTACCTTGGAAACGACGTCGTGACCATGCAGAGGTACCGGCCCGATCCCTTCCGTGGCGGCGGCCACATGATGTTCCGCACTCGCGACCTGGGCCGCTGGACACCGGACGGTGAGCTGGAACACCACGGCCGCACCGACGACCAGGTGAAAGTCAGAGGCTTCCGGGTCGAGCTGGACGCGGTCACCGGCGCACTGGAGCTGACCGCGGACTGCGCCCGCGCCACCACGGTCCTGCGCGAGGGCGAGCTGATCGGCTTCGTCAGCCCGGCGAGCGTGAACGTCGAGGCGGCGAGGAAGTCCGTCGAGCAGTCGCTGCCGTACTATTGCGTGCCCTCCCGCGTCGTGGCCGTGGACGAGCTGCCGATGACCGACCGCGGCAAGGTCGACAAGAACGCCCTGCCCGACCTGATCGACCCGCTGATCGACGTGGTCGCATGACGGTCGTGCGCTCCTTGTCGGATGCGCTCGAACTGCCTCCGCCGCGCTCGGCGATCAGGATCCTCGGCAGTGGCCGGCGCTGCATGCACTACAACCGGCTCGCCGCCGTCGTGTTGGCCGTCAACACAGGGTTCCTCGTCCACGCGATCACCGCCGGCTGGTGGGCCGACCCGAGCACCCTGTCCCTCCTGGTGGTCGCCAATGTCACCCTGGCCGTGCTGATCCGCCAGCAGTACGTCATCAACCTGCTCTTTCACGTGGCCACCGATGCCCCCGTCCGCTGGCCGCTGGCGGTCCGCCGCATTCTGGGCAAGGTCTACCATTTCGGTGGACTACACGTCGGCGGGGCGGTCGCGGCCACCTTGTGGTTCGCCTTCCTCACCGGGGTGATGACCGTGCGCCCCGCCGGGGTCTCCGCAGCGCTGCTCACGCTCGCGTACGCGATCCTGGCGCTGCTGCTCGCGATGGTGGTCTTCGCGCTGCCCTCGCTGCGGGCGCGGCTCCACAACGTGTTCGAGGTCGTGCACCGGTTCGGCGGCTGGACGGTGCTCGCCCTGTTCTGGACGCATGCGCTGCTGACCGCGGCCCACCAGGCAACGTTCTGGGCGCTCACGGCCATCACCCTCAGCGTCGCGCTGCCGTGGCTGCGCCTGCGGCGCGTGCCTGTCCGGATCTCCAGGCCGTCGTCGCACGTGGCCCTACTCGGGTTCGACTACGGCGTCACGCCGTTCGCGGGCTCGTCGACCACCGTGAGCCGTAACCCGCTGATCGAGTGGCACTCCTTCGCCAATGTGCCCGCCCCCGGCAGGAATGGCTTCCGGCTCACTGTCTCGCGTGCCGGCGACTGGACGGGGTCGCTGATCGACGACGGTCCCTCTCACCTGTGGGTCAAGGGCATACCGACGGCCGGCGTCGGCAACATCGACAAGCTGTTCGCGCGCGTCGTCTGGGTGGCCACGGGCAGCGGCATCGGCCCGTGCCTGCCGCACCTGCTGTCGCGCGACACGCCGTCGCGGCTGGTCTGGTCGACACGGCACCCCCACACGACATACGGCGACGAACTGGTGGAGGAGATCCTCGCCGTGCAGCCAGACGCGGTCGTCTGGGACACCGATGCCAAAGGCAAGCCCGACCTTCTGGCCCTGGCCTACCGGGTGTATGTGGAGTTCGACGCCGAGGCGATCATCTGTATCTCCAACAAGAAGACCACATGGCACCTCGTCGAACAACTTGAGATGCGGGGTGTCCCCACGTACGGAGCGATCTGGGATTCCTGACCTGACAGCGCGTGATCTCTGGAGGACGTTCCATGGCTTTTCGAACACTGACGGTCGACGACAAGGATGAGGTCGTGACGCTCGCCATTGACAGGCCCGGCGTGCTCAACGCCCTGTCCTGGCAGACCCTCACCGAGCTGCGACGCTTCCTCACCGGCCTGACCGGCTTCCGCGGGATGATCCTCACCGGTTCGGGAGAACGCGCCTTCGTCGCCGGTGCCGACATCCGGGAGATGGCGGCGATGACGCCGGAGGAGGGCGAGGAATTCGGCAGGCTGGGCCAGGAGGTCACCCGGCTGATCGAGGCGGCGCCGTTCCCGGTGATCGCCTGCGTGAATGGGTACGCGCTCGGGGGCGGGTGTGAGCTGGCCATGGCCTGCGACTACATCTATGCGACGGCGGACGCCGTATTCGGCCAGCCGGAGGTACGGCTCGGGCTGATCCCCGCCTTCGGCGGATGCGTGCGGCTGCAACGTCACGTCGCCCCCGGCCGGGCCCGGGAGATGATCTACACGGGCCGCAACGTCGATGCCGGGGAGGCCCTGCGGATCGGCCTGGTCAACCGGGTGTTCGTGACCAGGGAGGAGATGCTGGAGGCGGCGTACCAGTCGTTGGCGCTGGTCTCAGCGAACTCGCCGATCGCCGTGGCGTTGTGCAAGGAGGCCGTCAACGACTCGCGCGGCCGGGAGATCGGCGCCGCGCTCGACATCGAGGCGCACGCTTTCCGCCGCACGTTCACCAGTGAGGACATGCGCGAGGGCACGCAAGCCTTCCTGAGCAAGCGAAGGCCCGTTTTCCCGGGAAAGTAACCCCCTTCTCACATGGGTGTGGACATGACCGATGCGCATGCGGCACTCCTGCGGGCACTGTACGACGAGCACGCGCCCGCGCTGTGGCGCTTCGTTGTCCGCTTGACCGGCGACAACCAGTTCGCCCATGACGTCGTCCAGGAAACGCTGCTACGAGCGTGGAAGAGCCCGGAGGTCTTCCACAAGGGTGAGACGGCGTCGCGCGCCTGGCTGTACACCGTGGCCAGGAACGTGGTGATCGACCATAGCCGCAGCGCTCGGGTACGCCGGGAGGTCGGCACCGACCGGCTCCCCGAAACGTCCAGCGCCGACCAGATAGACGCCACACTCGACGCCTGGCTGGTCACCGACGCCCTCGCGCAACTGTCGGAGAACCACAGAACCGTCATCGTGCGCACCTATTATGGCGGCGAATCCATCGCCGAACTCGCCGACGAGCTCGACCTGCCGCCCGGCACGGTGAAGTCGAGGCTGCACTACGCTCTCAGGGCCCTGCGACTCGCGCTGCAGGAGAGGGGGGTTACCACTCATTGATGTCCTCAACGGATCCGTACGCGGAATGGGACGCGGCGTACGTCATCGGGGCCCTGTCACCCCGCGAACGACTCGAGTACGAAGAGCACCTGAGTGGATGCGCCGCCTGCTCGCAGGCGGTCGCCTCGCTCGCCGGCATACCCGGCATCCTCTCGACCGTCCCGGCGGACCGCGCCCTGCGCCCGCCGCACGCCGACCCCTCGCTTGCCGAGGTGCCGGCGAGTCTGCTGCCCGAGCTGATGGACTCCAGCCGACGGGCCCGGCGGTGGGGCCGGATACGTGCCGCCGCGGTCGCCATCGCGGCGGCCCTTGCCGGGGTGATGGCGTCCCCGCTCCTGCTCGAGCGGCAAGAGGCCGCCCTGCCGATGCAGGCGTCCCCGCTCCCGCCCGAGCGGCAAGAGGCCGCCCTGCCGATGCTGCAGACGATTCCCAGCCCGGTCACCGCCGAGGTGCGCGTCATCCGGGAACCCTGGGGCACTCGAGTGGAGTTGACCTGCCGTTACGCCGTGCCCGCCGACCCGGCCCCGCCCAAGACGTTCGAGTACGCCATGTACGTCACCGACCTTCTGGGCAGCAGTACCAGGCTGGCCACCTGGATGGCGTCGCCCGGCACCACGACCATGCCCGTCGGCACGACCGGGCTGACCATGAAGCAAATCAGGAGCATCGACGTCCGGCTTACCAAGAACGGGCGCATCCTACTCGACAGGCACCTGTAGCGGCCGACTCCGAGGGCGACGCTCCGGTGCGCGCGGAGTCAGGATCGGGGTCGCCTCCCCCGCCTACCACCCGACATCAGGCCGCCGGATTCGGCACAGGGTCCCACGCCTTCACCCGCGAGGCTCAATCGCCTCCACCAAGTTCCCCATGGCAGACGACGGATGGTCATCGGGACACGAGCTCTGATCTCGAACACGGCGTTCGGCCAGCAGGAACGCCCGCCGTACAGCCTCATGGCGACGCGGCATGTATTGGCCGGGATCGATGGCTGTCAACGGTTCGACCCGATGACAGCCAAGGCCGGGTTTGTCGGGTCCGCTTGGGCGCGCAGGATCCGCCAGCACAGATAGATGCAGACGCCCAGCGCGGGCGAACCGCCCAGCAGCGTAGCGGCGATGCCGAGCGGAGTCACCTTCCCGGCCAGGTGGCTGACGGGGGCGAACACCGTGTTAGCAAGATCGCAATATTGTCCTGACAAACATGAAGCCCCTGAACCGGAAACACCAGTCCAGGGGCTTCATCTTGCAGAGCCGACGAGGGGAATCGAACCCCTGACCTTCTGTTTACAAGTGGGAGATCCACTTTCGATGCATATTGCTCTGATCAGCGACGCGAACGAGTGCCCCGGCTCGCGAGGGTCCAGGGGGCGGCGCAGCCCCTCTGGTTCACGCTCGCTCAACCGGCTTTTGCTCGGCGTCCCTCAGCTTTTCATGAGTATCGTGTGATTCGGGCGAGGGAGTGATCACCAACCTGACACCATGAAGTATTCATAGAAGGCGACGGATTGGAGTTCGGCCACGATGGCAGTTTCGTACCTCGTGCTCGCCCCTCCGGCACGGGGTCCCGACGTTGTGAACGACATCGATGACTTGCTGGCCGATCTAGAGGAGCAGGAGGGGGTCGACCTCATCTATGACGCGCTGGTGCCGCGCACCGAGCACGTGATCGAGCATCAGTACCGGGACGCAGACGAGACCGTGTGCTTGTCTCTGGCGAATGATGGCAAGACGCCTGTGGACTACCTCATACTCACCGCACCGGACGACGTCCTGGACCGGATGGTCGCCTTCTTGAAGACGCAACTGCCCGTGGTGAGCTTCGAAGATCTCCGCACTCGTGCGCATGAGCGGACGGAATCGGACCCTGGCGCGCTGGTGCGAATGGCCATCGCAGCCGAAGAACCAGATCAGGACTCGATAACCCTCATCCGGCAAGCCTTGCACAGCCCAGACCGTGACAGGAAGCATGCCGCCATCGAGGCGGCCTGCCTAACCGGCTGGCCGCTCTTTCTGGATGAGCTCGTCGACCTCTACCACCGACATCCTGAAACGGATACCCGTGCGCTGGCCGGTCGAGCAGCGCAGGCGCTGATCGGGAGAAACCCGACAGGGCCTTCCCACATTAACCAGCCACATGCCGATCGCCTCTGCCGTTGGGGCGTACCTGGTCCTGCATTCCAAGCAATCCCGACACCTCGTCGTGTTGCAGCTCAACGGGGCGGCAACAGATCGGTCCGTTTCGGCTGATGGGATACCTGGGCTACTGAGGGGGGCAGGGAGGAGGCGAGCTAGAGGTGAGCACCCTACGCTTCTGGGCTCGCGGGGGGCTAGTGGCGGACGGGCGACGCGGCGTGCCGGGACCGGACGGGACAGGCCGCACGCCCGGCGTGCCGGGGCGTGATGAAGTGCGGCGCCACCTGGTCGTACGTCATCCGTGTCAGGGACCCTGAGACCGGCCAGAGCAAGCCACGCTGGGTGAGCGGCTTCGCCATAGAGGACGACGCCAAGGCCCCCGTGATGAGGCCCAGGGTGAGAGCTCGGCGCGGCGAGTACATCGATCGGAACGCGATCATGGTCGCCGAATACCTCGCCGAGTGGATCGAGGGCCACGCCGTCCAGATCAAGCCGCACCCCCTCAAGGGCCATGCGACATGATCCGGCTCTACATCACACCCAGGATCGGCAGCGTCCGCTTGTAAGCACTACGCCCATCAGCGATCACCAAGTTCTACCGCGATCTGCTGACGAGCGGCGGCAAGAAGGGCGGCCCACTGGCGGCGAACACCGTAAAGCACGTCCACGCTGGACCCGCAGGGCCGCTCGCCCAGCGCGCATCGCTCGGCGATGCTCAGACGCAGCAGTAGCCTGGCAAGAACGCGGGCAGGCTGGGGAACCGTCTCCACATCGCCACGCCGGCACCCGGCGCATGCGGCCTCGTCGCCTCGCGAGGTCGGCGGTGTAGCCGCACTTCCGGCAGTCGGGGCGGTCATGTGGGTGAGGACTACGGCCAAGTAGCGACCGGACCAGTGGGCATTGACTCGTGATCTTGCCGGCTGTATAAATGGTGTATTTATGTGGCATTCGTCCTGGGCGGCGACATCGACATCCGATATGGGGATCGCTTGTTTCGCATTTCTACCTTATTGAAAAGGAGGATGCTGAACATGCGCCTCCGCACAGTTTTTGTGGGTACAGGATTCTCCATAGCCGCGATCATGGGAGTTGGCGTTCTGGCCCACGCGCCGACCCCACCCAGGAGACAGCCGCAGGCGGCTGAGCCTTCGTCCACTGCAAATGCATCGGCTTTTGGTCGAACGAGCTCTTTGCAATGTAAGTCGCGGCTTCGTCTGGTCCCCAAGGAGCTCGCCATCGGCGGGGGTGCGACGTTGCCGAACGCGCATCAACCACCACTGCATCGAGCCTTGCCGGCCGACGGTGAAGGCGGCCCCGCCATCCGTCGGCGTAGATGCTCCGTTAGTGATTGCGAACGGTTGCTGTAGATCATGGAGATGAGGAACATCGCCGCCGACGATCTGGCCCCTGCGGGGATACTGATATTCGACCCGGAGAGCTGGCTCAGCGCGGGGAAAGGCGTCCGGAAGGCCGCTGATGATCTGGCCGAGGGCGTGGACGAGTTCTGCCGGGCGGTGGATGAGCGCCCCTTCGGTCAGGACGATCTAGGCCGGGCGCTGTTCGAGGGCGATCCCGAGGCAGGCATGCCGGGGTTCGCCCGACTACGTGACGACCTGCTGAAAGACCTGGTCGAAGCGGTGAACCTGCTACGCGCGATGGCGGCCGGGATGGTCGTCGCCGGGTGCAGGTATGCCGCAACCGAGGACTTGAACGCCAGGATGATTGCCGGGGGCAGGTACGCCGAGGCCGGGGAGGCGACCACCGAGATCCCGTACGCGCAGGGGTACCCGGGATGGCTGACGGATCCGGATGTGTACAAGCCCGGGCTGAGCCCGAGCGGTCTGCCGACGACCACACCAGCGCCTGACTTCGTGAGCCAGGCGATCTGGTTCCTCGAATCTGTAGGAGTCGGGTCCGCGTGGCCGGATGGTGATCTCGACGGTGTGGCGCGGCTGCGGGATGCCGCGACGACGGTGGGACGCGTGGTCGCTGACGTCAAGGAGCAGGTCGCCGGGCAGGCCGGGCGGGTGACCGGGGCCGGGTCCGGGCTGGCCACGGCTGTGTTCGGACGTACCACGCGGGTGGTGCACGGCGAGAATGGGCAGCTGGCCGACCTGCATCGGCGGTGCGCGCACCTCGCCGACAGCGGCCAGATCGGCTACGACGCGATCGTGGAGGCCAGACGGCGATTCCTGGCATCTGCGGCGTTCGTGGTGGCACTGATGCTCATTGCAAAGCTACTGGCCCCCCGGCTCGGCCCGCTCCTCGACGCCGTGGTGAAAAAGCTGCTCCGAACCGAGGGCCAGGTACTGCGGATCACTTTGCTGATCATCCGTCAGGCAGCATTGGGCGCGATGTACTCCGGCGGACTGAGCGCGATCGACCAGCTGTTCGCCACCGGCACCATCAATGTCGGAAAGCTGGTTCGGGATATGTTGCACGGAGCGCTCGCCGGCGGGTTGATGGCCGGTGCGCACGGCGCGCTGCCCGCGTTGCTGCGCCGAGGCGGACCCGCGCTCACGGGCCTGGCCGAGGCCATGGAGTCGGCCACATGGGAGCGGGCATTCTCCCGGATCATGGTCGGCGGTGCGGTGAGCTCAACTGTGCTGGCAACCACGGGATGGGCGAGCGGCGTCGGCTGGGATTGGAAGCACGCCGCTGAGATGGGCTTCGGCATGGCCGCACTCAGCACCGGCGCGGGTATCGCCGCTCGGTCCTGGCCTGCCCCACCCTATGCGAGCCTGAGGGGCAGAGAATGGAAGCAGAGCCCGGCCAAGCGGTGGCATGACGTCAAATGGGCCACCGGGATTGTCATGATCACCACTCCTGCGAACGCCATCTTCGCGCTCGCAAAGTTCGCCGAGGACGGAAGAAATCCCTTCTTCTTCCAGAAACGGGTTGGCCAGTTCGGCCGCGAGTTCGACATGGCCAAGGGCCGTACGATGAAGATGACCGACGGCACGAAAGGCGGCAGCGGCGAACGTACGAGCGTCGGTAATGGGTGGTCGCGAACCACTCTCGACGAGACCGTCCAAATGCTCTACAACGTCATCATCAAGGGAAACATGTCGGTCGTAAACGACCGACCGCTATTGACCCCCGACAGACAGAGAACAGTAGCGGCGCTCGGGCCCATCCTGGGGCCACGCTGGAACGAAGCGGATCTGGCCGGAAAGCCTGGGTGGCTCGGCGCCTTCCCCAACAAGACCGTCGAGCTCAATCTCAAGCAGGGGACATTCGCGTACGACCTTCAACGAGGCTTCACGGGCCTCTGGCATGACCAGCACGCGAGCCTGAAGTTGGATCGGGAGATCGCCCGGAAATTCCTCTCCACTTACTGGAAGCGCATTCTCTAGGCTCGATCTTCCGTGCGCCCAGCAGAACAGGAGTGAAGCCGTGACGTAGCGGTGAGTCTTGTGGTTCGTAAGCTCGTCCTCACTTGCCGGGTGGGAGTCGGTCCGAGCAACCGTCAGGAGGCCCGGTAGCAGACCGGTGGTTACTGGCACGCGACTGATGTACATGCGCGTGATCCGGGAAAGCGTCACGTCTGACGACCTGCAGCGCTTTCTGAACGCCTCGCTCCTACAGAGACTCTGGCCCGAGTTGATCTTGACAGCCCTCACTTCGTCCGACTCAGTGTGACCGACCCTGTGATCAGCCGGGTCAGCATAGCCGCGAGAAATCCGCGCTGACCCTGAGCGTTGCGGCGATGGCCGCCCGCTCCCTCGATAGCGGGAGTGGGCGGCCGTTCGTCTTGCCTGCTCATGTGATGCGGACGGCGGCGAGATTCTTCGGGAACCGACGTATGTGGGGCGCCTGGCCAAGGTCGGTCACTCTGTCCAGCGTGTCGGCGCGGATACGCTGACAATGGGGTCAGGAGGTCACGCTGAGGGGTGTCAGCCAGTGGATCTCCAGGTCTTCTCGTAGGTAGTCCATGCGGTGCTGCTGGAAGCGTGCGAGTTCGGGACGCGCGAGATGCGCGCGCAGGTCGTCGGCCGACCGCCACAGTTCGTAGAACACGAACGTGCTGGGATCAGCCACGTCTCGGTGGACCTGGTACTGCATCGAGCCAGGCTCGGCCCTGGTCGGCTCCACGAATGACAGCAGCAGCCGCTCCAGCTCATCGGCGCGCTCGGGCTTCGGCCGGGCGAAGCCGTAGATACCGACCGCCCCACTTCCTTCAGGTACGACAATTTTCATACCTGCCAACGCTAGCCATCGACCCAGGTATGATGCAAATCGTACCTAGGAGTGAGTTATGGATCTGGGCAAGGTGTTGCGCGCGCTGGCCGACGACTCCCGCCGCCGGGTCGTGGCCGAACTCGCGGCCGATCCCGAAGACCGGGAGCGTGCCTGCGGCTCGTTTGACCTGCCGGTGAAGAAGGCCGCGCGCACGCATCACTTCCGGGTGTTGCGCGAGGCGGGGCTGATCATGCAGCGTGACCACGGCAACGGCAGCGCCGTCTCACTGCCCAGGCAGGACATCGAGCGTCATCTGCCCGGCCTGTTGCAGCTCCTGTCTGAGGAGCTGAAGTCCGGCAGCGCGACGGGCAGAACCGGGAACACTGCGGCTGATTAGCCCACCAGGAGCACTGGCCGTCCTGCTGCTCTCACAGGTCAGAGGCAGGCCGTCATGAGCTCGGTGAGGCGCTGTGCGGGACTCTCCCAGCCGAGCGACTTGCGAGGTCTGGAGTTCAGCTCGGCGGCGACGGCGTCGGGCTGGTGGCGGGTGTGAACGGACAGGTCGGTGCCTTTGAGGAAGTACTGACGCAGCAGGCCGTTCGTGTTCTCGTTTGAGCCGCGCTGCCAAGGGCTGGCCGGGTCGCAGAAGTAGACGGGGATGTCGGTGGCGAGCGTGAAAGCCCGGTGAGCGCCCATCTCGCTGCCCTGATCCCAGGTCAAAGAGCGCTTGAGATGAGTCGGCAGCGTGGCCATGGCCTCCACCAGAGCGTCGCGCATGCGCTCGGCGCTGCGGTCGGTCGGCAGGTGGACGAGCATCACGAAACGCGTGGTCCGCTCGACCAGGGTGCCGATCGCCGAGGTGCCGTTCTTGCCGATGATGCAGTCACCTTCCCAGTGGCCGGCACGGCGCGGTCATCAGCCTCGGCGGGTCGCTCGCTGATCATCACCGTAGGGGCGCTGTAGCGGGGCTGACGCTGCTGGGCCTGGCGACGGGGCTTGCGCATCGCGCGGCCGGTGCGCAGGGCCCGGGTCAGCTCGCGGCGCAGCTCGCCGCGGCCCTGGACGTAGAGCGCTTGGTAGATGGTCTCGTGGCACACGTGCATCTCCGCCCGCTCGGGAAAGGTCTTGCGCAGGCTCTGAACGATCTGCTCCGGGCTCCAGCGCTTGTGCAGATGGTCTTGAATGTATGCCGTAACTCCGGGTTCTGCCCGATCCTGCCGGGCTTGGGGCGGGGCCGGCGCGCGTCGGCTCGGGCCTGCGCCGCGTGCGGGCGGTACTGACCATTGGTGGGGTGCCGGTTGTGGCGGATCTCCCGGCTGATGGTCGAGGGCGCACGGCCCAGCTCGCGCGCGATCTCCCGGATCGACGCCTTCTCCCGCACCCGGTCGGCGATGTGAATTCGCTCGGTCTCGTTCAGGTAGCGGCCACGCACGTCTGGGGGCGCCGCCGATGTGATCGGTAGCGCCCCCACGTGCTTGCCGGTCGGATTGCGTCCGTTACGCCATCGCCGACCCGTCCGGAGGTTGATGCCGACGATCCGGCATGCCTCCTTGGTGCTCAAGCCCTGCTGCACGAGCCGCAAGTATGCCGCTCGCTCACGGGAAAGAGCCCTGCGCCCCCGCGCGCGCTCCCGGTCCTCCCGGATCTCGAAGTCCATCGCATCCCCTCATCTGGGGTGTTGCGACGACCACTAGAAGGAGGGCCCTCCCTCTGAAAGGGGCCTTTGAGCTGCGAGCCGACGAGGGGAATCGAACCCCTGACCTTCTGTTTACAAGGTCCCCAAACGATCTTCAGGGCCGTTCAGGTCCGTTCGCTGGGCCAGTAGGAGGTCGCCTCGCCGTTCAGGCTCGTACGGCTCAGTTCATGATCGTCCGTTCGGGTGGCTCCCCACGTGGCTCCCAAACCGGGGCCGCCGTTCCGGCCGCGATCGCCCGTGTGCACTCATGAGCAGGCACGAGGCCAGGTTGATGTATTGGGCGTCACAGACCCTATGACTGCCATCTGCTCTCTTCCCCGTAGGGCACTGTCGCAAGGCCGTCCTCCACGGGGCCACGAGGACATGCCATGAGCGATATTCTCCGTGCATGGGACGTGATGAACGTGGTGTGACTCCTCAGAATGAGGACTTCTCGGCCTGGTACAACGAGCTGGTTGCCAAGGCGCAGCTCGTTGACAGGGGACCCGCCAAGGGCACCATGGTCATCCGACCGTACGGCTACCGCCTGTGGGAGCTCATCCAAGAGGAACTTGATCGCCGGATCAAGGACACCGGTCATGAGAATGCTTACTTCCCTCTACTGATCCCAGAGAGCTACCTTCGGCGAGAGGCCGATCACGTCGAGGGATTCTCGCCTGAGCTCGCCGTTGTCACTCACGCTGGCGGTAAGGAGCTCGAAGAGCCGCTGGTCGTTCGGCCCACCTCAGAGACAATCATCGGCGAGATGATGGCCAAGTGGGTCTCATCCCATCGAGACCTTCCGCTCCTACTGAATCAGTGGGCCAACGTCGTGCGCTGGGAATTGCGGCCCCGCATGTTCCTGCGCACGACGGAATTCCTCTGGCAAGAGGGTCACACAGCACACGCCGACGAGGCGGACGCCATGCGCGAGACGATGCTGGCGCTCGATCTCTACACGGAGGTTGCGCGAGACATCGCGGCGATCCCAGTAGTACCTGGCGAGAAGACACCTGGGGAGCGGTTCGCCGGCGCAGTCCGTACCTTCACCATCGAGGGCATGATGAGGGACGGCAAGGCGCTCCAAGCTGGAACCTCCCACTACATGGGCACGAATTTCGCCAAAGCCTTCGACATCCAGTACACCTCCGAAGCCGGTCGTCTCGAACTGTGTCACACCACCTCATGGGGCATGTCGACGAGAATGATCGGCGGCGTCATCATGACCCACGGCGACGACAAGGGCCTGGTCCTCCCACCCAGACTCGCCCCCTATCAAGTGGTAATCGTGCCGATTGGACGTGGCGATCAGGGCGCGCAGACCTCAGCCGCAGCACTGAAGCTTGCAGGGCGACTTAAGGCGGCCGGTATACGTACCCATGTCGATGATCGCGCACAGCTTTCACCTGGCTTCCGGTTCAATGACTGGGAGCTGCGCGGCGCCCCTATCCGGCTGGAACTCGGTCCGCGTGATCTTGAGGCTGGCACTGTAGTGATGGCCAAGAGGCTGGGCGACGAAGGCAAACAAAGCATCTCGCTGTCTTCTGCACCGGAGCTCATTCCTGGCGTACTGGAGGAGTTCCAAGCCTTCCTTCTTCAGCGGGCTACCGAATACCGCGACAGTCACACCATGAGAGTGGACACCTGGGACGCCTTCACGAAGGCGGTGGCATCGGGATGGGCGTTGGTCTTGCACTGCGGCAGACCCGCCTGTGAGGACGACATCAAGGCCAAGGTCGCAGCAACTCCGCGCTGCATTCCGCTCGACGGTACTCCGGAGACCGGATGGTGCGTGCATTGCGGGGAAGCATCGGCATATGGCAAGCGTGTCATCTTTGGGCGGGCTTACTGATCACGGTTACCACGATGCTCCGTGAGCCGGGGCTGAGGAACGAAGTCCCGGATCGTCGATCGCCCCCAGGCACGTACGGCGTCCAGCCATGCAGTGGCGATCGTAGGGCTGCATCTGTGCGGCGGCGCGGCAACCCCGGCCGGAGCGTCCGGTCAGTACGGCGGGGCGGGCGTGCGGTGCCCGGCCCGGTGTCCCGCCGCCGTCCGGGACCGGCCCCCAGGCCGCACGCCCGGACGGCGGGCGGGCGGAGGGCCGGGGGTACGGCGGCGCGCCGCGCCGCCGCTTGATACCTATGAGATCAATTCGGCAAGTTTTCCAGCGCCAAAGCCCAGGGGTAGCTGTCGATGCGTTCGCCACCGGAACTGGGCGGGTGTGGCTCGAACTGAGCTGGGCCGAGTAGGACTCGGACTTCTTCAGCTCTGAGCCGGTCAACGCTGCGTTGGAAAGGGTCCCGTGAGGCTAGGGCGGTGTTGACGAACGGCAGGATGACGACGGGAATGCCGAGTCCGGGAGCCTCGGAGAGCAGGCCGAGCGCGTAGGTGTCGGCGATGCCTGAGGCGAATTTGTTGATCGTGTTGTACGTCGCCGGGGCGACGATGATCGCGTCAGCACGGGGAGATTTCGGTTCGTTCGGCTTTCGGTACTGGCTGAGAACGGGCCGGCCGGTCTGCTTCTCCAGCTCCGGGGCGTCGATGAAGTCGAGCGCGGGCGGGGTGGCGATGATCTGGACGGTCCAGCCTTCGCCTTGGGCCAGGGCGACCAGGCGGCCGACGTCAGGGGCGGGGCCGGCGGCGCACACGATGATGTAGAGGACCTTGCCGCGTTGGGTCACGCGCTGACTCCCAGGGATGCCGCGTACTCGCGGGCTTCACGGCGGACGCTGATCGGGGCGGTAGCCAGGATGTCACGTACCAACCGGAGGGCCGCGGGGCGGCCGGAGATTTCCTCGGGGGCCAACTCGCCTGCGGCGCGCAGGATGTGCAACGCCTTGTCGTGCTGGCTGCACATCAGGAACGCGCGAGAGGTGTCGAGCAGGAGCGTGGCCTTGCGTTCGTTGGTCGGTAGCCTGTCGAGCTCGACCTGGCGGGCGTAGTCGATGGCGGTACCCGCGTCGCCGAAACGCAGGGCGACGTTCACCTGGTGACACAGGACGTTGTTCGGGCCGAATGCGGTCCACATGTGGTTGGCGTCGTGGCCCAGTCGAGTGGCTGCCTCGGCGGCTTCGTCGAGTAGCTCCGAGGTGTTGTGCCGGTTGCCGGTGTTCGCGGCGGCGATGGCTCCGCGCAGCAGCAGAGAACCGTAGATCGACAGGTCGTCGGGAGAAGGGTCGGTGAGATCGGCGTCCATGCGTTCGGCGGCGCTGCGTGCGGCGTCGGTGGCGGCGCGATGATGCCCGCCGTCCATCAGGGCATGTGTGATGATGCGCGAGCTTGAGCCGATCATGAGTGGGCTTTGGCTGGTGTGTGCGGATTGGACGCTGCGGTCTGCCGCGAGCCATGCCAGGCCCTTGTCCTCCTGCTTGAGCAGGATGGAGGAGGTCACGTGGTATGCCTCGGCGCACAGGGTGTGAGCTCGTAGCCGGTCGTCACCGTGCAGCAGCGTGCAGGCAGCGCGGAGTTTGCGGAGCAGGGCGGGGAGCATCGCGGTCACTTGGGCGTATCGGCACGCCTGATAGTTCCGCCGCGGCCCGCATGCTCGACGCCCTGCGCTACGAACCGTGCTCGCCCACCTGCCCGAACTGGCTGCGCTACGGCGTTCAGCCCAAGGACGCCAAGCCCGGCATGATCCCCGGCCGCTGCCGTGGCAAGGCCCACAAGCCCCGAACACCTCGGCTACGCCGGACGCCGCGTCCTGGTCTCCCGCAAGTGGAGCAACAAGGCCCTCACCGAACACAAGCAGGACCGCCGCACCTGGGTCCTGCAAGCCCTCGGCCAACCCGACGAACCCACCGACCCGCACCGCTACGTCTGGCGACCCGTCCCAGCCGGAGACGCCAGCGTGCCACCACTCGCCGTCCGCCTCCTCAGATCCGTCCACGAACGCCAACGCTGGCGCGCCCACCTCAGAGAACTGGAAGCCAGAGCTGCCGGACAAGATCTCTCGGCAACCGAGGACATGAGGAGAGCCGCATGACCGCGACCATCACTCCTCTCCTGCTACGGCCGGAAGAGGCGGCCGACTACCTCGGCATCGGTCGCACCAAGATCTACGAACTGATCCGCTCCGGCGCGCTCCGCTCCGTCCGCATCGGCACCCTGCGCCGCGTTCCGGCAACCGCACTAACCGAGTTCGTCACTCAGCTTGAACAGGAAGCAGCATGAGCACCAAGAAGCGTGGCCAGAACGAGGGCTCGATCTACAAGGACGGTGACCGCTGGCGCGGTGCGGTCTCCCTCGGCTACGGCCCGGACGGGACGCGCATCCGCAAGAAGGTCTCCGGCAAGACCCGCGCCGAAGTTGTTGAGAAGGTTCGCAAGCTCAAGGAGACCCTGGCCAAGGGTGCTCCAGTCCCAGATGACCGGCTTACGGTCGGCACGTTCCTCGATCGCTGGCTGCTCCACCTGCCCGGCCACATCTCCGATGGGACCTTGGACGACTACGAGGACACGGTACGACTGCACCTCTAGCCAGGACTCGCCCGTCACAAGCTGACCAAGCTCACCGTGGCCCAGGTCGATGCCCTGTGGCAAGCCAAGCGCAAGGCAGGCTACAAGGCGAACAGCGTCCGCAACATGCGGGCCGTGCTCCGAAAGGCCCTGGGCCAGGCGGAACGGGAAGGCTTGGTCATACGGAACGTCGCGGCGCTGTCGATGCCTCCGCGCGTGCCCGTAGAGGAAGGCCGGACGCTCACGGTGGAGGAGGGAAAGCAGCTCCTCGACGCCGTCGCCGATCATCGCATGGGCGTCCTCGTCCTCTTGGCCCTCGTCTTCGGACTGCGTCGCGGCGAAGCTCTGGGGCTCATGTGGAACGCCTTCGACCTGGACGCTCGTACCCTCCGAGTCACCCACTCCGTCAAGCGGCTCAAGAACCGCGACCCGAACACCGCCGCCAAGACCCGCATCGCGATCAGCGAACTCAAGACCAGACGCTCACGCCGCGTCCTCTGCCTGACTCCCGAGTTGATCGAGGCGATCAAGCGCCACAAGTCCGCCCACAACCAGGAACGCCTCAAGGCCGGCGAGGACTGGGCGGAGCGCGGGCTGATGGTCCCAACGGCTTTCGGCAACCCATCCGACCCGGACACCTTCTCGCACCTGTTCTCCCGGCTGGCCAAGAAGGCGGGCCTCGGCCACTGGCACCCCCACGAGCTTCGCCACTCCGGCGCGTCACTCATGCTCGCCCAAGGCACCCCGCTCCACGTCGTGTCCGAAGTCCTCGGCCACGCGAGCATCGCGATCACCAAGGACATCTATGGACACCTGGTGGAGGGCGACCGCCGCGCCGCGACGAAGCCATTTCCAGCGCTCTCCTGGGGAAACAGACCCCGGTGGCTCCCAAGGTGGCTCCCAAAGACACCGAAGACACCGGTTGAAGATCGGAAAGCAGAAGGCCCCTGACGGCGTAATGCCTGTTCAGGGGCCCTTCGGTTGCAGAGCCGACGAGGGGAATCGAACCCCTGACCTTCTGTTTACAAGAGGGTTCCAGCTCGTCCACGGTCGTCCGAACCTGACTTCGGCGCCCGCGTGGAAGGGGTCCTCCGGCTCCGGAATTTCCTTGGCTGTCCACGATCATCCAGAGCCGTTGTTAGCAAATCCGTTAGCAAGATCGGGCGGGGTACCACCCACTCAGTACACCTGAACGCGGGTGATGACGCAGTGCGGTTCCTCTGCGTCCGCCACGACGACGTACTCGGCGACACCCAGAACCCCATCCTTGCCGAGTGGAACCCTCCGCTGCTGTGGCCACTGGGGCGAAGCAGTGTGCCCCGGGACCCCGCCCCTCGTCTCGTTGATCTCAACGGACAGCGCGGCAATCGCCGAGAACAACGCCGGGCTTATCTGGGGATCCGCCAACAGCTCCGCAACGCTCTCGGAGAAGTAGCAAGGCCACCCCTCCTCTTCATACTCACTCGAGAGGCAGGCCCTGCCGCTCACGGCGAGCGAGAATGTCCTCCATCGTGACGACCGGCAAAGTGCCGTCCATTGCGGCCCGGCGAATCTGCTCCGCCTCGGGATCGGTGTCCAGCATCGCCTCACACCACCACCGGCGCAGGATCGCCTCAGCCTGATCCAGCGGCGCCGTACCAAGCTCGCGGTAGAACTCCATCCGCCGACCACCTTGAAGCGCATCGGCGATCCCGTCGACGGTACGCGGCACCCGGGGCTCCCGAGGAACTTGTGAATGGACAGGCTGAGCGCTCATACCGCGAGGATAGCCGCCAGACGCGACAGCGCACTGGGAGGAGACCAGATGAAGCTCGCCAGAGGGAAATCAAGATGCCCTCGCGAAGATCGCGAGGGCCTCCCGCCTGTGAGCCGACGAGGGGAATCGAACCCCTGACCTTCTGTTTACAAGGTTCCCAAGCGATCTCTAGGGTCGTTCGGACTCGTTCACCGCGCTGGTCGTCAGTCATTCGACCGTTCAGACCCGTCCGGCTCAGTTCGTGATCGTCCATCCGGGTCGTTACCGGTTTCCGTCAACGGCCAGTGATCGGAGCCTCATCGAGCCCACCCACCTCAGCCTGCGATGGAGTCGACGGAGAGCGTGCCGGTGGCGGCCTTGACGAGTTCGGCTCTTTGGGTGGCGGGGTCGATGATGGCCAGGTCCGCGGGCCGGTCGAGGCCGACCACGAGCCGGGTTCCGCTGAACGTGATCCCCCCTCGGATCGCGTACCTGAGGTAGTCGCCGGAGATACGGCGGTCCTTGGCCGGGTCCTTGGGGGACAGGAAGAGCAGGGTCGGGTCGTTGTCGTCGTTCCACAGGGCGGCGACCTGTCCGTCGGCTGAGGCGACCAGGGCGCCCGCCCACGACGGGGCCGAGGCCGCGACTGCGCGGGTTTGGTTGAGGCCGAGGTCGTAGAACTGGAGCAGGCCGCAATCTGCCGACAGGACGGCCGGCCCGGCATGAGGGACGTACGCCAGGTTCTCGCCG
This sequence comes from Nonomuraea sp. NPDC052129, assembly GCF_040680095.1. Lineage (NCBI taxonomy): Bacteria > Bacillati > Actinomycetota > Actinomycetes > Streptosporangiales > Streptosporangiaceae > Nonomuraea > Nonomuraea sp. NPDC052129. The sequence goes on along the minus strand of NZ_JBFAVX010000031.1, from coordinate 3,063 downwards.
AAGCTGCGGCAGGGCTTGCCGTCCTTGTCATTGGGTGGTGGAAGCCGTACTCCGGTGAGGTTTGCGGCTGTCACGTCGTGCAGTACGGTGACCGCGCCGAAAGGCTCGTCCAGGCCGTCGCGGTCCTGGCGGCCGGGACCGTCCTGATTTTCGCTGGGGGCGCCAACCATGAGGCCCACGCCGCCGCGTGCGAGGGGGCCGAGGGCCAGGTGCTCGCCGAAGTGGTCGTCGGGTTCCGAGGTGCCGGGCACGCCGCTGGTCTCCTGTGTGATTCGCCGGCTGACCGAGCCCTTCTTGGCCAGGTAGACGGCTCCGCCGGGCTGCTCGTTCGGTGCGCCGATCGCGATCAGGTCGCCGTGGGCGGTGACGGACTCGCCGAAGTTCGCGTCCTCTTCCGGTCTGAGGGAGACGAGCCTTTTGGGTGGGGCGGCGGCTCCCCCGTACAGGATGTAGACAGCGCCGGCTCCGGTCTTCCCCGCGACCGTGGCGCCCGGGGCGCCGACGATGACGTCGACGCAGTCGTCGTCGTTGACCTTGGCCATGGTCACCGACTGGCCGAAGGCCGCGGCCCTGTTCCCAGGAGGGGTGGGGATAGTGATGACCTTGTCCGCCGTCAGGACGTGTACACGGCCGACGGGGCCTCCATAGCCGATGGCGATGTCGTCATGTCCGTCGCCGTCGAAATCGCGCGCGCTCGCCTTGGCACAGTCGGTCTTCGCGGGCTGGGTGACGGCGACGGTGGGCTGGGTGACGACTGCCGATTGGGAGGCGGTCGCTGCGGGCCGGGCGGCCGGGGCCGCGCTGGATGCGGGTTTCGACGACGGCGCCGAGCAGGCCATCAAGGCGCAGATCAGCAGTGCGGCGGTGGCTTCAGCCCGCAATTAGATCACCCAAACTGAAGGAGCTCGGCGCTTTGATCAGCTGGGTTCTACCGGTGGATGGATCGACGACGGCCACGTTGCTGTACGGCCCGCCGATCGAGCCGAGCATGATCCGATCGCCGCCGAAGGTCACTCCGAAGCTCCCTTGCAACCGGTCGCTGGGCAGCAGGCTGTCGGTGGTGGACAGGACCTGCAGCGTGGGAAGCCCGCCGGGGTTGATCCACAGGGCGGCGACCTGCCCGCGCTCGGATGCGGCCAGCCTGGCACCCGAGTCCACGTTGGCTCCCGGCGGTCGCAGCACCGTGCGCATCGGCTGGAGATCGAGGCCGTAAAACTGGATGCGGTCGCAGTCGCTGCCCGTGGCGGCCAGTCCGATTCCCCGGACGTACGCGAGGCTTGATCCGAAGCCGACGCACAGCAAACCACCGCTCACCGCTGTGGGGTGCTTCAGCCGGGTCGCTGCCGGTTTCGCCGCCGTGACATCGTGAATCACGGTCACCGCGCCCGCTTCTTCGTCCGGATTCCCCTCCTGCTGTCCGGGACCGTCATCGATCTCCCCTGGTGCGCCGACGATGAGCCCCACCTTGCCGGATGCCAGCGGTCCCAGTGCCACTCGTTCGCCGAAAGAGTCAAGGCGCTCGCCGTTGCCCGGTATGCCCTCGCTGTCCTGGCTGATCGACCGGATCAGCGTGCCGTTCCTGGCCAGGTACACCGCTCCTCCGTTTGCCGCGCCCGGGCTGCCGATGGCGAGCAGGTCGCCGTGGGCGGCCAGCGACGAGCCGAACAGGCCACGCTTGTGCGGCTTGGTGGCGATGAGTCGCTGCGGGGGTGCGAAGTCTCCGCCGTAATAGACGAAGACGGCACCCGCGGCCTCCTTGCCGTCTATTTCCACGCCCGGCGCGCCCACCACCACATCGATGCAGCGATCGCCGTTGACGTGAGCAAGGGTCAACGCCCAGCCGAAGAAGCCGCCGTTCTCCTGGTTGGAACCGGGCACGGGCAGCGGAACGAGCTTGCCTGCCGTCAGGAGGTAGATGGTGCTCTCGCCTTCTGTGCGGCTGACCGCGACGTCGTCGCGGCCGTCGCCGTCGAAGTCGCGCGCGCTTGCCCGGCTGCAGTCGCCTGCGGTGGGTTGGGCCTGTGGTGATGATGGTGGAGTGGTGCTGCAGGCAGTGACCACCAGCAGGACCGCGGTCAGCAAACGGGTGAACAGCGGGCGCCCCCTCGTCATCCGGGCCATCTTTCCGGCAAATCGGAGAGTTCAGCAACCGGAATGATCACATTATCCGGTGACAGCAGGCGGACGCCTTCATGCCTGCCGACGGCGATCCGTCCTCTCGGAGGAGGCCGATAGGGAGACACTGCAATGTCCGAAGAATCCGAGGTCGCTGGTGATCGAACGGCGTCTCGCGCCGCTCGCACCCCGCTTCACGTCGTCTCCGTAGTCCTCGGCCATGCTTGCATCGCGATCACCAAGGACATTTACGGACACTTGCTGGAAGGCGACCGGCGCGCCGCAACCGAAGCCATATCCAGCGCTCTCCTGGGGGAAACAGTCCCCGGTGGCTCCCAAGGTGGCTCCCAAAGACGCCGAAGACACCGGTTGAAGATCGGAAAGCAGAAGGCCCCTGACGGCGTAATGCCTGTTCAGGGGCCTTTCTGATGCAGAGCCGACGAGGGGAATCGAACCCCTGACCTTCTGTTTACAAGGAAGACGCGACTCCCTCACCGAAGCGCTGCGCACCTGGTCAAGCGTGTGATGCGGTTCGGGACGATCAGACTGCGTGAGACGACGTTGCTGTACCTCCGTGCTGTACAGCGGATCCCAGAACCAGGGCACCTCGATGGCAAGCCGACCCGGAGTGCAGGGCTGTCAGGCCCGAGCACCGGAAGCGGCGCGGCGTGCGCCACGAGGCGCTTTTGACCGTGCGGAGGTGGAAGGCCTTCGCCGATGGCCCGTCGTAGCGGGTCGTGTGAAGTGGGAGGCAGCCTGATCCCGGAGGCGTGGGTGAGGGTGGGAGCAGCCTCGACGACGTCAGGGCGTGCCGGTACTGCCGGACGGTGCGGGCCTGGTTAACGAGCGGGAGAGGTGTACGTGAGGAACCAGTGGTGTAACGCCCTTCAAGGCTTCCACCAGCTCGAATCTGGCGGATATGGGCTGGGTTGCGGTGCGTAACCGCCG
>NZ_JBFAVX010000030.1:0-153328 GCF_040680095.1 Nonomuraea sp. NPDC052129 | reverse complement strand
AGGTCATCTGGTCGGCCGGTGTAGGGGACGGTGACGCGGCCGGTGGGGGTCCACAGCGACACGGTGCGGGCGTCCCGGTTGAAGCTCATCAGCCGTGCGTCGTAGGGGATGGCTCCGTGCGGGCGGAAGATGTGGGCGCGTTTCTTGGTGGCGCGCCGGTTGGCGTAGGCGCCGGCGACCTGGGCGATCGCGCGCACGGCAGCTTGGGCGCCCAGCCCGGCCACCTGCCCGCGCACCTCGTAGTAGGCCAGCCGGTGCAGCTCCACCACAGCGAAAGTGCGGTGCTGCCAGGCAAGGCGGGAGACGACGGTGGCCGCCTGGTTGCACACCTGCACCGCTGCGGCCAGCGCGTCGGCCTGGGCCGGGGTGGGCGTGAGCCGCAGTTGCACGACGGTGGGCAGGCCGTTGCGTTTGGTGGCGGAGCGGCGGATCGCCATCGGGCACCTCCTGTCACAGTGGCCTCACCCACCGCACATATTACCGAACGTGACCGAGACTTTCCATACTGTTTTCGAAAGGAGGGGTGGCGCTTCCTCCCGGCTCTGAAGGACCGGGTCTCCGCGCCACCATTCAGATGAAGCACGACCGAGTACATTTCGGCGCCGACTACAACCCCGAGCAGTGGTCGCCGGAGGTCTGGCGCGAGGACATCCGCCTCATGCGCGAGGCCGGGGTCACCATCGTCACGCTCGGCGTCTTCTCCTGGGGCCTCGTGGAGCCCGAGCCGGGGGTCTACGACTTCGGCTGGCTGGACGAGGTCATGGACCTGCTCGGCGACGCGGGCATCGAGGTCAGCCTGGCCACGGGCACCGCGTCACCGCCGGCGTGGCTGTCGCGCCGGCACCCCGAGACGCTGCCGGTCACCCGCGACGGCGTGCGCCTGTCGCCGGGCTCGCGCCAGCACTACTGCCCCAGCTCGCCCGTCTACCGCGAGGCGGCCGTGGGGCTGGCCGTCCAGCTGGCCAAGAGGTACGGCGGGCATCCCGCGCTGGCCATCTGGCACGTCGGCAACGAGTACGGCTGCCACATCCAGGAGTGCTACTGCGACGTCTCCGCCGAAGACTTCCGCACCTGGCTGCGCGAGCGTTACGGTGACCTCGACGCGCTGAACGCCGCCTGGTCCACCACGTTCTGGAGCCAGCGGGTCGCCGACTGGGCCGACGTGCTGCCGCCCCGCGCGACCCCGACCCTGCGCAACCCGGCGCAGGATCTCGACTACCGCCGCTTCAGCTCCGACGCGCTGCTGGCCTGCTACCGGGCCGAGCGGGCGGTGCTCCAGCAGCTGACCCCGGATGTGCCGATCACCACGAACATCATGGGCATGTGGGAGCCGGTCGCCGACTACGCCTCCTGGGCGGCCGACTTCGACGTGGTGGCGCTCGACATCTACCCCGAGCCGAAGGACCCCGGCGCGCACATCGACGCGGCCTTCTTCCACGACCAGATGCGCTCGCTGGGCGGCGGCCGGCCCTACCTGATGATGGAGACCGCGACCAGCGCGATCAGCTACCGCCCGCCGAACCGGCCGAAGCACGACGGACTGAACCGGCTGTGGAGCCACCAGGCGGTGGCGCGCGGCGCCGACGCGGTCATGTACTTCCAGTGGCGGGCCTCGGCGGGTGGCGCGGAGAAGTTCCACTCCGCGATCGTCTCCCACGGCGGCGCGGACAACCGGATCTTCCGCGAGGTGGCCGGGCTGGGCGCCGAGCTGGCGGCGCTGTCCGACGTCGCGGGCGCGCGGGTGCGCGCCGACGTGGCGATCGTGCACGACTACGCCAACTGGTGGGCGCTGGAGCTGGACGCCAGGCCGGGCGAGCTGAAGGTCCCCGAGCGGGTACGTGCTCACTACGCGCCGCTCTGGCGGGAGAACGTCACGGTGGACGTGGTGCCGCCCGAGGCGGATCTGTCGGCGTACAAGCTGGTCGTGGTGCCGAACCTCTACCTGTGCACCGACACGGCGGCCACGAACCTGCGCGGTTATGTGGAGGGCGGTGGGCACCTGCTGATGTCGTTCTTCAGCGGGATCGTCGACGAGTGCGACCGCGTCCGGCTGGGCGGCTACCCCGGCGCCTTCCGGGAGCTGCTCGGGCTGCGGGTGGAGGAGTTCTGGCCGCTCAGTGAAGGTGAGAGTGTGGGCCTGACCTCCGGCGGGAGCGCGGACCTGTGGGCCGACCACGTCGTGCCGGAAGGCGCCGAGGTCCTGGCCGCCTACACCGGCGGCCCGCTGGCCGGGGCGCCGGCCGTCACCCGGCACGCCTTCGGCCTGGGCGCCGCCACCTACCTCGGCACGCGCCCCGACGAGACGGCCATGCGCGAGCTCGTCCGCGACGCCCTGCGGCTGGCGGAGGTCGAGCCTGTCCTCCAGGGGGTGCCCGACGGGGTGGAGGCCGTACGGCGTGGGGAGCACCTGTTCCTGCTCAACCACGGCGACCGGCCCGTGAGTGTGGCCGGGGTGGAGCTGGCTCCCCATGATGTCGTCGTACTGGCAGGGTCATGAGCGGGCGCTTCGCAGGCAGGACGGCCGTCGTGACCGGTGGCGCGTCGGGGATCGGCGCCGCGACGGCGGCGCGGCTGACCGCTGAGGGCGCGTCCGTCCTGGTCGTCGACGTCGTCGCGGAACCGCCGCGGACATGCGCCGGTTACCTGCGCGGCGACGTGGCCGAGGAGGAGACCTGGGACCGGGTCGCCGAGTGGGGCCCGATCGACGTGATCGTGAGCAACGCGGCCGCCGCCGAGGTGGCGCCCGCGCACCTGACCCGGGCCGGGCGGACAGTGTCAAGGCCACCGTGCTCGACCGGTTCGGCACGCCCGAGGAGGTGGCCGCGGTGATCGCCTTCCTGGCCTCGCCGGAAGCCTCGTTCGTCACAGGAGCGTGCGTGGTCGTGGACGGCGGCTGGAGCATCGTGAAGGACTCGGCGTGATGGCGGCCTACAGCGGGCGCGGGCTCCACGGGCAGACGGTCGAGGCCATCGCCTCAATGATCTTCGGCGGGGAGTTCAGGGCGGGCGACAGCCTCGACGTCAACGCCCTGCAGGAACGGCTCGGCGTCAGTTCGACGGCGCTGCGCGAGGCGATGAAGGTCCTCACCGCCAAGGGGCTCATCGCGGCCAAGCCCAAGCTCGGCACCTATGTACGCCCGCGCGCCGACTGGAATCTGCTCGACGGCGACGTGATCCGGTGGAAGTTCGCCGGGCGCCCCGACCCGGGGTTCCTGCGCGACCTGCACGAGCTGCGCTCGATCGTCGAGCCTCAGGTCGCCCGGCTGGCCGCGCTGCGCCGTACCCCCGAACAGCTCGACGCGCTGCGGAAGGCGCTGGACGCGATGGCGTCCGCCGCCGACCCCGTCGCGGCCGACCTGGACTTCCACCGGGCGCTGCTCGCGGCGGGCGACAACGAACTGCTCATCCGCATGGAGGTCGTCATGGGCGCGGGCCTGGCCGGGCGCGACCGGCTCGTCCACGGCTCCAGCGGCAGCGACGACCCCGTGCCCAGCCATTTGGCGGTGCTGACGGCCATCGAGAGACAGGACGGCGAGGCCGCGGAGGCGGCGATGCGGGACCTACTCGACAGGTCGCCAGGTCGGCCCTCGGCCCCGGCCGCGACTTCGTGATCGACCTGCACGGCCGCGCCACGACCGCCAACGCCAGACGCGTCCTCGCCGCCGTCGCCGACCTGCAGCCGTTGTTCGTGGAGGAGCCGCTGGCCCCCGACCACCTGCACCGGCTCCGCGACCTGACCGCCGCGACGGACGTGCCGATCGCGCTCGGGGAGCGCCTCTACTCCCGCACCGACTTCCTGCCGCCGCTGACCTCCGGCCTGGCCGTGGCCCAGCCCGACCTGTCCCACGCGGGCGGCATCTCGGAGGTCAGGCGGATCGCCGCGCTCGCCGAGACGTTCGACGTGCAACTCGCCCCGCACTGCCCGCTCGGCCCGATCGCGCTGGCCGCCAGCCTGCAGATCGGCTTCGCCACGCCCAACTTCCTCATCCAGGAGCAGAGCGTGGGCATCTACCACAACAGCGGCGCCGAACTCCTCGACTACGTCCTCGACCCCGCCCCGTTCACCTTCACCGACGGCCACGCCCACCGCACCACGCTGCCCGGCCTGGGGGTGACCATCGACGAGCAGGCGGTACGGCAGGCCGCCCGCCACCCGCACGCCTGGCGCAACCCGGTCTGGCGGCACGACGACGGCTCGATGGCGGAATGGTGAGGCTGCGTGTGTCGCGACCCTGCCCGGCGCCGGGGACATCCGCCGGGCTGGGTCGCTGACGATCAGGCTTGGGCGGTCACCACGTTCGCTGAAGTCTCCGCGTGCACGCCGTGCCCGTCCGTACAGTGGGCCAGGTTCGCGCGGACGGTGGCGTGGAGGTCCCGGCGATGGACGGAGATGTGCGGGCCGACCGCCGAGAAGTCGAAGAGGCAGCACAGGGCGTCCGGTCCGCCGGGGATGGTGACCGGCACCGTCCACTCGCGCAGTTCGACCCGGCCGAAGCCCGCCTCCTCCACCAGGGCGGCGACCTCCTCCCCGCCCAGCGACCACGGCTCCTCGAACAACGCGGCCGGTCCGGGACCGAGCACGGCGCCGACCGCGTCGTGCAGGGCGCGGAAGAGCGGGTTGCGCCGGAGCGGTGACCAGGTGGCGATGGCGATCCGCGCGCCGGGGCGGGCGGCCCTGCGCATCTCGGCCACCGCGGCGCGCCGGTCCGGGACGAATTGGAGCGCCTGCTGCACGGTGATCAGGTCGAACGCCTCGTCCGACACGTGCAAGGGGGCCGCGCCGCACTCGACGTACTGGATCGGGGCCCCGCTGACGGGCGGCTCCTCCCGCGCGAGCGCGAGCATGGCCGGGCTCGGGTCGGTGCCGACCACGGCCCCGCCGTCGCCCACGGCCGCCGCCATGACGCGGGCCACCGTGCCCGGCCCGGTGCCGATGTCGAGCGCCCTGGCTCCCTGAGCGGGAGCCAGCTCCTCGACCAGCCGGTACGCCCAGGGCCGGAAGATCGCCGGCACCAGGACCTCCTGGTAGGGGCGGACCTGGCGGGTGTCGGCGGCCTCGTACACCGCGTGCGGGGTCTGTTCGCCCCGCCGGGAGCCGCGCGCCTGTTCCAGAGTCGTGGCCAGGACGTCGACCTCGTCGGGCGAGTTGTACAGGTAGAAGGAGGCGCGGATGGCCGCCGGGATGCCGAAACGGCTGCACGCGAGCTGGGCGCAGTGGTGACCCGAACGTACCGCGATCCCCGCCTCGTCCAAGGCCGTGCGCACCTGCTGGAGTGGCATGCCGTCCACCACGAAGGAGAGCAGCGGCAGTCTGTCGCTGGTGTCCGCGGGGCCGATGAACCGGATGCCCGGCACCTCGCCGAGCCGGTCCAGCGCGTACTCGATCAGCGCCTGGTCGTGGGCGGCGACCGCGTCCATCCCGATCTCCGAGAGGAAGTCGCACGCGGCCCCCAGGCCGACCGCCTGCGCCACCGGCGGCGTCCCGGCCTCGAACTTGAGCGGCGGCGCGGCGTAGTGCATGGCGTCCACGCTGACCGTCTCGATCATCTCGCCGCCGCCGAGGAAGGGCGGCAGCGCCGCCAGCAGCTCGTGCCGGCCCCACAGCACGCCGATCCCGGTGGGCCCGCACATCTTGTGCCCGGAGAACGTCACGAAGTCGGCCCCAAGCGCGGCGACGTCCACCCCGAGATGCGGAACCGACTGCGCCGCGTCCACGACCAGCAGGGCGCCGACCTCGGCCGCGCGGGCCGCGATCGGCGCGATGGGGTTCACGGTGCCCAGGATGTTCGAGGCGTGCACGACGGCCACGACCTTGGTCCGCTCCGTGACCAGCTCGGCCAGGCGGGACAGGTCCAGCCGGCCGTCGTCCGTGATGCCCAGATAACTGACCTTCGCCCCCACACGTTCGGCTAGCAGCCGCCAGGGGATGAGGTTGGAGTGGTGCTCCATCTCGGTCAGGACGATCTCGTCGCCGGGACCGACCCGGAGCCGCCCGTCGCCCCACATCAGCGTGTTGGCCAGGAGATTGGTGGCCTCGGTGGCGTTCTTGGTGAAGACGATCTCCTCGGCGCGGGGCGCGTTGACGAAGGCCGCGACCTTGCGCCGGGCCCCTTCGTACAGCTCGGTCGCCTCTACGGCCAGGCGGTAGACGCCACGGTGCACGTTGGCGTTGGCGCGCGTGTAGTAGTGGCTGAGGGCGTCGAGCACCACGGCCGGCTTCTGCGTGGTGGCGGCGCTGTCGAGGTAGACGGGTGGACGGGAGCCGTCAGCGGCTGTCTCGAAGAACGGGAATGCCTTCCGCGTCGACTCGACGTCGATCGTCATCGTGGTCTCCTCCTGCCGAACGGTGTCGCGGCAGTCTCACCCCGGCCGGGCCGCCCGGATCCAACTGGAGTTGCGCGACGGCATCCCACGATTCTCCGAATTACGATAGCGGATTTTTCTTCGGCGCCCGGTGGCAGAAAGCGGCGGTCATTTATGGCCGTCGATGGCCGTCGAATTCATCGCCTAATCTGGCGGCATGGCCAGCGATTTCTTGGTCGACGGCGGCAGGATCATGGCCATGCGCCGCGCACGCGGCCTGTCCCGGCGCATTCTGGCGAATCTCGTGGGCTGCAGTGAGGAATGGCTCCGGCTGGTCGAAAAAGGCGCCAGGCCGCTGGACCGATTATCCACCATCATGCGAATCGCTGATGTACTCCGCGTCAACGACCTTTCCGAACTCATCGGCGGCCACATAACGCTGCCGGCCACCGGCGAACACGGCGAATGCGATGACGTCGGCCGGGCACTGCTGTTCCCCCGGCTGTGCGCCGACGGGGTGACCGAGAGCGTGCACCGCGTCCACCGCCACGTCTCGTCGGCGTGGGAGATCTGGCGGCGCTCGCCCAGGCGCTACACCGAGCTACGCCGTCGCCTGCCCGCCCTCCTCCTGATGGCCGACACGTCGGCGGAGCACGCGAAGGCCGAGGACCGGCAGGCCGCCGCCGCCGACCTCACTGACGTCTACCGGCTGTTCGCGACGCTGCTGCGCGGCTGCGGCCACCACCCGCTCGCCCTGCTGGCCGCCGACCGCGCCGTGGCCGCCGCGCCCGCCGACCTGCGGGCGCTTACCCGGGCCGAGCTGGCCGAGGTCCTCATCCACCTGGGCAGGTACGCCGACGCCCGCCGCTTGTGCCTGGCCGCGACCGAGCTCACGGACGACCCGTCGACCATCGGCACCTGCTACCTGACGGCGGCCCTGGCCACCGCCGAGGAGAACGACCTCCTCCGGACCGAGGAACTCCTGAACCGCGCCCGCAAGCTCGGCGGGCAACTCGGCGTGGACTTCATGACCGAGGTGGACCTGCACGCGGTGGTGGTGGCGGCACGTATGGGACGGTACCGGCAGGCCATCCGGCTGGCGGCGGACGTCGACGCCGACCGCTTGTACGCGAAGGACCGGCAGGCCCGCTATTTCCTGTCCCTGGCCACGGCCCACGCCATGGACCGCAACCCGGAAGCCGCCACCGCCATGCTCAGGAAGGTGGCGGAGACCTGCCCCGAAGAGCTCAAGTACAGCCCTCAGGCCGGCCGGGTGGTGGACCAACTCCGGCGGCTGGACTGCGAGACGACCCGCGGCGAACTACGACAGATCGCCCGGCTTACCGCGTGATCCTCCATAACTGTTCCTTCTCCTAAGGAGACGTACTATCTCTTGGACTTCTGGTTCGTTCTGCCGGAGGCTGGGAACGTACGCCACCTACCTGAGGAATCCCAGATGACGACCTTCGTACTTGTCCCCGGCGCCTGCCACGGCGCGTGGTGTTTCGAACCGCTGGCGCGCCGGCTCCGGCAGCACGGCCACGAGGCGTACCCGATCACGCTGACCGGGCTGGGAGCCAGGAAGCACCTGCTCAACGCCTCGGTCAACCTTGACACACACATCGAGGACGTAGTGAATCTCCTGGAGGACGAGCAGATCACCGACGTCGTGCTGGTGGGGCACAGCTATGGCGGAATGGTGATCACCGGTGCCGCCGACCGCGTCCCCGAGCGGGTCGACGGTCTGGTCTATGTCGACGCCTTCGTACCCGAGGACGGGGACTCCTGCTGGACCTTGGCCACGGACGACCAGCGACACTGGTACATCGGCGACGCCCATGCGAACGGCTACGCGACCGCGCCGCTGCCCTTCTTCGATCCGCGGGCCACGCCCCACCCGCTGGCCTCCCTCATCCAGTCGATCCGCCTGCGCGGCGGGCTCGACCGGTTCCGGAGCAAGGACTATGTGTACGCGGCCGATGGCGAGGGGGAGTCGGCCTTCAAGCCCGCCTACGAGCGGGCGCTGGCCGATCCGTCGTGGCGCGCGCATGCCCTCGCGTCCAGGCACAACGTGATGCGGGATGCGCCCGACGAGTTGCTGAAGATCCTCCTGGCCACGAGCGTCTAGTCCCCACCGATGCGGCCACGCGTCCAGTCCCGCCGACGCGGCTCCGCGACGACTCCCGCCAATGCGGCTCCACGTCTACTCCCGCTCACGCGGCCCTATGTCTACTCCCGCCCGACCAGCCCCCAGCGGACCAGGCGGTCCCGTTCCACGTGCAGGATCTCGGGCGCGACCCGCGCGACCGACCCCAGCAGCTGGCAGTAGTCGTCCGTCCGGGCCAGCGCCGTCGCCAGCAGCCGCCGGGCGCGTACGGGATCGGATTCGGCCGCCTCCTCCGCGACCCAGGCCGGCGCTTCGGCGTGCCAGTCGAGGTCGGGGAAAGAGCTCGCGATGGCCTCGGCCCGGTTTAGGTCGCCGAGGCCGGCCCACTCCCGGGCCAGCGTCCGCAACGCGAAGCCCCTATCCGCGTGGGAGTCGAGCATCGACATGGCCGCTGCTTCGGCCCGCTCGGCGTGCAGGAGCGCCTGCTCTGGATCACCCGCCGCCGCATGGCCCTTCATCAGCTCGATCAGCGCGTAGAGCCGCAGGAACGGCCTGGTGAGCGGCGTGACAGCGGCCTCGGCCCGGTCGAGGTCGCCGATCCTCGCCCGTAAGGCCTGCAGCGAGCTCAGAACGCTCTCGCGGTTCGCCCACCCGACGATGTCCGGCGCCACGCGCTCGATCTCGTCGGCCACGGATCGGGCCTTCGGGAGCTCGCCCGCCTCGGCCAGTGCGCTGCCAAGCCGGCGCAGCCCGTACGCCAGCGCCGTCGGCTCGGTGAACGACCGGACGATCGCCTCGGCGCCGCTTGGGTCCCCGCCCGCGAACATCGAGTCGACCAGCTGGAGCAGCACGTACGGATGGCGCTCCGGCGGTCGCGTACGGGCGAACTCCTGGGCACGCGACCAGTCGTCCGGTGTGGTCAGCCGCCCGACCAGGCTCATCGCGACTGTGTCCACGACATACTCATTGCTGGCGGTGTACACGGCGGCCCAAGCCTGATCCACGAGGCCCACCGCCGCGAGGGCCCCCGTCACCAGCTCTAGCCTCTCATCGCGATACCAGGGTGGGCTGAGCGAAGAGAGCGCCGTCTCGCTCTCGCCGACCAGGACGCGGGCCCGATCGAGGTCGCCCTGTGCCACGTACCCCAGCGTCACGGAGGTCAATGCCTCGACGCGCCAGTAGGGGTCGGAGACGGCGAGCGCCACCGTCTCGGCCCGCGTCACATCATCGGCTCGCAGCAGTGCCGCCGCCAGGCGGGTGAGTGCCTCGGCCTGCCACTCCGGATCGGCTTCCGCACGTACGTCGAGCTCCACCCGCCGGGCTAGCCCGCGGCCGCGCTCCAGGTCGCCGACGATCACCCACGCCTTCACCACCTCGCTCAGCGCCGTGACCCGATGGTGCCACAAGCTGTTGGACAGAGCGTAGGCCTCCGTCTCCTCGGCGATCCGGGCCGCGCCCTTGGTGTCACCCGCGGCCATCCGGGCCCGTACCGCTTCCACCGCCGCCTGCGCGTACCGCATCGGCTCGTCGAGCCTGGCGATCTCGCCGAGCACTGCTTCAGCGCGGTCTAGGTCTCCCGCCGCCGCCCACGCTGCGGCCAGCTCGATCAGCAGCGGGCTCCTGCGCCATTCCGTGTCGATGCGGGCGACTATGGCCTCGGCCTCGGCGGTACGTCCGCGAGCGAGCCACACCCGAGCCATCCGAGCCAACGGTTCGTGGCCGGTGACGGACGTGACGAGGGCAGCCGCCCGGTCGGGTTCGCCGGCCATGTCCCAGGCCGTCACCGCCAGCGTCAGGCCGTAGCCGTTGGGCGAGTCGTCAGCCAGGGCCAGAGCCTGCGCGCGCTCGGCGCAGTGGCGTGCCTCACACGCCTGGCCCATGCCCGCGTGCGCGCCGGCCAGCTCGGCGAGCGGCTCGATCCGCATGGTCCGCCGCTCGATGGCGGCGATGGCGCTCTCCGCCCTCGCCACGCATTCGGCTGCCCTGCCGGAGTCACCGGCCGTCGCCCAGATCACGGCCAGCTGGGTGCACGAGCCCGCCTGATGCTCCGGATCAGTCAGAGACCGCGCAAGCCCCTCCGCCTCGCCCGCCAGAGCGCAGGCTTCGTCGGGGCCCGCGGCGTCCGCTGCCAGCCAGGCCAGCGCGACCGCGCGCGAGTACCTATCAGTGATTGTTCTGGCGACCTCCTCGGCCCGCTCCGGATCGCCCGCCTCGACCAGCGTCTCCACCAGGCCGGTCAGCGCGTCGCTCCGCGCCTGCGGATCTTCGATCGACAGCGCGGTGGCCTCCGCCCAGCGATCGAGCTCGACGGCGCAATCCGTGTCGCCGAGGATCGTCCGGATCAGCGCCTGCTCGTAGGAGTCGAAGGCGCCCGCCTCATGGTCGGCCTCGACCCGCGAGGTCAGAGCACGGGCACGGTCATGATCGGGCGTGCTCCGCACCAGCCGCAGCAGCATCGAAACCCGGTTCAACGCCCCCGGCAGGGAGCGGGCGACGCTCTCCGCACCGTCCAGGTCACCGGATCGGGCCAGCGACTCGGCCAGCTCGGAAAGCAGCGTCTCCCGCCAATCCGCATCTTGTACGTCGGCGGCCAGCCGCGCCGCGCGCGCCGGCTCCCCGGCCCCGAGGGCGGACGACACCACGAGCCCCAGCGCCTCATCCCGGGCGTCCTGGTCTTTCGCGGCCCGGGCCACGGCCTCGGCTCGCTTCCATTCGGCCATTCCGACCAGGGACTCCACCAGCGCCAGGCGGTCGCTCTGGGAGTAGCGGTCCTCTTCGGTGAGCAGGGCCTGTTCCGCGCGGTACGCCAGCCGCAGGGCCAGGCCCGGCTCGTCTGCCTCGGCGAAGGCTGACGCGTGCCCGGCCAGCCGGGCCACGTTGACGAATATGGCGTCCGCGGTATAGGCGGCGACCTCAGCACGTTCCACCGCTTGGCGGGCTCGGTCCGGCTCGTCCAGGGCGAGCCAGACCCGCTTCAGTCCGATCAGCGCCGGTACGCCGGCCCACGACCGCACCGACGGCGCCGTCTCCTCCACCTCCTCGGCCAGGCGGCGAGCCCGCTCGGGATCGCTCGCCACCAGCGCTCCGGGCAGCTGGGCCAAGACATGCGTCTGGCGAGAGCGGGAAAACATGGAGCCGGCGTCGGGTAGCGAGCCGATCAGGTCCTCGGCCTGCCGGGCCAGCATGTGGGCCCGTTGCCGATCGCCCGCGGCGGACCGGGCGGTGATCAGCGCGGTCAGCGGTCGCAGCCGCGCGGCGGGGTCGGCGATCGAGTTGGTGACGTCCTCCGCGCGGTCCAGCTCGCCCGCCTGGACCAGCAGGTCGGCGAGATCGGACAGCACGTGGGGCAGCATTGTGGGCAGGGCACGCGCGAGGTCCTCGGCCCGGTCCGGTTCTCCGGCTTCGATGCGGGCGCGCAGCAGCTCGGCGAGCGCCTCTTGCGAGACGTGAGGGGCGGGCCGGGCCAGGCGCTCGGCCCGGTCCAGATCACCGGCGGCCACCAGCACCCGCACTATCCCGCCCAGTGCCTTAGCCCGGTCGGGGCGCTCCCAGCTCTGGGTCATCGAGCGGGCGAGGGCCTCGGCGCGGTCGACGTCGCCGAGCATGGCCCACGCCACAGGAAAGCTGGAGGGAATGAACTGGCCGCGCCGATCGAGCCGGGCCCGCACGGCGGCCAGGTCGAGCAGGTCGGCCAGATCGGACACCGTGACCACGTCCGGCGCAGCAGGCCGGGCGGACGCGACCGAAAGGGACGCGGATCGCGCGGGGGTGACCTGAGGCAGCACGGGGGTGACCGGCAGGGTGGACGCGGGGCCGGTCGGCGGCATGTACGTGGTTCGGGAGAGGATGGTGTCCTGGGCGAGAGCGAGTTCGGTGGCCGCGGCCGCGTTGCCGCCGGTGATGTCGAGCATCCGGTCCAGACGCGCCGGATCAGTGGCGAACTCCACCATGCGCGGCACATCCCCCGCCGCCTGCAGCAGCCGGAAGTAGCCGCGCAGCAGATACTCCGGCGTCTCCTCCGGCCAGCCACGTCGCCGGTAGTCCGCGGCCCAGGTGTGCAGCAGCTCCCGGTAACGGGCCAGCCGACCGGCGCCGAGGCTGTCCACGGCGGTCGCCTGGAGCTCCTCGTGCGCCAGGACGTACACGTTCGCGTCCGTCCCCGGCCGCCAGCGCCCGGCGCGGCTCTGGAACGTGCGCCCGGACACCCCGCGCAGCCGCCGGATCACCTCGCGCTCGGTCCGGCCCGTCAGCTCGGCCAGCGCGGCACCGCTCAGCCCGCCGCCGGCCGCGGCGACGAACCCCACCAGGTCGTGCTCGGTTTCGCCGCCGTCCAGCAGCAGGTCCAGCTCACGTTCGGCGTCGTCGCGGATGATCTGCGCATGCGGGGAGACGGGGAGCCGCCGTAGGATCGCCGGGTCGCGCAGCGGGTGCCGGGCCGGCACGTCAGCGGGCACCGGCGGGTCCGTACGGCCCGCGACCACCACCCGCACCCCCGGCGGAGGCACGGCGGGCAGCAGCGCGGCGATGCTGTTGCCGCCCTGCCCGGCATCGGCCCCCCGGTCCTCGTCCAGCCCGTCCACCACCAGCACCAGCCGCCCGCAGACCGCGGCGGCCTCGCGCAGCAGCCGACCGAACCACGCCTGCCGGTTGGAGACGGTCAGCAGGTCCGGCATCGGCTGCTCGGCGATCTCGGCGAGCTGCTCCACCACGGCTTCGAGGAACGCGTTCCTGTCGCTCTGCCCCAGGTATCTGGCGGTGACGAAGAACGACACCATCCGCACTCCGGGCGGAGGATGCAGGACGAACCACGCCATCAGCGCCGACTTGCCGGCCCACGCCGGTCCCTGCCACCACGTGTAGGAGGGCCCGTCCGTTTCGGTGGCGAACCGGGTGAGCTCCGCGAGCTCCCGCTCCCGGCCGACCAGCTCCCACGGGAAGATCTGCTGGACCTGGTCCAGGTAGGCGGATCGGGCCGGGGGAGGGGTCGTCTGGTACACGTCCCCGATGTGGACGCCGCTGTTGGCGTAGCCGCCGGGCGCGGCTTGGGCGTCACCGGTGTCGCGTGCCGAAGCTCTCCCGGACCATTTGCCCACGGGTCAGTCCCGGCGTGAGTCGGCGTCGTCCCACAGCACCACCCGCCGCGCGCTCATACCCGCATCATTCACCAACCTCGGGCCAGGCGTCACCCGGTAGGCAGCGTTGGTCCGCCGGTGGTCTGGGCGGGTTTGCCGTGGTGCGGCGGTGGTTCCGGCTCCGGCACAGGTGGGAGTGGGAGCGGTTCGTCCCGGAAGAGCTCGGGCACCGATCGGTAGAGGATCGCGGCGATCGGCACGGCCACGATCGCGCCCGCGATCCCCGCCAGGATGCCGCCGACGGAGAGCACGATGATGATCGCCAGCGGGTGGAAATGGAGCGCCCGGCCGACGATCAGCGGCTGGAGGACGTGGTTCTCCAACTGCTGCTCGACGAGCAGGATGCCGACGAAGATGAGCGCGTAGATCGGACCCTTCGCACCGAGCGTGACCAGCGTCGCGACGGCTCCGGCGAAGAAGATGCCGACGATCGGGATGAAACTGGCCAGGAAGATCAGTACGGCCAGCGCCGCCCAGAGCGGGACCCCCATGACCGCGAGCACGATGCCCATGAGGATGCCGTGCACCGCCGCCACGGCCACGGTGCCCTGTACGTAGTGCGAGAGCGTGACCCAGGCCGTGCGCCCGGCGCGATCGACCCGTGGCGCGACCGTGCCGAACCCCTTGAGGAACCAGGCCCAGATCCGGTCCCCGTCCTTGAGCAGGAAGAACGTCACGAAGAGCAGCAGGACGGTCGCGGCCAGCGCTTCGAGCAGCACGACGGTGCCCGCGAGCACGGTCGTGGTGATCTGCCGCTGCTGTTCGGTGACCAGGTTGGCGATGTCGTCGACCCAGTTGCTGAGCTGGTTCGGCTTGACGTGCAGCGGGCCGGTGTAGAGCCAGCCTTCCATCGTCTTGGCGGTCTGCTGCACCTGTCGTACCAGGCCGGGAAACTCCTCGTTGGCCCGTACGCCGATGACCCAGCCGGTTCCGGCCACCACGGTGAACGCGACGAGCATGGTGATCCACGTGGCGTAGATCGGCCGCAGACCCATCGCGCGCAGCCGCCTGGTGAGGGGGAACAGCAGCGCGGTCAGCAGCAGCGCGACCGCGACCGGCAGGGCGATGAGGTGCATCAGCACCACGATGTTGACTATGTAGTTGGCCACGAAGCCGATGAGGATCAAGCAGACGCTCCAAGCGGCCAGCTTGGCCAGCGTAGGTGGCACCAGCCCCCAGAGGGGTCCCCGATCCGGCTTCACGTCTTCCAGACTCTCACCTCCGCTCCTGATAGGCACGGATCCTGGCCGCCCAGTAAGGTGCGGCCAGGATGATTCGACGCACGCCCGGGTAGAGGCTCAGCCTGAAGATCGAGCGGTTTGGACGGTACGGTGAGCAAGCTCGGACGGTTGCCGGCGGCTTGGGCTCGGGCGAGAAGTCGCCATGGCTGGCTGGATCATCTCGTCCGGGCCGTGATCCGCTACGACAAGGTGGACGCCGGCCGGCTGTCGGCCGCGCTCACGTACTACTCCTTCTTCGCCACCTTCGCGCTCGCCCTGCTGGGGTTCGCCATTCTCGGCCGGTACCTGGACTATCCGCCGGTGCTGGAGGCGGTGCAGCACTATCTGAGCGAGAACTTCCCGCGGCTGGACGTGCAGGCGCTGATCGACGCGCGGGCGACGGCGGGAGCGGTGGCCTTCGTCGCGCTGCCGTTGACGGGCCTGTTCTGGATGGACGCCCTGCGCTCGGCCAGCAGGGCGATCTGGCGCATCGAGGAGTATCCGGGGAGGTTCATCCTGCGCCAGCTCATCGACCTGTGCGTGGTGGCCGGGCTCGGTGTGCTGCTCTTCCTGTCGATCGCCCTCGCCTTCGCCGCCGAATGGCTGCTGAGCTGGCTGGCCGTCCACACGGTGGGGACGGACGCCGACTGGGCCCAGTGGGTGCTGGCCGCGGCCGCGTTCGTCATCGGTCTCGGCATCAACACCCTGCTGGCCATGGCGTTGCTGACCGCCCCGCCCCGGCTGCACCTGCCGCTGCGCAGGGTGATCGGCCCGGCGCTCTTCATCATGATCGGCCTGGAGGTCCTCAAGACCCTCGGGCAGGTCTATCTCAACCTCACCGCGGCCAACCCCGCCTACCAGGTGGTCGCGGGAGCCGTGGGGATGCTGGTGTTTCTCAAGCTTCTCAATCAGCTCATCCTGTTCGCCGTCGCCCTGGCGGCCACCAGCACCACCGGCCAGGTCAAGGACCTGACCACGGGCGGTCCCCCTCTCAGAAAGTCGCCGAAGGTCCCTCTTCAGTGACGGACCGTGGGAGAACTGCCCGTTTCCTCGGCCTCGCCAGGGGGAGAGACTGGTGACCAAGGCCGGATGATGGAGGTAGAACCGATGCGCTTAGCGTCTGTAGTGGTGATCCTTTGGCTGATCGTCGGCGCCTTCGCGGCGGGCCAGCGCGACTACTACTCAGGACCGGTCGACAACTGCAACAAGCTGGCCACCATCGCCGTGACGATCGTGGCCGGCCCGCTCAACTATCTCGGCATGAACCCGAAGATCGCCTGCCAGACACCCCAGCCCAGCAAGTGACACCCGGGTCAGACTCGGCGGTTGGCGTCCTCCAGGTAGTGCAGGACGGCGGTGACGCGCCGGTCCGCCCGGTCGGTGGGCGCCAGGTCGAGCTTGGCGAAGATGCTGCGGATGTGCTTGTGCACGGCGCCGTCGGTGACGAAGAGCCGCTCGGCGATGGCGGCGTTGCCCAGGCCTTCGGCCATCAAGGCCAGCACGTCGCGTTCGCGCGGGCTGAGGCGCTCCAGCCGGGTGTCGGGCCGGGTGCGTACGAGCAACTGCGCGACGACGTCCGGATCGATGGCCGTGCCCCCGTCCGCCACCCGATGCAGCGCGGTCAGGAACTCGTCCACCCGCCCGACCCGCTCCTTCAGCAGGTACCCGAGGCGGGAGCTGCCATGGGAGAGCAGCTCGGTGGCGAACGCCTGCTCGACATAGGCGGACAGCACGAGCACGGCCAGGTCCGGCTGGCGCCGCCGGGCCTCGACGGCCGCGACGATCCCCTCGTCGGTGTGGGTCGGCGGCATCCGTACGTCGACGATCGCGACATCCGGCTTGTGTACGCCGACGGCGTCCAGGAAGCCGGTGGGGTCGCCGGCGGTGGCCACGACGTCGATCCCCTCAGCGCGTAACAGCAGCGCGAGCCCTTCGCGCAGGAGCGGGTCGTCCTCCGCGATCACGATCCGCATGGCAGGCTCACGGTCACGGTGGTCGGGCCACCGGGCGGGCTGGTCAGCATGAATGTCCCATCGTGTGCTTCGGTACGGCGGCGGATGCCGACGAACCCGGACCCGTTGCGTTCGTCCGCCCCGCCCTGGCCGTCGTCGGTGATCCGCAGGTGGAGCCGGTCGTCCTGGAGACGGATTAGGACGTCGGCGCGCCCGGCACGGCTGTGCTTGGCGATGTTCGTGAGCGTCTCGGCCACCACGAAGTAGGCCGTCGCCTCGACCGAGGAGGCGCACCGGACGGGCAGGTCGGCGTCGATCCGGCAGGGCACCGGGCAGGCCGTGGCCAGACCGGTGAGGGCGTCCGCGAGGCTCCGGTCGGTCAGCACCGGCGGCAGGATGCTGCGGACGACTCCGCGGAGCTCGGCGAGTGCTTGCTCGGCGGCGTCCTGCGCGCGTTCGAGAATGGCCTCGGCGCTGGCCGGGTCGCGCGTCAGAGCCCGGCGGGCCGCGCCGAGCAGGACGTTGACGGCGACGATCCGGTTCTGCGTCCCGTCGTGCAGCGACCGCTCGATGCGCCGCAGCTCGGCGGAGTGCGCGTCGAGCGCGGCGGCGCGGGTCGCGGTGAGCTGTACGACCCGCAGCGCGAGGTCGGTGCCGGAGACGGGCGCCAGGAGTCGCCGCCCGGGCCAGGCCTGCAGCCGCGCCATGCCCGGGGGGACCATTCCGGTGATGACGATCCAGCTCACGCCCAGCAGGGCGACGGCGAGGGCGCTGGGCCAGCCCTGCACAGTCCAGAGCCCACTGGCCGACGTGGCCGCCACATCCGGTGGCAGCAGCCGCCAGTACAACGGGAAGGTGATGTCACGCACCGCGTAGAGGGGCAGCGAGAGACCGATCGCGCCGATAAGCAGCCCGAAGACGGCATGGATCGCGACCCAGCCCACTTCCCGGCGTACGGCCGAGTCCGCGAGGGCGGCGCGCAGCCCGTGCGGTATCGGCTCCGGGCCGACGACCGCCGGACCCCAGCGGGAGAGCCGCCCGCGTTCCCGGTCGGCGACGACACGCACCACGCGCAGTGTGAGGGGCGCCAGCAGCAGGCCCACGCCGACGAGGCTGGTGAGCGCGGTGGCGATCACCAACGCGAAGGCGACCAACGCCAGGAACGCGGTACCGAGCCCACCGACGAGGTGCTCGAGCGCCTCCAGGATGACGCGGGCACGGGCGAGGACGAACGCGTCCCAGCGGGCCGCCCGCCGGCCGGGCGTGGGGTCATCGGTCGGCATGCGGCACCTCCTTGGCCCAGAAGATCGCCCCGCGGCGCCTCCTCAGCCCAGGACAATAGGGCATCACTTGGGCGGTCGGCAGATCATCGGCCGAGGAGTACAGCCTGCTGTACCCCACTTGTCCCATGGGTGGGATCGTCGTCAGCGGTGATCGTCCGTAGCTTCGATGTGTGACAGCCCATCGAGTGAGGAGCACCTCATGTCCGACATTCTGAACGTCTCCGAGGCAGCCCGTCCGGCACAGCCCGCCGACGCTCGGCGCGCGATGCTCCGTCCCGTGCTGTGGCTCCTGCTCGGGATCAGCGCCGTCCTCAACATAGTGACCTCGAACTTCGGCTCCAATATCTTCGTCGGCATCGGATTCGGACTCGCCACCATCGCGTGCGCCGTCGCCCTGGCCGTCCACCACCACCACCGGCGCCCCTGAGCATCTCAGGGCAGTGAGGCGGGCAGCCCGAAGGGCGTGAAGTGCTCGGCGCCGATGAACGAGGTGACCTCGCGGATATGCTCGCCACGCAGGGTCAGCACGTTGATCGACCAGGCGAGGTGCGCGCCGGCGCCGTCGTTCCGGAGGTAGCAGGCCACGGCGGGCTGGCCGTTCGCGGTGACCGGGAGGTGCCGCCAGCTGCCGCAGGCGGTCAGCGGGATCCGCCTGGCGAAGTCGGCGACGGCCTCCAGACCGTGATACCAGTGCGGCAGCGGCGGCATCGACCAGGTGACGTCCTCGGTCAGGAGCGCGACCAGGGCATCGGCGTCGCCGCGTTCGAGCGCGGTGGAGTAACCGGCGACGATCTCCCGTACCCGGGCGTCGTCGATCTGGCGCAACGTCCGCTGCTGGGTGGGAGCGGGCACCTTCTCCGCGACGATCTTGCGGGCTCGGGCAAGGGCGGAGTTCACCGACGTGGTGGAGGTGTTCATCGTGGTGGCGATCTCGGCGGCGGAGAACCCGAGAACCTCGAAGAGCAGCAGCGCCGCGCGCTGGTTGCCCGGCAGGTGTTGCAGGGCGGCGACGAAGGCGAGTTCGACGGCCTCGCGCTGCTCGTAGCGCGCGGCCGGTCCGCCCGCGCCGAGAGCCGCGTCGGGATAGGGGCCCAGCCAGGCGACGTCGGCCGGCGGGGCGTCGCCGAGCACGGCGCGATCACTGGACGGGCCGAGGTCCATCGGCAGGGCTCGCCTACCCCTGGATTCGATGGTATCCAGGCAGGTGTGGGTGGCCACGGTGTACAGCCACGAGCGCAGCGAGCCGCGGCCCTCGAAACGCGCGAGTCCCCGCCACGCCCGCAGCAGGGCGTCCTGGAGGGCGTCGTCGGCGTCGTGGGTGGAGCCGAGCATGCGGTAGCAGTGGGCGTGCAGCTCCCGGCGCAACGGCTCCACGAGCCGGTTGAACGCGGCATCGTCCCCGGCCCGCGCCCGGACCAGGTCTTCGGCATCCTCCGCTGACGTGTCCGCTGTTGTGGCGGAAAAGACTTCGCTCACAAGCGACGATTCTGCCCCATCACCGGAGTCACCTCTTGGACCGACCACCAACCTCCAGACCAGGAGAACTCCGATGCACAACACCCTTGAGGTCCCTGACGCCCGCCTGTACTACGAGGTACGGGGCGAGGGCCCCCTGGTGGTGCTCGTCGGTGCCCCGATGAACGCCGACTCCTTCGCCCCGGCGGCCGAGCTGCTGGCCACCGACCACACCGTGCTCACCACCGACCCGCGCGGCATCAACCGCAGCCCCCTCCACGACCCCGAACAGGACTCGACCCCGCAGCTGCGCGCCGACGACCTGTCCCGGCTCCTGACCCACCTCGACGCCGGCCCGGCCGCGATCTTCGGCTCCAGCGGCGGCGCCGTCACCGCGCTGGCGTTCGCCGAGGCCCACCCAGAGCAGGCCCACACCATCATCGCCCACGAAGCCCCGGTGGTCGACCCGCTGGAGGACCGCGAGCAGCTCTACGCCGGGACCGACGACCAGATCGCCACCTACCTCGCGGGCGATGTCACAGGGGCCTGGCGGAAGTTCATGGCTCAGGCCGACATCGTCATGCCGGACGGCGCGATCGAGATGATGTTCGGCGGGGAACGCGACCCGCGCCAGGTCGCGGACGAACGCCGCTGGTTCGCCCACGAGATGCGCGACACCGTCCGCTGGCGGCCCGATTTCGCCGCTCTGCGCGCGGCGAGTACCCGCGTAGTGATCGGCATCGGCGAGGACTCGGCCGGCCAGCTCTGCGACCGCACGTCGATCGCGCTGGCCGCGGGACTCGGTATCGAGCCGACGATGTTCCCCGCCGGCCACATCGGCTTCGCCGACGACCCGAAGTCCTTCGTCACCCGGCTGCGCGCGGTCCTGTCCGAGAGCTGATCGGCGCGTCAGCTCGTACCGGTGATCAGAGCGAGGGCCACGGCCAGCAGCGCGATCACCGGAGCCGCCGCGGGGAGCAGGTGCAGGCTCACCGTGGCGGCGGCCGCGCCGAGCGCCAGAGCGAGGAGCACGGCCATCAGCTCGGGAACGTGCGGCTGCCCGTCCTCGGGGGTGAGGAGACGGGAGAACGAGCTGGTCAGCGCGCCGGTGATGAACGTCGTCGAGCCGATGAAGGTCCGCAGACGACGGGTCACCGCGCTCTGGACGCCCATGGCGAGGGCGGCGGTCGCGATCAGCGGGAGGTGCGGGCCGGACAGGGCCCAGGCGATGGCCAGCGCGATCAGCAGGCCCAGCTCGGCGGCCAGGGCCAGCCTGATCCGGGCGGCCCAGCCGGTGGCCTCGCCGGTGAACCGGAACGCGGCCACCAGGCCGCAGGTGAAGGCGATCAACGCCACCAGCGAGCCCAGGGCCTCGGAGAGGCGGCCGCGGCCGGCTGACACGCCGAGCAGGACCAGGTTGCCGGTCATGTTCGAGGTGAAGACCTGGCCCAGGGCGAGGAAGGTGAAGGCGTCCATGGAGCCCGAGGCCAGCGCCAGGCTCAGGACGGGCAGGCGGTTGGTGGCGGGCACCCCCTCATGGTCGGCCGCCCGCGCGGCCCGCGGCGGGAGGCGCGCTGCGCACGGCTACGAGACGGCGGGGTGGGTGGGCGTGTTGGGTGGGTTCAGCCAGTCGGGGGTGCGCCACTGCTGGACGTTCGCGCGGGTGCACGGGCGCAGTGACAGCGACCCCCCGTCGGGTTCGAGTTGCAGGCACAGGCCGCTGGCGACGTGCTGGACCTCCCAGTAAAGCCACCGGTTGTACGCCGAGCGGTAGGTGAAGCGCCAGAGCTGGCCGGTGGAGTCCTTGCAGGGCTCGCGGGACGGGCGCAGCCCATCAGGTGGGCCGGTGGCGGTCAGGCAGCCGCCCATGCTCGTGATCGCGTACGCGCCCTGGGCGTTGCGCCGGTAGCCGAACGCCTGGTTGACGCCGCCGTGGCAGGTCCACGTGATCAGGTCCGCGGCGCCCGTGGCGTCCAGGCACACGCCGTTCTCCGAGCTGGCCAGCGAGCTGCCGAGATCAGGCGGGCGGGTGGTGACCAGCCAGCGCTGGCCGGGCCGGTCGGCCGCGCAGGCCAGCAGGATCAGCGGGGTGCCGGAGTCGGCGGAGCTCTGGTTGGGCTCGGCGCACAGGTTTTCCCTGGGGGAGGCGATGGTGATCGCATGGTCGCCGGTCAGCCGCCAGAGCTGGTCGTCGGAGCCGTCGCAGGCCGCCTCGGTGAGAAAGATCCCTTCGGTGACGCGCCGGGCCTCCGGGGTCAGGCAGCGCTCGCTCACGCGGTTGCGGATCCGGTGGAAGAACGCGCCGTCGCGCTTGGCCGGTTCGAGGTCCCAGCGCTGGGCCTCGGTGGGGACCGTGTTGATGGCCGAGCCGCCCAGCCTGGCGTGCGGGGGAGTGGTCGTGGAGGTGCTGACGACCAGGGGCTTGCCGGGCGCGTACAGGGAGAGGATCAGCACGTTCGAGCGCTTGAGCGAGTCGGGGATGTAGGTGTCGACGTACACCACATAGGCCAGGAAGGCCGCGGTCGCGAACACCACCGACACCGTAGTGCCGATGACCAGCCTCTTGCGGGGGGCGGGCTGGGGCGGCCGGGGATCGGCCAGCCTGCGGTAGGACCGCAGCCACTTGTCCGCCGCGGCGTCCGGCACGTCGTGCACCAGGAGGAAGGCCCGGATGACCGGCTCGGCGCTCTGGACGTCGTCGAGCCAGCGGGTCCGCTGCTTGGTGACCTTCTCCAGGTCTGTCCGGTCGAAGGCGAGCTCCCGCCGGGCGGCGCGCGCCTGGAGCTCGGTGAACTTGGGCGTGCGCGCCTCCCTGCGCAGGTCCTTGAGCAGCCGCTTGTACGTGGGCAGGTCATGCGCGGTGAACGGATCGGTCGCGGTCGCCGAGCGGTTGGCCCAGCGTGACTGCAGGATGCCGCCCAGCGGCGGGAGCGCGGCGGCCAGGCAGGCGAAGACGATCGCGGGCAGGATGTGCGCCGGGTTGAGCTGGGGCTGGCCGTCGGTGGCGAAGTTGACGTAGATGCCGGCCAGCACGGTGAAGACCGCGCTGAGCACGACCACCGCGCCGATCACGAGGGCGAGCTCGCGTGGGGGATTGCGCATCTGCTCCGTCCGACACTGTGTGTCGGCCCATGGTAACGGAATGTACGCGGGTCTATCGGGCGACGGCCGTGCTTCTAGGTAACCGGAAGCGGGGGCAGTAGGCGGGTCAGAAGCCGGGGAAGATCCGCCGCAGGTCGTCCAAGGTGAGGCTGTCGCTCGTGAGGGTCACGACGCTCGGCGTGTGCTCGGGGGAGTGGCGGCCGGTGGTGAGGCGCAGCCACCACTCGGCCGGCGCGCTGAGTACGGCGTCGGGCTGAACCGGCTCGTCGGTGAGGCTGACCGCGTCACCCACGGCGAGCCCGAAGGAGCGCTCGGGGGAGGTGGTCCGGATGGCCACGCCGACCTGGCGTCCGGCGAGGGCGTCGGCCTTGCCGATGAAGTGGATGAGCATGCCCACCTGGTCGAGAAGCAGTTCGGCCGCGGCGGGGGCCAGGGCCGCCGCCGGGTCGAAGGCGACCTCGACGTCCCACGAGTGATGGGCGAGCTCGCTGAGCCGCAGCCCCGCCGCGGTCGCCACGTCCACGGGGACCGGCAGGAAGCCGAGGTCGATCCGCAGCTCCTCGCGCGCCTGCGCGTCGAGGCCCTCGTAGCGGCTGACCAGCGCCTCGTCGGCGGTCAGGAAGCCCTCGGCCCGCTCGACCGGGGACATCGCGTCCCAGCGTGCCCAGACCGACTTGTTGAAGTCCCCGTCAGGACCGGCGGTGCCGCTCAGCGAGGCATCCAGGCGGGTCAGGGTGATCTCAGCGCCGCTGCCCAGGTGGCTGAGAACCTGCGACACGTCCCACTCCGACGCTCCGGACGGCCGGGTGAGGTCGTCGGCCGCGAGGCCGCGGACAAGGGCGGCCAGGTGATCGTGGCCGCTGCGCAGCGCGTCGATGATCTGGTCGGCACGATCGGTCATGTTCGTCTCCAGGGTGGGGACGCGGAGATGTCTACGGTTCGCCGCGTTGCGAATTTTGTTGACGGGTCAAGCATACGTCCGGCGAGGGACCGCGGCGGCGAGTGCCTGTCGGCGCCCCGGCCACCGGCGATCCGAAGGCGCCGACGAGGCTCATGCGGATGTGTCCCGGGGCTGGAGGGAGTCGAACACGGTCATTCCCGAGGCCGGGTCGAGATCGGTCTCCGTCACCTCGGTCAACCGTGCCATGGTCATGTAGAAGCCGATCGCCAGGATCGCCTCGACGATCTCCCGCTCCGAGAAGTGTCGTCGAACCTCCGTGAACACGCTGTCCTCGACCCGGACGGCCTCGATCACCTGCTTCCCGAACGCGAGCAGCGCACGCTCCGCGTTGTCGAAGGCCTCGTCGTCGAAGGCATTATCGGCGAGATTCGCCTGCTCGATCGCGTCGATCTGCGCTTGCGGAACGCCGACCCCCAGGGCGATCGGCACGTGTTGCCGCCATTCGTAGGTGCCGCCCTCGATCCGCGCGACGAGCAGGATCAGCAGCTCGCGCCGCCGATGCCCGAGATCAAGGCTGCTGAGGATGGCCGTGCCCAGCCGCACCTGCGGGAGCACACACGACTCCGCATGCGCCAGCATGCGGAAGATGTTGAGCTTGACCGGTAGGGCCGCGAGTACTTTGGCCGCGTCCCCGGTCGCGTCGTCAGGATGGATGAGGGTCAATCTCGCCATCGATACCTCCGGCTGTGTCGCCGTTAGCGGGGTGGACAGGAGCGGTCGTCAGGTGACCGAGCGCCTGAGAGTCTCACCCCGGCAGCGGTCTCATCAACCGGGCTCCGCGACCTCCTGGAGCGGGAGGTGACACGCGGCCAAGTGCGGCGGGTCGTCACCGTACAGTTCCAGCGGTGGCACCACCTGGGCGCAGACGTCCTCCGCCTTCCAGCAGCGCGTACGGAACCGGCATCCCGACGGCGGGTCGAGCGGAGAAGGCACCTCGCCCTGCAGCAGGATCCGCTCCCGCCGAACCCCCGGAGTGACATCGAGGACCGGCGCCGCCGACATGAGCGCGGCGGTGTAGGGATGGCGCGGCTGGTCGAACACCTGCTTCGTCGGCCCCGTCTCGACGATCTTGCCGAGGTACATGACCGAGACGCGGTCGGCGACGTGGCGGACGACGGACAGGTCATGGGAGATGAACACGTACGACACGCCCAGCCGGGCCTGCAGGTCGGTGAGCAGGTTGAGCACCTGCGCCTGGACCGACAGGTCGAGCGCCGACACCGGTTCGTCGCACACGATGACGTCCGGTTCGAGGGCGAGCGCGCGGGCGATCCCCAGGCGCTGGCGCTGGCCGCCGGAGAACTCCTGCGGATACCGGCGGGCGTCGCTCGCCCGCAGCCCCACCATCTCCAGGAGCTCGGCCACCCGCTTCCCGCGCTCCTTCACCGGCACCAGGTCACGGTGCGTCCGCCAGGGCTCGCCGACGATGTCCTCGGCGCACAGCCGGGCGTTCAGTGACGCGAACGGGTCCTGGAACACCATCTGCACCCGGCGCCGCCACTTCAGCAGCTCCTTGCCGCGCAGCGCGAACGGATCCGTACCCTCGAACCTGACATGGCCCTGGTCCGGGCGCTCCAGCATGAGCAGCACCCGGGCGAGCGTCGACTTGCCGCAGCCGGACTCCCCGACCAGGCCCAGCGTCTCCCCGCGGGCCAGCCGCAGATCGACTCCGTCCAGCGCGCGCAGCCGGTTGCTGCCGGAGGCGCCGCGAGCGACGTGGAAGGTCTTGCTCACCCCTGCCACGTCCAGCAGGGACGCCTCCATAGCGGATGTGTCAGTCATCGGTCAGCTCCTTCCAGTGATGACACGCGGACAGGCGACCGGGTCCGGCCTCGACGAGGACGGGACGCTCCGCCGCGCACACGTCGCTCGCCATCGGGCAGCGCGCGCGGAAGGCGCAGCCCGAGGGCACCGAGTGCAGGTCGGGCGGGCTGCCCGGAATGGACTTCAGGGTGACGCCGCGCGCCACCTCGGCCGGCACCGAGTCGAGCAGCCCGCGCGTGTACGGGTGGCGCGGCCGGGCGAACACGTCCGCCACCCTGCCGGTCTCGACGATGTTTCCCGCGTACATGACGGCCACGTGGTCGGCCTGCTCGGCCACGACCGCGAGGTCGTGGGTGATGAGGATCAGCGCCGTCTGCTGCTCGGTGCGCAGCTCGCGCAGCAGCTCCATGATCTGGGCCTGCACGGTGACGTCGAGGGCGGTGGTGGGTTCGTCGGCGAGCAGCACCTTGGGGTGCAGGGCCATCGCCAGCGCGATGAGCAGCCGCTGACGCATGCCGCCGGAGAACTGGTGCGGGTAGGCGCTCACCCGGGCGCCGGCCTCGGGGATGCCGACCCGTTCCATCAGCTCGACGGCCCGCTTGCGCGCATCGCGGCGTGAAAGACGCTCGTGGATCCTGAACGGCTCGGCCAGCTGGGCGCCGACCGTCTGTACGGGGTTCAGCGCGGTGAGCGCGTCCTGGAACACGATGGACAGGCCGGGCCCGGCCAGCCGCCTGCGCTGTGCCGGCGGCAGGGTGAGGATGTCCGTGCCGTCCAGGCGTACGGCGCCGCCCGCCACGTGCGCCACCGGGTCGAGCAGGCCGACGATGGCCTGCGCCGTCATGCTCTTGCCGCAGCCAGATTCGCCCAGGAGCGCCAAGGTCTCACCGGAGCGGACGGAGAAGCTGACCTCGCGTACGGCGCGTACCGTCCCGGAAGGGGTGCGGATGTCGACCGCCAGCCGATCCACCTCCAGCACCGGGCGCCCGGCCTCCGTGCTGTTCGACTCGCTCACGCGCGCACCTCCTTGTTGTTGCGGCGGGAGCGGGGCAGGGTGAGCCGCCACCGCTGGCCGGGGTCCATGGCCAGGCGCGCCCAGGACGCGAGGACGGTCGCCGAGACGGTCGTCACCACGATGGCGACTCCGGGGAAGACGGCGATCCACCAGGCGCTCTGCAGTACCTGCCGCCCTTGGGCGACCATCAGGCCCCAGCTCATGTCCGGCGGCTGGATGCCGATGCCCAGGAAGCTCAGCGACGATTCGGTCAGCATCACGAAACAGAAGTCCAGGGTCGCGACGGTGAACAGGGTGGGCAGCACGGTCGGTGCCACGTGCCTGCCGATGATCGCCCAGCTCTTGGTGCCGAACGTCCGCGCCGCGTCCACGAACAGCCGGCTCTGCAGCTCGGCCGACTCCGCCCGCGCGGCCCGCAAATAGACCGGGATGCGGGCGATGGCCAGGACCAGGACGATGTTCCCCGCGCTGGGGGAGAAGACGTACAGCACGACCACGGCCAGCAGCAATGAGGGGAAGCTGAGGATGACGTCGGCCACGCGCATGGAGACGTTCTCCCGCCAGCCTCGGTGGTAGCCCGCCCACATACCCCAGACCGACCCGACGACCAGAGAGATCACCACGGCCGGGATGGCGACGGAGAGCGTCGTACGGCTGGCCACGATGAGCCGGGCGAGCAGGCTGCGGCCGAGCGAGTCGCTGCCGAGCACGAACGCGAAGCCGTCGTCGAGGCTGAACGGCGGCCGGTTGACCGCCCGCAGGTTCTGCTTCACGGCCAGGTCGCCGAGCAGGATCGGTCCCACGATGGCGCCGACGGCCACGATCACCAGGATCACCACCGCCAGGCAGGCGAACCGATCCCGCGCCAGCAGCCGCCACCAGGTGATCCGCCGAGCGGCGGGAGGAGCCTCCACGAGGCTGGTCATGCCGTCACCCCCTGACGGACTCGGGAGTCCAGGAGCGCGTAACAGGCGTCGATGACGATGTTCAGCGCGAAGATGGTGATCGCGGTCACCAGGACCGCGGCCTGCAGCACCGCGAAGTCGCGCTGCAGGATCGAGGTGATCATCAGTTTGCCGATGCCCGGCCAGCCGAAGATGGTCTCGACGACCACGGCCCCGTTGACCAGCCCGACCGCCAGGTCACCGGCCACGGTGAGCGCGGGGGGCGCGGCGTTGCGCAGCGCGTGGCCGAAGACCACCCGCAGCTCGCTCGCGCCCTTGCTCCGGGCCACCTTGATGTACGGCGCCGACAGCGCCGTGACCATCGCCCCGCGCACCACCTGCACCAGCACGCCGAACGGCCGGATCAGCAGGGTGAGCACCGGCAGCACCCAGGCCGCCATGCTCTCGGTGCCCGAGGTGGGCAGCCAGCCGAGCGCCACGGAGAAGACCAGGACGCCCATGATGGCGAACCAGAAGTCCGGCATGCTGGCCGCGGTCGTCGAGGTGAAGCTGGCGACCCGGTCGGCCAGGGAGTTCGGGCGGTAGGCCGCCCAGCTCCCGACGACGACCGCGCCGAGGATCGCCAGGATCATCGTGGCGCCCGCCAGCTGCAGCGTCGCGGGGAAGGCCCGCAGCACCGCGTTGGCGGCGGGTTCGGCGGTCCGCAGCGACTCGCCGAAGTCCAGCCGGACGACCTGGGCCAGGTAGTCACCGAACTGGACGAGCAGCGGCTGGTCGAACCCGTGCCGGGCGGCGAACTCCGCCCGCATCTCAGCGGTGGCGCTGAGCGGCAGGTAGAGGTTCGCCGGGTCCCCGGTGAGGCGGGCCAGGTAGAACACGCCGAGGACCACCACGACCAGCGGGATCGCACTGGAGGTGACGCGACGCCGCAGGAAGGTCAGCACACCTGCTCCTTTCAGCCGGCCGGGTGCAGCTCGGCGAGGCGCATCTCGTCGTTCGTGGCGGCGTTGGGCTTGTAGGTGACCTTCTTCGACAGGGCGAGGATGCCGGTCATGTGCGCCAGGACGGCGTCGCGTACGACGTCCTTGTTCTGGTAGTCCAGCGCCTTGGCGAACGCCGTCTGGCGCTCCTCGCCCGAGGCCTGCTCACCGGCGCTGATGAGGTCGTCCAGTTCGGGGGTGCCGAAGCTGCTCTGCGCGCCCTTGCTGCCGTAGATCTGGCCCATGGTGAAGGCCGCGTCACCGGCCTGGTTGCCGTGCTGGGCCTGCAGCAGGGTGGGGCCGGCGTCCTTGGGGAACGGGCGCAGCAGGTACTCCAGCCAGGCGTTCACGTCGAGCATCTGGATCTTCACCGAGAGCCCGGCCTCGGTGAGCGAGTTCTGCACGACCTCCATCGCCTCGGCGGCCTTGGGGTAGATCCCGTTCCGGCCGATGATCGTGATGGGGGTGTCCGTGGCGACGCCGGCCGCCTTGGCCTCCGCGATCAGCTTCTTGGCCTGCGCCATGTCGTACGGCCAGGGCTGGATGGCCGGGCTGTGACCGGTCACGCCTTCGGGAACGAGCTGGCCCGCCGGCTTGCCGAGCCCGGCGAAGACCGAGGCGACGAGCCCGTCCTTGTCGATGGCGTAGTTGATCGCCTGGCGCACGCGAACGTCGTTGAGCGGCGGCTTGGCGGCGTCGATGCGCAGGTAGGAGGTCTCGTTGTTGGGGAACTGCACGGCCGAGTCGCCGGCGCCGTCCTCAGGGGCGAGGCCGACGGCGATGTCCGCCTCGTCGCTCTTGATCATGGCCGCGCGGATGCTGCCCTCACCACGCCAGACGTACTCGGCCGCGGCGAAGTCCGGTGCCTTGCCCCAGTATCCGGGGAAGCGCTCCAGACGCAGGCTGCGGCCGGCGTCCCACTTGGCGATCTTGTACGGGCCGGTGCCGACGGGCTCCCGGACCTTGCCGGTGGCGTTCGTGGTGGTCGGCACGATCTCGACGAAGGACAACCGCAGCGGGAGGATCGGGTCCGGCTTGGCCGTCTTCACCTTGAGGGTCACGTCGTCCGCGGCCGTCACCGTGAGCTTGATGCCGCCGAAGACGTACCCGTTGACGTTGCAGTCGACCTTGGAGCCGAGCGTGCGCTCGATGGAGAAGGCGGCCGCCTTGGCGTCGAACGCGGTGCCGTCGTGGAACTTCACGCCCTTGCGCAGGGTGAAGGTCCACTCGGTGGGCGAGTCCTGCTTCCACTCCGTTGACAGCGCCGGCTGGAGCTGACCGGAGCTCGGGTCACGCTCCGTCAGAGCCTCGGTGATGTTGGCTCGGGTGACGCGTCCGGTCGCGGTGAGGGAGGCGTCGCACGGCTCCAGCGTGGGTGGCTCCTCGGGCAGCACGATGCGGACGGTGCTCGCCGCCGCGCCGCCGCCGGATGACGGCTCCGGGCCGCTGTTCGCGACCGAGCAGGCGCCGGCTGACAGCAGGGTGCCCAGCGCCAAGAGGGCAGAGGCCGCCTGACGGCGGCTGGGGGGGTTGATCATGATTCCTCCGAAATCGCCTGCTCCTGGTGCCGGGCAGGCCACGTGCTATGCGACAGGTGCCGCGCTGAGGGCGGAGAGGCCGCGGTCGATGATGCGGGCGAGTTGCTCGCGGTGCTCCGGGGTGACCTGCGCCAGTGGCGAGCGGACGGGCCCGGCGGAGCGGCCGCGGATGTCCAGCCCGGCCTTGACGAGAGAGACGGCGTAGCCGGGCGTCGTGTTGCGCAGTGCGGCGAGCGGGGCGTAGAACTCGCGCAGCAGGAGGTCCTGGGTCGCGTCGTCGCCCTTCTCGAACGCCTGGAAGAACGCGACGGCGACCTCCGGAAGGAAGGCCAGCACCGCCGAGGAGTAGGCGCGGGCGCCGAGTCCGACGTAGGAGCGGGCGAAGATCTCGGCCGTCGGCATGCCGTTCAGCAGGGGCAGCCGTCCGCCGGTGGCGGTCTGGATGAGCTGGAGCAGCTCCATGTCGCCGTGCCCGTCCTTCAGCGCGACGATGTTGTCCACCTCGGCGAGCTCGGCCACCGCCTCCGGGGAGAACAGCGCCGTACCGCGCTGGTAGAGGATCACGTCCAGATCCGTGGCGGCGGCCACCTCCCGGTAGTGCGCCACGAGCCCGGCCGGCGGCCCGACCTGAAGGTACGGCGGGAGCGCCAGCAGGGCGTCGGCCCCGGCGGCCTGCGCAGCGCGGGCGAACTCAGCGGCCGTCCGCGTGCCGCCGCCGACCCCGGCGAGCACCGGGACCGTTCCCGCGACGTGCTCCACGGCGGCCTTGACCACCGCCTGGTGCTCCGTGGCCGTCAACGACGCCATCTCCCCGGTCCCGCAGGCGACGAAGATCGCGCTGGGCCGCGCGGCGAGCACGTCGGTGAGATGAGCCTTGAGCCCGGACAGATCCACATCCCCCGACTCCGTGAACGGTGTGACGGGGAAGGCGAGCAAGCCTGAGAGGGAAGCGGCGACTCGCGTGACTGCGGGGGACATCAACAGCAACCTCTTGTCTACATATGGAGACAGCATCTATATTTGTAGCCGAGACATTAAGTGGGTGTTTCACCAAACGTCAAGAGGTGGTCGATGACGCAATACGCCCCGGACTCGTTACCTCAATCCGCCGAGACCGGGGGAGGTGTCCGCAGCGTCAAATCGGCCGAGCGGACCATCGCGGTGCTCGAACACCTCAGCTCCGCCACGAAGACGTGCTCACTGCGCGAGCTGACCACCGCGCTGGGTCTGCCGCGGGCCAGCGGCTACGCGCTGCTCACCACGCTGGTGAGCACGGGCTGGGTGGAGACCGACGGTGGCGGCCGCTACCGGCTCGGCATCCGCGCGCTGCGGGCCGGGATGTCGTACATCGAGCGGGACGACCTCGTCCAGCGGGCCCGTCCGGTGATGAACGAGCTGAACGACGAGCTCGGCGAGACCGTCCACCTGGCCCGTCTCGACGGCGTGGAGATCGTCTACCTGGCTACCAACATCTCCAAGCACTCCCTGGCCGTCGTCACCCGCCCCGGCCGGCGCCTGCCGTGCTGGGCCACCGGTCTCGGCAAGGCGATCCTCGCCGGGCGCCCCTGGGACGAGGTCGACGAACTCCTGCCGGAGACCCTGGAGCCCCGTACCGTCCACACCTTCACCGACCGGGTGGCACTGCGCGCCGAACTCGAGGAGATCCGGCGCCGTGGCCACGCCGTCGACGAGCAGGAATCGACCCTCGGGCTGCGCTGCTTCGCCGTCTCCCTGGACCTGGGACGCGTCCCGAACGAGGCGCTCAGCTGCTCCATCCCCCTCGTCCGCCTCGATCCCGAACGCGAGGAGGCGGTCGTGGCCGCACTGCTCCGGGCACGGGCCCGCATCATCCGCTGAAGGGACGTCTAATCCACCGCACGGAGTACGGCGACGCCCGAAGGCGGCAGGGTGACCGTGCCGACGCCCTCGTCCGACGGAGCCAGGGCGTCGGTCCACTCGCCGCCGAGGGCGATGTCGTGCTTGTCGCCGGTGTGGTTCAGCAGGATCAGGAAGCGGCGGCCGGCTCCGGCGCGGACGCTCGCCTGAACCCCTGCGGGCAGCCCCTCGACGACCGGGGTCACGCCCGCTTCGGCGAGTGCCCGGCCGAGGACCGCCCGCATGGTGACCGCGTCGAGCCGGGTCGAGAGATAGCGGGCGATCCCCGCGCCGAACTCGTTCCTCGTCACGGCCGGGCGACCGGCCCAGTCGGCGGAGTCGAAGACGAGCTCGGGCTCGGCGCCGGCCAGGTGCAGGTCCTCCCGCCACAGGTCGGCGACCCCTTCGAGGTGCGAAAGCACCCCGTGGCCGCGTACGGGGAACCGCTCGTGCTCGGCCGCCGGGCAGAACTCCTCGACCCGGACCCCGAGGACCTCGCGCAGCGGCGCGGGGTAGCCGCCCAGGTGGACCCGGTCATGCTCGTCCACGATCCCGCTGAAGAAGGAGACGGCCAGCGCGCCGCCGCCGGACACGTACGACGAGACGCGTTGTGCGTCCGCGCTCGACAGGAGGTACAGGTTCGGCACCACGACGAGCGCGTAGCCGGTCAGCTCGGCCGAGGGCGGCACCACGTCCACGCCGACCCCGAGGTCGAACAGGGGGCCGTAATGGTCCAGCAGGCGCTCCTCCTGCCGTAGGCCGTCCGAGGGGTGGGAGTCGAGTTCGAGCGCCCACCAGCTGTTCCAGTCGAGCAGGATCGCCACCTGGTTGCGGACCCGCGTGCCGGGCAGGTCGGGCACCGAGGCCAGCTCCCGGCCGAGCGCCGCGATCTCACGGAAGACCCTGCTGTCGGCCCCCGCGTGCGGCACCATGCCCGAGTGGAACTTCTCGGCGCCGCCACGTGACTGCCGCCACTGGAAGTACAGGATCGCGTCGGCGCCCTGCGCGACGGCCTGCCAGCTCCACAGCCGCATCTGGCCGGGCTGCTTGATCGCGTTCCTGCCCCGCCAGTTGACCGCGCTCGGCGCCTGCTCCATCAGGATCCACGGCTGCCCGCCCCCGGCGCCGCGCATCGTGTCGTACACCAGGCCAGGGGCCAGATGCGGTCGCTCGTCGTGGGGGTCGGGGTAGGAGTCGACCGCCACGACGTCCAGCCGCGGCGCCCAGTCGAAGACGTCCACGGCCTTCAGGCCGCCCAGGAAGTTCGTGGTGATCGGCACCTCGGGAGTGACCCGCCGCAGGATGCCCGCCTCCAGGTCGAAGCAGTCGCGCAGCGCCTCGTTGGCGAAGCGCGTGTAGTCGAGCTGCTGGCCCGGATTGGGGTACGTCGGAGCCGCGCGAGGTGGCTGGACGTGGTCGAAGGAGGCGTACCGCTGCGACCAGAAGTCCGTCGACCAGGCGTCGTTCAGCGCCTCCAGGTCGTCGCCGTAGCGCTCGCGCAGCCAGCGGCGGAAATCGGCCGCCGACACCTCGCAGTAGCAGGCGGCGATGTGGCAGCCGTACTCGTTGCCGACGTGCCACAGCCCGAGTGCCGGATGGTCGCGGTAGTGCGTGGCCAGCCGCTCCACCAGGAGCGCCGCCCGTTCCCGGTAGACCGGGCTGGAGGGACAGAAGTGCTGCCGCCCGCCGGGGCCCAGCACGGTCCCGTCCGCGGTGACCGGCAGGATCTCCGGGTGCTCGTGTACGAGCCAGGGCGGCGGGGACGCCGTCATCGTGGCGAGGTCGACGGTGATCCCGTGCTTGTGCAGGTCATCCAGGACCTGGTCGAACAGGGAGAAGTCGTACGCTCCGCGCGCGGGCTCCACACGCGCCCAGCCGAACACCCCGACGGTGACGAGGTTGACCCGGGCCTCGGCCATGAGGCGCAGGTCCTCCGCCCTGGTCTCGGCCGGCCACTGCTCGGGGTTGTAGTCGCCGCCGAAGGCCACGCCGCCGAGCCGGCGCCAGAACCGGTCGCCCGGGGACGGGGCGCCGGTGGTCCCGGAGCCCGGCCTGACATCGTGAGGTACGGCGTTCATCGTCGGCGCGGCGGCCTCGGCGGGCGAGGACCGCCGCTCCTCCCTTCTTCGGCGGGGCGTGCTGCGGCGGGTGGGATGTTCTTCGGCGGGGACGTTTCTTCGCTGTGGGCGTGCTGCGGTGGTGGGACTTTCGTCGGTGTGGGGCGTGCTGGGGTTGGTCGGATCAGGCGGTCGGTGGCGGTGCGCCGGTGCTCTCCCTGACGATCAGCTGAGGGGCGACGAAGGCGGTGGCGGCGGGAGCCGTACCGGTCTCGATCTGGTCGATCATGAGCGACACGATCCGCTCGGCCACCACGTCGAAGTCCTGCCGGACGGTGGTGAGCGAGGGGGAGAGGTAGGCCGACTCCTCGATGTCGTCGAAACCGACGATGCTCACGTCCTCAGGGATGCGACGTCCCGCCTGGATCATCGCGCGCATCACGCCGAGGGCCATCTGGTCGTTGCCGGCGAAGACGGCCGTCACGCCGGGCCGCCGGGCCAGGACGCGGCCGGCCTCGTAGCCGCTGGCCGCGCTCCAGTCGCCGAACAGCATCTGGGGCACCGTCGCGTCCGCTTCCTTGAGCGTCGCGTGCCAGGACTCCGCCCGGCGCCGCGCGGCATAGGAGTCCTCGGGCCCGGCGACGTGCCAGACCGTCTCGTGACCGAGGCCGAGCAGGTGACGGGTGACGAGCCGGGCGCCGAGGGCCTGGTCGGTGTCGACCATCGGGTGGCGGAGGCTGACGTCGCCGTCGGCCATCACGACCGGCACGTCCGGCGGCAGGCGCAGCGCCGGGGTGTCGAGGATCTGCGCCTCGATGACCACGATGCCGTCGACCGCCTGCACCGTCAGCTGGTCGAACGCCTCGTGCACGGCCCGCTCGGTCTGCGACTCGACGGCGATCATGTTCACGGTGTAGCCGGCGCGCTGCGCCGCCTTGGTGACGGCGTCGACCGTACGGGCGTTGCCGAAGCTGCCGAGCCCGAAGCTGATCAGGCCCAGGGTGCGGAACTGGCCGGTGACCAGGGCGCGGGCGGCGGTGTTGGGCCGGTAGCCAAGGACGCGCATGGCCGACAGGACGCGCTGGCGGGTCTCTTCCTCCACGTTGCTGCGGTTGTTGACCACCCGGGAGACCGTCTGGCTGGAGACCCCGGCCATCGCGGCGACGTCGGCCATGGACGGCCGCCTGGGCGAGCGCCGTCCCGCCGCGGTTTTCTGGGTCGCCCCGTCCACTGGCACCTCTGGTCATCCGATGGGCTTGCTGTCGTGCAAACTCTCGCACGATGTTTACGTGAACATGACCCATCCGTCAATGGGGGACTGCTCTAGCCGACAAGTAGTCACAAACAGTGATAAATCCGGCATCTGTGTTAACTTTGGGTTACCTATTGACATGTTCTGGCGGCGAATGGAGACTACGGGACATCTTCGCCATGTTCACGTAAACACGGAGTCGCTGCGCCGCTGTGCCGAGCGCTCCACGGTGGCGCAGGTAATGGGGCGGTCCATGGATCGCCATGCCCCGACAAGGAGAGTTCAGTGCCAGTCTTCGTGGCAGCGCGAACATCCCACGGCAGGAGCACGGGATGACCGCGCCCGCCGGCCTCGCCGGGCCGGTGACCGCGCCCGGCGGTCTTGCCCGGCCGGTCCTGCGCCTGCGCGTCGCCGGCTACGCCTTCTTCCTGCCGTTCTTCGTGGTCTTCCTGGTCGCGGTGGTCGCGCCGCTGGCGTACGCGATCTATCTCAGCTTCTTCCAGGAACGCATGATCGGCGGCACGGTCTTCGCCGGCGTGGCCAACTACACCCGCGCCATCGGCGACGCGCTGTTCGGCGCCGGCCTGCTCCGCGTCGCGCTCTTCCTGGTCGTGCAGGTGCCCGTCATGCTGCTCATCGCCCTGGGCTGCGCGCTGGCCATTGACAGCGGCAGGCTGCGCTGGCCGTCGCTGTTCCGCATCACGATCTTCATGCCGTACGCGGTGCCGGCCGTGGTGTCGGCCCTCATGTGGGGCTACATGTACGGAGATCAGTTCGGCCTGGTCGGCCAGATCGGCAAGGCCGTCGGCGTCGCGGTCCCCGACCTGCTCTCGCGCTCCTGGATGCTCTCCTCCATCGGCAACATGGTGACCTGGGAGTTCGTCGGCTACAACATGATCATCCTGTACGCCGCGCTGCGGTCCGTACCGACCGAGCTCTATGAGGCGGCCGAGATGGACGGAGCGGGCGCCATCCGCATCGCCTGGAGCATCAAGCTGCCCGCCCTGCGCCCCGCGCTGCTCGTGGCGACGATCTTCTCGATCATCGGCAGCTTCCAGCTCTTCAACGAACCGAACATCCTCCAGAAGCTCTCGCCCGCGGTGATCGGGACGAGCTACACGCCCAACATGTACGCCTACAACCTCGCCTTCAACGGCCAGCAGATCAACTACTCGGCCACCGTCGCCGTGCTGCTCGGCGTCGTCACCATCGTCGTGGCGTACGCGGTGCAGATCATCACGGCGAGAAGGGAGAAGACGCTGTGACGGCCGTCGCCGAGGCGAACCGCACCACGGGCGGGCAGGCCGCGCACCGATCCACCAAGGCGCGGCGCCGGGGGAAGAGCCCCAGCCTCACGGTGATCATGCTGGTGATGTTCGCGTACGCGGTGCTGCCGCTGTTCTGGCTGCTGGCCAACGCCAGCAAGAACGGCGGGGACCTGTTCTCGACCTTCGGGCTCTGGTTCGGCGGGGACTTCCACCTGTTCGCCAACATCGGCGAGACCCTGAGCTACAACAACGGCATCTTCGTGCGCTGGTTCGGCAACACCGTGCTCTACTCCGTGGTGGGCGCGGGCGGTGCCGCCCTGCTGGCCACCCTCGGCGGTTACGCGCTGGCGAAGTACGAGTTCCCGGGCCGCAAGCTGCTGTTCGCGGTGGTGCTGGGCGGCATCTCCATTCCGGGAACGGCCCTCGCGGTGCCGACGTACCTGCTGTTCAGCCGGGTCGGGATCGTCGACACCCCGTGGGCGGTGCTCATCCCGGCGCTGTGCAGCCCGTTCGGCCTCTACTTGATGCGGGTCTACGCGGCCGACGCGGTGCCCGACTCGATCCTGGAGTCGGCCCGCATCGACGGGGCGGGCGAGTTCAGGATCTTCCGCACCATCGCGCTGCGGCTGCTCGCTCCGGGCTTCGTCACGGTCCTGCTCTTCGCGCTGGTCGCGACGTGGAACAACTATTTCCTGCCGCTGATCGTGCTGAACACGCCGGACTGGTTCCCGCTCACGGTCGGCCTCAACCAGTGGAACGCCCAGGCCAACAGCGGCACCTCCGGTGCCGGTGACGCCACCTACACGCTCATCCTGACCGGCAGCCTGCTGTCGATCGTGCCGTTGATCATCGCTTTCCTGGGGCTCCAGCGGTTCTGGCAGTCGGGCCTCGCTACCGGAAGCGTCAAGCAGTGATTCCCGACAAGACCCCCCGTGGATGAAAAAACCACCCGTGGATAAGGAAACGCCATGAAAACCCTTCCATCGCGGCGCGGTGTCATCCCCGCCGGGATCGCCGCGGCCCTGTCTCTGGCACTTGCCGCGTGCGGCGGCGGCTCCGGTGGGAGTGCCGCCGCCCCGTCCGCCGCCGCCCCCAGCGCAACGGCGGCCGTGCAGGACGCGCTGTCCAAGCCCGCCGAGCTGACGTTCTGGACGTGGGTCACGGGGATCGAGAAGACCGTCGCCCGCTTCACCACGAAATATCCGAACATCAAGGTCAACGTGGTGAACGCGGGGCAGTCCGCCGACCAGTACACCAAGCTGCAGACCGCGATCAAGGCTGGCTCCGGCGCGCCAGACGTGGCGCAGATCGAGTACTTCGCGCTGCCGCAGTTCGCCCTCGCCAAGCAGGTCGTCAACCTGGCCGACTATGGCGCCGCCTCGCTGAAGGACAAGTTCGCCGACTCGGCGTGGGGCCAGGTAGCGATCAACGGCGGCGTCTACGGCGTCCCGCAGGACACCGGCCCCATGGCGATGTTCTATCGCAAGGACATCTTCGACAAGCTGAAGATCAAGCCGCCGGCCACCTGGGCGGAGTTCGTCGACGCGGCCAAGAAGATCAAGGCCGCCGACTCCGGCTCGTTCATCACCTCCATCGACCCCGGTGACGCCGGCGGGGTGGACAGCCTGATCTGGCAGGCGGGCGGCGCGCCGTTCAAGACCTCGGGCGAGAGCTCGGTCAGCGTCAAGCTCGACTCCGACCCAGGCGTCAAGCAGTGGGTCGGCACGATGAGCACGCTGCTCGGCGAGAAGCTGGTCGACCCGCAGCCCGGCTGGACCGACGAGTGGTGGAAGGGCATGGGCTCCGGCAAGTACGCCGTCTGGCTGACCGGCGCCTGGGCCCCGAACGGCATCATCAACTCCATCCCCAAGACGAAGGGCAAGTGGGCGGTCGCGCCGATGCCGCAGTACGACGTGGCCAAGCCGATGAACGCCGAGAACGGCGGCTCCTCGGTGGCGGTCATCCCGCAGAGCAAGAACATCCCGGCCGCCGTCGCCTTCGCGCAGTGGCTCAACTCCGACCCGGAGGCCGTCAAGTCGCTCAACACCGAGGCCGGACTGTTCCCCGCCACGAAGGTGCTGCTCGACGACCCGGCCTTCCGTGACGCGCCGCAGGAGTTCTTCGGCGGCCAGAAGATCAACCAGGTCCTGAGCGACGCCTCGGCCGCCGTCCGACCCGGCTGGCAGTATCTCCCGTTCCAGGTGTACGCCAACAGCATCTTCAAGGACACCGTGGGCCAGGCCATCGACAGCGGCGGTGACCTGTCCGCCGCGCTGAAGACCTGGCAGGACCGCATCTCCGCCTTTGGCACCGAGCAGGGCTTCACTCTCACCAGC
Organism: Nonomuraea sp. NPDC052129; assembly: GCF_040680095.1. Lineage (NCBI taxonomy): Bacteria > Bacillati > Actinomycetota > Actinomycetes > Streptosporangiales > Streptosporangiaceae > Nonomuraea > Nonomuraea sp. NPDC052129. The sequence continues at coordinate 114,824 of NZ_JBFAVX010000030.1, read as the reverse complement.
GGCGGCTGACCTCGGCACGGCTACGACCACGACCACGACCGGCGGCCCGGTGGAACGCACTCCACCGGGCCGTCACTGACGGGACAAAGGTGCCGTCGGCACCCTGCGGCATCGGTGCCGCCGGCACCCCTAGCCCGAGGCGAGATCGCGGCGGCGCAGGCCGTACAGGCCGAGGATCGCGAGCACCGCGGCGAGCGCGGTCAGCACCACCGTGGCCACCGGGGCGAAGGACCCCAGCGGGTGCCAGGGCAGGTGGGACAGCACCGACGTGTTCACCAGCCACTCCGGCAGGTTCATGTAGGACCCCAATACCTGCATGAACCCGCTGTAGACGAGCACCGCCCAGGCCGCGTTCACGGCCCGTGGGGCGAGCCCGAGCAGCGCGGCGGGGATGGCGAGCAGCACCAGCACCTCGGGGGCGCGGATGAGGCTCGCCCAGGTGACCTCTCCCACGAGGCCGGCCTCGCCGGTCGACAGGGCGGCGCCGATGCCGAGCGCGGCGCCGTACACCACCGGCAGGACGACCGCGGCGAGCGCGGTGACCAGCAGGGACGACCAGTACCACGTCGATCTGCCGGTCGGCCCGGCCAGCACGGGGGCGATACGCCCGCGCACCTCCTCCGACCGGAGCCGGAGGACCGACAGGACCGCGAAGACGCCGGTGTAGAGGGACCCGGTGAACACCATGAGGCTGATCCAGGCTCGCCCGAAGTCCGCGTCGGCGGAGAAGATGGGGAGATTGGTCTGCTCCATTCCCCCGGTCATGGCGCCCAGGACGAGACCGATGGCGAGGAACGCGGCTCCCCACCCCACGATGGCCCCCTGCTGGAGCCGCAGAGCGAGCGTGAACGGCGTGCGCAGCCAGGAAGGCGCCGAGGCGCGGCCGGGACGCGGGGCCATCAAGGAGGCGCCGAGGTCCCTGCGGCTCGACAGGGAGTAGGCGCCCGCGACCAGGAGCCCGGCGAGGAGAACCGAGAGGCCGAGCGGCCACCAGCGCTCGTCGGCCAGCACCCGGGTCTGCTGTGACCAGCCGATCGGGGACAGCCAGAACAGCGGACCGCCCTCCTGGCTCTGCAGCGCCCCAGCGCCGCGCAGCAGCCACGCCGTGAAGAGGACGATGCCCGCCAGCCCGTTGGCGCCTCGGGGATACTCGGTGACCTGGGCGGTGACCGCGGTGACCCCGGCGAACAGCAGCCCGGTCGCGGCGAGGGAGGCGCCGAACAGCAGGGCGCTGCCGACGGGGAACCCGATGCCGATCGTCGCGGCGGTGGTGAGGGCCGCGAGCACGGCATTGCTGATCACGGCGACGACCAGCGCGGCGGTGAGCTGGGCGTGCCGGCCCACGACGGCCGCCCGGATGAGCTCGGCCCGGCCCGTCTGCTCCTCCGCCCGGGTGTGCCGGGTCATGAGCATCATGTTCATGATCGCGGCGGCCAGCAGGAACTCGACCCAGTAGGCGGCGAGGAAGTAGCTCTGCGTGGTGACCTCGCCGAACAGGGGCCCGCCGAGCACCCTCATGAAGGAGGCGCGGATCATCTGCGACGCTTCGGCCAAGGCTTCGGGCGTCGGGACGACCGCGTCGACGGCGGCGTAGTAGAAGCGTGGGACGAGGGCCGTGATGGCGACCAGCCAGATGGTGAGCTTGATCCGGTCGCGGCGCAGCGCCAGCCTTACCATGGCGCCGGTGCCGGTCAGGTGGCTGCTCGCCGGTCTCGATCCGGTACGGCTGTGCGCAGGGGAAACCGTGGTGGTCATGCCGCCTCCTTGTGCGCGTAGTGCCGGAGCATGAGCTCCTCGAGCGTCGGCGGGTGGCTGACCAGCGAGTCGATGCCGAATGTGGTGAGGTGCCGGATGGCGGCGTCGAGATGTTCGGCGTCCACGCCGAACCGCACGCTCCTGCCCTCGGTCTTCACGTTGTGCACCCCGGGCAGCCGGTCGAGGCCGGTCACCCTGGTGGCGGTCTCGACCACGACCGTCGTCCGGGTCAGGTGCCGCATCTGCGCCAGCGTCCCCGACTCCACCGCCCTTCCGTCGCGGATGATGGTGATCCGGTCGGCGAGGGTTTCGACCTGGGCCAGGATGTGACTGGACAGCAGGATGGTCCGGCCGGCGGTCTTGGCCTCGGCGACGACCTGCTGGAAGACCGCCTCCATCAGCGGGTCCAGCCCGCTCGTGGGCTCGTCGAGGATCAGCAGCTCCACGTCGGCGGCGAGGGCGGCGACGAGGGCGACCTTCTGGCGGTTGCCCTTGGAGTAGGTCCGGGTCTTCTTCTTCGGATCGAGCTCGAACCGCTCGATCAACCCGTTCCGGCGCTCGTTGTCGAGCCCGCCACGCAGCCGGCCGAGCACGTCGATGGCCTCGCCTCCGGTGAGGTTGGGCCACAGCTCCACATCGCCCGGTACGTACGCCAGCCGCCGGTGTAGCGCGACGGCGTCGGCCCAGGGGTCGCCGCCCAGCAGCCTGGCGCTACCGGAGGTGGCTCGTATCATGCCCAGCAGGATGCGGATGGTGGTGCTCTTTCCCGCCCCGTTCGGGCCGAGAAAGCCGTGCACCTCTCCGGCGGCCACGGTGAGGTCGAGTTCGTTGAGGGCGCGTGTCGGCCCGTAGGCCTTGACGAGCCCGGAAATGGCGATAGCAGAATCCATGAGGTTTCTCCGATGGCGGATCTTGTTGAATACGGGTGTCAGGCGAGCCGGCCGGTCACCGTCGCGTCGAATTCGCGGTCGGAGAGGGACCTGTTGAGGTTGAGGAGTGCCTCGGCCTGCCAGCCCACGACGTAGCGGGTCTCCGGCCGGGCCGACTCGACGGCCTGCCGGATCGTCGTCGCGACCACCTCGGGGTCCGAGGCCGGGCTGTCCACGCCTGCCTGCGGCTCGGCCGCCTGTGCCATGGCCTCGGCCATATCCCGGTAGGCGCCGGCCCCGGAGATCTCCCGCAGTTGCCGCGCGGTCCCGGCCTCGAAGTCGGTCTTGATGATGCCCGGCTGGACGACGACGACGTCGATGCCGAACTGTCCGACCTCCATGCGCAGGGTGTCGGAGAAGGCCTCCAGGGCGTGCTTGGAGGCGTAGTACCAGGCGCCGAGCGGAAGGGCGATCTCGCCGCCGATCGAGGAGACGTTGACGATCGTGCCCGAGCCCCGCGCGCGCATGTGCGGGAGGACGAGCTGGGTCAGCCGGGCCGGCCCGAACACGTTGACCTCGAACTCGTCTCGCGCCATCGCCATCGGCGTGTCCTCGACCGCGCCGTGGACGACGGCTCCCGCGTTGTTGACCAGGACGTCGATCCGCTCGTGCGCATCCAGGACGGTACGGACGACCCGCTGGAGGTCCTCTTCCTTGGTCACGTCCATCGGCAGGGCGTGACCGCCCGCTTCGCGGATCGCCTCCATCTGGTGCACCCGACGCGCGCCGCCGTACACGATGTGGCCGCTCCGTAGGAGTTCGAGTGCGGTGGTGTGGCCGATGCCGGATGAGGCGCCGGTTACGAGGCATACTTTGGCAGCCATGTCGATTCCCTCCACGTGAACGGTCATCGTTCACGTATAAGGAAAGCTACGGATGCGTTTGTGGATTCGGCAAGTTGCGAATGTCGTTATCGCAGGTCAGGAGGGTGCAATTGGCGAAATGACGGTGCTGGCAAATGCAACAACTCCCTGCTGTGTGTCGCAATCAATGAGAACCGGACGCATACTTGGGCGTGCGGTCCGCCGCCCATCGACAAGGAAGTGCCGGGAGGGCGCATGCCAGGAGGCCACCTCACGTACGAGGACCGTCGCAAGATCGCTGAGGGGCTGGTGGAAGGACTCACCTATGCGGAGATCGCCCGTCGCCTGGGACGACCGAGGTCGACCATCGGCCGCGAGATAGCCCGCAACGGTGGCCCGCACGGCTACCGTGCGGCTCGGGCCCAGCAGGCGACCGGACGGCGTGCCCACCGCCGGCCGCACTCGCCGCTGAGTACGCCGGCCACCGCGGATATCAGCGGGCGTGACCCTCAGGCCGTACAGGAATTCGAGCGGAAACTCGCCGGGGCGATGTCAGGGATCCCGCCGATGGCGGCCAAGGTGATGGTCTGCCTGTTCACCAGCGACAGCGGCGACATGACCGTCGTCGACCTGGTCGAGCGGCTTCGGGTCAGCCCCGCGTCGATCTCCAAGGGGATCGGCTGGCTTGAGGAGGTGGGGCTGGTCAAACGCGAGCGTGACAACCGGCGTGACCGGTACAGCATCGACGTTGACGTCTGGTATCGGGCCTGGTTGGTGGGCATCCGGTCGATGACGCTGTGGGCCGACACCGTCCAGGAGGGCGTCGACGTTCTCGGCGTCCAGACTCCGGCCGGCTCCCGGCTCCTGATGGCAAGCCGGTTCTTCCAAGTCCTCAGCAACGACATGAACCAGGCAGCCGAACATTACCGGCAGATCTTCTCCGGCGCCGGGGACGTCAAGGACTGAACCGCCATGGGAGGTCAGGCGGCCGATCGGCGTACGCCGGGGTGCGCATGGGTGAGTTGCACGATCACCGGCATGTCCGAGACGACCGCGACCGCGTAGGGAGTGCCGGGGGACAGGGCATCGGAAGCCGCCAGGTCTTCCAGGCTCAGGTCGCTGGTGCGCTGCGCGGGCACCGTCGCGCGGTAGGGGCCGAGCGGCTCCTCGCCCGTCGCGCAGAACGTGAGCTCGACGTGGGCGTTCTTGGGGCTGACGTTGAACAGGCAGAGCCGGTCGCCCCTGACGCACCCGTCGGCGATCGCCATCTTCCAGTTTCCCACCAAGGTGCTCATTTGCGACTCCTGTCCTCTCCTGCGACATTCGTCCAGCTACCCCGACAAGAGCGGATATATCGGATTAAGAGCCGGTGAATGAGTCCAGCGAGCATCCGCGAGCGTATTGTCGGGGATCATCGGCGGTGTGAAGATCGGGGAATGGCCCCTTCAAAAGCCGTTCTCTCCGCGCTCGCCGTCGCCACTTCCGCATTGCTGATCAGCGGAAACGCCGAAGCGGCCGCGGATGTGCCGTTACCCTCGGCGATCTTCCGTGCCACGCACAACAGCTACTCGGGCAACGTCAGCGGCGCCAAGAACTCGATCGCCTACCAACTCGACCACGGCATTCGCTTCCTCGAACTCGACATCCACGACAACGGTTACGCCACCTCGCACGACTACTCCGTCGGCCATGACTCTCCCGGCAACCAGGTCGACCACAACGGAAACCCCGCCTCGAACCTCCTGCGCGACTGGCTCGGCGTGATCAACACCTGGTCCGCCCAGCATCCCACCGCCGCACCGATCGTCGTCGCGCTCGACATCAAAGACGACCTGACCGACAACACCTCGTACGCCGCCGGCAACCTGGCCGCGCTCAACCAGGAGCTCACCTCCGTCTTCGGCTCGCGGCTGTTCTGGGCCAAGGACTACCCGGCGAGCCCGCCGTCGGTGGACACGCTGCGCGGCCGGGTGCTCCCCGTGATCTCCGGCGACGGCACGACCCGCGCCCAGTACAAACGCGACGTCGGCTACCACCCGGCCGTCGCGATCAACGGTCGCGGCCAGGTCGTCGAGGTGCACGACTCGGGCGCGGGCGCGCTCTGGTACTGGAGCGGCACGTACGGCGCCGACGGCCGCGTGACCTGGTTACGCCACGGCAAGTACGACAACGGCGTCACCCCGTCCGTCGCGCTGAACGACAACGGCGACCTGGTCGAGGTCCACCAGTCCCAGACCGCGACCACCCTCTGGTACCGCGTCGGCCGCCTCGACGCCGGCGGCGAGATCACCTGGTCGGCCAGCCACCAGTACGACAACGGCGTCCTGCCGACGGTCAGGTTCACCGACGCGGCGGGCACCCAGCTACGCGAGATCCACCGCAGCCAGAGCAACAGCCAGAACTGGGACTGGGACGGCGTGCTCGACGCCGCCGCGGCGACGGTCTCCTGGAGCGGCAACGCCAAGACCTCCGACGCCCGCTACGACGCGACCACCTCGACCAGCGGCTCGTCGCGCGTGCACGTGTGGACCGGCGCCGACGGCCCGACCCCGGCCCAGACCCTGCGCCTGGACACCGACAGGGTCGCCGGCGAGCGCATCCGCTACCAGCAGACCGCCTTCGACGAGTTCCAGAAGGGCGACAGCGCGGAGCTCCAGCAGGGCGCGCTGTTCTACGCGGCGTCGGCCGGCGAGTCCTCGTTCATCACCGCGGCCCGGCAGGCGGGACGGCTCGTGCGCGGCTGGGACTTCGACTCCGAAGACGACGCCACCGACCCACTGGCCAACTATCCGGCGTCCAACCACCCGTACGACAGCTGGTACCAGGACCTCCTCACCCGCTCGGGCGCCGTCGAGTAGTCAAGCGGAATTGGCCCGCGCGGCCTCACACGGCGTTCGGCGAAGCAGGGCCGAGACGTGGTCGCGCACCAGATCATGGAAGCGGTACCGGCAGGGTGCGGGCTCCTGCAAGAGGTGGACGTCCAGCAGCTGGTCCAGCTGCCGCCTCGCCCGCACCACTGTCGTGTGCTGCACGGCCGCGGCCTCGTCGACCCCGAACTCGGTACCGGCCTGTGACCCCAGCACCCGGTACACGCATCGCTGATCCTCCGAGAGTCGCTGATAGGACAGATCCAGGGCGGCGGTGACGCTGTGGCGCCCGGTTGTCAGCTCGGACAGCCGATCGTCGTTCAACCGGTCGAGCAGATGCCGCACGCTCCACGTCGGACGTGCCCGCAGCCGGACGGCGGCGATGCGGATGGCGAGCGGGAGCCGCCCACACCGCTCCACGGTCTCTGTCAGCACGCCCGCCGGCGCGTCCGCGACATGCTCCCGCCCGACCATGCGGGTGAACAGGGCGACCGCCTCCTCCAGCGGCAGGACGTCCAACGACCAGGTTCGCGTGTCGTCCAGGCCGATCAGCCTGCGGCGGCTTGTGACGATCAGCAGGCAGCCCGGTCCGGCGGGCAGCAGCGGGCGGACCTGGTCCTCGTCGGCGGCGTTGTCCAGCACGATCAGGACTTCGCGGTCGGCCACGACACTGCGATACAGCGCCGCGCGGTCATCGATATGCCCAGGTATGCGGTCATCAGGGATGCCAAGTGCGCGGAGCATGCGGGCGAGCGCGTCACGCGGATCGACGGGTGTCATTTCCCGGGTATGTCCGTGGAGGTTCACGAACAGCTGGCCGTCGGGAAACCGAGAGCTGAGCAGGTGGGCGGCATGAACGGCCAGCGCCGTCTTTCCGACGCCGGCCATGCCGTCAATGGCGATGACCGTCGCGGTGTTCGCATTCTGATAATCCGACAAAGCCGTCAATTCATGCTTTCGGCCAACAAACGCCGCAACATCGGCCGGTAGCTCTCGCGGAATGGTCACCGCTGCCGGCGCTGGGCAGGTCTCTTCCGGATCAACGCGTTCAGGGGAAGCCGACGGGCCGCGAGCGACGATGGCGAGCATCGCGCGCTCCTCGCTGTCCAGCTCCAGCGCCTCCGCCAGCAGCAGGATCGAGGTGATGCGCGGCTGCTGAAGCACGTTGTGCTCCAACCGGCGGACGGTCCGAACGTTGAGGCCGGTACGTTGGGCCAGTTGCTCCTGGGTCAGCAACGCCCGCCCCCGCCATCGGCGCAGCAGCGCCCCCAAAGACAACTCGGCCTCGGGACACCGTATGACTTCCGTCGGTAGGGAAGTGGTCAACCGAACGTGATTGCCGTTCATCGATTTGTGCTCCTATCCAGGGAGCCGCCCCGTTTTCTCTCGCCGCCCCTGGTCGGCGAGATCCCCAAGTACATCGAAAGCGCTTTCCAGCTGTTCACGCCACTGTTGGACGAAAGCAAACGGAATCGGACGGCCTTGAGACGGATGAGACGATCGCGACCTGCGGTTATCTCTCGGCTCGGCCGCGACCGATGTCTTGCGGTTTGAATGCAATTGATGAGCATCGCCGCAATTCGCCAGAATGAAGGCCATGAGCGACGGGGACGAGGGCGGCAACCGCCAAGCCCAGGTGCTGTCACCGTCCGACGACGGGGGCGAGGTATGCCCCTACCAAGGACTTGTGCCGTTCGAGAGGGAGAAGACCGAGTTCTTCTTCGGCCGCGCGCGGGCCACGCACAGCCTCGTCGACCGCCTGGGCGCGCGCCTGGACGGGCACGGGACCGTCCTGCTGGTCTCGGGTGCCTCGGGCGTGGGCAAGTCGTCGCTGTTGCGGGCGGGGCTGCTGCCGGCGCTGGCTCAGGAGACGCTGCCGGGCTCGCGGCATTGGCCGCGCCTGCTCATCACACCGACCTCGACGCCGCTGCGGGCGCTCGCCGAAGAGTGGGCGAAGGCGTTCGGCGAGTACGTCGAAACGGTGTACGAGCAGCTGCGCGATGATCCAGGACGGATGGCGTCTCTCCCGGCGGACGGCCGTCTCATCCTGGTGGTCGATCAGTTCGAGGAACTGTTCACCCTGGTGAGCGACGAGCAGGAGCGCCAGGTGTTCGTCAGGGCGCTGCACGCCCTGGCCGAAGGCCCGCGGGGCGCCGGAGTGATCGTCGGCGTACGCGCGGACTACTGGGACCGCTGCGCGGCCTATCCGCAGTTGGCCGAGGCCATCCAGGACGGCCAGGTCATCGTCGAGCCGATGTCGGAGTCGGACCTCCGGCTGGCCATCACCGGTCCCGCGGCCGCCGTGGACCTGGAGATCGAGCCCGGTCTGGTGGAGACCATCCTCGGCGAGCTACGCGTCGACCAGGCCGCCGGGGACGGCTACGAGGCCGGCGCTCTGCCCCTGCTCTCGCAGGCGCTGCGCAACACCTGGGAGAGACGTGAGCACGGCCGGCTGACCGTCCGGGGGTACGAGGAGTCCGGCCGGGTCCGCGACTCCGTACAGCGCACGGCCGATGAGATCCTCGACCGGCTGTCGGCGGAGGACCGCAAGACCGCACTCAGACTCTTCCGGCGCATGACACTGATCACCGCGGGCGGGCGGGTGGCCCGGCGCAGGGCGACGCTGACCGAGATCCACGCCGCCGCGTCGGCGCTGTCGGCGGATCGGCGCGGCCAGGTGACGGCGCTGCTGTCCGCGTTCGCCGACCAGCGCCTGCTCACCCTGTACGAAGACGCCGTCGAGATCGCCCATGACGCGCTCCTGATCGCCTGGCCGACCCTGCGCCAGTGGCTCGAACCCGACTTCACCGCGCAGACGGTGTACGACAGCCTCATCGACGACGCCGCCCAATGGCGCGAGCACCACCGCGACCCCGCCTTCCTCTACCGGGGCGCCCGGCTGCTGGCGGTACAGGACAGCCGGCACCGCTGGGACCGCGACCCTGACAGCTTTCCGCCCCCCGGCCCGGCCGCCGAGGGCTTCGTCGCGGCATCGACGCGGGCGGCACGACGTACCGGCCGCCGCCGCCGGCTGGTCATGGCCGGTCTCGCGGTGCTGTCGGTCCTCGCTCTCATCGCGGCCGGCGCCGCCGTCAACGCCGCGAACGAGGCCGATGTGCAGCGCGGGGTGGCGCTCTCCCGCCAGATAGCGGCGCAGAGCGAGATCACCGGAGACGTCCCCCTGTCCTCACTGCTGGCCGTGGCGGCGTGGCGAATCGCCGACACCGACGAGGCCCGCAACCGCGTGCTGGTCGCGGCGACGCGTACCGGCCGGGGGACCCTCACCGGGCACACGAGAGGCGTCACGGACCTGGCGTTCAGCCCCGACGGTTCGTTCATCGTGACCGGAAGCGACGACGGCACCGCGCGGTTCTGGGACGTGGCGAGGCGGCGGCAGCTCGGCGCCCCGATCACCCGCCCGAAGTACGAGTGCTCAGAGGTCAAGCTGGCCCTGAGCCCCGACGGGCGTACGCTGGCCACGGCATGTCTCGACACCGTCCGGTTCTACGACGTGGCCACCCGTCGCGACCTGGGCGCCCCGCTGGATCACGAGGAGGTCGTGTCGGCGCTCGCGTACAACCCGGACGGGAAGACCCTCGTGACCGGCGACTTCAGAGGCGTCGTCCGGCAGTGGGACGCGACCACGCACCGTCCGCACGGGACTCCCATGGGCCGCGCTGACCACGGACCGGACCTCGCGTCCATCATCAGGGCGGTGGCGTTCAGCCCGGACGGAAAGACCCTGGCCGTCGCGAGCAAGAAGATCGCACAGCTCTGGGACACCACCACGTCCCGCCGGCTCGGCGCCCCGCTCGCCGGGCACACCGAGAACGTCATGAATCTCACCGTCAGCCCCGACGGCACTACCCTCGCGACCGTGAGCTGGGACCACACCGTCGGGCTGTGGAACGTGGCCACGCGGAAGCAGACGGGTGCGCTCAGGGACCGCAATACCGGTTTCAACGCGATCGCCTTCAGCCCCGACGGCACCCGGATCGCCACCGCCGGAGCCACCGGCCGTACCGTCCTGTGGGACGCGGTCAGTCGCCAGCAGCTGACCGCGCTCGCCGACAATGGCAGCGGTGTCGAGCGCGTGGCGTTCGGCCCGGACGGGAAGATGCTCGCCGCCGCCGGCGACGACGGCGTGATACGGCTGGCCGACCCCCAGATCCACCTGCAGGTCGGGACCTCGATGCCCGCGCAGTCCGCCGTCGCGCTGAGCCCGGACGGACGGATCCTGGCCACCGGCGTCGCCGACGCGATGGACCCCGCGATCCAGTTGTGGGACGTGGCCACCCAGCGTCGCCTCGGCCCGCCGCTGCGCCCCCAGGGCGCGCGTCGTTCCGTGTCCATGATCGAATTCACCCCCGACGGGCGGACGCTCCTGACGTCCGGCTCGAACGGCCTGCGGCTCTGGGACGTCGCGAGCCGCCGCGAGATCGCCCATGAGGCGACGTTCAAGGGCCTGGCCAGGCTCAGCCCCGACGGCAGGTACGTCGCCGTCCAGCAGGACAAGGCCATCGCGTTCTGGGACGTCGCGCGCCGCCGGGAGACCGGGCCGCGCATCAGCGTCCCCGGGCACACCGACCTCGTCACGGCGATGGCGATCAGCCCCGACGGCTCGACCCTGGCGATCACGGGATACGACAACCAGGTGCGCCTCTTCGATGTGGCCACCCGCCGCCCGATCGAGGGCTCGCCGCCCGCGGCCAACGGCGGGTTCGTCAACGACCTGGCGTTCAGCCCCGACGGGCAGACGCTGGCACTCACGGCCGCCGACTCCAGCGTCCGGTTCTGGGACGTGGGGCGGCACCGCACGCTCGGCATCGCCCTGATCGCCGAGGACGGCGCGATCAACACCTTCGCCTTCAGTCCGGACGGACAGGTCCTCGCCACCGGCTCCGCCGACGTGGTGCGGCTGTGGGACGTGCGGAGCCACCGGCAGCTGAGCACCCCGTTGACCGGCCACACCCGCGCCGTGACCGCGATCACCTACAGCCGGGACGGGACGACCATCGCCACGGTGGCCGGTGACGGGACCGCGCGGCTGTGGAACGTCCGCCTGCCCGCCGACCCGGTGGCCGCGGCGTGCGCCAACGCGGGCCGCACCCTCACCCGCGACGAATGGGCGAGCTACGTACGGGGGGAGGCATACCAGCAGACGTGTCCATGACCCAGGGGAACCCCACTGGAATCCACGGAGAGAGAGCGAGCATGTTCCTGCGAGGCTTCCGGCGACGGACGGGTAAGCCCGTCCCGGAACTGGCCACGTTGTTCCGCTCGATCGTCACAGAAGGCCGGGACTTCCACCCGATGGCGTCCGACTTCCTGGAACACTTCATGGACGGCGCCGGTGCCTCCAGGACGATGTCGCTGCGCTGGCTGCGCTCGTTCAAAGTGATCAAGAAGGCTGAGCGCAAGAACCAGAACCGGTTCGAGCGGCAGCTCGTACGAGAGGCGAAAGTGTTGCGCGACGGCGCGTCGACCTGGCTGCACGACTACTGGGACGCCCGGATCAACGCGTTCATCGGCACGGAGCTCTTCTACGTCAGCCGGATGAGTCTGCTGCGCTCGCAGGGCTCGTTCGTCCTGACCCGGGCCGGGCTGGAGGTGCGGATGTCGGGCACGGTCCGCCATCACTGGTTCGATCCCTATGACTGGGACCGCGGCCGATGGGTCTACATCCCCCGGCACGGGTTCGTGCCCATCGCGGTCGGCCGGGAGCTGGTGGAGTCCGACGAGGCGCGCGACTTCCTGATGGAGTCACGGCATGTCCAGACGTTGGCGGGCACCTACCTGGACGGCCGATGGCCCTGGCGCGGCAGCACGAGGTTCGAGTGGTCGCTGGTGAGGACGAAGCACTGATGGCCGCCGACCACCCCCGTCCACCCGACCCCACCGAGGCCGGCAGCGCCGCGGACTTCGTCCGGTCGCTGGTCCGGCTCAAACGGTGGGCGGGCGAGCCGTCGCTGAGCAGGCTGCGCTCTCTCGGCGGCCAGACGGTGACCTCGGACGGAACCACGATCGACGCGTTGCCCAAGAGCACGACCTCGCATGTTCTCCGGCAGACCGACAGGTTGCCGCGGTGGGACTTCGTCAAGGCGTTCGTCACCGCCTGCTTCCGTTACTGCGACTATCCGGCCGAGCTGATCCCCGGCGAGCTCGAACGCTGGCGGGTGGCCAGGACCGCCTTGGCCGGGCCGGTCCCCCGTACACCGCCCGCCTCGGACGCGGAGCGGCGGACGCCGCCGGCGGTGGACCCGGCGGAGGCGATGGCGGCGGAGGTGTCCGCGGCGGTCGCGGCGGAGGCGATGGCGGCGGAGGCGTTCGCGATGGTCGCGGCGGAGGCGGTCGCGGCGGTCTCGATGGGCGGCGCGGTCCAGATCGCGGCGACCGACGCGGAGGCCACCGATCGTCCCGGGCGCGATCACGCCGCCGAGCTCCTGGCGCGGCGAGTGGCCCGGGAGGAGGACAGGGCACGTAAGGGGCTGCTCGGCGGCTACACCATCGCACCGGTCTCCTTCGGCCCGTACGAGGACCCGATCCACCTGGACGACGCCGGCGGCGAGATGAAGGACGGCCCGCGGTCGATCGGCCGCTTCTTCACCGACCTGCACCCCCAGCGCCTGCTGATCGTGGGCGAGTCGGGAGCGGGCAAGACGGTGCTCGCCATAGAGCTGGTGCTGCAACTGCTGGAGCCCTTCCTGACCGGCGGCGAACGACCCGGCCACCCACAGATGGTCCCGGTACGCCTGGACGCCGCCCGATGGACCTTGGGCAGCCCGTTCGAACCATGGCTGGCCGAACAGCTGGCGCACGACTTCGGCCTCACGGCCAAGGACGCGGAGCGGCTGGTACGGGACCGCCAGGTGCTGCCGGTGCTGGACGGGCTCGACGAGCTGGACCCCGAGCCGTCCATGGGCCCGCCGCGCCGGGCGATCGGCCTGCTGACCGAGCTCAACCGGTACAGCGACCTCTCCGGCCGGCGGCCGGGCGCGGTCGTCGTGACCTGCCGGGCCGCCCGCCACACCGAGCTGTCCCTGGTCCGCGCCGGGCTCGACAACGCCACCCGGATCCATCTGTACGACCTGACCATCGAGCAGATCAACGCCTACCTGCGCACCCGCTGGCCGGACGGCCATCCCTGCGACATCCACCGCGACGGCCTGCACGCCGCGCTGTCCGGACCATCCGGGAGGGCCGTGCACGCCGCTCTGGCCACGCCGTGGCGCCTGTTGCTGACCGTGACCGCGGTGGAGTCCGGCGCCGATCCGGACGAACTGCTCCGCGTCGACCAGAACCCCGATACGCGTTCGGCGGCGGCGCGGATCGCCCGCAGGCTGCTCGGCGCGTACGTCCCGGCGGCGACCGCACTGGCGCCACGCGCCGCCCACGGCACTCCGTACCGTCCTGAACAGGTGCGGTCCTGGCTGGAGAACCTGGCCGCCCACCTGCGGTGGCAGGCCGCCCGTACCACCGAGACGGATCGGCCGCCGCCCGGCATGACGCCGATCGACATCGTGCCGCACCTGCTGTGGCCGATCGGCGGCCAGCGTCGGGTACGGGCGGTGCACTGCCTGTGCTGTGTGATCTTCGCCGTGGTCGCCATGCTGGCCTTCTGGGCGGGGTCGGCGGTTGACCGGCCCGGTGACCCGCGCGACTGGCTTGGAGAAGGGCTCACCTTGTCCCTCATGGCGGGCTGGGTGGTCATCGCCACCGGCCTGTCGATGTCGCAGTGGCCGACCGCTGCCGGTGGGCGGGCCAACGTCCCCCGTCGGCGACGCGTGATCGGCGGCCTGTTCGGCGCCCTGGCGGGCGGCCCGGTCGGTGCGCTCTGCGGCCTGACCGGGCTCGTACTGACCGAAGGCAGGGTCTTCGGTCCCGTCTTCGCCATCGCGGCGGGGGCGGCAGGGGGCGCGGTGTTCGGCGCGGTCATCGGATTGACCGCCGCCGCCCGGCAGGGCGAGCGCATGACCATATCCGAGGCGGTCCGCGCCGAGCCGGTCACCCTGCTGGGCTTCGGACTGTGCGGCGCTCTGACCGGACTGCCGCCGCTGCGCCTGGCAGGAGCCGGTCCGGTGGCGCTGACCGCGGAGATCATCGGGGCATTCGCCCTGGCCTTCGCGCTCGGGGTGCTCTTCAAGATCACCACGGGCGGCTGGAGCGAGGACGCGGAGCTGGCCCACCCCCGAGAGGCCCTCCACCGCAACCCGATGATCGGAGTGGCCTTCGGGCTCACCGGAGGTGTCGCGGCCTTCCTCGTGTTCGTCATGAACCAGGGCATCGTCCAGTCACTGGCCTGCGCGCTCGTCGGTGGGGTGACCTTCGGCCTCGCCTTCGGCGCGGTCGCCTGGTCCCGCACCATGATCGGCTTGATCATCGCGGCCGCGCGCGGGGTGCTGCCGTTGCGGCTGTGGACCTTCCTCGACTGGGCCTGCGAGGCACGGCTGCTGCGCGTCAGCGGCGCCACCTATCAATTCCGGCACCGCGAACTCCAAGACTTCCTGACCCCCTCCGAGCCTGACTGACCCGCCCGAGACTTCCCGACCCAGCCTTCGTACGTAGGACCGAGCCTTCGTACGTCTGACCCGTCCGAGTCCGGCTGACCCGTCAGAGGCCGGCGCGACGTAGGGTCCAGGACAGCAGCCACTTCACGGCCGACCGCGTCGGTCCTGGCGGAGATGGGAGCCTTCATGACCGTCACTCCGGCGCAGCTGCGCGCTCTCGCGAGTCGCGCCGAGGCGCTCACCGCGGAGGTACGCGCGCTCTGCGGCACCGCCTTGAACGGATCGCCGGAACGCGAGCACCTGGCTGGGGCTTGGCAGGCCGCGGACTGGCTGGCCCGAGGTGCCGAGGATCTCCAGCAGGCGGCCGCGGACCTGGCCAGGCTTCAGGACCAGCCGTGCGGCCTGCCGTGGGGCGTCTGCCCCGAGCACGGCAACACCTTGTCCGCCGGCGGGGGCGTCTCCACATGCCGGGTGTGCCGTCGCTCCTGGACCGGCGACCTGCTCGGCCAGCCATGTCGGGAGCCGAGGACGTGGAAGGTGATCGACCGAGCCGGGACGGAGACGAGGATGTGCGACGGGCACGTTCTCGGCGCCCGCGCCGCCGCCGCGGGCGCCACCTTCATCCGCCTCGACGAGGCGGCCGCGCAGATGTGACGCTATTGCCGGGCTCGTGGATTCACCCGGCAATTGGTGTGGAGATACTGGGCGGCTCCATTCTGGAAGTCGTAGATCGCGACGGTCTGGGTGTCTTCCAGGGGATCGGTGGAAGGCATCAAGAAATGCGTGTCACTTACCGGCAGCAGCTCGTACGTTATGCGTTCCGGTTTGCCGAGGAAGCTCGCGTGCATGGGGTTGAGCGCGAAGGTGAGTGAGAGCTTTCCGTCTTCGGCCGCCACCTCGTAGTGGGTGCCGAGCCGCCGGTACGTGCCCTCGTACCTGGACAGGTCGAGGTTCAGCGAGGGATCGGGTTTCGGCAGTTCCGGGATCGTGACCGCGCCGAGCTCGGCCAGGATGACGTTGAGCACCTTCTTGTAGAAGCTGTCTCGCGGTCCCGCGTTGGCCAGCATCGAAATGGCGAGATTCGAGTCCGGGAGAATGCGCAGCCGGGCGCTCTGGCCGATGGTGCTGCCGTCGTGGGCGTAGACGGTCTCGCCGTGCCAGTCGCACACGATGAGCCCGAGGGCCCACTCCGGGCCGTACATATAGGGGTCGGGAATGGAGACGCGAGATCCCATCATCTCGCGGATGATCTCGGGTGCGGCGATACGGGTGCCGTTCGGCGCCTTTCCCTCGTTGAGGAAGACGTGCGCCATCGTGAGCACTTCCCGCGCCGTCGAGTTCACGTTGCCGCCGGGGCCGAAGGAACGCGGCAGATGATCCACCGGTGAAACGATGGGGCCCTCGCCGACGGACCGGATGATGTGGCCCGTCGCGGCCCGGCCCGGGTCCACCTGCTCGTGCCGGCTGGTCGTGGAGGTCAATCCCAGAGGGTCGAAGAGACGATCCCGCATGATGTCGTCCCACTTTTTCCCGTCGATCACCTCCATGACGCGGGCGAGGATCGCGTAACCCAGGGCCGCGCTGTAGCCATGGGTATGTCCGAGGGGGTGAACCTGCGGCGCGCCGGCGATGTTCGCGACCATGCGCTCATATACGTCGTCGTCCTCGCCGGGGTCGCCGTAGTCCTCCTCGATGCCGTTCGTGTGGTTCAGGAGATGGCGGGGCGTGACTTCGGCGCTCACCTCCGGGTCGGCGACCCGGAAATCACGAAGGTACGTCCGCAGCGGCTCGTCCAGGCCGACTTTTCCCTCATCGACGAGCTGCATGAAAGCGAGAGCGGTCCATGTCTTGGACAGGGAACCGCACTGGTAAATGGTGTCGGTCGTCGCGGGTTCTCGCGTCGACAGCTCCTTGACGCCCAAGGCGAAGTCGGTGATCTCCCCGTCCTGGAGAATGCCGATCGCGACGCTCGGGACCTGGTATTCGGCGAGGAGCTCGGCCGTCCGAGCCTTGATCCGCGTTGTGTCCAGCCCTTTCGCCATCGGGGCCTACTTCGGGAGGCCGACCGCGTTGGCGGCGTCGGCCTCGAAGTATTCGGTGGTGGCGAAGGAGCCGGCGTACTCCTCGAAGAAGCCCTTAACGCCGTCGATCGAGTCGTGCACGATGACGTTCACCGCCTTGGTCCCGTCGGTGCTCGACACCGCCAGGGTCCACTTCGCTCCCTTGGGCAGCTTGCCGTGCGCCTTCTTCAGTGTGCCCCAGAATCTGTCCTCGTCGGAGATCGTGGAAACCGCCATCACATGCATGCTCGTGTCCTCTCGCGAATGTTTCCGAATGAACAAAGGCTACGTTGCATTCGATTTATGGTCAACGCTTGGCAAGGCCGGTAATCGCATTGACCTGCATACATGAGTGACAATCGTTGCAACAGCCTTGTGGGGAAATGCAATATCGACAGGGCTCGTCGTTGCAATGTCCTGTCGATGAAAGCACACTGGACCCCGCGGACCGTTCACGACAGGAGAGGCGCCGATGCCCGGAGGCAGGCTGTCCCATCAGGACCGCCGGCGGATCGCGAGCTGGCTGGCCGACGGGCTGGGTTACGCCGAGATCGCCAGGCGGCTCGGCAGGCCGACCTCCACGATCAGCCGTGAGGTGGCGCGCAACGGCACGTCCGGCGACTACCTGCCGGACCGCGCCCAGCAGGTCGCCGCACGGCGCGCCCGCCGGGCCAGGCCGGCCCAGGCGGCGGAGCCGCCCGAGGGGCTGCCGACCGAGGCGGCGCGCGGCTTCGTGGACGAGTTCGCGGCCCTGCTGGCCGCGATCGGCGTGCCGCGGATGGCCGCCCGGGTGTTCGTCTGCCTGCTCACCTCCGACGGTGGGAGCCTGACGGCCGCCGAGCTCGTACGCCTGCTCCAGGTCAGCCCGGCGTCGGTGTCCAAGGCCATCGGCTACCTGGAGGCCATGGACCTGGTCGGGCGCGAACCGGATCCCGGCGGGCGGCGCGAGCGCTACGTCATCGACGACGACACCTGGCTCCGGGCGTGGCGAACCGACACCGGAGCGCACGCCGAACTCGCGCGGGCCGCGCAGCGCGGAGTCGCCCTCTTCGGCGCCGACTCGCCCGCCGGGACCCGGCTGGGCCAGATGGGCCAGTTCTTCGACTGGCTCAGTGGCGAGATGAGCGGCAGCCGCCTGACCGACACCGTCAAGGGTGATGCGCTGACGGTGCTCGCCGCGCTGGTGCACGCCGCCCGGCCGCTCACCGTGGACGAACTGGTCAGGGCGTTGGGACTGTCTGTGAACCGGGTCGCCGACGCCCTGGCCGCGATCGAAGAGCACCCGGTCGTCGCCGACCCGCTCGCGTTGTTGCACACGGAGCCCGGCACGTACACCGTCACCACCAGATCGGATCGCCTGAGCCCGGCGCAACGCGCGGCGCTCGTGCCCAGCTGAGCAAGCCCGTCATGCCGCAGGAGGGCGGTGAACGGGCGCTGCGAAGCGTGACGGCCAGGAGATCATCTTTACCGTGTCGCAACGTCACTCTCTGTGCCGGAAAACTACAGTGAGTGCTGGCTCCGGACCGGCCGGAAGATCATCGTCTGGCCTGATGAGCAGCCCTGTGCCCGTACTGTCAGTCCCTTTCTCGAAAAGAGAACCAGCATGTCGCGCATCAAGAAGACCGCTATGGCCGTTGCCGTGGCCCTGACCTCCTGTGTCGGCGCGCTCGGCGCCTTCGCCGTCCCGGCGCTGGCCGATCTCGGCGGTGCCTCCGGCCCAGGGGTACGCGCCGCCGCCATCGTCAACGCCAACGGCTTCGTCGTCCGCTCCAAGGGCGTCACCGGGGTCCGCAAGATCGCCACCGGCCAGTACTGCATCCGGCTCGACGCCGACATCAACGCCGCCAACACCGTCCCGGTCGCCACCACCCAGTGGACGGGCTCGCCCTGGGACTCCAGCATCTTCGTCCGCCCCGACGGCAACATCGTCTGCGGGGACTCCCGCGACATCTTCGTCGGCACCGGCAGCGCGTCCGGCGCCCGCGACACCGGCTTCCACGTGATCATCCCCTGACCGAAACCGTCCTTGAGTGGCCGACCGGTTCGCCGCCTGGGCGAACCGGTCCCCTTACGGTGGGGCGGAAACGGCGGTGATCTTGGCCGGGTTCATCATCCACAGCACCTGGTCGATGCCCTGCTCCGAGGCGTTGACCGTGAGGACGGCGAACACCTCTCCGTCGCGGCTCAGCAGCGCGGCGCTCTGCCCGTTCGTGCTCGCATACGCCACGTCGACCCCGGTCCAGAAGTGGCTCGCGAACGCCCTGTGGAACTTCGCCACCCGCGACGCCCCCACCACCGGAAAGCGGGAGGCGCGCACGGCGCCGCCGCCGTCGGAGTAGCTGATCACGTCCAGGGCGAAAAGCTCTTCCAGCGCCGTCAGGTCGCCGACGCGGGCGGCGGCGACGAATGCCGTCAGCAGCTTGCGTTGTTCGGCCTTGGCCACGGGCGTACGTCGTTCGACGAGCACATGCTTACGCGCCCTGCTGACCAGCTGCCGTACGGCCGGCTCGTTGAGCCGGATGATGTCGGCGATCTGCCGGTACGGATAGTCGAAGGCCTCCCGCAGCACGTACGCCGCCCGTTCGGTGGGCGTGAGCCGCTCCAGGAGCAGCAGCACCGCGAGCTCCAGGGCCTCACCGCGCTCGGCGCCGAGGTGCGGATCGGCGCTGGTGTCGACGGGTTCGGGCAGCCACGGGCCGACGTAGGTCTCGCGGCGGGCGCGCGCGGACCGAGCGGCATTGAGGGCCAGCCGGGTGATCGTCGTCGCCAGGAACGCGGCCGGATTGTCCACCGTGGCGCGATCGTAGGCCTGCCAGCGCAGCCAGACGTCCTGCACCAGATCCTCGGCTTCGGTGGCGCTCCCCAGCATCCGGTACGCGATCCCGAACAGGCGAGGCCGCACGCCGCCGAAGACCACCGCGGCCTGCTCGAGATCCTCCGGATCGCCCGATTCGGTGTCCGCCACTCCCATCGCCCCCGCCGAGACCTTTCGCACCGGGATGTGTTTCCACCGACCGTACCCTCCGACCCACCTGACCCGAGGAACCACCCCACGCACAGCCGACGGTAATCGACTCCTTTGCCACCCGGCGTGCGCGAGAAGAGACAGCGGAGGGAAGGAGGGCCCTGGGAAAGATTTCGCCGGGGCTGTCACAGGCCGAGAGGCTGCCCTGTCTTAGCTCGCGGACCGGCTGGCACATGGGTGCCCCGGCGGGCAGGAAGGCTCATCATGAAGATCGTGGTAATCGGCGGGACCGGCCTGATCGGGTCGAAGCTCGTGACGAAGCTGAGAGAACACGGCCACGAGGCGGTGGCGGCCTCGCCGAACACCGGCGTCAACACGCTCACCGGCGAAGGCCTGGACGAGGTGCTGACCGACGCGGCCGTGGTGATCGACGTGTCGAACTCGCCGTCCTTCGAGCGGGCCGCGGTGATGGAGTTCTTCGAGACCTCCACCCGCAACCTGCTCGCCGCGGAGGCCGCGGCCGGTGTCGACCACCACGTCGCGCTGTCGGTCGTGGGCACCGAGCGGATGCCGGACAACGGCTACTTCGCCGCGAAGATCGCCCAGGAGCAGCTGATCGAGAAGTCGGGGATCCCGTTCTCGCTCGTGCACGCGACGCAGTTCTTCGAGTTCGTCCGCGGCATCGCCGACGAGGCCACGGACGGCGACCAGGTACGGATCGCGCCCGTGCGGTTCCAGCCCATGGCGGGTGAAGACGTCGCCGAGGCGATCGGCCGCGTCGCGGTGGGCTCGCCGCTGAACCACCGGATGGAGATCGCCGGGCCGGAGCAGTCGCGGATGGATGAGTTCTTCCGCGACGCCCTGGCTGCCTGGGGCGACCCGCGTACGGTGGTCACCGACCCGCACGCGCGTTACTTCGGCACCGAGCCGGGCGAGCGGACGCTGGTGCCCGCCGACGGCGCGAGCCTCGGCCGAATCCACTACCGCGACTGGCTGAGCCAGAACGCCACCGGAAAGTAGAACTACGCAGGCGGAGCCACCAATTCGGCGTCGACAGAACCGCAGGCTCTCGCCAGGCGGTATTGGGCGGGCGTGACGCCGTACGAGCGGGTGAACCAACGAGTCAGATGGGCCTGGTCGGTGAATCCGACCTCGCTCGCGACCCGGGCCGCGGGCCGTCCCCGGGCGAGCAGGCGGCGAGCGGCCCGCAGGCGCAGCTGGCGCTGGTAGTCGCTGGGCGCCAGCCCGTACGTCGTGCGGAAGGCCCGATAGACGGCGTACCGGCTGGAGCCGGTCCAGGCCGCGAGGTCGTCGGCGTTGATCGGCTCGGTGTAGCAGTCGTCGATCAGCTCGCGGGCCTTCAGGGCGAGATACGCGGCAGTGGCCGCGCGGAGGGTGGCGGGCGGTTCGGGAGGTCTGCGCGCGGCGAGGTGGACAAGGGCGGCGATCGTGCCGGAGAGCAGTTCGTCGCGCTCGAGCGGGTCGGCGCCGCCCAGCAGCGCGGTGTGCAGGTCGCGTAGCCGCGTCGCGAGGGTGGGAGAGTTGAGGACCGGGCTGGCGAACAGCGGCAATCCGGCGGGGCGCTGCGTCACGTCGGTGAGGACGTCGGTGATCAGCTCCTGGCCGATGTGCACGATCCGATAGGTGAACCCCAACTCGTGGGCCGCATGCCCGTCGTGCACCTCGTCGGGATTGAACACCATGACCATCCCGGCCGCGCTCGTATGCCCGGCGCCGCGACAGGTGAAGGTCTGCGCGCCCTGCTCGGTGACACCGAAGGAGTAGGTCTCGTGGCTGTGGCGGTGATAACGGTGGCTGAGGAAGCGCGCGTACATGGCCTCCAACGGCATCTCGGCCGAGCGCCAATAGCTGGTCCATTCCCGGGCCGCGTGGCCCCTGCCGGTCATCTCGTCATCACCTCGTTCCATGTGCGTACGACTCGCGGCGCACGAGCGTACAAGACCAGCCCATCACCTGAAGCACAGGATGGTCGCTGCTGTCGCGCCCGCCTCCTCGATCCTCGGGCGCGGAAAGACGCGTTGCGGAGGTTCCCCATGGCAGACACGGAAACGAGTGGCGCGGGCCGGACCCAGCCCTACCTACTGCTGGCCACGACGATGCTGTTGTGGGGAAGCGGCTTCAGCAGCTCCAAGGTGATCGTGGATCACCTGCCCCACTCGGTGGTCGCGACGTTGCGTTTCGGCGGTGGAGCTCTGGCACTCCTGGTCGCCCTGCGGTTGTCCAGGCAGCTCGGTGGTGCCCGTCGGCGGTCGTCGCCGCGGGACTGGGCACGGGCCGCCGGAGCGGGCGTGATCGGGGTTTTCGCCTATAACCTGTTCTTCTTCTGGGGGCTGTCACTCGCGCCGGCGATCGACGGAAGCAGCATCGTCCCGGTCATGAGTCCCGTACTGACCACCGCCTTTCTGCTGATCACCCGGCAGGAGAACGCGTCAGTGGCGCGGGTGGCCGGGTTGGCGACCGGAGCGGTCGGCGCGCTGATCTTCTTCGCGGGTTCGGCCGGAGCCGCGGGCGCGGGCCAGGCCCGGCTCGCCGGTGATCTGTTGTTCCTGCTCAGCGCCTGCTGCTGGGCGGCGTTCACGCTGTCCGGTCGCCGCGTACTCGCCGGCATCGAGCCGCTCAAGGCGACGACGTACGCGACGCTGAGCGGGGCGGTGCTGCTGGCGATCTACAGCGCGCCGGCGGCCACCGAGGTCGCCTGGCAGGATGTGCCCGCCTACGTCTGGCTGAACGTCGTCTTCGTGGCGCTCGGCCCGACCGCGGTGGCGAACCTGCTCTACTACCGGGGCATTCACGCCGTGGGTCCCGCGTCGGCGTCCATCATGATGTTCGTCGTGCCCGTTGTCGGGACCGCGTGCTCGGCCGTGTTCCTGGGTGAGTCCTTCGATACGGTGCAGGCCACGGGAGCGGCCGTGCTCCTCGTCGGCGCCGTCCTCGCCGTCACCCAGGGCAGGTTCCGGGCGCGGCGACCCGACACCGCCGCTCGGCAGCCCACCTCGTAACCGCATCGGATGGCGACGCCGCGCCGATATGCGTGGGATATGCGAGTGATATGCGGGGCCTCGATTACGGTCTGCTTCAGGAGTGACCTGGTCGACATTCGCCCTGAAGGCGGCCTTCCCTTCCGATAGAACGGGATCACCATGCCGCCAACGTAGCCCTGTCCCCACAGGGCTCTTGGCATCAAGCAACTGGGCGCCTAACCGTATCCCCCCATACGCACCTGTTCAGAGAGAAGTGAGCATGCTCGCAATCGGCAGGCCGACCTGGCCGAAGACGCTGAAACTTGCCGTCCTTGCCGTGTCGGTCACTTTCGCGGCGGCAGCGCTGATCCCCCAGGCCGCCTCAGCACAGAGCACCAGCGCCCTGGCCGTGTCCCACAAGAGCCCGTTCAACTGTGGGAAGACCTTCTACGCCAACAACTGGACCCCCACCCACAACCCGTCGGGCTCCATCGACTGGCAGAACTACGGAAGCGACGCCATCAACGGTGAGACCGTACGGGCCACCGCCGCGGGCACCGCGACCTTCCACGACGAGGGAAACACCAGCTACGGCAAGTGGGTGGAGATCCGTCACAGCGACGGCACCAGAACCCGATACGCCCACCTCTCGTCCATGGTGAAGGCGGCCGGCGGCTCGCTGAGCGTCGGCCAGGGCACCACGATCGGGACCGTCGGTTCGACGGGCGGCTCCAACGCTCCGCACCTGCACTACGAACAGCGGACCTCGGGCGGCGCGATGGACACCAGCCCGACCGTTGAGGGCGTGACCGTGTCCTTGGGCCAGAAGAAGGCCATCAAGAGCACCAACGGTTGCGGCGGTGGCGGCAACCCCAACACCCCCGAGAGCGTCTGCGGCGCCGGGTTCACGGTCATCGACTCGGCCGCCCTGACTGGTGGCCGCACCTACCTGTTGTACAACTCGGGCACCGGCACCAACTGCGTCGCGACGTTGAAGACGACGAGCCTCGGCACGGCGTCGGCGGTGTCGGCCTTCCTGGAGCCGGAAGGGGCGACCAGGACGACCGACTCGGGCAGCTTCGAGTACTACGCGGGACCGGTCAAGCGCAGCGCGCCCGGAAAGTGCGTCAAGTGGGGCGGCTCGGTCGGCAGCAGCACGTACACCAGCGGCTTCGAACACTGCGACTGACCTGATGGCCGGTCGCTGAAACGTTCTGTCGAGGGCCACTACCCCATCATGAGTAGTGGCCTTTGACGTGCGGTGAGGGTACGCACCGCGGCCGCCAGCGCCGCCACCCCTTCGACGATCCGGCCCTCGGCCAGACCGCCGTAGCCGAGGAGGGCTCAACCGGCGGCGAAGGCGCCGACGGAGGCCGCGCACAACAGCAGCCCCGCGGCGTGCGCCAGGCTGGTTCGCTCCCGCAGCACCACGGCGGCCAGGCCACCGATCGCGGCGGCGGACTGCCCGATGAGCCCGACCAGCGCGTAGTGGGTACGGCGCGACAGCAGCCCACCGAGGAAGTCCGAGGCGCCGTACAGGGCAGCGGCGGCCAGGGCGAGTAGAACCGCCGTTGGCATCAGTGCTCACCGGCCGACGCGGTAGCGAGGTGGCACGCGTTCGGGCTCGTCATAGCGCTGTCCACGATGGTCCGTCTCTCTCAGGAGTCATAGGGAGTACATGAGCCATGCTTCCGGCAGATTGGACGGCTGGACAGGGCCGATTCCAGTCTGCGACAGAGGTCCGATTTCCGCATTCGCTGGACCGATGATTGACGAGGGCCACAGGCTGAGAACGTGCTAGATGACGCTTCTTCCACGACGGCTCTGCCGTGGTTCGCGCGGCCCGCTGCCCGGTCCTGGACCTGCGCGCCCGCCCCTGCCGGCGTGCGGGACTTCCACGCCGCCTTGCCCGGCTACGCGCCCACCCCACTGACCGAACTTCCGTCCCTGGCCACCGAGCTGGCGGTCGGTCGAGTGTTCGTCAAAGACGAGTCGTCCCGTCTTGGGCTGCCGGCCTTCAAGGCGCTGGGCGCTTCCTGGGCGGTGCACCGGGCCCTGGCGGAGCGTACCGCCGCGGAGCCCGTCACGCTGGTCAGCGCCACCGACGGCAACCACGGCCGTGCCGTGGCCAGGACGGCGCGGCTGCTCGGCCGGCGCGCGCACATCTTCGTCCCCCGGGGTGTCCATCCGGACGCCGTGGCGGCCATAGCCGCTGAGGGGGCGGAGATCACCCGCGTTCCGGGCTCGTACGACGACGCCGTGCACCAGGCGGCCGAGGCGGCCACCATCGCCGCCGACGCGATCCTGATCCAGGACACCGCCTGGCCCGGCTACGAGACGATCCCGGGCTGGATCGTCGAGGGCTACTCCACGCTCTGCGTCGAAATCGACGAGCAACTCGCCGCCGCCGGAGCCACGGCGCCCGGGCTCGTCGCCGTCCCGGTGGGCGTCGGCTCCCTGGCCCAGGCCGTGGTCACTCACTACCGTGGTCGTTCGTCCGCACCGGCGCCGGCCTTGCTGTCGGTCGAGCCGGAAGCCGCGGCCTGCGTCATCGAGAGCCTCACCCGTGGCGAACCCGTCAGCGTCACCACCGGCCCAACCGCCATGGCCGGGCTGAACTGCGGCACTCCGTCCAGCATCGCCTGGCCCTACCTGTACGGCGGGCTGGACGCCGCGGTCGCCATCACTGACGCCGCAGCCGCTCGCGCGGCCGGTGACCTGGTGGAGCTCGGTGTTTCAGCGGGCCCGTGCGGGGCCGCCGCGCTCGCCGGTGTCCGCGCGGTGCTCGCCGGGGAGGGCGCCGACGAGCGCCGTGAGACGCTCGGGCTCGGTCCGACCTCGGTGGTCGTCCTGCTCAGCACCGAGGGTATGGCGGCCAACCCGCACGGGGCCTGTCCTTGAACCTGCGATTCAGCCGAGGTCCGGATGGGGGACGTAGCGGTCCGGTTGGATCAGGTCGAGGCCGGCGTCGTCGGCCATCAAGGTGTCCATGTCCGCGATGCGCCATGCTCCGCGATGTCGTCCGTACCCGTTCGCCGCACTGGTGGCGTGGGCAGTCCCGCCGTCGGCCCGGTCAGGTAGAGCAGCGGGACCCAGGGACGCAGCCCGTGCCGGACATAGAGGGCCATGGCGCGTGGGTCGGAGGCTCATTTTAGAACGCCGGCCATTGGAGGACGGGCCGGAGCACCCCGGCCCCTCAGTCGCGTCAGCCCACGATGACCGTGAGGTCGAACGTGCCCTGGTGAGGGATGCGGAGGGCGTGGAAGCGGCGGGCGCCGTCGCGGAAGTAGCGTACGGAGCCGGCCGCGACGGTCGCCTCCATCGGGGTGCCCCAGCGGAAACGGATCGTGGTGCGGCCCCGGCGGATGTCGAAGCCGTCGGCGCTGGTCGTGGTCGAACCGCCGAACGCGGCCTGCGTGCCGTTGGTGAAGGTGAGGACGTCCGTGGGGCGGAGGACGAGGGGGATCTGCTCGGTGGCGGCGGCGTTCGCCTTGACCGTGCGCCGGATCGTTCGGCGGGTGACCAGGACGTCCGTGGTGACGTTCGCGTTGCCGTAGCGGATGCCCAAGGCGGCGGGGGGCGGGCCGCCGGTCCACTCCTTGCCACCGGGGGCGCCGTGGAAGTAGGTGGCGGGCAGCGGGCCGTTGGAGTCGGGCGCCTGGCCGGGGAAGACGGTGGCCCAGCAGGCGTAGTTGTTGTCGTTGAGCCCGCAGATGATCGTGCCGGCTTCGGGATGCCACAGGAAGGTCAGGCCGGTGCGGGCGAGGGAGGCGCGCTCGCCGAAGTAGCCGCCCAGGTACAGGCCGGGCTTGCGGACGTACAGGAAGTCCTGGCCGCGGTCCTTGCGCAGCTCGACGAAGTTGTCGGAGCGCAGGTAGGGCAGGTCCGCGATGGCGGCGGCCCGCTGCCGTCTGGTGGGGAACCCCTCGCCGTAGAGGCCGTGGGTGAGGATGCGCGGTGAGGTGTCCTGCTTGGCGAGCGGCGTCACCGGCTCGGTGGAGCCGGCCCAGGCGGCGCGGGCCTCGGCGAGGTCCTCGCGGGCGGTCAGGAAGGCCGACAGCAGCGGCACCTGGCGGATGAACGTCCAGTTGAGCGCGGTCCTGTCGGGGTCGGGCCGGACCTCGTCGTACCAGCGGGCGCTGGTGCGGGTGGAGGGGGCGACGTTGACCATGTACCCGGCGCCGTCGGGCTCGCGCAGCAGGTTGTAGGACAGGAAGCCGGTGAAGGCGCGGGCCATGTTCACCAGGTTCAGGTCCGAGGTCTGCTGGTAGGCGTCGGCCATCTCGGGGAGCATGACCTCGAAGTTGTAGTTCATGTCGTGGCCGCCCTTCTCGTGGAAGAAGCCGACGGTGCTCAAGCCGGTCGCGGCGAGCCGGGGGAACGCCTCGGTCAGGCCCTTGGCCAGCGCGGGGTCGGGGTCGAGCTTGAGCGCGAGCGCGGCCCCGGCCAGACCCGAGGTGGTCTGGTTGGCGTAGCCGAGGGGTTCCTGCCAGACGCTGTGGTTGGTGGGGTCCAGGAACCAGGTCATGGCCGTGTGCAACGCGGCGGTGAGCTGGGTCTGCCTCGCGGGCAGCACCTTGGCCGCGCGCAGGATCCGCAGGGTCTTGGCCAGGTAGCCGATGCCGAACCCGGTGGGCGCCAGGCCGTGCTCGTTGCGGCTGTACTCGGGGAAGGAGCCGTCGGGGTGCTGGAGCGACAGGTAGTGGCCGAGCGCCGCGTCGAGCGCGGCCAGCAGGTTCGCGTTCCCGGCGTACGGGTTCCACGGGCGGGCGTTGGCGTAGAACCAGGCCAGCGTGAAGACGTGCTCCTGCACACGGGCGTTGTACGACGCCGCCGGCGAGCGCCACCAGCCGCCGGCGAAGAAGCCGCTGTCGTCCATGTCGTTGACCATGGGAGCGAGGGTGGCCAGGTACGGCGCGAAGCGCTGCTCCTGGGGGGAGAACGAGGCGCGATTCAGGGTGGACAGTGGCGGCAGGTCGGGGACCGCCGCGAACGCGGTGCCGGGCACGAGCAGGGGGGTGGCGGCCACCGGGAGCAAGGCGGTGGCTCGGAGGAGGGTGCGGCGAGAGAGCATGATCAGCCTTTCAGACCGGTGTGCGCGAGCCCCTCGATGAACTGCCGCTGGGCCAGCACGAAGACGACCAGGATGGGGAGGGCGGTCATCGTGGCGGCGGACAGCTGTACGTTCCACAGGGGCGAGCCGTAGGCGTCGACGAACTGGGTGAGCGCCTGCGGCAGCGTGAACTTCGACGGAGTCGACAGGAACACGATCGGTTCGAGGTAGAGATTCCACGAGTGCAGGAACGTGAAGATGGCGACCGCACCGAGCGCCGGCCTGGCCAGCGGCAACGCCACCCGGCAGAAGGTGCCGAAGCGGCCCAGCCCGTCGACCCTGGCGGCCTCCTCCAGCTCCCCGGGCAGCGTGATGAAGAACTGCCGCATGATGAACGTGGCCAGCACGCTGGGCGCGCCCAGGATCGGCACCAGGATCAGCGGCCAGTGCGTGTCGGTCATCCCCAGCCCGTGGAACATCTGGAACAGCGGGACGATCGTCACCTCGCTGGGGATCAGCAGGCCGACGAGCACGACCAGGAAGAGCACGTTCTGGCCGGGGAAGCGGACGCGGGCGAAGGCGTAGCCGGCCATCGCGGCCACCGCCATCGTGCCGACGGTCACCACCGCGGCGATGTAGAGGCTGTTGAAGTACTGCTGTCCGAACGGCTGCAGCTCGAAGACCCGGCTATAAGTGGAGAAGTCAAACCTGGAGGGCACCAGCGCGGGCGGGAAGGCGAAGATGTCGCTGATCGGCTTCACCGACGAGGTGACCATCCACCAGGTCGGGAAGACGAACGGCACGCACAACACGCACAGCAGCGCGTACAGCGCGAGCTTGACCCTACGACTCATGGAAGACCCACCTCCGGCGCAGCCGCCACTGCAGCAACGTCAGCGCCGCGACGATCAGGAACAGCAGGACCGACAGGGCGGCGCCGTAGCCGAGGTGCCGGAACTGGAAGGCCTGCTGGTACAGGTAGTAGACGAGGACAGTGGTGGACATACCTGGCCCACCCTGGGTGAGCACGGCGATCTGGGCGAACACCTGCAGCGACCCGACCACGGTGACGATCGAGGTGAGCAGGATCGTCGGGCTGATCAGGGGCACCGTGATGCGCACGAACCGGGTCCAGGCGCCGGCGCCGTCGAGCTGCGCCGCCTCGTACAGCTGGCGCGGTACGCCTTGGAGCGCCGCCAGGAACAGGACCATGTTGAGGCCCACGTTCTTGACGACCTGGACGACGATGACCGACAGCAGGGAGGTGGTCTCGCCGCGCAGCCAGTTGGGACCGTCCACGCCCACCACGCCGAGCACGCCGTTGACGCCGCCGTCCTGCTGGAGCAGGAACTGCCAGACGATGGTCCAGGCGACCAGCGACACCAGCACCGGCGAGAAGAACAGTGTCCGGAAGAACGTGGTGCCGCGCAGCCGCTGGTTGAGCAGGATGGCCAGGAGGAGGGCGAGGGCGAGGTTGAGCACGACCAGGCCGACCGAGAAGAGCGCGGTGCTGGTCAGCACCTGTCCCATCTTCGGGTCGGCGAGCAGCTTGGCGTAGTTGTCGCCGCCGATGAACTCGAACGTGCCCGCCAGCACGTTCCACTCCTGGAGGCTGTAGTAGACGACCAGGCCGAGCGGCAGCAGGACGAACAGCGCGCTTCCCACGAGCTGCGGCGAGATCAGCAGGTAACCGACCAGGGCGTCGCGCCGGGGGATCGTCCAGAAGGGGCGGCGCCGGGTGGCGGCGCGCTCAGCCACCCGGTTGCCCAGATCCGTCACCGTCACGTCATCCGCCCAACAACGGCTGGATCTTCGCGCATACGCCGTCCAGCACCGCCTTGACGTCGGCGTCCGGCTTCCACAGCGGGTCGAGCGCGGCCCTGGCGGTCTGGGCGAGCTCGGCCTGACCCTTGTGGCTGGGCTTGACCACGCCCTTCTCGATGCCGTCGATCACCACTTCCTGGAGCTGGTCGCTGTTCAGCATGGGACTGGTCTTGGCCATGGTGTCGGCGGTCAGCAGGGAGCTACGCGCGGGCGGGAAGTACGCGGCGAGCTTGGCGGAGTTGGCGGCGTTGGTGAAGTAGGCGAGGAAGTCGGCGGCCTGCTCGGCCCTCGGCGACTTCTTCAGCACGCCGATCCCGGCCTGGCCCATGACCGCGTACTTGCCCTTCGGCCCGGCGGGCAGCGGCACCAGGTCCCACTTGAACGTCGCGTCCTTCAGCATGGCGGCGCGGGAGATCTGGGCCACGGCCATCGTGGTGTCGCCGGAGAAGAAGTCGACGGCGGTGCCCGGTCCCGGCATGGACTTGTCGGTGAAGATCGCCTTGTGGACGAACGTCATGGCTTCCACCATCTCGGGAGCGTTGAACTGGCAAGTGCTGCCGTCGTCGCTCCACGCCTTGGCGCCCCAGCCCTGCCAGATGGTGGCGAGGTTGTCCCAGGCCTTGTAATCGAAGTTGAGGATGGTCAGGCCGTTCTTGCCCTTCGCCGCGACGGCCTTGTTGATCTCGTTGGCGTGCTCCCAGTCCCACTGGCCCGCCTTGAGCAGCTCGCGCGGCGACTTCTGGCCCGCGGACTTGACCAGGTCGGTGTTGACGAAGATGCCGAAAGGCGAGGTGGAGAACGGGTAGGCGTACAGCTCGCCGCCGTTCTCCCACAGCCGGGTGGCGGCGGGGACCAGCTCGTCCGCTTTCTCGATCTTGCTCTTGAGCGGGACGAGGGCGCCGGAGCCGACGAAGTCCGGGGCGGAGTTCTCCAGGATCCACGCCAGGTCGGGGGCGTTGCCGCCGGCGATCTGGGTGGTCAGTGTGGTCGTGTAGTTCTCGAACGGGATCGGGTCGAAGGTGATCTCGCCGACCTGCGGGTGGGACTTGCGGTACTCGGCGGCGATCTCCTTGAACAGCTTCAGGTGGGCCTCGTTGGAGGTCCAGATCGACATGCGCAGCGGCTGCGGGCCCTCGGCGGCCGGCGCGGCGTCACCGCCGCCGCAGGCGGTGAGGGTGAGGAGGGCGGTCAGCGTGAGGGCCGCCAGCTTCCCGGGTGCTTTCATGGGGGATTCTCCTTGTACGTCAGTAACCGGTGACGTCGGGCCAGCGCAGCTCCACGCCGTCGCCGGCGAGCCGGTGCTGGTAGTCGGCCAGGAGCCGCCCGTCCGCGCGCACGGCGTGCGGCGTGGTGGCCTGGTCCAGGCAGAAGGCGGCGAGCGCGCCGGCCGCCTCGCCGACGTTCCACTCCACCGGGTGCAGACGGTAGGCGCCGTTGGTGATGTGGGTGGTGCCGATGTTCTTGGAGGCGGGCAGCAGGTTGGTCATCCGCTGCGGGATCAGCGCCCCGAGAGGGATCTCGAACGGGGAGCAGGCGACGTCGATGTAGTTGTCGCCGCCGGTCGAGGGGTGCAGGTCGATGCGGTACATGCCCACGCCCACCGAGTCGTGATAGGAGGCGGCGCCCTTGTCGCCGCGTACCGCCACGGACAGGTCCTGTTCGGTGACGGTGGTCAGGGCCCGGATGCGCCGGGACTCGCGGATGTAGGGGGCCTGGGCGAGCCCGTCGGCGCTGCCGGTGACGTCGCCGCGCAGCCGCAGGCCCGGGTAGCCGGTGCCGCCGTCGTGGCGGGGGGCCTCGGTCTGCAGCCAGTACATCACCGACATCGACAGCTCGCGGGCCGCCGCCAGATGCCGATCGGCGTCCGGCACGTCGATGATCGGCCCTTCCAGGTAGTCGATCATCGGCCAGTTGACCAGCGTGATGTCGCTGTCGTACGCGCCGGGCCGGAAGTTGTCGCGGGCGGCGATCCGGCGGAACGTCCACAGGTTGCCGTCGCCCGGATTGACCCGCTGGTCGGCCTCCACCAGGCGGGGGTCGTCACCCGGGTTCGGGGTGAAGGAACGCTCCACGATCTCCAGCGTCCGCGGGCTCGGGCAGCGCCACGACAGCAGCCGGTCGCCCCAGAAGGGCGGCTGGTAGGCGCGCCAGAAGTCGTACGAGGCGGGCCTGTCCACGGTGTGGTCGCCGTCCACGTGGTCGATCGCGAAGCACACGGACACGGCCTGCATGTTCATCGGCTGCGCCGTCGCCGGGGCGCTCGGCTCACCGGTCTCGTCCCGCGACTCGAACCCGGTCACGTACTCGGTCCCGGTCAGCGGCAGCAGCTCGCCGGTCTCGGTGGCGTCCAGCACGTACGCCGCCACCGCGGTGATCTCGTCGCCGCTGTCGCGGTGCGCGAGCCGCACGGCCGTGACGCGGTCGCCGTCCACCTCGGCCCCGACCGGCCGGTACGGCTGCAGTACGCGTAACCTGCCCGACCCCCGGTAGGGGGCCAGCATCTCCTCGATGACCGCGACGGCGACCCGCGGCTCGTGGCACAACTTGCTGACGTGCCCGGCGCCCGGATTCAGCTCCCGCCACGCCCGCGCCCGCTCGGTCAGCGGGTAGTGGTCGCGGTAGTAGCGCCGGATGCCGTCGCGCAGCGCGCGGTAGCTCGCCGTGACGCCGAACCGCTCCACCCAGGTGTGCTCGTCCGGGGGTACGGCCTGGCTGGTGAGCTGTCCGCCCAGCCAGTCGTACTCCTCGGTGATCACCACCGAGCGCCCGGCCCGCAACAGGGCCAGCGCGGCGGCCACGCCGCCCAGCCCGCCGCCGACGACGAGCGCGTCTGCCGATATCTCAACCACGTGGGGTTTTACCTCTCCTCAAGTACGGTCTGTGTCAGGTACGGGGGCCAGGGTCATGTCCGGGGTGCGGGTGCCAACGTCGATCCCTCGACCAGCTCGCACGCCAGCAGTTCCTGCGGAACACCACCGCGTTCCAGCACCCCGGTGAGCAACTCGACGGCCCTGCGCCCCATCTCCCGCCGCGGAATGCGGAACCCGGCGAAGTCGATGTCGGTCGACACCGGCCTGGTGGACGCGCCCAGCGCGAGGATGGACAGGTCGCGCGGCACGTCCAGGCCACGGGCTCGGGCGCTCTCGACGATGGCCACGCCGTCGGCCAGCTCCTCGGCGAACACCACGGTCGCACCGGAGTCGAACAGCCCGTCCGCGGTGGTGAGGTGCAGCCCTTCGACACCGGTCGCGGCCACACCTTCGGTGAAACCGCGCAGCCGGTCGGCGAAGGACTCCGCGCCCGTCCCCGCTCCGACATAGGCCATCCGGCGGTGCCCGAGCGCCGCCGCCCGCTCGACCAGCGCGCGCATCGCGGGCGGGTAGTCGGCCCCGACGTACGGCACCGGCCCACCGGCGTCGTCGCGACGGCCGACCGAGACGAACGGGATGCCTTCGGTCAGCAGCCGGGACAGGTCGTCCCGGTCGATCGTCCGGCCGAGCAGAACGCATCCGTCGGCCAGTCGAATCCGGCTCTCCCCACTGAAGATCCGCCGCCGCTCACCCTGCTCCACCTTGGCACTGGTGAACAGCAGCAGGTCACAGCCCGCCTCCTCGGCACACTCCTCGATGCCGACCAGGAACGGGTGGTAGAAATCAGCACCTTCCGCCGGGAAGACGGCCTCGTAGGTGAACACGCCGTAGATACGGTTGCGCCGCTCGGCCAGCCCGCGCGCCGCCGGGTCGGCGACGTATCCGGTCTCCCTGATTACTTGGAGTACTCGGTCGCGGGTCTCGGGCGAGATCCGCACCTCGCCGTCGGCCCTCCCGTTGAGCACCAGTGACACCGTCGTCTGGCTCACTCCAGTCATGCGCGCGATGTCCTGCTGCGTCAGACGCCGCCCTGAACCAGTCACTGTGCGTATCACCCATCGTCCTGCTAATGCGCATTAGTTCGGTCATTGTGAAACCGGACATAAGAGGATGTCAAGGGGTAATAGCTGAAGTAATCCGTATTATCAGCAGTGCTGGTCTTCGCGGGTGTGACGACACCCAGTAACGCCGCCAAAACCCGCCGACGGTATCTGACCTGGCCTTCCGGGACCGTGACCAGTCCAACCTCGACGCCCTTGGCCGCTCAGCAGACGGGCGGTCCCGGCTACTGTGCGGCGAACGGGCAGAAAGCCGAACCGGGGAGTGAACGAGTGCGGTCGCCCCTCCTCATGGCCCAGTGATCAGTCCTGGAGAGCACACGTTCCGTTCTGTCGGAGCGCTGCTCTACGGTTTGCGTCCACGGACTTCCTGATGATCGGAGTGAGAAGGCGTGCGACTGTCGACCCCGCCTGCGCCAGTGGATGTGGCGGCGATCTTTCCGGAGCTGGCTGACCAGGTGAAGACCACGGTCCGGCTGCACCCGCGCCGTGGAGCTCCGGCCATCACGGATAGTTCCATGGGCGGTCCTCTGCTGTGGCCCGCCGACGAGGCATGGCCGTACTGTGAGGCCTCCGAGCATGCGGACCCGTCAGGGCTTTGGGGGCGGGTAGCGATGGTACCCGTCCTGCAGCTTTACGCCCGTGATACCCCAGAGCTGCCGTTTCCCGCCGGAGCGGACCTGTGCCAGGTGCTGTGGTGCCCGGTGACCCACCGGCCCGATCACGTGCCCGTACTCTACGTGGCCTGGCGGGACTCGCGGCTGGTTGCGAAGGTCCTCGCCAAGGCTCCCGAGCCGGTGGAGAGCGAGAAGGAGTACCTTCCCTCGCCATGCGTGCTGTCCCCCGAGCGCGTGCGGGAGTATCCGTCCGTGTGGGTATTGCCGGCGGAGCTGGACAAGAAGGTCGCCGAATGGAGCGACTCTTCGCACAATCCCGAGGAATGGAGCTACCAGGACCACCTGTCCACGGCCCCGGGAACCAAGGTCGGCGGGTGGGTTGACTGGATTCAGGACCCGATCTCGATGGAGTGCGACCGCGGACACGAGATGTCGCACCTGCTCACCATCGCGAGCTGGGAGCACGATGGGGGGTCGGACAAGAGGTGGGTACCTCTGGAAGAACAGCACCTGCTGGGCCCCCACCAGGTCTCCGAACTCCAGGAACCCGCAGGCATCATGATCGGTGACGCAGGATCGATGTACGTGTTCACCTGCTTGGAATGCTCTGACCGACCCGTGGAGACAGCCAGTCAGTGCTCGTAACCTCAGGCGCGGAGCGGACGGATCACGCTGATCGCTGGTCGGAGGAGGCGGCGCGCAGTTGCGCCAGGTCCAGTTCGATGCGGCGTCCGTGGACGGTCACGACGATGCTGGCGCCTTCGGCTCCTGTTGCCGTGAGGTAGTCGAACAGAGTGGACAGCAGCATGTCGCTGCGATTCTCCAGCCGGGACACCACAGCCTGTCCCACACCGAGTCTCTTGGCCACTTCGACCTGGGTCATCTGTCCGGCTTTGCGGATCATCGCTAGGTTCATGGCATAGGCGCGGTCCATTTCCTCGGCCGCCTCGTGCGCCTGGGCCACGTCAGCGGCGAGTTCGGGATCGGCGAGCAGTCGGTCCAGGTGTTCGTTGCCGCGGACGAAGGTGTTGTCAGGCTCGGTCATGGCTTCTCCTCAAACGCTGTCTCCCGTTTCCACTGATCGATCAGCCCGTCCGCGCGTGCGGCCACGCTGTCGTAGAACAGATCGCCCAGCTTGGCCTTGTCCCCGGCGAACAAGGCCACGACGACCTTCCCGGTGTTCGGTGGAAACCAGCAGATCAATCGCACCGCCACCTCCGGATGGTAGGCGTGCGACACCCGCCACAGCTGATGACGGCGTGACTGGCGAACCCACCGCAGTGTGGCCGTTTCCGCATCCGGGGTGAGTGGTCCAGTCATATTCCGAGCTGATCCAGGGCGCGGGCGGTGAACACCAGGAGCAGCCGCGACCGCTGGTCGCCGGCGCGGGCTTCTGCTTCGAGCCGGTCAAGCCACGCACCGAATTCGGCTGGCCAGTCAATGTCCACATACTCCACTATGCCATCGGAGTCATATGCCCTTCAAGTCATATCGATTCGGAGGTGTCGCCTTAGATCAGCACGCTGATCGGATGATTCCCAGTGCCTCCTCGACGCGGTCCGCGTGGGTGCGGAAGCTGAGCACGCACAGGCGCAGGAAGAACCTGCCGTCGATGGCCGTACTGCTCAGATACACGCGCCGACTGGAATTGATCTCGGCCAGGAGCCGCCTGTTGTCCTCGTCCGTTCCGCGCAGCCGGAAGAGCACCACTGTCAGGTCCGGTTGCCACGGCACCTCGAAGCGTGGGTCCCCGGCGAGCTGGCGGTGGACATAGGCGGCGAGGTCGAGCTTTTCGTCCAGCTCCCGTTCGAAGGCCCGTACGCCGTGCAAATGCAGGGGCAGCCACAGTCGCAGCCCCCGGAACTCCCGGGTCAGCTCCACCCCGAGGTGGCCGAAGTCGGGCAGGTCGTCCACCGGGCTGAGGTCCTGCAGATACCGGGCGTCGGCCGCGTGGGCGGCATGCAGTACGGCGGGGTCGCGCACCAGGAGCAGGCCCGTGCCGTACGGCAAGAACAGGCTCTTGTGCGGATCCAGCGCGATCGAGTCGGCCGCCTCGATCCCGGCGAGCCGGTCCCGGCCCCGCTCGGTGAGCTGGAACCCGCCACCGTAGGCGGCGTCCACGTGGAACCACAGCCCCTCGCCGCGAGCCAGTTCGCCCAGCTCCACAAGCGGGTCGATGGTGCCGGAGCTGGTGGTTCCCGCGGTGCCGACCAACAAGAACGGACGCAGCCCTGCGGCGCGGTCGGCGGCGATCATCGTGGCCGCCGACGAGACGTCCATGCGCAGGTCCGCGGTGGCGGGCACGGTCCGGATCCGCTCGGCGGGCAGGCCGGCGATGCGGGCGGCCTTGGCGACGCAGTAGTGCGTGTGCTCGGTCACGTACAACATGCCGTCGCCGTCGCCGTCGCCGTCGCCTCCCCCGTCTCCGTGGGCGTGGCGGGCGGCGAGCAGTGCCGAGAGTGTTGCCACCGACGCGCCCGTCGTGGCCAGCCCGCCCGAGCCCTCCGGCAGTCCGAACCGGTCGCAGAACCAGGTCAGCACCCCGTGCTCCATGGCGACCAGCGCGGGCGCCACCTGGGCCACGCCGGTGAAGCGGTTGACGGTCTGGGCCAGCAGTTCGGCCAGCGCCGCTGTGACCAGCCCGCCCGCCGGGAAGTACGCGAGATAGCCCGGACCGGCCGTGTCCACGCCTTGCCCGGCGGCTTGGCGGAAGAGCTCCAGGAGGGCGGCGAAGTCGCCGGGGCCTTCGCCGGGCGGGCGCCGCAACGTGGTGACCAGTTGTCCGGCCTGCCGGTAGTCGCTCGCGGGCGCCGAGTCCAGGTCGCGGACCCAGTCGGCCAGGAAATCCACCGCGTGCCGGCCCAGGCGCTGAATGGCGGAGGGGTCGAGTTCGAGGGGGAGAGCGCGTTCGTCGGTCGTCATGCGGGCACGGTAGATACGCGGCGTACGCGAAGGATTGGACGTTATTGCACCCCACGCTGGTAGGCGCGCGGCGGCACTCCGACGAGGCGCCGGAAGTGCCGCGAGAGGTGCGACTGGTCGCAGAACCCCACCGTGACGGCCGCCTGCGCCGGCGGCATGCCCTGCCGCAGCAGCTCGCGAGCCTTCGCGACGCGCAACTGGGTCACGTACGCGTGCGGCGGCATGCCGTACGCGCGCCGGAAGGAACGCAACAGGGCGTACGGAGTGACCTCTGCCACCGCCGCCAGTTCGGTCAGGCCCGGCGGGTCCGGCATCGTCGCGTGCAGCAGATCCCGTACCTGGGACATGCTCCTCCTGCCGGTCCGGCGGGCCTGGCGCTGCGGTCGGCGCGTGCCGTACGCGCGGAGCATGAGGGTCAGCAGCGTGTGGAGCTGGGAGTCCGCGGCCAGTGACGCGCCGGACTCCGCCACGCGATGGGCGGCCGCCACTCGCCGGGCCATTCGCGGGTCGGTGATCACCCGCCGCTCGAACGACGGGGTCCCGCCGGGCACGCCGATCTCGTCGGCGACCTCCCGCACCTGCTCGACGCTCGGATACAGCACCCGGTACGTCCATCCGTCGGTCGTGTGGGGCCCGCCCGTGTGGACGACGCCCGGTTCGATCACCACGACCTCGTCCGTCCCCGCGTACTGCACGCCGTCGGAGAACCGGATCTCCTCCTGACCGGCCTCCAGCGTTCCCATCGCGTACGTCTCGTGGCTGTGCCGGGCGAACCGGTGCTGGACGAACTGCGCGCGCATCAGGTCCAGGCCACCGAGCCCGTGGTAACGCCAGTAGTGGGCAGATTCCACATATCCCTTCATAGCGCGTAACCGTGTGAAACACGCCGCTGGCATCACCCGGATGGAGGATGCCGGGGCGGCGTGATGGGCGATGTCGCGAGACCCGCCCCGACGGGAGTCTTGAGGCATGGAAGCCATCGAGGTGACAGACCTGCGCAAGACGTACGGGGACACCACCGCCGTGGACGGCGTCACGTTCACGGTCCACGCCGGGGAGACCTTCGGCATCGCCGGCCACAACGGGGCGGGCAAGACCACCACCGTCGAATGCCTCCTCGGGCTGCGGCGCGCCGATGGAGGCAGCGTGCGCGTCCTGGGCGAGGACCCCGCGCGGCGGCGCCGGGCCCTGGCCCAGCGCATCGGCGCCCAGCTTCAGGAGAGCGCACTGCCAGAGCGGATCAAGGTAGCCGAGGCGCTGCACGCCTTCGCCTCCTTCTACCACCAGCCCGCCGACTGGCGGGTGGTCATGGAGCGCTGGGGACTGACCCCCTTGGCGCGCAAGGCGTACGGCGACTTGTCCGGCGGGCAGAAGCAGCGGTTGATGCTCGCCCTGGCCCTGGTCGGCGACCCCGAGGTGGTCGTGCTGGACGAGCTGACCACCGGCCTGGACCCCATTGCCCGCCGGGAGACCTGGCGGCTGGTGCGGGAGCTGAAGACCTCCGGCACCACCGTGGTGCTGGTCAGCCACTACTTCGACGAGACCGAGGCCCTGTGCGACCGCCTGGCCGTCTTCGCCCGCGGCCGGATCCGGGCCATGGGCACCCCGGCCGAGATCATCGCCCGGACCGGCACCTCCAGCCTGGAAGAGGCGTACTTCGCCCTGGAAGGAGCGGACCAATGAAGGCGTTCACCGCGCTCACCACGACCGAACTGAGGCTGCTGCTGCGCGATCCCGCCTCGGTGTTCTTCATGATGGCCTTCCCGCTGATGCTCCTGGTGCTCAAGCGCGGTGACAGCGGCGCGGTTCCCGGCTACATGGCGATGATCGCGGCCATCGGCGGCATGGGCGCCATGCCCGGCATCGTGGCCGCCTACCGCGAGCGCAAGGTGCTCAAGCGGCTGGCGACCACGCCGATCTCCCCGGTCCTGCTGCTCGGCGCCCAGCTGGTGGCGCAGGTCGCCGCGGCTCTGGTCGGCTCGGCGCTGCTGGTGGTGGCCGCGATCGTGGGGTTCGGCGCGAAGCCGCCCACGAACGTACCCCTGCTGGCCGTCGCCTTCGTGCTGTGCTCGGTGACGGTCTGCGCGCTCGGCTTCGTGATCGCCGCGATCGTCCGCAACACCAGGGGCGCGAGCCTGATCGGCATGATGGTCATGTTCCCGATGGTCTTCCTGGCCGGCGCGGCCGTGCCCCGCAAGGCCCTGCCCGACTCGCTGCGCGCGATCGGCGACTTCCTGCCGCTGACTCCGGGCGTGGACCTGCTGAACGCCGCCTGGACCGGCGCCGCTGCCCTCTTCCCGATGATGATCCTTACCGGGATAATCGTGGCGGGTACGGCGGTGGCCGCGGCGCTGTTCCGATGGGAGTGACGGAGCGGGGGAGCGACGGGGTGAACGTATGGGAGGCGCGCTGGGTGCGCGCCTTCCACCTGTTGTTCCATGCCTGCCTGGCGCTGGGGCTGATCCTGTCGATCGGCGAGAACAAGAGCCCGGCCCCCGTGACTCTGGTGGTGCTCGCGTCGCTGGCCGGCTGGCACTGGTTCTTCGTCGTCCGCCGGCCGCACCTGCTCGGCCGGCTCCGCCCCATGGCGCTCCACCTGGCCGTGCTCTGCGCTCTCTACGTCGCGCTGGTGCTCACCGACCGCTCCTTCGATGTGGTGATCTTCGGGCTGATGCCCCAGCCGTACGTGCTCCTGACCACCCCCTGGTCGTACGCGGGGGCCGTGACGACCATCCTGTGCACGTTCGCGGCGAGGGGCTACCTCGACGACCCCGACGCCCTGTGGCGGCTCGCCGGGAGTTGCGGCCTGGTGGTGGCGATCGGCATGTTCCTGACCTACGTCCTGCGCCAGAGCGAGCAGACCAAGACGCTCGGCGTGCTGGAGGAGCGGGCCAGACTGGCCAGAGAGATTCACGACACCATCGCCCAAGGGCTGAGCGGGATCATCACCCAGCTTGAGGCGGCCGAGCAGGCCATGCCCGAACCGGGCATACCCGACCTGCCCGCCGTACGCAGGAGGATCGCGCTGGCCAAGGAGCTGGCCCGCGACAACCTCCAAGAGGCCCGCCGCTCGGTGGACGCGCTCCGGCCGGGCCCCCTACAGGACGCGCGCCTCGACGCCGCCCTGGCGCAGGTCGCCGAGCGGTGGTCACGTACGTCCGGGGTGAGCGCCACCGTGACGGTGGAGGGCCCGCCCCGGCCACTGCCCGGCGAGGTGGGCGCCACGCTGCTGCGCGCGGCGCAGGAGGGGCTGTCCAACGCGGCCAAGCACGCGCGGGCGGGCCGGGTGGCGATCACGCTGACGTACATGGACGACGAGGTGATGCTGGACGTGTTCGATGACGGTAGGGGCTTCGACCCGGCCGCGCGCGGCTCCGGTTACGGGCTGGCGGCCATGCGCGAGCGCGCCCGCGGCGTGGGCGGAACGCTGACGGTGGAGACGGCGCCGGGAGAGGGGACGGCACTGTGCCTGCGTATCCCCTCAAGCTGATGATCGTGGATGACCATCCGGTGGTCCGCGACGGGCTGCGCGGCATGTTCGACCACGTGGACGACATCGAGGTGGTGGCCGAGGCGGGCGACGGGTACGAAGCGCTGGCCATGGCCAGGCAGGCACGGCCGCACGTCATCCTCATGGACCTGCGCATGCCCGGCCTGGACGGCGTGGGCGCGATCGAGCGGCTGCGCGTGGACCACCCGGAGATCAAGGTGATCGTGCTGACCACGTACGACACCGACGCCGACGTGACCCGGGCCATGGCCGCCGGGGTGGCGGGCTACCTGCTGAAGGACGCGCCGCGCGAGGAACTGCACCGGGCGGTCCGTACGGCCGCCGCGGGCGGCGCGGTCCTGGCGCCGTCGATCGCCTCCGCGCTCATCCGCGGGCCCGCGACGCAGGCGCCGAGCCCGCGCGAGCTGGAGGTGCTGCGCCTGGTGGCACGGGGCGCGGCCAACAAGGAGATCGCGAGAACCCTGCTGATCAGCGAGACCACGGTCAAGACGCACCTCAAGCACGTCTTCGCCAAGCTCGGCGTCGAGACCAGGGCGGCGGCGGTCGTGGTGGCCATGGAACGTGGGCTCCTCTGACGCGGTCTGTCATTCAGCGGACACATCGTAGGGAATCGGGAATCTCCCCGGTTACCGTTCATGGGGAGCGTTCCAATGAAGGGAGCCGTCCGTGGATGCAGCGGTGACGCCCACGCGCAAGGTGCTCATCAAACTTGACGAGATCAGGACCTCGTTTAACGAAACGGACGGTCGTCTCGTCGATCGCCCGACGCGGACAAAACGCCTCACGGACGTCGACACACTCCTCCTCGCCGGGCGCACCGCCTACGAGCAGGACAAGGACGCCGTCGGCTTCGCCGTCTTCCTGGCCAAGTGGCCGGAGACCTGTCCGGTAACGTCGGCCCAGCTGGCCGGGGTGGCTCTGGCCGCTGATGACGGTGCGGCCCTGGGGGATGTCTGGGAGCGCGTCTTCGGCGCGTACCTGCGACTGCTGGAGCAGAAGTGGGCCGAGCTGAAGGTCAGCGACCGGCGGGTCCGTGACCGCATCCTGGCAAGTCTGCGCCGCTGCGCCGTCACGGTACGCCCCGGCGCCGACGGCGTCGTACGGTTACGCGCGCTCACCCGCCAGGATCAGCACCAGAACGAGTCCTTCCTCCTCCTGCTGCGCCGAGTGGTTAACCTGCTGCTCGACAACGGTAACGGTCCGGCACCGACCATGCTCAGGCTCGTCCCCCCAGCCGAACCGCTGCCCCGGGACTTCGGGGACACCGGCGCCGCCATCCGCGATGCCAAGTACACCACCAACCTCACCTTCGTGCCCGTTCACGAACGCGACGCCGTCCAGTACATGATCATGCGTGTCACCACCCGCATCTCCTGGCCCGACGGCCAGCCGCTGGAGCTGTCGGGAACCGTCTGGCCGCTGACGATCCCCCTCCGGAACGGGTCCGCCCGCTACGAGTTGATCACCGACGACAACCGCGTGGTGCGTGCCGAACGGCTGGGCGACGTGGTGGACCGGCCGCTACCGGCGTGGTACCCACGGCCGGGTTCGATCAAGGAGGGCAAGGACGCGCTGCAGGGGCGGTTCGCGCTCGGCGGCGTGGGCGACCGGCCGCCTGCCGACAATCGTCCGGCGAAGGCGTGGAACTTGGCCGAGCTCGGCCAGGTCGCGTCGGCGTTCGAGCGCATCCCGGCCGGCGACCTCGAGGCGCTCAAGGGCACCTCACTGATCCGCGACAAGCCCGTGGATCCCATAGCGGCCGGCCGGCACGGCGGCGAGACCCACGTGAGCACGGGAGGCCTGGACCTGATCGGTCCGAAGCCCGCCGAACCGACGCCGCACGTCCACTACTTCGACCTCGCCTTCGACGACATGGACCGCGCGGCGTGCGGTCCGCCGGGCGACTGCGGGCCGGGCGGTGACTGGACCCTGCTGCACGAGATCGGCCACGTGGTCACCATGTGCCCCCACGAGCAGGCCTCACTGGCACTGGCTCGGCTCAGGGACAAACCGCGGCAGGCGTACGACCTGCTCGACCAGCGGCTGCGCGCCTCCTTGGCGAACGCCGACAATCGGCTCATCCAAGCCTTCAACACCTGGACCACCGCGTATGGGGCCTACACCGACGCGAACGACGACTTCGTCCCCGTGGCGAACCAGACCTGGGCGGCACTCCGGGAGACCGTACCCGCCAACGTCAGGGATGTCATAGCGACCTTCGCCAGGGCGCAGGCGGCGGCCGTCGCTCAGGCGGCCCCCACACTGGCCGCCGCTCGGACGCTGGACGCGCTGCTTCCTGAGGGGCAGCGCGATGTCGTCAAGGTGACTACGGTGCTGCTGCTGCGGCATACGTATATCGCGGGGTTGGCGGCGCCTGGGCTGCTGTTGGCGCGGTTCGCCGCCTATGCCGCACAGGTCGGGTTCCAGTCGTGCACGCCGTACGGGCGGACGTCGACCAAGGAGTTCTTCGCTGAGACCTACGCGCTGTTCACGTCGGATCGGGAGCGGTTGTGGGAGATCAACTGGCGGATGTGCGCTTGGCTGGAGGACGGCTATCCGGCTGTGGAGGGGTACGACCCGCGGATCCGCTGATGGCGCGGACGGTCGGGAGATCGTAGCCGGCAGTGACTCTCCGTGCTCGCCGACTTGGCGAGCCGGCCGATTGACTTGAGGGATTACCCTGCCGGATGAGAAATTGCCGACTGTCGACTGTGTGGTTACAGAAGATGTCAAGTCGGCGTGGTTCTGCGGTGTCCGAATATGCGAATCGAAGGATTACGGAGTGTCCGCCTCTCGTCACTTGGATCTCACTCATGCCAGTTCAGGGGTGGCTTAGATCACCCACGAACCATCCTCCCGGGGGTGAACGCGCGGGTTATGGCTTCATTGACTCGGATTCTGGTAAACGCGGGAAAGTCGGGTCTGACTTTCCAAACGTCTGACGGGGCCATTGACGGTCGCTTCGTCCGACGAGTACGGCGATGGCGCGGCGGCTCCGGCCTTCCCGCCCGACGGCGGGCCCTGCACCTTGGGTGGCGATCATGCTGCGCACCGTATTCGAGCAGAACGACGAATGGTGCGAATGGTCGCCGGGTTATAGGTGGCCTTCTCAAGCACCGTCTCACTGGGATTGTCCGTTTCGGTTGATGAACACCATGGGTGCTGTTAACTTCACACGGTGGACGACACGCGGGTACGGACGGAGGCGATCGAGGACTTCGCGGTGGCCCTGCGGGAACTGCGCACCTCGGTCGGCAACCCGTCTTTTCGGGAAATGTCCGGCCGGTCAGGGGCGATTTCTCACACAACGCTGCACGAGGCTACGAAGGGTAACCGGCTGCCGAGCTGGGAGACCACCGTTGAGTTTCTCAAGGTGTGCGGCGCGGACCCGGCCGCGTACCGCGAACGCTGGGAGCGAGCGAACCTGGCGGTCAGATCGGGGAGCGCCGGGGAGCTTTCGATTCGCACGGACACCTCAGTGGATCATCTGCCCGGCGGAGTCACGGAACCCCATACCGTGCGGCTCGCCAACGGATGGTCGACCGGCGAGATCGTGGGCGAGGTCCCCACGCCGGGGGGACAAGGGCGATCACGGTGGATCCGCCCGGCCGCGTTCGTGGCGGCGGCCGTCACCGTGGGGTCGGTGGCCGTCATCGTGACCACCATCAATCGCGGCGCCACGCCCGACGTACAACCCGGCCCGGCCCTGTCCGGCTCCTCAGCGATGGCCGCGCTGTCCCCGGCCGATTGCCCGGTGCGTTCGACCAGCCCGCCTTTGGCCGCGCCGCTGCACAAGGGTGACGCGGTGACGTTCATCGAGGACGTCACGCTCCCCGACTGCTCGCGCGTCGAAACCGGTAAGAGCGTGACCAAGACATGGCGGCTCAAGAACGCCGGGAC
Organism: Nonomuraea sp. NPDC052129; assembly: GCF_040680095.1. Taxonomy (NCBI): domain Bacteria; kingdom Bacillati; phylum Actinomycetota; class Actinomycetes; order Streptosporangiales; family Streptosporangiaceae; genus Nonomuraea; species Nonomuraea sp. NPDC052129. Next base: position 70,202 of record NZ_JBFAVX010000030.1, on the reverse strand, counting down.
CGTGCCGTGGAAGGGATATTCGCTGCGTCGCCTCGACGTCACGCAGCAGGCCGATCAGTGCCAGACCATTTCCCACGTGCCGATCAAGGACACCCAACCCGGCGAGCTGGTCGACATCCAGACCGTCGTCACCACGCCGAGCAAGCCGGGCCTGTGCTACGTGCGATTCAAGATGGTGGACGCTTCGGGAACGGTCCTTTTCCCCGGAAGCCGGCCGGTCAACTTCCAGATCATCGTAGACGCGCCATAGTTCCCCGCCGCGCAGGATACGGCGGGGAACTATGGTCTTCGGAGGGGTCAGGAGCCGATTACGATCCCCGTGTAGTAGTTCTTGAGGATCCTGGAGTAGCTCCAGCCCGCTCTGGCCTTGTCGCGGGAGCCGTACTGCGACATCCAGTCGCCGTTGACCCAGTTACCGCACGCCGTCGTCGTTGAGCAGTACTGGGCCCGGAAGATCTTCCCGCTGCGAGTCAGCCGGGTGCCCCAAGTCGCGTCCACCGCGGCGTTCGTCACCGCCTTCGCGGAGCCGGGCTTGTACACCTGGCTCGACGTGTGGTCATAGACGTCGAAGCACTGGCCGCTCGGCGTCTTGCTGGCGGAGTGCAGCGCCCAGTACCAGCCGAAGTTCTTCACGGCCATCGCGCCGGCCTTGAGGGACTCGCTCGGCCAGCTCGTCACCCACTCGTTGGGCAGGACGTTCTTGACGTAGGTCTTGAAGTCCACCCGCTCCACGCGATTGAGGGACTCGCGGTACACGAGGATCGTCGTGGGCAGTTTGCTGTCCGTGCCGTCGGTCTTGCATTGGGTCGGCGGCAGGGAGCTACCCAGGAACTCGTGCGAGGCGTTCTGGTTCTTGAGAGTGGAGTTGAGGTTGGCCTTGGCGCCCGGGGCGAAGTCCTGGTAGCTGCCGGTGAGGCCGGTGTTGAAGTAGACGCGGACCTTCTTGCTGCTGCGGTTCCAGGCGGAGGCGGCGGCGTTCTTGATGCACTTGCCCTTGCCCGCGCCGGGGCCCTTGAAGTCGTAGCAGCTGGGCTGCGTGGTGGAGTAGTCGGGGATCGAAGTGGTGAAGTCGGAGACCGATCCCTGGTTGTTGCTGTTGAAGTAGTAGCAGAACTCGCCGGTGTCGCAGACTCCGTCGCGGCTGGCCGCCGAGGCGGGCGTCGCGGTGGTCAGCATGGTTCCGCCGAGCGCCATCGCCGTGGTGAGCCCCGAGATCAGCCGTACAGTTCGTGAAGGCACAGGTGTCTTCCTCTCTTGTCAGCGGTCGGGGTTCGCTATCGGACGTTGTAGCCCTGGGAGTTCCAGAACGAGGTCGGGTTCGGGTTCTCCAGGGTCGGGTCGCCGACGCTCTTGGACGCCCGCGTCTGCCGTCCGGGGCGCATCTCGACGTGGGTGTGCGCGGACGAACTGCTCGAAACCCCGTGCCACGACTCGTCAGCGATGATCTGGCCGCGGCTGACCGACTGGCCCACCCGCAGGGAGGACCGCGGAGCGGAGTGCAGGTAGATCACCGTCTTGTTCGCCGCGGCGTTGTAGACGGCGATCGTGGACAGTCCGGCCCGGCCGGTGGATCCGAACTGGACATTGGTGATCGTGCCCGCCACCAGGTTGTGAACATCCGCGCCGATGCCGCGGGCGATGTCGATGCCCTCATGCCGGCCGGAGGTGGAGGTGTAACCGTCGAAGCCGCAGGTGATCCCGCCGCCGGAGGACGCGTACAGCGCGAACGACATGTTGGTGCGCGCTGTTGACGACGGGTTGAACTCGTGCGAGGCGTTCTGGTTCTTGAGGCTGGCGTTCAGGTTGCCCTTGGCGCCAGCGGCGAAGTCCTGATAAGTGCCGGTATTGCCGGTGTTGAAGTAGACGCGGACCTTCATGCTGCTGCGGTTCCAGACGGAGGCGGCGGCGTTCTTGATGCACTTGCCCTTGCCCTCGCCGGGGCCCTTGAAGTCGTAGCAGGTGGGCTGCGTCGTGGAGTAGTCAGAGACCGATCCGGTGAAGTCGGAGACCGAGCCCTGCTGGTTGCTGTTGAAGTAGTAGCAGAACTCGCCGCTGTCACAGACGCCGTCGCGGTTGGCCGCCGAAGCGGGCGTCGCGGTGGCCAGCACCGTTCCGCTGAGTGCCATCGCGGCGGTCGTCGCGGTGAGGATCCTGGTGAAAGTTCTCATGCTGTTTCTCCTTTGTCTGCGGTGCTTCTAGGTCTCGGATGGTCAGCGGAGCTTGGTTTCGGAGGACTCAGCGGCGCTGGTACTCCTCCCAGGTGCGGATGGTCACCTTCGGCCCGTCGTCCGGCCCGCGGTTGGCGAGCCCGTTCTGGCCCAGGTAGTAGTCACCGATCTGGTGCTGGGCCTGGCTGGAAAGACTGGTGTCGTTGATGGCGGCGGCGTGGATGTGCCACGGCCAGTCGCCCTGCTGGGGGCTGCGCACCCAGGCCGCGAAGCCGACCCGGCGCAATGCGCGGCAGACCGCGGTGCGGGTAGCCGCGGTCATCCTCTTCACCGAGACGTCGATGACGCCGCCGCCGTCGTGGGTGCCCACGGAGGTCGGGTCGCCGCCGGGGTTGTACGAACCCTGGTCCAGCGCGAGATCACGGCCGAGCAGGCGCTTCGCCTCGGCCAGCATGTTCCGGGTACGGGTGTTGACGACGGCAGCGCCGTAGGACACCCGGGCGCCCGGGTCGACGGTGGCGGTGACGGTGAAGCGGCCGGCTCCGAGCTTGGCGAGCGACCCCTTGCCCGGCAGGCCGTTGGCGTCGAGACCGGTGAGGCCGAGCGACTTCTGGTACTTCGCGTAGGCGGTGACCGTCGTGGAGCCGAAGTAACCGTCCACCCATTTCGCGTCGAGCAGGCTCCGGTCGCGCAGCGCCTGCTCAACGAGGAGCACACTGGCTTTGGCGCCCGGGGTCTGCGTGCTGTCAGGTCGCCTCGGGTCGATCAGGGCCGCCTTGACGGTGGCTTCCATGTTCACGCTCGGAAGGGCCCTCATGCCGGCCGCCTCGGCCGCCGACATCACGGACCCTTCGGCCAGTGATGTGAGCAAGGCGGCCGACAAGAGGGCAGCGGCGCATGAGGCCAACTTCATCGTTACTCCTGGGGTGGGGTTGCTGGGCGGCGGGATCAATCTCGCCGGTTACCCAACGTGTCCACAAGGAGATCGGTGTTGTCAGCCTGTCCGCATGCGATCTGACAGCCCTGGCCATACGCCATCTGACAGGCCGTCCGGTGGCGCTGACAGGGCCTGACCAGGCACGTCGAGCACCATGACGTCGGCCAAGGGCTGACGGCAGAACGGGCCGCTACGCGGGTGCGGCAGCATCGGCGGCGGTTACACGCAGTGGCCGACGGCGCGCAGCGAGTGGGAGGTGGGGCGCTAGAGCGTGTCCCGTGGATCTTTGATGGCGGTTTGGTGTAGATCATCCGTGTGGATGAGGAGCGCCTAAGTCGTCATGATCTGACAGACGAGGAGTGGGAGCGGCTGGTGCCGTTGTTGCCCCTTAATCCGCGTCAGGGTGGTCGTTGGACCGATCACCGGATGGTGATCAATGGAGTGTTCTTCCGGACGCGGACCAATATCAGCTGGCGTGATCTGCCGCCTTGCTATGGGAACTGGAAGACCGTCTACAACCGGCATCGCCGCTGGTCGATGGACGGCACCTGGGCGGAGATCCTGGATGGTTTACGGGCTGGATGCGATGCAGAGGAGGGTGCGGACTGGACGGTGAGTGTGGATTCCACTGTGGTGCGCGCCCACCAGCATGCCGCAGGAGCGCGCCTGGCGCCGCCGGCCGACTTTCCGGTAAAGGGGACTCCGTAGATCACAAACCGGTGAAGGGCCGGGAGGCGCTGGGCCGCTCTCGGGGTGGGTTCAGCACCAAGCTTCACCTGGTCGCTGACCGGCGCTGCCGCCCGATCGCGACGATGGTCAGTCCTGGCCAGCATGGGGACAGCCCGTACTTCCGGCGCGTGCTGGAGCGCGTACGGATCCTGCGTCGCGGCTTGGGCCGCCCTCGTCAGCGTCCTGGGCGGGTGCTGGCCGACAAGGCGTACTCCTCGCGTGGCAACCGTGCCTACCTACGCCGGCGCGGGATCAAGGCGGTCATTCCAATCAAGAAGGACCAGCAGGCTAACCGCCGTAAGCGAGGTCGCAAGGGCGGGCGACCGCCCGGCTTCGATGCCGAGCGGTACCGCGAGCGCAACACCGTCGAACGCTGCGTGAACAAGCTCCGCAACAACCGGGCGGTGGCCCTGCGCACCGACAAACGTGAGCGGATCTACCAAGGCACCATCGACGTAGCCTCGATCAGGATTTGGCTCCGTGACCCAACTCCATGATCCACAGAACACGCTAGTTGCTAGCGGACGCGGGCGCACTCACCGGGACGTATCCCTCGGTAACACGCCACCCGATGTCGTTGCGGGTGGGAGTTATGGCCGCGCCAACTGCTTCTCCTCATCGGCGCACGGGTGCCCCGAGTTCAGTCGAACTGGCTGACCGTGGCGGCGAGCCCGCACGGCGCGTGCAGGAAGAGGAAGTGGACGCCATGGTCCTGCCCGATGGTGTCGCCTCCGGCCACGGCGCCGATGTAGCTCATCAGCTTTCCGCAGGCGGGACAATCAGGAAAGTCGGGGTCCTGGACCCAGCCGGATCGTCCGCCGAGCGTGGACCCGCCTTCGCAGTCGTGTCCTTCGTACTCGCCGTGCCGTTCCTCTCCCGGCACGAGGCGTACGGCAGGCGGATCTTCAGGTAGCGGCTTTCGCCCTTTCAGGTGCGCGGGCTGAGTGGTGTAGGCCGACCAGGTCGCGTCGCCATCCGGGCTCACCTGCGTGAAGATGGTGGCATAGGTGGTGCAGAAGAAGCAGGTGAGAATCCGCAGCCGTCCCTGCCAGTCGGTGTGGGCGAGGGCGGCGGCGAATCGCGGATTGGCCGTGTCGCCGTCGAGTGCGACCCACAGTGGGCTGGTGCACCATGGGCATCTCTCCTCAGCGGGTGCGCCACCGGCAGGCAGGGGCTCGGGCACCAGGCGGTATGCGACGTTTCCGCAGATCTCCCGTCGACGTCCGCGATCATCGAAGTCCCAGCCGTACTGGTGCAGGAATCGGGCGAGGTCGTCTGGATCCATGTCGTACGGTGGCCGTTCCAGCCAGCGATGGAATGCGGCCTCCACGACAGGACCGCGGGCCGCCGTGAGGGCCGCCACGAGGCTCCAAGCGGATTGGTCGCCCGACTCGATCCGCAGCACGGCTTCCCGCTGGAAGGCCTCATCCGCTTCGCTGAACAGCTTTATGGGGATGTAGGCCTCGGCATCGATGAGGCGCACGAGGTGTGGGCGCAGCCGCCGCAGGATGGTCGGATCGTCGTCGACCTCGTCCTCCAGCTCGAAGACTGCGTGGTCATCGCCGGTCATGATCCGGTCGACAAGCTCAGAGATCACGAAAGGATCCTACCGAGGGTGCTGTTTCGCGGGCGCTAACCGGATTCTGGCATCCACGGTGACCGTGTCTGCCGATTTGACGATGACCGGGTTGAGGACGCGCCGCCAGCCACATCAAACCAGCATCGAAGATCCACGGGACACGCCCTAGTGCCAGTTGTGCGGTGCGCGTTTGAGAGTGTAAGCCGCCTCTGGCAGGTCGTCCCGGACGCGAATCATCCAGCGGACGAGATCGGTGGTGAGGTCGGCCCGGATGGCGGCGAGCGCGGGATCGTCGTACCGGTTGTCCAGCTCCGCGGGGTCGGCGTCCAGATCGTACAGCTCGCCGGTGCCGCGCTCGTCCAGCAGCAGCTTCCACTGCCCGCGCCGGAGCATCACCGTCGTGCCGGACTGGGTGACGGTGTTGAGTTCGTCGAAGGTGCGGCCCTCGTACGGGAAATGCAGCGGAGGACGCTCGTCGACGTCATAGGACAGCCCACCGAACCCACGTTCGCCGTACCCGCTGGCGAACTCCTCGGCCGGATACGGCTCCCCGGTGAGCATGGGCCACAGGCTGCGGCCCTGGACGCCGGGCGGGATCTCGACGTCGAGGGCGTCGCAGATCGTGGGGAACAGATCGGCGAGCGAGACGAAGTCGGCGTTGTTGACCATCGGCCGCACGCCCGGCCCGGCCACTGCGTACGGGATGCGCATGAGGCACTCGGCCATGCCCGCGCCCTTGCGCTGCAGACCGTAGTCGCCGGTGTAGTCGCCGTGGTCGGCGACGAAGAACACCAACGTGTCCCGATCACCCAGGTACGCGAAGAACCGGCGCAGTTGGTCGTCGATGAGGCGGAGCATCCCGCAGTAGTTGGCCCGGTATCGCCGCCACTCCGCGTCGTAGCCGGGCCGTTTCTCCTCGATCAGCTCGCGCAGCCAGGTGTACGTGCCGCCCTTGCGCTCGGCGCCCTCGGGCCCGACCAGCCGCTCGGGCATCTGCTCCGGCGCGAAGAGGCTGAAGTACGGCTCCGGCACCTGGTACGGGTTGTGCGGCTCGGGGAACGACAGCCAGGTGAAGAACGGCCGGTCGGCGGGCGTCCGGTCGATCGCGCTGATCGCGTCGTCGACGATCCGATACGGAAACTGGCACTCCAGCGGAAACGGCGTCGGCTCATGGCTGACCGAGTGGTCGAGCGCGCCGAGCCACTGCTCGAACCGGGCCTGCTCAGGCGTGCCCGCCGGGCCGCGATTGTGCCAGTACGGTGCGGCGAAGGTGTCGAAGTCGGCGGGCTGCCGGTAGAAATGCGTCTTGCCCGCCAGATGCAGCGCGTAGCCGGCCTCACGCAGCACGTCCACCAGATCGGCGCCGCGCAGCACGTGCTGCGCGGCGCTGTTCTGCCGGACCCGGTGCGCGGACGGATACCGCGCGGTGAGCAGGCTGACCCGGGCGGGCACGCACGCCGGCGACGTGGTGTAGGCCCGCTGGAACTGGGCGCCGGTGCTCATCAACCCGTCGAGGAAGGGCATGGTGTCCAGCGGAAAGCCGCTCGCGGCCGTCCAGCCGGCCCGCTGCTGATCGGTCATGATCAGCACGATGTTCGGTCGGTTCACGGGTTGCGGGCCTCCGGCTAGCGCTTCGCGTACATCGGCTTGAGGTAGTCCGCCCGCGGCTTCCAGTTGGGAAAGGCGTAGTCGTCCAAACTGACCTGCGCGCCCTTGCTCTTGGCCGCCGCGATGGCCAGGTCCCGCTGCTTGGCGCTGTCGCTGGACAGCTTGGTCAACGCCGCGCGGACGTCGGTGACGTCGCCGGTCAGCGCACCCTGGACGATGTCCCCGAGAGTGGGGGTCACCCGCTTGAGCTCGACCTGCACCCGCTGGAGGTCCTTGTTGCCGGCGATCGGTTCGGGGGCGAGGAAGACGCTCTCCTTGAACCAGCCGATCAGCTTCTTGTACGCGGGATGCGCCTGGGACTGCTCGACGACGGAGATGTCGCGTGGGGGCTGGGACATGGTCCCGGCGACCGTGCGTGAGTATTCCTCGGAGGCGAAGTGGTCGCTCAACAGCTTGTTCGCCGCCGCGGCGTGCTTGCTCGTCGGCGACAACCAGTAGTCTCCCGGCTGCGGCGCATGGTAGGTGGCCACGGTGGTGCCCGCGTCAGGCACCAGTATCGGCCCCACGCCGAGCTTGTCCCCGAAGCCCGGCGTGTCCTTCAGCGCCACGCCGGGGCACCAGGGGCCGTCGAAGTAGTATGCCGCGATCCCGGCGGTCCATCGGGCCCGCGCCACGTCGTCGAGCCAGGAGTTCGCCCCCGGCACCAGCACCTTGTCCTGCCGCAGCGAGATCAGGAACTCGATCACGTCGAGGTATTCGTCGGCGTGGTAGGCGTACTCGCCGGTCTGGTACCTCAACCCGCCGCCCCCGGCGAACCCGGCCGCCTGCGCCAGGTCGTGGACCTGGTCGCCGAGCCGGTCCGGCATGCCGATGTTCCACACCCAGCCGTACGACTGGCCGCCGCCCTTGCTCTGGACCGCGCGGGCCGCGGCCCGGAACTCGTCGTACGTCCTCGGCGGCGCGTCCGGGTCCAGCCCGGCGCGCGCGACCAGCTCCGTGTTGAACCACGTCACGGTGGAGTAGGTCTGGTGGCTGAAGATGGGGAAGGCGTAGATCTTGCCGTCGAAGACGTGCAGGCCCTCGATGAGCGAGTCCTTGACCCGGGCCTTCGCCGGGTCGCTGAGGTCCAGCGGCTGCGCCCACCCGCCGGCGACGAGCGCCGCCGCGGGAACGTTGAGGCCGGCGTTGGTGCGGATGTCCGGCAGCTGGCCGCTCTGTTTGGCCAGCTGCAGCGCCTGGCCCATCCTCCCCGGGTTGTAGTAGGTGTACTGCACGGGAACGCCGCCGGGGCTCTTGGCGAACTTGGCGAAGATCTCCGCCTTCGCCTTCTGGAGCTGGTTCTGGTGGTCCCACCAGGTCAGCGAGTTGCCGCCGGCACCGGCGCCGCCACCACCGCCCGCGCCGCACGCGCCGGTCGCCGTCGCGGCGGCCAGAGTGCCCGCCGCGGCGAGGAATCCCCGCCGAGTCATCCCGGTCATCGGTCCTGCCTTCCACCCCGCAGCGTGAAGGTCTCGTGGAAAAATATTGCCGCGTGGCAAATTCATTCTTGCCACGCGGCATGCCGCGTGGCAAGACTCTTCTTAGCAACTAGGAGGATGAACGACTGTGGTGACACAACGTGATGTGGCGCGGCGGGCGGGAGTCTCAGTTCGGACCGTCTCCAACGTCGTGAACAACTTCGCCTACGTGGCCGAGGAGACCCGCGCCCAGGTGCAACAGGCCCTGGACGAACTCGACTACCGGCCCAACCTCGCGGCGCGCAGCCTCAACCGGGGGCGGTCCAACCTGGTGGCCCTCGTCCTGCCGCTGGACGTGCCGTACTTCACCGAACTGGCCGCCCACGTGGTGGACCGCGCCGAGGAGCGCGGGTACACGGTGCTCATCGACCGCACCGAAGGCGTGGCCGAACGCGAGCGGCAGATCGTCATGCGGCGAGACCGGTCGGCCCTGTTCGACGGGTTCATCTTCAGCCCGCTCGGCCTGACCAAGGACGAGCTGCGCGACTGGGCGGGCAAGTGCCCGGCGGTGACGCTGGGTGAGGTGAGCGTGGAGGGCGTGGACCACGTCGCCATCGACGACACCGCCGCCGCCCGCGCCGCCACCGCGCACCTGGCCTCGCTGGGCCGGACCAGAATCGCCGCCATCGGCGTGGTGGAGAAACCGCACGGCAACACCTCCGCACACCGCTCCGCCGGCTATCGGCAGGCGCTGGAGGAGGCGGGTCTGCCCCTGCGGCCCGAGCTGGCGGTACCCGTACGCCGCTACCAGCGCCAGGACGGCCGGCTGGCGATGGATCGGCTGCTCGATCTGGCCGAGCCGCCTGACGCGGTGTTCTGCTTCAACGACCTGCTCGCGCTCGGTGCGATGCGGGCGGTGCTGGCCCGAGGGCTACGGGTGCCGGAGGACGTCGCCGTCGTCGGGTTCGACGCCATCGACGAGGGCCGGTTCGCCACTCCGCCGCTGACCACCATCGCGCCCGACAAGGAGCGGATCGCCGAGCTCGCCGTGACCCGCCTGCTGGCGCGCATCGAGGGTGACAAGAGCCCGGCCGTCCAGCTTGAGGCGCCGTGGCGGCTGATGGTCGACCAGAGCACCACGGGCGTCGCCGGAGCGAGCGGATGACGGTCGCGATCCCTTCCGCGGCGCGACCGCGCCGCGGCCGCAACACCCTGTACGTCTGGCTGTTCCTGACGCCGACCGTGCTGCTGTACGGCGCGTTCACCGTCTACCCGATCGCCGGCAGCTACATCTACTCCTTCACCGACTGGAACGGGTTCGACGCGAGCCCGTCGTTCATCGGCGTGGCCAACTACCGCGAGGTCCTGGCCGACCCGATGTTCTGGAGCTCGTTCCGGCTGACGCTGACGTTCATGGTCTTCGCAGTGCCGGTCCAGGTGTTGGCTACCCTGCTGCTCGCGATCGTGCTCAACTCGCCTCGCATGCCGCTGCGCAAGCTGTTCCGTACCGCCCTGTTCCTGCCGGTGGTCACCACCACGGCGATCGTCGGCGTGGTCATGCAGTTCGTCTTCGACCCGGCCAGCGGCCCGGTGAACCTCGCGTTGCGCGAGGCCGGTCTGGCGCCGGACGGCATCGATTTTCTCGGGCAGTCCTCCTCGGCGCTGGGCACGACGATCGCCGTGTACGTGTGGAAGTGGTTCGGGATCACCCTGGTCTACTGGCTGGCCGCGTTGCAGACCGTACCGAACGAGGTGTACGAGGCGGCGCGCCTCGACGGCGCCGGCGCGCTGGCTACCTTGCGGCACATCACCGTGCCCCTGCTCAAGCCCTTCCTGGTCATCATCACCCTGCTGTCGATCGAGGCATCGTTGCAGGTCTTCGACCTCGTCCTGACCATGACCGGGGGCGGCCCGTTCTACTCGACCGAGGTGATCGAGGTGTACATCTACCGCTGGGCCTTCGCCGCAACGATCCCCCGGCTCGGCTACGCCTCCGCGGCCGCCGTGCTGTTCGGGCTGTTCGTCTGCCTTGTCGGGTTGCTGCAGCTGCTCGCCATGCGCGCCACCCGCCGGACCAGGAGCGCGGCATGAGTCGTACATTGCGCCGACTGCCCTGGTGGCTGGCCGCCGCCGCGCTCGCCATCGGCTGCCTGATCTGGATCTACCCGTTCCTGTGGATGGTCTCCGCGTCACTGAAGACCTCGGCCGAGGTGTTCACCAAGGGGCTCGATCTGCTGCCCGGCGGCGATCCGGCATGGGACAACTACGAGCGCGCGTGGGTCAGCGCGGACTTCGGGAAATACCTGCTCAACACCGTGATCGTCACGGTGTGCACGGTGGTGGTCGTGGTCGTCAGGTGCGCCATGGCCGGCTACGCCATCGCCCGCCACGACTTCCGCGGGCGCCGGATCGTGATGGGCGTCCTGATCGCCACGCTGTTCGTCCCGGCCGGATACACCATCATCCCGCTGGTCGACCTCGCCCAGCGGCTCGGCATGCTGAACTCGCTGACCGGCATGGTCCTCGCGATGTCGGGCGCCGCGCACGTGGCGGCGATCCTGCTCTACGTCGGGTACTTCCGCGGCATACCCAAGGAACTGACCGAGAGCGCGCTCCTCGACGGCGCCGGGTTCGCGACCGTCTTCTTCCGCATCATGCTGCCGCTGGCCAAGCCCGTGACGGCCACGGTCACCGTGCTGACCTTCCTGTCCACCTGGAACGCGTTCTTCCTGCCGCTGGTCTTCACCTTCTCCCGGCCCGACCTGCGCACCGTCAGCGTCGGCATGCTCGCCTTCGTCGGCGAGAACACCACCGACTGGTCGGGGATGGCCGCCGCGGCGACGATCTCGCTGCTGCCGGTGGTCGCCCTGTTCATCGCCTTGCAGCGCTACTTCGTCGAGGGCATCGCCGGCGCCGTCAAGTCCTGAAATTTCCCGATATTTCAACCGAGAAAGCGAGCACTGTGAGCATTCCGCGTCCTGAGTACCCGCGTCCGCAGTTCGTCCGTACCGAATGGCAGTGCCTGAACGGAGCCTGGCAGTTCGAGCGGGACGCCGGCGACTCCGGGCTTGAGCGTGGCCTGGTCGACCGGGACCTGACCGGTGAGATCGTGGTGCCGTTCTGCCCGGAGGCACCGCTGTCCGGCATCGGCGACCCGGACTTCCATCCGGCCGTCTGGTACCGCCGTACCGTCCGGGTGCCGGAAGACTGGGCCGGGCAGCGGGTGCTGCTGCACTTCCAGGCGGTGGACCACGACGCCACGGTGTGGGTGGACGGTGTGGAAGCCGGTCGGCACCGGGGCGGGTTCACCCCGTTCAGCTGTGATTTGTCCACAGCGGCCGACCCGGCGCACACGTACACCGTGGTCGTGCGCGCCCGGGACCCCCGCACCGGCCCGCAGGCGCGCGGCAAGCAGGCGGTCACTTTCGAGGGCGCCGGCGCGTGCTACGGCCGCACCACCGGCATCTGGCAGACGGTGTGGTGCGAGCCCGTGCCCGACGCGCACCTCGGCCGGCCGCGGATCACGCCGAACGTCGCCGCGTCCGCGTTTCGGATCACAGTGCCGGTGTCGGCCAACCGCCCGGGGCACCGGGTCCAGGTGACGGTGTCGGACCAGACCGGTGACCTCGCGCATGCGACGGCGCGCGCCGACCTCGACCTGGCCCCCGAAGTGTGGCTGCCGCTGCCGGACGAACGGGTCCGGCTGTGGTCTCCCGAGGATCCGCACCTGTACGACCTGCGCATCGACCTGTTCGACGGCGACGACGCCGTGGTGGACACCGCCACGAGCTACGCCGGGCTCCGCTCGGTCGCCATCGACGGGCACGCCGTCCTGCTCAACGGCGCGGTCCGCTTCCAGCGGCTCGTGCTCGACCAGGGCTATTACCCGGACGGCCTGATGACCGCGCCCACGGACGAGGCGCTGCGCCGCGACATCGAGCTGGCCATGGCCGCGGGGTTCAACGGCGCCCGTTTGCACCAGAAGGTGTTCGAGGAGCGGTATCTCTACCACGCGGACCGGGCGGGCTTCCTGGTCTGGGGCGAGTTCGGAGACTGGGGAGCCAACACCGGCGGGCCTTCGGGGGACAACCAGCGACCGACCGCGTCGTTCGTGACCCAGTGGCTGGAGGCCGTCGAGCGCGACTACTCCCACCCGTCCATCGTCGGCTGGTGCCCGCTCAACGAGACCTGGCAGCGGCTGACCGACCAGATCACCGTGCTCGACGACGTCACCCAGGGGATGTACCTGGCCACGAAGGCGGCCGACCGCACCCGCCCGGTGGTCGACGCGTCCGGCTACGCGCACCGGGTCCCGGGCGCCGACGTCTACGACTCGCACTGCTACGAGCAGGATCCCGAGGTGTTCGGCAAACTGATGGCGGGCCTGGCCGACGGGACGCCGTACGTCAACGCCGATCCCGACGGCACGGCATGGTCGGTGCCGTACCAGGGCCAGCCATACTTCTGCAGCGAGTTCGGGGGCATCTGGTGGAACCCGGACGTACGCCCCGAGGAGCACTCCTGGGGATACGGCGAACGCCCCGCGAGCGAGGAGGAACTCCAGCAGCGGTTCGCCGGGCTGGTCGGCGTCCTGCTGGACGACCCCCGGATGTTCGGCTACTGCTACACCCAGCTGACCGACGTCTTCCAGGAACAGAACGGCATCTATCGCTTCGACCGTACGAGCAAGCTGGACGTCTCGCGGATCCGCGCGGCCCAGCTACGTCCGGCCGCCATCGAGCAGGTCTCCTGACTGAAACGCCAAGAGGTCGGCGCCGACGAGGGCAGCGATGGAGCGCTTCAACGGGTTCCTCCTCGACAGGATGGACGGGAGGAGCCTTCCATGCCTTGATCACGGCAGGACGTACGGCTGGGCACAAGATCGTCTCTGGTCACCCTGCTGACCGATTTACATACGCCACTGACCGGATCCGATCAATATGATGCTCCGATCTTGTCAGGCCGATCGGTCTGGTCAATAGTTGCGGCAAAGCAGTCAAATTCGGTCCGCTGCCCGATCGAACGTGACTAAGGAGCCGCCCAGTGCGACCAAGCCCCTTCCTGCGCCTCGTAGCCGTCGCGATCACCGCGGTGGCCATGTCGGGCATCGCCCCCGCTCCGGCGGAGGCGATGCCCGACAGCAACCGGATCAAAGCGGTGATCTCAGGAAACGCCCGCTTCGAAGTGCTGTCCCCAACCCTGAGGGAGAACCTGGTCCCCTACACCTACACGTTGGCCCAGGAGGCCAACGCCACCGGCGTCCCGATCGTCCGCCCGACCTACCTGGAATATCCCGAAGAGGAGAACGCGTACGCCACCGCCGCCGGCCAGTACTTCTACGGCCCCGACCTCCTGGTCGCGCCCGTGACCACGCCCGGCGTCACGGCCACGACCTCGGTCTGGTTCCCGCCCGGGCAGTGGACCGACTACTTCACCGGCCAGACCTACTCCGGCGGCACCACCCGGAACATCACCACCGGCCTCGACACGATGCCCGTGTTCGTCAAGGCCGGGGGCATCCTGCCGACCAGGACCGCTGACGTCGCCAACGACGTCCAGAACCCCCTGGACAAGGTCACCCTGAACATCGCCTCTGGGGCCTCCGGCTCGTACACGCTGTACGACAAGACCACGATCCGATACTCAGAGTCAGGAGGGCGGCGGACCGTGAAGATCAGCGGCAAGGCGCGCCAATGGACGCTCAACTTCCTGAACGCCGCACCTCCCACGGACTTGCCCGCCGAGGCGTACCGCTATGACAGCGCCACCCGCACCCTGACCGTCAAGCTCCCCAAACACACCACCCGGCTCAGCTTCACTTCCGGCTGACACCCGAGGCCCTGTCGGGGCAGGGCCTCACACCTCGGCGACTGAGCGCCTTGACGCGGATCAGTTCGGCCATGGCGGCATAGATCGACCCCCTGTCCGCGTCCTTGCTTGGCGACATCGCGAGGAGGACAGGTGGATCCAGGATTTGCGGCGGACTTCCGGGAGTTCGTCATCGATCGATCAGGGGCGCTGTTCCGTACCGCGTACCTGCTGACCGGTGACCGGCACGCCGCCGAGGACTTGGTCCAGTCGGCGCTGGCGAAGACCGCCGCGAAGTGGCGCGGCCTGCGCGACACCGCGGCCATCGAGGGCTACGTCCGCCGGGTCATGTACCACGAGCAGGTGAGCTGGTGGCGGCGCCGTTCCCGCGTCGCGGAAGTGTCCACCGGATGGCTGCCCGAACAGATCGACGATGGGCACGCCGAGATGGTGGATCTTCGCCTGGTGATGCGCGCGGCTCTTGCCCGGCTGACACCCCGGCAGCGGACCATGCTCGTGCTGCGCTACTTCGAAGACCTGTCCGAGACCGAGATCGCGCGGCTGCTCGGCGTCAGGGTCGGGTCGGTGCGCAGCCAGATTTACCGATCGTTGGAGCGCCTGAAGAAGGCCGCACCTGAACTGAGCACCGTGAGGGAGTTCGGATGAACATCGAGGATCTGCTGCGAGAGACCCTCTCCGACATGGCCCATGAGGAGCAGCCACCCCCACCGGGCCGGTTCCTCCAGGTCAAGCAGGGTCGATCCCGTCGGCGCGGCCTGGCCCTGGCGGCAGCAGCGGCCGTAACCGTGATGGCGGTCGGATCCACGCTCGTGGTTCAGGGGCTGTCCTCCGTCTCCAAGGACGTCGCCGGGCAGGGCTCTGGCGAGACGCTTGTGGAGACCAAACAGGGACAGATCACCCTGACCGTGAAAGAAGGACTACGGCTCTCACAGATCTTGGAGCAGCTGTCGACCGCCACCGGCAGACCGCTGGTGGAGTTCCAGCGGGCCGCCAAGGACGGCAGGGCGCTCGGCCTTCCGGCCTACGCCAAGGGCGCGCTGGAAGGATTCGCCTTTCCCGGGACCTACGAGGTCTCGCCCACGTCGAGCCCCGCCGAGATCCTCGCCGCGATGGTGACACGCTTCAATCGCGCCGCCGAGGAGAGCAACCTGGTGAAGGGTGCCAGGCGGGTCGGCCGTACGCCACTGGAGATCCTGACCATCGCCAGCATCGTCCAGGCCGAGTCGATCGACAAGCGCGCCATGCCCAAGATCGCGCGGGTCATCGAGAACCGGCTGAAGCACAGGCCCGAGATGGAGCTGCGGATGGACAGCACGGTCCTGTACGGCCTGAACAAGCTCGGCGCCAGCGCCTCGACCGAGGACCTCAAGAGCCGGTCGCGGTACAACACCTATGCGCGCCTCGGCCTGCCGCCCGGTCCCATCTGCAACCCGGGCGCCGACGCCATCGAGGCCGCCCTGAAGCCGGACGCCGGGCCGTGGCTGTACTTCGTGACGGTCGATCCGAAGACGGGCGTCACGAAGTTCGCCGGCTCCCCATCCGAGTACGACACGCTGGTCGAGGAATACAGAAAGAACACCGGGTGAGGAGCGTCACGTCAGCGGAGACGATGGCGGGCTCGGCTTGGGTCGGCGGAAGTAGTCGGCAACCAAAGGCCTAGGAGTTCGCCTTCTGGACCAGGGCGTCGATGGACGGTGGGAGTTGCCCGGTGGGAGAGGCGCCCATGCTGAGGAGGGCGTCCGCGACGGGGTCGCTGACGTACACCTGGAGGACCGCTCGACGACAGAACGTCCGTCGGTCATGTCGTGACCTTCCTGGTAGGGATTGCCGGGGGTGCCGCCGCCGCAGGAGGCGACGGCGCCCTTCTACGCGTCAGTCCGAGAGCGTCTGCCGGCGGCGGACGTCGAGCGTCTCGCTGACCCGGCCGACGTCTCGGGGATAGGTGAAGTACAGGACCGAGAGCAGAAGACCGTTGACGATCATCAGCACGACCAGGACCCAGAAGAACACGCCCTGGATGCCGATTGCCGCCGCGAGCGCGCCGGCCAGGAGCGAGAACAGCGCCCACCCGATCGTCTCGAACACCGTCAGCCAGATCGCGAACGCCTGGCCGCGCAGCTCGGGTAGTACGACGGCGGTCACGATGGGGCGGTTGACCGGCGGGTTCAGCCCTTGGCAGGCGCCGAGCAGCGCCCAGAAGACCGCGTAGACGGTGATCGTCTCGTACCGGAACTGAGTGCCGAAGAAGGCGATGACGCCGAACGCGATCTGCGCGAATTGCAGCATCATGACCCGACCTCTACTCGGCATGAGCCGGTCGAGGCGGGGGAGGATGAATCCGGCGCCCAGCGTGGCGACGCTGTAGCCGATGCCGAACGGCAGCGCCACCAGGATGGCGGTGGAGTTGGGGATGCCGCGCTCGGTGACGAGGAACTGGACGCCGAAGATGAGAATCAGCAGATGCCCGGACAGGAGCCGGCTCAGCATCATCACGGCGTAGGTGGGGATGCGGAACAGTCCGATGACGGAGACGAAAGTGACCTTCGCCTTCGCTCGGTCCTCACGCGTGAGGTCGGCGAGTTGCTGCTCGGCGGCCCCGATGCCCGGATCCTTGAAGAATGCCAGGACGACGAATCCGGCGACGATGCAGACGCCGCCGAGTGTCCACAGGGCCCAGCGCCAGCCGTCCGGCATCGCGACGAAGGCCGCCATGATGGGGCCGAGGACGATGCCGGCGAGCTGGATCGAGCTGAAGAAGATGCCGTTGGCCCGGGCGCGCTGCTCGTCGGGGAAGGAATCGGCGATGACGGCCATGGCGATGGGAGAGCCGCCGATCACGGCGGCGGACATGAGGGTGCAGCAGATCAGGAGCTGGACGAAGTTCTGCGAGAAGCCGGCGGCGATGCCGAACAGGCCGCCGGTCACCGTCGTGGCGGCCAGAGCGGCGCGTCGGCCGATCCTGCCGGACAGCCAGATCCAGAACGGTCCGGCGGGTACGCTTGCGATCTTGCCGAGGGCGGCGATGAGGCCGAGGTGTCCGCTGTTGAGCCGCAGCGCGGCTGCCAGCGTGGGGAAGACGGTGTTGATGAGGCCGGCTTCGGTGCCGTCGACGACGCTCACGCCGGAGACGACGGCGAGATTGCGCCAGCGGTGGGGGACGTTGGCGGCCTGAGCCGCTCCTGGCTGGACGGACGTGGTGGAGGCGCTGGCATCCATGGGGGGGTCCTGTCTGCAGTGGTGCGATAAAGCAAACGCCGTCTCAGGGGGCTGAGACGCCGGGTGGTGCCGTGAGAAGGGCGAATTGCTCGTCGATACGGCGCAGTACCGCGGCGGGTATGTAGCCGTAACGGGCGAGGTCCAGCAGGGTCATGGAGATGGGGGCTGACAGCAGCTCCGACTGCACCAGCGCGGGCGCCTCCTGCGCGAGGACGTCCTTGGCCCCCGTGATCCGCAGGAGCTCCAGGAGCGGGGCGCGGAGCAAAGCCGGGGCGCGCAGGTTCTCCATCGCGGGAAGGGGCGCGGCGACGGCCGTCGCGCGCTCGCGCTGTTCGCGGACCAGGAGGTGCTTGGGCTCGATGTCACCGTCGCGCGGGATGCCCAGGCGCTCGTACTGGCTGGGCGGCGCGTCATTGTCGAGCATGAGGCGGCGCAGCAGCTCGACCATCCGCAGCTCCACGTCGTCGTCGACGATCGGCGTTTCCTGCGCCGGATCCTCCTGGAGGTCGAACAGGAGGGTGCCGTGCTGCCACGGGTTCATCCACGAGGGCGAGGCGGGGATCCGCATGGTCCGCACACCCTTGGTGAAGGTGAACGGCTCGGCCGGTTCCCACTCCTTGAGTTCCTGCGTCGAGAAGCGGGCGCGCATGTGGGTGGGCATGAGGGTGAACTCTTCGAGCGGGCCGTTGGCCTGCTCCTTGGCGGCGCGCATGTAGACGTAGCGGCCGTCGGTGACGTTGACGTGTCCACCGTGGATGCCGAACAGGGCGCCCTCACGGACGGGCTCGTCCTGGGTGAGGTCCGCGCCTTGCATGTCAGGGGTCGGCTCGATGCCGAAGTAGCGCAGCACGGTCGGCGCGATGTCGATGGTCTGAGCGAGCGCGCCCCTGCGCTGGTCCCGGCCGCCGGCGCGTGGGTCCCACAGGAACATCGGCAGGTGCACCAGTTCGTTGAACCACGGCATCACCGACTTGGCCCACCAACCGTGCTCGCCGAGCAGGAAGCCGTGGTCGGTGTTGACCAGCAGGAGCGTGTCGTCCCACATGGCGTGCTCGTCCATGAAGTCCAGGACCCGGCCGAGCGAGCGGTCGCACATCGAGACCAGGGCGGCGTACTCGTTGCGGGCGTGCTCGACCTGGTCACCGGGTTCGAGGACCTTCTGGTACGGCGGCCAGTCGAACTCCGGGCCGTCGTAGTCGTGCGGGTAGAGGTCCTTGTAACGCTGGTGGGTGAAGAACGGCTCGTGCGGATCGAACATCTCGATCTGCAGCAACCACCGGTCGGCGTCCACGTTGGTCTCGAGAAAGTGCAGGCCCGCGTCCACGGTCCGGGTCTGCGAGTGCTCCGTCTCGGTCGGCATGTACGTGCGGTTGACCGCGTCCTGCCGCTTCATCGCGTCGCCCGGGCCCTTCGGGGGGTCACCGACCACGCCCTTCCACGGGTCGCCCTCCTGGCCGCGGAAGAACTCCCAGGTGCTGTAGCGGGTGTGGTAGGTCGCGCCGCCGTCTTCCCAGTAGTGCGGGTGGTCGGAGGCCAGGTGCGTGTGCACCCCTGCCTGCTTGAGCAGCTCCGGCATCGAGTCGTCGAACGGCTCCAGCGGGCCCCAGCTGCGGTGCAGGAAGTTGTACCGTCCGGTGTGCATCTCCCGGCGCGCGGGCATGCACGGCATCGAACCGGCATAGAAGCGGTCGAACGTCACCGCCCTGGACGCCAGCCGGGCGAAGTTCGGCGCGTCGATGAACGTGTCGGCGTACGGCGAGAGCAGGTGCCGGTTCAGGCTGTCGAACATGACGATGATCGCCCTCATCGCGACGTCTCCTCCGTCCGCACGATGGTGGGCGGGGCGTCCTGATTGAGCGGCTCCCCGTCGAGCAGGCGCCGGCGCAGCTCGATGAGGGAGGCGATGTGGTGGTCCATCGCCTCGGCACCGCGCCGATGAAGCCACTCGTCCATCTGGGCGCCGAGCTGGACGTCGTAGCCGGGCGGGGGCTCGTCGAACCGGGTGCGGTCACGGTGGCGGTAACGCGCCACCTCCGCCACCCGAGTGTTGATCTCGATCTCGAGCAGGGCTATCACCTGCTCGACCGTCATGAAGCCGGCGTAGCCGAGACGCGCGTGCAGGTCGGGATCTCCGAAACGGGTGGGCGGGTTGTATGGGCGCGTCAGCCAGTCGATGAAGACGGTGTAACCCTCTTCGGTCACGTGGTAGCGCTTGGCGTTGCTCGCCCCGGGGCGCTCCTCGATCGTGTGCTCGACCCAGCCGCGCTCCTCCATCGAGGCCAGCGTCCGGTACGCCTGGCTCATGGTCGTGTTCGAGCGCGCGAACCGGCCGTGCGTGTCGAAGAACTTCTTCAGCTCATAGCCCGTGCTGGGACGGTTGAGCAGCGCCCCGAGGAGAAGGATCTCAAGCTTCATCAAATGTGCCCGTCGTCGTAACGAAGTTAACCGTGCCACAAATGGAATGGTGATACCATGACATAAGTGTCATGCTCTGTCGAGAGTCTTCTTGCGCAAGATTTCGCCTGATCAGGCCAGAGCAGGAGATCTTCTGGACCGAGCTCGGCGGCTCGGCCACGATGAGGAGATGACGGGGAGTGGATCAACGCAGCCGCCGACGGCGGGCGGAGGAGCAGGCTCGCGCCTGAACTGGACGGCAGTGAGCGCTCTGGCGGCCGCGATCGCCGCCGTCGTCGCGCTGGCCGCGTACCTGGCGCCGCCGACCCCGCCTCAGCAACCCCAACCCCAGGCCCAGCCCGATACCGTGGCCCCCACCCCGGTCCCGGAGTCATCGTCACCAGAACCGGTCATTACCCGGCACGCACGACGGACCCCGAAACCATCGCCCGAGTCCAGCACGCCCGAACCACCGAACCCCACGCGAGAGGCCCCGGTTTCCTCTTCACCGCTGTCAGCGGTCCGGCCCGGCGGCTGCGACGAGGCGGCGGCGGCGCTGACCGCATACCGCCGGAACGCCGGGACCGTCCGCAGCAGTCAGACGGCCGCGGCTCAGCAGACGTACAGCGACCTGATGGGTGCGGCCTTCCACGCGGAAGGAGTGGTGGGGGCGAAGATCACTCTGCTGGCCCGCGAATTCCAGGAACTGAACTTTCGCCTGACCGGCATGACCGGCGGCGATCCCAACCAGGTGATCGCGGATATAGACACAGACGCCGCGGAGCTCAACAGGCTGTGCGAATCCCCCTGAGGCTGCTCGACCGGGTGCTGTGACCTACCTGCGCGATCACCGATTAATTTTTCCGGGTTATTGACGATATATCGCCATCTGGGAAAACTCACCCGCAAGCTGCGCACCGAACGGACCGCGCGCTGATGCGGAGGACGTAACTGATGACTGATTCCAACAACGGATTGACCGTCGGCCGACGCTCCCTGCTGGCGGGAGCCGCCGGCCTTCTGGGGGTCGTCCGATCTACGTCGCCACCGGCACCACCCGGGCGCCCGGGGTCGCGGCCGCCGCCCCGTGGAACGACGGCATCTTCATGTGGGTGTCCCCGTCCCTGCGCGGGCCGTGGAAGCTGGCCGACACCACCGGCATCCGCCCCGGCGCCGAGAAGGGCAAGGTCTGGTCGCCCGAGTTCGTCGACGAGAACCGGCCAGGCCGCATGGTGGTCGCTCCGTGGCAGGGGGTGGTCCGCGGGCCAGCGCAAGTGGCTCGCGCTGTCCAGCCGCAGCAAGCTGAACACGGCCACCGGCAGCGGCCACTACATCTACGTCGACCAGC
Organism: Nonomuraea sp. NPDC052129; assembly: GCF_040680095.1. Taxonomy (NCBI): domain Bacteria; kingdom Bacillati; phylum Actinomycetota; class Actinomycetes; order Streptosporangiales; family Streptosporangiaceae; genus Nonomuraea; species Nonomuraea sp. NPDC052129. The sequence goes on along the minus strand of NZ_JBFAVX010000030.1, from coordinate 48,937 downwards.
CTGACGTCGCCGTCCAGGCCATCCAGCGCGTCACCTCGGCTGCGGAAGACAGCGCCTGAGCCCAGATCCACCGGATTCCCGCAACGATGCCGCGGAACCAGGTTGCTACTCGTCGATCCAGGTGATGTCCGCGCAAGCGATGAAAAACATGACACAAGATGTCGGGTTTTGGGACGAGCATGGTTTCGCCGGCCGGCGCTGATGGAGGACGTGGGCCGCGCCCTACATAGATGAGGACAGCAATGCGCGAAACCCGAGAAGATCTCAAAGAGCTGCAGGTCCTACTGGATGCTTCTCTCTCCGTTTCCACCTCGCATCTTCGCTCGATCATCAGTACCGAGCGCACGCTGACCGCGGAGCAGCTCACCGGCGTCCTCACCGGGATGTGCACCCTGGCCCTGTCCACCGTGACGGCCAAGGGCGAGCCGCGGATCAGCGGAGTGGACGGGCACTTCCTGCACGGCAAGTGGCACTTCGGCACGGCGCGCAAGGCCGCCAAGGCCCGCCATCTGGCCGCCCGCCCCGCCGTCAGCGCCGCGCACATGCGCGGTGAAGACCTGGGCGTGTTCACGCACGGCACGGTGGAGATCCTCAACCCCTTCGGTGGCGAGCCGGCCGTGGACTGGCCGGACCTGCTCGCCTACTTCAAGGACTTCTATGGCGCCGACTTCTTCGACTGGGACAACGAAGTGGTCTACTACCGGCTGCATCCGCACTGGATGAGCGCCTACGCCCCCGACGTCGCCAAGGTCACTGCGATGTCTCGGTCCTGATCCGCGGCACGTGCCGCATCGGGGGACCGGCCACGTGCTGAGAGACCTGGTGAGAGCGGCCGCCGCGTAGTGGCGTGATCGGTTCATTCGGCATGGGCGGGGCCTGTTCGCCCATGTCCTGCTGTGTTGCGAGAGGGTGGGCGAAGGTTGACGGCATTCGTACGGGACGTCGAGGGTATGGGGCGCGAGACCATCGACGTGGTGGGGGCTCGTACCAACAATCTGCGGGACGTGTCGGTGAGCATCCCCAAAGGGCGGCTCGTCGCGTTTACAGGAGTGAGCGGCAGTGGCAAGACCTCGTTGGCCATCGACACTCTGCACAATGAGGCCCAGCTGCGGTATCTGGAGGGGCTTTCGCCGTTCGTACGGCAGTACATCACCCAGCGCAATCGACCGAAGGTCGACCGCATCCTGGGACTCGGCGCGACGCTCGCGGTCGATCAGCGTCGCCTGAACCGCAACCCCCGCTCCACGGTCGCGACGATCACCGGCATCGACGGGCACCTGGGGCTGTTGTACTCGCGCCTTCCCGGGATCGGCGCGGACCCGGCGGCGGAGAGTGTGGACGGGCATCTGACGACCGCTCACTTCGACCGCAACACGCCGGAAGGGAGCTGCGCGGACTGCCATGGGGTGGGCGGGCGCTGGCAGGCGCAGGAGGACCTGGTCATCACCCACCCGGAGCTGCCGCTGTTCGAGGGGGCCTCGCCCTGGTACGCGAAGTGGCGGTCGGGAGAGCACGCGTTCGTACCGGCGCTTGCCGACAAGCGGGGCGTGGACCTCGGCCGGCCGTGGCAGTCGCTGCCTGAGGAGTTCCGTCACTGCGTGCTGTACGGCACGGGTGACGAGAAGATCGAGGCGACCGTTGACATGACGAACAAGAATGAGACGGCCCAGGTGACCTACACCTTGAGCGAGCCGCTGCGGGGGGCGCTCGCCGAGGTGGAGCGGGTGTTCATGAACGCCCAGACCTCCAGCGCCAAGCAGCGCTACCTGCCGTACATGCGCAAGCGGCCCTGTGGCACCTGCGGTGGCAGCGGGTACGACCAGGTGGCCCTGGCCGTGCGGCTCGGCGGGCTGACCTATCCCGACCTGCTCGAGGTGGAAGTACGGGAGGTTCGCAGGTGGGTGAGGCGCGTGGCGGACGACCTGGGCTCCCGGCAGCGCGAGGTGGGTGAGCCGCTGCTGCAGGACCTGGGCCGCAGGCTCGGCATCCTTGACCGGCTCGGCCTGGCCCATCTCCAGCCGGCCCGGAGCGCGGCGACGCTGTCCGGGGGTGAGTTGCAGCGGACCCGGCTCGCCGCGCAGCTCAGCACTGAGCTGAGCGGCATCATCTTCGTCCTGGACGAGCCCGGGGCCGGGCTGCATCCGGCGGACAAGGCACACCTGCTCGACATCGCCCTGGAAGTGCGCGCGGCCGGCAACACGGTGCTCCTTGTCGAGCACGACCCTGAGTTGATCGCCCGGGCCGACTGGGTGATCGATATGGGGCCGGGCGCGGGCCGTCTCGGCGGTGAGGTTCTGGTGTCGGGGCCGCCCGCCGACGCGGCCGCCCACCCGAAGTCGCTGACCGGGCGCTATCTGGCCGGTGAAGGTCCGCGGCTGCGCCGGACCCGCCGCCCCGCCGGGGACGACACCGGCTGGGTGGAGCTGCACGGCCTGCGTGTGCACAACGTGACCGCGGACCTGGTGCGTTTCCCCGCCGGTCGGCTCACCTGCCTGACCGGGGTGAGCGGCAGCGGCAAGAGCAGCCTGCTAGGCGTGCTCGGGACGAGCGTGGAGGCCGCCCTCAACGGGGCGGCGACCGACACGGTGCGGGAGGTGACCGGCTTCGAGGGATTCGGCTGGGTCGCCGTCGTCGATCAGGAACCGCTCGGGCGGACGCCGCGGTCGAACCCTGCTACGTATAGCAAGGCATTCGACATCGTCCGCAAGCTGTTCGCCGAAACCGACATGGCGCGCGAGCACGGGGTCAGTGCCTCCTGGTTCAGCTTCAACACCGCGGGTGGCGGCCGCTGCGAGACCTGCACCGGTTATGGTCGCAAGCTGGTTGACATGCACTTTCTGCCGGATGTGTGGGTCGTCTGCGACGCGTGCGAAGGGCGGCGCTACAAGCCGGAGGCCTTGGACATCAAGTATCAGGGGCTGGCCATCGACCAGGTACTGGAGCTGACCGTGGCCGAGGCCGTGGCGCGGTTCCGCGAGCCCCGGCAGCTCACGGAGACGCTGGAATCCTTGAACCAGGTCGGACTCGGCTATCTCCAACTCGGCCAGAGCGCCACCGAGTTGTCCGGCGGCGAGGCACAGCGGCTGAAACTGGCGTCCGCGATCCAGCGCGGTGCCGCGAGCCGCAAAGCCGGCCTCGTCGTTCTCGACGAGCCCGTCTCGGGCCTGCACCCGTCCGACATCCAGCGGGTGGTGGATGCGCTCGATGTGTTGCTCGACTCGGGCAACACCGTAGTCGTGGCCGAACATGACATCCCCGTCGCCGCGTCCGCGGACTGGGTGATCGACCTGGGGCCGGGAGCCGGTCCGGACGGGGGTGCGGTGGTCGCGGAGGGCACCCCGGACGCCGTCGCGACGGCGGACACCCCGACAGCCGGCTTCTTCCGCCGGTACGCGGCGGGCCTGCCGCTCCTGGAGATGCGAGAAGTCGTTTCGGCGTCTTGTTCGTGAGCGTGGGGTGTGGGCCGTGGTAGCGACGGTCGTCGACGCGGGTGCCGAATTTTGGGTCCGGACAAGTTCCGGTTTTTCCTTCACTCTCGGGCTAATGACCTACCCCACGGAGGCTTGCGATGGTGCTTGCCCAGATCGCTCGCTGGACCGCCGCTCTCAGCATGGCGGCGGCCATGACCTTCGCAGTCGCCCCGTCCGCTGCCGCGGCCGTGCCGCCCGACTCCCGGCCGGGTGCGCCCGGTCTCGGTGACCCCTACTTCCCCCTGGAGGGAAACGGCGGGTACGACGCCCAGCACTACTCCCTCAACCTTGGCTACGACCCTGCCACCAAGGTGCTCAAGGGCACGGTGCACATGCTGGCTCGAGCCACCCAGGACCTGTCCAGCTTCGATCTGGACTTCCAGCAGCTCACGGTGAGGTCGGTCACGGTCAACGGCCGCCAGGCGGCCTACGTGCGCGACGGCCAGGAGCTGATCGTCACGCCCAGGTCGGGCCTGCGGCGTCAGAGCGTGTTCGACGTAGGCGTCACCTACGACGGCATCCCGCAGCCGCTCGGCGGCCCGATCGTGTTCGGCCTGCCGTACGGGTGGATCGCCACGGAGGACGGCGTGCTCGTCGCCTGCGAGCCGAACGCGGCCAGCACCTGGTTCCCCTCCAACGACCACCCGAGCGACAAGGCGACCTACTCCATCTCGGTGACCGTCCCGAAGGGGCTCACCGCCGCGGCCAACGGCGTGCTGGCGGCCCAGGTCACTCACGGTGACACGACGACCTTCCTGTGGAACGAGCTGCGTCCGATGGCGTCGTACCTGGTCACGGCCACGATCGGCCGGTTCGACGTGCAGAAGGGCAGGACGCCGGACGGCCTGCGCGAATGGGTCGCCACCGATCCGACCGTGCCTGGGACCGAGGTCGTCTTCCAGCAGACCGCCGACATCACCGACTACTGGAGCGAGCTGTTCGGGCGCTACCCGTTCGAGGAGACGGGCGCGATCGTGGACAACGTCCCCATCGTCGGCTTCTCACTGGAGAATCAGACCAAGCCGCTGTACTCCGCCGTCCGCAGCGAGACCACGGTCGCGCACGAGCTGTCCCATCAGTGGTTCGGCGACAGCGTTTCGGTGCGGACATGGCAGCACATCTGGCTCAACGAGGGCTTTGCCACCTTCGCCCAGCGCTACTGGACCGAGCACACCGGCGGCGAGACCGTCCAGGCGTGGTTCGACCGGCAGTACGCCACCAGGCCGGAGGCGTTCTGGCTGTCGAAGGTTGCCGACCCGCAGCGCGACACCATGTTCGACACCGCCGTCTACAACCGTGGCGGCATGACGCTCCAGGCGCTGCGTGTGAAGATCGGCGACGAACCCTTCTTCCGGCTGCTGCGGACGTGGGCGGCCGATCATCGCTACGGCCTGGCCGACACTGATGAGTTCATCACGCTCGCGGAGAAGATCTCCGGCCGGGACCTGACCGAGTTCTTCAACGTCTGGCTGTTCACCCCGAGCAAGCCCGTGACGTGGTGACGACGTTCTGCTGAGCCTCTGAACAGTCCTTGCCCTCCGCGATCTCGCTCAGTACCTGCGCTGCGACCAGCTCGTCTCGCGCGGCGAGCTGGTCGAAACCGTTGACGGCGGGATAGGCGTAGGGGCCCAGGGACCCGATGAGGATCGCGCCGATGACGAGGATGCCCATCAGCACAGGGATGACCGGGTCGTACGAGCCCAGCACGTCGTACCCCAGGCCGAGGAGCAACGGTCCGAAAGCGGTGCTCAGCAGGAACGCGGCCTGGACCGCGCCGAGCGGTTGAACGATACGCCCGCGGAGATCGTCACTGAACTCGGCGAGACCCTGCGGCAGACCCCGATGGGTGTCGCCCTCAGCGGCGACACGACCCACTACACCGGACCGGCGCGCAGCACGGGGTACCGATGGTTCACCGACCCCGCCGCCTGGCAGATCTACGCGCCAGAAGAACATCCGCACGAGGTCAAGCACTTCATCCACCCCGAGGTCGGCGCCCTGGAGCTCACCTGCCAGAGGCTGGTCGATCCGGGCCAGGCGCACTCGCTGCTCGTCTACACCGCCATTCCCGGCAGCGAGAGCCACGAGAAGCTGCAGGTGCTGTCCGTCATCGGAACACAGACGCTTCGCTGACGCCCAATGTGCGGGTTTTGGCGCGGTACAGGGCCTGTCAGCGGGAGTGGCCGGTCGCCTTGCCCGCCTCGTTCATGAAATCGACAGGGAAGCCGACGATCGCCCCCAGGAGCAGCGCGTTCATCAATTGCAAGCCCACGAGGCTTCGGTTGACCTGCCAGGTGGACTGCGGGGTGACGGCGGCGGGGAACGGGGGGAGTCTGTCCAGTGATCGGCTCTGTCTCTCTTTCCGGCGGTAACGGAGCGTTAAGCCGCATGCCTGCCCCACCGTACGGGCGGAACGCTCCCGCCGAAGGCCCGTATCAACCTTAATAAGACTTGACTTATATAAGTACTGAGTGAAATTGTTGGCCCCGTTCACGCACTCGACGTGCTCGGCGGCGCGGTCGGCACCCGGCGCCTGGACGCGCTGGCACCGAACTCGCGAGCGCCGCCACCCGCTTGACGAGACGCCCCCGCTTGACGAGACGCCGCCCGCGGAGGAACGACCAGGCTCGAACGACGAGGAGGAAGAAGAGGAATGATCGACATCGTCAACCAGATCAACGCCACCCACCGGGAGATCGGCAACCAGCCGGTCGCCGCCGGTGCGGGACGCTCGCTGCTGCGGCGCACGTCCGACGCCTCGACCGAGGACGTGTGGAGCACCTGCACCGACCCTGACCGGATCAGACGATGGCTCGCCCCGATCGACGGCGACCTGCGGCTCGGCGGCACGTTCCAGCTCAAGGACAACGCCGGCGGGGACGGCAACAGATGACACGCCGCGCGGTGAATCGTCCCGTTCTCCTGAGAGAAGTACCGATGACCGACAGCCTCACTGGCGGGGCGACGCGAACGCTGTTGGGCTGCGGCATCGTCGCCGGCCCGCTCTACATCGTCGTGGTGCTGCTGCAGATGCTCACCAGGGACGGCTTCGACATCAGCCGGTACCCGGCCAGCATGCTGAGCAACGGTGACCAGGGATGGATTCAGATCGCCAACTTCGCGGTCAGCGGCCTGCTGTTCGTGGCGGGGGCGGTCGGCCTGCACCGGACACGCGGCCCGGCGAGCTGGGGAGGTATCTGGGGGCCGCGGCTGGTCGGTGTCTTCGGCGCCGGGATGGTCGCCGCCGCCTTCTTCTCCGCCGACCCCGCCGATGGCTTCCCGCCTGGGACGCCCCTCGGCCCGCCCACGAGCATGAGCACGCACGGGATGGTGCACTTCCTCGTCTCCGGGGTCGCCTTTGTCGCGCTGATCGCCGCGTGTTTCGCCTTCGGCCGACGGTTCGCGGCGGCCGGCCGCCGCGGCTGGGCCGCCTTCAGTACGGTGACCGGCACGCTCTTCCTGGCAGCCTGGATCTCGATCTTCGCGTCGCAGGGCTCACGGGTGGCCAATGTCGCCTTCGCCCTCGCCATCGCGGTCGTCCTGGCATGGACATCGCTCCTGGCGGCGCAACGGCTGACCACCGGCCGCTAGGAGTGAAGACAAGGGTCAGGGCGCGAAGATGCGGGATCCCGTGTCGGTGGCTGCCGCCGAACCAGCAGGTACGGTACGAAGCGGCCTCCCGTCTAGGCTGAATCTCGCAACGTGAGGGACAGGAGGCAGAGGTGGCCGAGACGACGCTGGGCCAGGTGATGGCCGAGCTGGCCGGATTGGAGGACCCGAAGGCACGCGAGGTGAACGAAAGGCACGGTGATGATCACGGTGTGAACCTCGGCAAGCTGCGCGCGCTCGCCAAGCGGCTGAAGACGCAGCAGGAACTCGCGTGCCGGCTCTGGGAGACGGATGACACCGCGGCGAAACTGCTGGCGATCCTGATCTGCCGCCCGAAAGCATTCGAGCGTGACGAGCTGGACGGCATGCTGCGCAAGGCGCGCACACCCAAGGTGCACGACTGGCTCGTGAACTACGTGGTGAAGAAGAACCCGCACGCCGAAGAGCTGCGCCTGGCCTGGTTCGCCGATCCGGACCCGGTGGCCGCGAGCGCCGGCTGGGCGCTGACCGCCGAACGTGTGACGAAGCAACCCGAGGGACTCGACCTCGCGGGACTGCTCGATGTCATCGAGGCGGAGATGAAAGACGCCCCGGATCGCCTGCAGTGGGCGATGAACAACTGCCTGGCTCAGATCGGGATCGAGCACGCCGAGCACCGCGCCCGTGCGATCGACATCGGTGCGCGCCTGGAAGTGCTCAAGGACTACCCCACTTCCCCAGGCTGTACGTCTCCGTTCGCGCCCATCTGGATCAACGAGATGGTGGGCCGGCAGCACGACAAGTAGGGAGGGCTTACACACCTCGTTCACACGCAGCCCCCACGAGAACCTGCAGGTGCTGTCCGTCATCGGAACACAGACGCTTCGCTGACGCCCAGAGCCGCGCGGCAGAGGCGCCCGGCCAGGGGCGGCGGATGTCGCGCTGCCCCTGGCAGGGATTGCCCGGGTCAGAGGCGGGCCGCGGTCCAGCAGTCCGGGGCGCCCGCCTTGCCGCACTTCGCCAGTGCGTCGAGGACCTTGGCCAGGTCGGCGGTCTTGGCGTTGTCGGGGTCGTTGGACTCCTGCTTCGGGTCCGACACCGTGTCGTAGTACTCGGGCTTCGACGCGCCCTCGTATTCGACGTACAGGTCCCCGGCAGTACGTACGGCCGCGTAACTGGGGGGCTGGGAGTTGCCCGCCTGGAGGGGTTCGGCGTCGGGATCCGGCTCCGGCTCTCCGGGTGCGGCCGGGTTGGGTTTGACGTGCTCGATCAGGGCCGACTTACGCCAGTCCCCGACCTTGTTGCCCTGGATGAGCGGCAGCAGGCTGCGGCCGTCGCGGCTGTCGCGGGTGGCGGCGCCGATGCCGGCCATGTCGAGGAAGGTCGCGAACAGGTCGACGTTCTGGGCGATGGCGCTGGTCACGAGGTCGCCGTGCCGTCCCGCTGTAGGACGCTTGACCAGCAGCGGCACGCGTACATCGTGGTCGTAGGCGGTGCTCTTGCCGCGTACCAGGCGGTGCTGGCCGAGGTGGAAGCCATTGTCGCTGGTGAACACCACGTACGTGTTGCGCTTCTCGGCGGCCGTCAGCGTGCCCAGGACGCGGGCCACCATGTCGTCCACCGACTGCACCATGCGGATCCGGTCGCGGAAGTCCGTACGCAGCTGCTTGACCAGTGCGGGAGCGAGCGGTTCGCGGCGTACCCAGGAGGGCTTGTCGGCGGTGTCCTCGTCGAAGGTGGGCAGCTTGCTCACGTCGATGTCATTGCAGTCGGGCCCGCCGCAGTCGCCGTTCGGGAACTCCCCGGCCGGGAACCGGGTCTTTGGCCGGTCGCGGCGGGCGGGCGGGAAGCGCGGCTCCTTTTCGCCCGGCTTGACGTTGAGCCTGGCGTGCGGCGCGAACGGCGCGACCTGCAGGAAGAACGGCTTGCCCGGGGCGCGCTCGCGGGAACGTGCGATGAAGTCCGTAGCCCGCTTGCCGAGCAGGTCCACCAAGTACGTGCCGTCGGAGGAGTCCAGGCCGGGCGTCTCCCCCTTCACATAGTTGGTGAGCTGGTACTTGAACTCGCTGTAGCCGCTGCCGGTCGCCACGTGCCACTCGTCCCAGCCTGCCGGTACGTGATAGTCGGTGCCTGTCACCGGGTACTCGTTGATGTACTTGCCGAGATAGCCGGTACGGTATCCGGCCTTTTCCAGCGAAGCGGCGTACGTCCTGGGCTCGTACGGCGCGAACGCCTTGTAGCCGCCGCGGTCGGAGTTCAGGTTGGTGGCCACGCCGGTGTTGTGCGGGAACTGGCCGGTGAACATCGAGGCGCGCGACGGGCAGCACAACGAGCGCCCCGTCGCCCTGGTCTGCTCGGCTTGTCCCGGGTCGATGGCGGGCGGGATGATCAGGCTTCCACCTCGGCCATCTACGGCCATCCGGTCTACGCGGCGATCATCCCGGAGCCGGAGCGCCCCCGCCGGAGGCGGGCCCTTTACGCTGCTCCTGGTAGAACTCAGTCGCGTCCCGCATGCTGCACTCGAACAGTTGCATGGTGAGCTGAATGCTTCGGATGATCTGCTCATGGGCGATGAGGTCGTCAAGCTGGGCTAGCTGCTCCTCGTCGGTCATGGCGGCATCCTGGCAGGCGGCGGCGTGTCGGCGGTCGGTGAGCTGGCTGGGTGTGGCGCGGTGTGACTACGGCGATGCCCGCGCGGCGCCCGCGCCGTGACCGGCCTCCAGGCCGCAGCGCGGCGTGGCGCATCACGGGCCTGGACCGCGTTGCCGTGCCGACCGGCGTCACGGTGAACATGGGCTCGCTGGACGCGAAAACGACCCCGGCGTGTTCGCGCCGGGGTCGCCCCTTCCAGGCCGTTGCACATGAGAGTGCACGACCTTCATACAACACTACAGCCGACCGAACCCGATTCCTCGTCAATCGAGTTGCCGATTCCAGGACGGCCGCAAAGGTGCCAGGAGTGGTGTCAATCGCGGGGCCGGCTTCCCCGCTACAGGTACTGCCCCGCCTCAGCGCTGTCTGTCTTCGACACCCGCACCAAAACCACGTTGGCCAGGTTGATGACCACGCCGTTCGTCTCGGTCTCCCGGTCGTACCTAGCGCGGGTCAAAACCAGGCTGCGCTGCTCGTCAAGAGCGCGAGCGATCACCTCGAGCGCTCCCTGCTCTCCGTCGAAATCTCTACTGATCATGGAGATATCTTCACCGCTTAGTGAGTGAAATCGAATGATCAGTACGCAGTTGTCAGGCACTGTTGGCCCCTTTCACCAGAACCGGATTCAGGCAGCGGCTCAAGCCTGGGCTCTGTGCGGTCCTGCGGGCGATCTCCCCAGCGGGACAATGCCCGTCCAAGGGGGCCTCCTGGCCGCGCGCAGGTCCGAGGCTCAGCCGTAGGGCTCGCGTCCCTCCCATACCTCCGGTTCAAGCATCCGCCGTACGGCTGACCCTCGCAACTGCGCGTGGCCACGTTGGGCCAGTGGACACGACATGGTGGCTCCGCTCGACCGACGCGGCGGCCGAGCTTCCGGCCCTCATCGCAGCCGTCGACCAGCGCCTCGGGGAGATGACCCTCCGAGTCGGGCTCCACGTGGACGCCTGGGACGACATCCCGCACCGGATCGCGGCTCCCGGCCGGGCGGTCAGGGTGGGACGGTTCCGATCCATGGACGGCCGACTGGTCACCCTGAGCCTCAAGGGAAAGCCGGAGGTGATACCGCCACAGGCCACGGCGGCGAGGGCCGCGTTCGCAGCGACCGGCACGAGCATGAACGGCGGGTGCTCCAAGCCGCCGGTCGACATCGACGGGCAGATAGCGGGCGGTCAGCGGGGGTATACCGGGGTTGATGGGGGCCGACTGGCGCCGGTGGGGGGCGACCGGCCGCATAGGCACCAGGCGCAAGCGGCCAGGGCCGTGATGAGCGTGTCGGCCGTCACGGGTCGGCGCGGCGAGGGGGCGTCATGAATGGGAGTCCGGCCGGGTCGGAACACGAGTTCCTGACGGCACGGCGGTGTTGACGCCGATGGCGACCTACTCGTTCAGGTTGTACGTGGTAGGGCAGACACCGCGGTCGCTGGCCGCGGTGGCGAATCTGCGGGCCCTGTGTGACACCTATCTTCCCGGCTGCCATGAGATCGAGGTCATCGATGCTGCCGAACAACCGGATCTCGCGGAGGAGGAGCGGATTCTGGCCATCCCAATCGTGATCAGGACCAAGCCGCTCCCACGTTTCCGGGTTATCGGAGATCTGTCCGATCAGGCTCGGGCTGCAGCTTTGCTCGGCCTTCCTGAGGTGGGCAGATCGTCCCCAGAAGGGCAGGCGCAATGATGGGCAGTGCCACGGTCGGGCGGACACCGACCGGTATCAATGGCTTCGACGACATCGCCATCGGGGGGCTTCCTGCCGGTCGGTCCACCCTCGTGGCCGGCACGACCGGCACCGGGAAGACGCTGTTCTGCCTGGAGTTCCTCGCCCGGGGCATCGCCGGTTTCGGTGACCCCGGCGTGTTCGTCGCCTTCGACGAGACACCTGGGAACCTCCGCCGCAACGTCGGCTCCCTGGGCTTCGACATCGCACGCTGGGAGGCCGAGGGAAAGTGGACGTTCGTCGACGCCTCGCCGGAGGCCGGTGAGCAGACGCCCACCGTGGGGACGTACGACCTGGGCGCGCTGATGGCCCGCGTCGATCGCGCCGTGCGTCAGATCGGCGCCAAACGTGTCTCCTTGGATTCGCTCGGCGCGGTCTTCATGCGTTTCGACGATCGGGAACTCATTCGCCGTGAGTTGTATCGGCTCGCCCGGGTCTTGGAGTCGCTCGAGGTCACATCGGTCCTGACCGCCGAACGCGACGCAGAATACAACCACATTACCCGGCAAGGCATAGAGGAGTTCGTATTCGATAACGTCATGATCATGCGGAACGTCATGCGGGACGAAAGACGACACCGGACGATCGAGATTGTCAAGTTCCGCGGCACCACTCACCGCACCGGGGAGTGGTTGTTCACCATCGACCCGAAAGACGGGCTGGTCATCATCCCGGTCGCGTTCCTCGTGCCACGTGACCGGGCATCGCAGGAGCGGGTCTCTACCGGGAACATCGAGCTGGACGCCATGGTGGGCGGTGGTGTCTTCCGGGACGCGGTCGTCCTGCTCATCGGGTCGTACGGCGGCGGAAAGACCCTGGCGGCTCTGCAGTTCGCCGATGCCGCGTTCCGGGCGGGCGAACGCTGCCTTTTCCATGCCTTCGACGAGACTCGCGGGCAACTCGGCCGCAACGCCGCTGGCTGGGGTCTGGACTTGGACGTCATGGAAGCGTCGGGACTGCTCCGAGTAACTGCCACGTACCCGGAAGTGGCCTCAGTGGAGGATCATTTCCTGCGTATCAGGAGGGACACCGCGGACTTTGCCCCGGCTCGGCTCATCATCGACGGTCTCTCCGCCCTTGAGCGGAGAGCGACGCCGCGGACACTGCTGGATTTCGTCATCGCACTGGGCGGGGTCGTGCGGCAGCACGAGATCACGACCCTGTTCACCTCCGCACCGACCGGCGGGGGAACGTCGATGTTCACAGCGCCGATCATGGACGTCGCCAGCATCGCCGACGTGACGATCCTGCTGCCCTACATCGAAGGAGCGGGTGTGGTCCGGCGTGCCATCGCCGTCCTGCAGACGCGCGGCTCGGCACATGACCACACCATCCGGCAGGTCGCCATCGACGGTGCCGGTATGCACATCGGTGACCCCTATACCGAAGCCTTCCACATGCTCTCCGACGCCGTCGTACTGCCACGCCACCCGGAGTGGCCGACCGACCCAGACCGCGCAACGGCCGGGGACCAGGATGAGAGCTGATGGGTGAGCCCCGCGACAGCGCGGAGAGGCCGAACGCCGAACCGATGCGCCTCTCCGATCCCGGGCGCGACGCCGGACGTATGGTCATGGCGGCGCTGGCGGACGGGATTGTCGGGGTCGACGAGGACGGTGTGATCCGGATCTGCAACCCCGCCGCCGAGGAACTGCTCGGCCGGCCCTCGGACGAACTCATCGGCACCCCGTTCGGTTACCCGGTCGTCAACGGCGAATCGACCGAGATCGACCTGATGCTGCCCGGCGGCCAGACGCGAGTGGTCGAGATGCGCGCCACCACCGCGACGGTGGCAGGAGAACACCTGTACGTCGCCGCGTTGCGCGACGTCACTCTCCGGCGCGAGGCCGAACAGCAGCTCGAAGCAGAACTCGAACGCCACAGCCGGGTGATCGCCGTGGTCGCCCATGAAGTCCGCAACCCGCTGGCGGGGATCGGCCTGCTGGTGGACATGCTGCGTGAGCCCGAGGAGAGCTTTTCCGACGAGGAGCGTGCCGACGTCCTCGACCGCATCGCGGTTCGCACGGCGAATCTCCAGGCACTGGTCAAGAAGCTGCTCACCGTGGCGAAGATCGATGCGAACGCCGTGCGGGTCTCTGTGGAGCCGGTGCCGGTGCTGGAGGTGATCCTCGAACGGCTGGCCGAGTTCGCCGATCGGCCCAAGGACGTGTACGTGTCGTGCGATCCCCAAGTCCGGGCTCTGGTGGATCGTAGCGAGTTGTCAGAGATGTTGATCAACTATCTGGAGAACGCCTTCCGATACGGAGCCTCGCCGTTCGAGGTACGGGTAGCCGAGCAGCCCGACGGCGTGGAGATCCGGGTGTGCGACAACGGGCCCGGCGTGTCCGAAGAGTTCCGGCCGAGCCTGTTCGAGCGGTTCAGCCGTGAATCGCGCACCCAGCGGGAGACCGAGGGCTCGGGGTTGGGTCTGTGGATCGTCCAAAGCCTGGCCCAGGCCAACGGTGGCGACACCTACTTCGAACCAGGCGAACAAGGAGGCGCTTGCTTTTGCCTGCGTCTACCCCAGGCACCGCCGTTCTGAGCGTTCGCCTGTGGGTGCCAAGAACTCGGCCACCCTATGCAACCTGCGCGTATTCGTGGATCAGCCCGCCAAGGCGGACACGTCGGATGACCTTGATATCGTCCTCGTTCCCGGCCCTCATGGAGCAGATCCTCACCGACGCCCGATATCCAGATGGTGCTCACCGGCGTTCGCATGTCTCGTATGAACTCGGTCATGGAGCGGTGGGTGCAGTCTGCCTGCTCTGGAATGAACGCCACGTACGGAGTATCTCGGCCTCCCCGCGAAGCCCCGAGAATCGAGAAATCGCAGGTCGGATGGGGTGTGGAGTAGCAGGGCGCCCGGGGCTCGAACCCGGAACCTACGGATTAAAAGATCCAGTTCGAGCCGTTCTGAATCGTTCAATGCAGGTCAGGAAGCATGGGCGGTCCATCCTGAACGGCTGTGAACGGCCTCGTACTGCAACCCGAAATGCAACCCAGGCCCTCGCTCAGGTGTAGACGCCTCGCCCGTACTCCTCGCGAGGCTTCGTGAAGTCCTCGGACCGCACCCCTCGAAGGTGCTCGTAACGTTCGCTGAATCTGTCGACGGCTTCGTGGATGGTGTCGCCGAACTGCTCACGCATGATCATCATTGCTGGAACGATGCGCTCAGCAACGATGAGATCGTCGATGGCTACCCATGCGTCCTCCATAAGAGCATCTTGCCTCAATGTCAGCTTGGGAACTGCAACGATCACACCCCTCCAGCGGTGCGGCCATGGCAACGGTGAGCAGCCACGTTCCTCGGTGAGCCAGGGTGAGGAACGAACCCTGGATCGTCGATCGCCCCCAAGCACGCACGGCGTCTCGACCTGCGTAAACGCGCCAAGATCCATTCCGCGTATATTCCGGGAAGGGTGGCAGACGGCTGCTTTCGGTGGCCTGTGGCTGCCTGTGAGGCTCAAGCCTTGTCGGAGCGAAACCCCAGCTCAGAGCCAAGATTCGAGGTAGAGGATGGTAGGGCGCCCGGGGCTCGAACCCGGAACCTACGGATTAAAAGTCCGCAGCTCTGCCAATTGAGCTAACGCCCCCTAGCAACAGCACAAGGGTACAGAGATTACCGCCCCCCACGCGACGCCCTTAAGCCCCCTCACCGGTAAGCCGGGAGCCCCGTCAGCGCTTCCCCCAGCACCAGCGTGTGGATCTCCTGGGTGCCTTCGTAGGTGAGTACGCTCTCCAGGTTGTTCATGTGCCTGATCACAGGGTACTCCAGCGTGATCCCGTTCCCGCCCAAGATCGTCCTAGCCTGACGGGCGATGTCCAGCGCCGCCCGTACGTTGGCCAGTTTGCCGAAGCTGATCTGCCGGGGCTCCAGCTTCCCCGCGTCCTTCAACTCGCCCAGGTGCAGGGCCGTCAGGCCCGCCTGGGCCGTTCCGACGTACATCCAGGCCAGCTTCTCCTGGGTCAGCTGGAAGGCGCCGATCGGCTTGTCGAACTGCACTCGCGTCTTCGCGTAGGAGACCGCCGACTCCAGGCAGGCGCGGGCGGCGCCCACTACGCCCCAGATGATGCCGAAGCGGGCCTCGGAGAGGCAGGAGAGCGGGCCTTTCAGGCCGGAGACTTCCGGGAGTACGGCCGAGGCGGGCAGGCGTACGTCGTCGAAGTACAGGGACGAGGTGACCGAGGCCCTAAGGGACAGCTTCTTGTGGATCTCAGGGGCGGAGAAGCCCGGCGTATCGGTCGGTACGACAAAGCCGCGGATGCCTTCGTCCGTCTGCGCCCACACGACGGCCACGTCGGCGATGGAGCCGTTGGTGATCCACATCTTGGAGCCGTTCAGGATCCAGTCGGAGCCGTCTCGCTTGGCGTACGTGCGCATGTTGGCGGGATCGGAGCCGTGGTCGGGCTCGGTCAGGCCGAAGCAGCCGATCGCCTCACCGGCGGCCATCCGGGGCAGCCATTGCTCTTTCTGCTCGGAAGACCCATAACGCCAGATGGGGAACATGGCCAGCGAGCCCTGAACCGACACGAAGGACCGCAGACCCGAGTCTCCGGCTTCGAGTTCGCGGCAGGCCACACCGTACGAGATGGCGTCCGTTCCGGCGCAGCCGTAACCCTCGAGGTGCATGCCGAGCAGGCCGAGCGAGCCGAGTGCGGGCGCGAGCTCGCGTGCGGGGAAGGTGCCCTGCTCGAACCAGTCGCCTACGTACGGCAGGACGCGATCGTCGACGAAGGACCTGACGGTGTCGCGGATCAGCCGCTGCTCGCCGTTGAGCCGGTCGTCCAGGCGCAGCAGGTCGTCCATCGAGCGTCCTTCCGTCACGTAAGGGCCTACCAGGGTTCTACCAGGGGGAATCCTGATGTGCGAACGCCGGGTCGCCGGGCAGTCTTGAGACATGAGCGAATACAACGTCAAGCAGCTTCGTCGGACCAACAACGGCCGCGTCATCGCGGGTGTCTGCTCGGGCCTCGGGGAGTACCTGGGCATCGACGCCAACCTGATCAGGATCGGCCTGGCGATCGTCACGCTGTTCGGTGGGCTCGGAGTCGGCGTGTACGCCGTCGGCTGGCTGCTCATGCCGGACGAGGACCGCAACACCTCGATCGTCCAGGACCTCCTCAGCAAGCAGCAGGCCAAGTCCACCTGGCAGGACAGCACCGACTACTACCGCGGCGAGCAGAAGCCGCAGCAGTGATCAGGCGGGGGCGGGGGTCTCGACCCGGGACTCGGACCAGAGTATGGCGAGCACGGCCGCGGCCGTCACACCCGTGACGCCGGCCAGCGCGACCACCGGCTCCGGTCCGAGTTTCTCGGCGGCGAATCCGCCGATCAGGATCCCGATCCCTTGTACGGCCAGAAGCCCCGACTGCACCAGGCCGAACGCCTGGCCGCGTTGGTCGGCCGGTACGCACTGGACGAAGGCGGCATTGGCCGCAAGCTGGTACGCCCCACCCACCCCCGACAGGAACCACGCCCCCAGCACCACGGCCAACGGCGGCTGCATCGCGGTCACGACCAGCGGCAGACAGCTCAAGATGGCCAGCCACCCCATCATGCGCAATCGCCGCGGCGGCGTGACGAACCTACTGAAGAAGAACGCCCCCACCGCGGTCCCCATCGGCATCGCCGCCATCAACAGCCCGGTGACCACCGGGACCGACAGGGTGCCGGTGCTGAGCTTCGCCGCGTAGGGGACGGCCAGGCCCTCCGGCAGGATGTAGAAGCCGCAGAGCCAGGCGAAGAGCACGAGAGTGCGGAGTTTCCGGTCGCCGAAGACGAGCCGGGATCCCGCCCTGACCATGGCCCACATCGACGGCCTGCCGCTGTGGTGGGCGGCCCCGGGGCGCCGATGGACGCGCGCGACCAGGATCAGCGCGGAGCCCAGGAACGTGGCCGCGTCGACCGCGAGCGCGCGATAGGGGCCTATGGCGGCGATCATCGCGCCGCCGGCCGCGAAGCCCAGCATTTGGATGCCCTGGTTCGTCATGTTCTGCAATGCGGACCCGACGAGGTACCGGTCACCTTCGAGCACCTCGGGTAGCAGCGCCGCGCGCGCGGCCGAGAAGGGCGCGCTGAGCAGCACCACGAGGAACACCAGCCCGCACAGCACGGGGAACGGCACCCCCGGCAGTGCCATCACGCTCACCAGCGCCGCGCGGATCAGGTCGCACGTGATCATGACGCCCCTGCGCGCGAACCGGTCGGCGAGGCCGGCCAGCAGCGGGCCGCCGAGGATCGTCGGGAGGTAGGTCAGCGCGTAGACGGCCGCGGTCGCGAGCGGTGATCGCGTGCGGTCGTAGACGAGCACGGCCAGCGCCACCTGGGCGAGTTGGTCGCCGAGCAGGGACAGGCTCTGGCCGTACCAGAGCGCGCGGAACTCCCTGATGGCGATTACCTCGCCGTATGTGACTTGGCGCGGGAGGGCACGGCGATGCCGTCCCAGCAGCCGTCGCGTCCGCATGGCCCCCATTGGACTCCGCTGTGCCTGACTCAGAGTGTTCGCTATGTCACCTAAGGTGCCCGATCATTTGACAGGCCGCAACCCAAAGCAGCCAACCCATTGCGAACGGTTACCAGCCTAGTTCATGGAGCCGCGCGTCATCGATGCCGAAGTGGTGCCCGACCTCGTGCACGACCGTTATGCGCACTTCGTCGATCACGTCGGCCTCGGTATCGCAAATCTGACATATCGGATTGCGGTAGATCTCAATGCGGTCGGGCAAGACTGCGGAGTACCAGTCGCCGCGCTCTGTGAGGGGGATTCCGGTGTACAGGCCCAGGAGGTTGGGTTCGGGCGCATCGTCGACCACCGTGACGACGACATTGCTCATCGCCCGGGTCAGACCTGGGGGAATCACGTCCAACGCCTCGGCTACGAGCTCCTCGAACCTCTCCCGCGAAACCTCGATCACCCTTGCCATTCTGCCTCGCAGGTTGGGTAAGCAAGAAACCGTATGAAGTTCGTCGACAGATTGAAGACAGTCCTCCAGTCGCGGGTGTCCAGGGTCGTGGCCGTACTCATCGTGGCCGCCGTGGGCGCCTGGCTCGGCATCTTCCTCAGCGGCACCGTCAGGGCTCAGGTCGGTCCGGTAGAGACGGGTATGTCGCTCCGACCCGCCTGGAACGGCGAGACGATCGTGGACGCCAGCCCGCTGGGCACGCTCACGTTCCGCACCCATGACGCGCCACTCAGGCTCCGCATCTCCCTCGAGAACATCGACCAGGAACGCGCCAAGGCGATCATCGAGGACCCACGGCTGGCGGACCGGCTGCCGGAGATCATCGAGCGCGACCTGCTCGACGGTGTCCGCGCGCTGCTGATCCGCTCGCTGCTGTGCGCGGGGGCGGGGGCGCTGATCGCGAGCCTGCTGGTGTTCAGGCGCCCCAGGGTGGCGCTGCTGGGCCTGCTGGTCACCTCGGTGGCACTCGCCGGCACCAGCGCGCTGGCGGCGCTCACGTTCCGCCCCAATTCGCTCGTGGAGCCCAGATACTCGGGGCTGATCGCCGCCGCGCCATCGCTGGTGGGCAGCGCGGAGTCGATCGTGACGAAGTTCGAGTCGTACCGGTCGCAACTCACCAAGCTGGTCACGAACGTCTCCAAGCTGTATGACACGGTGTCGACGCTGCCGTTGTACGACGCGGACCCCAGATCCATCCGTGTCCTCCACGTCTCGGACATCCACATCAACCCGATCGCCTGGAACGTCATCCGCTCCTTGAAGGACCAGTTCAAGGTCGACATGATCATCGACACCGGCGATATCTCCGACCATGGCACGAAGACCGAGAACAAGTTCGTCGACGAGATCGGCACCCTGGGCGTCCCGTACGTCTACGTTCGCGGCAACCACGACTCGATGATCACTCAGAAAGCGGTCGCCAAGCAGAAGAACGCCGTAGTCCTGGACGACAAGACCCAGAAGGTGGCGGGCCTGAACATCTACGGCCTAGGCGACCCCCGCTTCACCCCCGACAAGACCGTCGCCGTGGACTCGGACCCGGCCGTCCTGGCCCAGTTCGGCCGCTCGCGTGTGCCGCGGATGGGGAAACCGGACGTGGTCGCCGTCCACGACCCGGAGGTCGGCCGCGGCTTCTCCGGCGCCACGCCGATCATCCTCGCGGGTCACACCCACGATCGATCGACGACCATGCTGCCTTCGGGCACCCGCCTCCTGGTCCAGGGCTCCACGGGCGGCGCCGGCCTGCGCGCCCTCGAACACCCCCAGCCGACCCCCGTACAGGCCTCGGTCATGTACTTCGACAAGGAGACCAGACGCCTGCAGGCCTGGGACGACATCACGCTCGGCGGCCTCGGCGAGCAGTCGGTGTACATCCAACGTCACGTGGAACGTGAACCGGGACGTATGATTTCTCCAGAGCCAACGAACGCCCCGTCGCCAACGGGATCGATCACTGGCACGACGTCGCCGGCCGCTGGTCCGCCACTTTGGCATCAAGGGCAATCGTCCCCTATGCTTCAGAGGTCTCCAACGGAAGACGACAGGGAAAGTTCCTGAGCCCCCATCGTCTAGCGGCCTAGGACACCGCCCTTTCAAGGCGGCGGCACGGGTTCGAATCCCGTTGGGGGCACGGCGAAGCGCCTAGCGCACCGCAAAACGGTTGGTCGAAAGCCAACCGGGAGCTGGTAAGCTAAGCGAGTCGCAAAGCAAGACGCAAGGTCCTGTAGAGCAGTTTGGAGTGCTCGCCACCCTGTCAAGGTGGAGGTCGCGGGTTCAAGTCCCGTCAGGACCGCTCGGGTCAGGTAGCTCAGTTGGTACGAGCGTCCGCCTGAAAAGCGGAAGGTCGGCAGTTCGACCCTGCCCCTGACCACCATTATTTACCAGCACGAATGCCCCGTCCGTGATCATATGGACGGGGCATGTTTGTGTCTGCGTGTCTAACTGCGTGACTACGGTTCCGGAGTGAGCTGACCAAGACGGTGTTCGAGCGCACCGGCCTGGACAGCGGCGGACCAATGCTCCGCCGACGTGCTGGAGCTGCGTCCCCAAGGCCCTGGAGCAAGGCCCTGGAGCAATGCCCCATGCTCCAGGCGGACTTCACCTTGTACACCGTAAGTGCAGTCGAGGCGGTCAGTGTCCCTGCTGTCCCCGCCGTCTCTGAACCTGCGGTGACCTTCACAAAGGCGGGCGGAGACGAGGGACAGTCCACCTGGGCGGTTGCCCCTACTGTCCCTGGTGATGATGACTACACCGATCACGAGGCGAGAAGCTGAACGGTGCTTCGTACGCCCTTCTAATGCGCTTCGCGCTGAAGATCGGCTGTAACACTCGGCGGGGCGTCTCCTGAGTGTTACAGCATGTCCATGTATATGCGTCGATGAAGGCTCGTCAAGACGCTGAAAACATTGCTGAATCGCCCTTCTATGACCCCTTGAGTTCTATTGTCGCGCTCCAATGCACGCGTTTGTATCTAAGGGGCGATCTTCTGGGGTGTATCCCCAAGCGGTGGGTTCCGAATGCGTCCCAGTGCCGCCGCCTGTCCTGCCCCAGTGCTCTCGTCGTGGGCGGTTCGCCGGCCTGCGCCGTTCCCCAAGAGAAGGAGCCGTGATCATGACCGCGCTGACCTACACCATCTTCACCGAACCGGCGTCTTTGGAGGCGTCAGACGCCAGACGGAGGTCTAAGTCCACAGGGACGGTGTACCTGGTCGTCACCAACACCTCAAGGAGGACGGACTGGTCCAGGATCGAGGTGAAGGTGCCCGTGGGCGACGGCCCCGGGCATCTTGGCCCGAACATCACGGAGCTGAAGGGCGAATACACCGACAACCAGTGGGGAGCCCAGGCGACAACTCGGGGGGTGAAGGTTGAGCGCCAACAGGGCACCAACGTTTTCGAAGTCACTCCCCAGGCCGGGGGCGTTGCATCTTTCAGACCTGGCGACTACATGGTGCTGACGCTGGAGAACATCACCATCGCCTCGGCCGCCGGGCCGGCAGTACTGACGGTGAGGGAGAAGACCGAGGACGATGACGGGGAGCACACTCGCTACACGTCGGTAGCGCTGGTGAAAACCGCCCCGAAGGAGATTCCGGCGCCGCGTGGCTTCCATCCGGACAAGGGCATGATAGGCGCCGGTGAAAACCTGACGCTGAGCTGGGAGGGGTCCGCCGAATTCGACTACAAGATCCTGTTCCCCGGCGGAGAGGACACCATCCCTCCGGGGATGCGTAGCTGGCCGCTGGCCGACGCCCCGAAGCGGGCTACCACCTACACTCTCGTTGCCACTGACCCCGTCACTAAGCAGCAGCATTTTCTCACCACGACCGTTCAAGTGCGCTATCCCGTCCTAGAAAGACTCACCGCCACCACCGGCATTGACTCGCCCTGGGTCCAGGGCACGTCGGAAGCGACCAAGGGGCGTATCACCTTCACCGGCACAGGGGTGGAGATCTCTAGCAACTCCGGTGCGAAGGGGACCGTGACGGCCGACAAGGCCCATCTAAACGGCGTCAACACTGAGTGGGTGCAGGGGAGAAGCGCCGACGATGGAAAGATCACTTTCCCCAAGGACGGGCTCAACGTCAGCCAAGGGAGCGGGTCATGGGGAGCCGTGCACGCCGACAAGGCCGATCTAAACGGCGTCAACACTAAGTGGGTGCAGGGGAGAAGCGCCGACGACGGATGGATCACCTTCCCCGTGGAAGGGCTCAAAGTCAACCGGAAAGACGACAACCATCTGACACATCTGGTTGTTGGTTATGCGACCCACGACATCGTGAAGACCAGAATCGTTCGGGGGCCAAAGGACGACGATGGATGGATCAGCTTCCGTAAGGAGGGACTGAATGTCCACCGGGAGCGCGGCACAGAACGGGGAACCGTGTACGCCGCTGATACTGACCTGAAGGGATGACTCTAAACGGCGTCCAACACAATGCCGAATTGATCTCATAGGTATCAGGGGTGGCGGCGCTGGGCGCGGCCACCCTGCCCTGCGCCTGCTGCCCACTGGGCATGCAGTGTGGGGCCGGTCCCGGAGTGCGGCAGCTCGTTTATGCAGGTGCGCAGCACTGCCCTTGATGTGCGTGCGAAGCTCCTCTTTGGTGGAGTGACTGCGTGACAAACTGAGTGACAACCGGGGCAGACGATCACGGACGTTGACGGACGCTTGGGGATGGTCAGGGCCTGGTCGGCGCCGTCATGAGCCCGGTGGGAACGGGTGCTCGGCTTGTCGGAAAGCGGAAGGTCGGCAGTTCGACCCTGCCCCTGACCACCATTATTCACCAGCGGGAATGTCCCGCCCATGATCACATGGACGGGGCATATTTGTGTCTGCGTGTCTAACCGCGTGACTACGGTTCCGGAGCGAGCGGGAAGATCTCGTCCATCACCGTCGCGCCCTCCTGGCGGAAAGCGTCTTCGACCCGTTGAGGGTCGCCATCGGTTCGTCCAGTTCCCTCATGGTCGGGCCGATGGCCGCTGCCCACCGGTTCGCCTGCGGTCTCATTGGGCGCTGAAGAGCGGCTGCTACACGTTGCAGCGCGCTTCTCCCCGCGCAGCTCTCCTTGTAAAGCCTGCGGCGCTCCTTGACGAATGTGACCATTGGTGCATGGCCCGGCCTCTTGGGCGCGGGCCGCCGCGTTAGAACCGTGCCCCATAGCCGAACAGGCATGCTGGTTCCTCCAGCCGGCTGGGAGGCGTGTAACGCCGACAAGGTCACCCGCCTCTTGGGGGCGCTACTGGCTGATGCCCTTGATAGAGCTCGTCTTGTTGTCGAATCCGTTGTTCGTCAGGTCCTTGTCCTCGCTTCGTGGCTTTGCTGCGTAGCCCGATGCCCCAGCACAGTTGGCGCGGTCATAGAACAGCACCCTCTTCTTCGAGGTGTTCTTCATGGAGCTTGCCTTGTTGTCGAATTCGTGCATGTTGTGGCACTTGGGCCCAATGCCGAAGTCGACCCCCAAGGTCATACCGCCTTCGAAATCATCGTGCTCGTACAGGCAGAGGTCGTAGTTACAGGGGCCGAGGTCATTGGTGCCGGCTTCCGCGGTGGAGCCGACCCCAAGCAGGGTGGTCAAGGCGGTCGCTGCGACCACCACGCGCATGATCTTGTTCCGCATGGAGCAACCTCTCAGCTCAGAGTGACGTCCTCAAAGATACACAATTATGGAGCACATGCTCTGTTATTCTCCGGATGAGAGTCGCGCTCCTGCTGCAGCGCCGTTTTCAGATCTGGCCACCCTGACCGCCGAGCAGCACGCCGCCCGCCAGGCCACCGCGGAGATGCCACTCGATGCGATCTTCGCCAGCCCGCGCTGGGGTCCGATGCGCCTGCGACGGGCCTTCGTCCACATGAACGGTGAATACGCCCGCCACAACGGCCACGCCGACATCTTGCGCGAACGAATCGACGGAAGCGTCGGGACCTAGTAGGCCATCGAGGGGGGTCATCGGCCGCGCATCAAACCCCGGATAGTCCCTGTTGGCCCTACTGTCCCTGAGCCTGCTGCGACCAGCGCTAACGCAGTTCAAGGCGAGGGACGGACCTCCTGAAAGGCTGTCCCTGGTGTCTCTCTGAATGGTGCTTCGCACGCCCTTCTGAGCGCGCTGCGCGCGGAAGACCGGCTGTAACACCCTGGGGCAGCGTCCACCGGTGTTGCAGCGCTTCTCTGTGCGCAGCACGGCCCTAGACGAGAGTGCGAAGCCCCTCTTCGGCGGAGTGACCGCGTGACAAACTGAGCGGCAACCGTGGCAGACGATCACGGACGTTGACGGACGCTTGGGGATGGTTGGGCCTGGTCGGCGCCGTCATGAGCCCGGTGGGAACGGGTGCTCGGCTTGCCGGAAAGCGGAAGGTCGGCAGTTCGACCCCGCCCCTGATCAGCTTTTTGAACAGTAAGAATGCCCCGAACGGATCATCGTTCGGGACTTTTGCTCTTTTGCTGACGGCAACGTCACCATGTGTGGATTTACTGCCATGCCTTGATGTACATCATCACGTACACTGATGACATGAAGGTGATGACCATGTCCGAATCGCGGGCCAACTACGCCGCCACCCTCGATGCCGTCATCGACGATCAGGAAGAAGTCCTCATCACCCGTCCCGGCGGGGAAGGCGTCGTGATGGTGTCGCAGCGCGAATACGAATCGATGCGCGAGACGCTCTACCTCATGGCCTCTCCTGTCAACCGCAGACGGCTGTCGGAGGCGGTCGCCCGTCTGGAGGCCGGAGGCGGCGCCGTCCGCGAACTGGCCGATGAGGACACCACCTCGTGAAGATCCTTTTCGACGAACTCGCCTGGGAGGACTACTGCGACTGGCGGCGAGAAGATCGACGGATCCTCAAAAGGATCAACCAGCTGATCGCAGACGTAGCCCGGAACGAGAATGAAGGCATCGGCAAGCCAGAGCCGCTTAAGTATGAATGGTCCGGTTACTGGTCCCGGCGCATCACCTCAGAGCACCGGCTCGTCTACCGCGTCAACGACGACACCATCATGATCGCTGCCTGCCGCTATCGCTATGAGAAGTAGCGTCCGTCCGGCTGCCTATTAGAGAAGCGCTCCTTAAACGATTCGCTTTTACCGCGTTGGCGTAAAGGACGAGACGACCAGCCAGACCCCGGCGGCCATGATCACAGCTGCGACAGCGAGTTCCTTCGTTCGTCCGCCGATCATGCTTCGCGCCACATGGGCGGTCCCGGCCCAGGAGATCCGCACCCAAGTGCGCCAAACGGCCGACGCGACGAGGACGGCCGCGAGAAGCAGGGGCCACCGTATCGAATCGGCGAAAGGTATCTCCCAGTCGCCGCCGCACTCGCTGATGTACGTCGCGACGTCGAGCAGCGGGAAGAGGAGAAGAGCCGTCGCGGCCGCGGTGCCGGCCAAGCGTTCCCAGCGGGTGGAAGCGGTGGCTTTCGCGGCCGCCGCCAATGCGACGAGAACGACCGGCAAGCCGATCCTGTCGGCCGTACCGGACCACCACGCGAGGCCGTTCCAGGACGACTCCGAAATCATGAAGTAGGTGGCGCGAAACTCCCTTGGGTAGATGACCTTGAAGCGGGTGAACATCGCCGCCAACGCTGCCGCGCCGACGGCGCCCGCCCACAGGATGGCCCCATGCTGTCTCCGGGACAGAGGTGACCGGGCCGCCAGGAGCAGCGCCCAAGCCGCCACCGGATAGCAGACGATCAAAGGCCAGGGCAGTACGACCGCACGTTCCTGCCCGGTGCATGGGTCGGGGCCCGGCAGCAGAAGCGCGGTGACGAGCCCGAACGCGAGTACGGTGCCGACCGCGGCGACGGCGGTGAGCACGGCCCGACGTGACCCGCGCAGGAGAAGGCCGGCCACGACGACCGGCAGCAGAAGAACCCCCCAGAACAGCAGTTCTCCCGGTACGTACTCCAGCGTGTACGGACCTTCCATCGGAAAGGGAGCCGAGCTCGTCGCGGCACAGAACCAGCCGACGCTCTGCCTGCCGGCCCCGAAGGCCGTCAGGATCACCGGCCCGGACGCGGCCAGGACCGCACCTAAGCGCAGCACCGCCGCTACCGGGGCCGTGGGTTCCCGCATCACGACACCTCCGAAGTGATCAGCCCGGGTCAGGGTAGCGGCTAGCGATCTTCATGTGGAGGCCCGGTAACGGTTCAGCACCGCCGCGATGGGGACCGCCGCCGCCAGGCCGCTCAGCAGTACGGCGGCCAGCGCTCCCAGGATGGACGGCGCGTTGTCGAAGGCGAGACCGACGGCGGCGAGTGCCGGGCCCGCGTTGCGTACCGCGGCGACTCCGCCCATCGTGGTACGGCGTGCCGGTGGTCCGGTGGCCAGGGCCGTACCGAGGGCGAAGGCGAGGGCGGAGAAGACGAAGCCCGCGAGCAGGCTGAGTGAGCCGATCAGCGCGACCACGTCACGCCAGTTGCCCCCGAGCATGCCCACCAGCACGATCAGGAACGTCACGTTCGACGTCTTGGCGGCCGCCGGCTGCCATGCCAGTGCCGTGGGCGGAGTGTAGTGCCGCACGATCAGGCCGACGGCGAACGGCACGAGCTGGAGGACCACGACGGTCAGCATCAGCACCGGGACGTCGAGTGCGACTCCGCCGCCCACGTCGGCCGCCTGGAGGATGAGGTTCGCGGTGGGGCCGAAGGTGATGCTGCCGATGGCGGCCAGCAGGACCTGCATCGCCGCCCCCGCGACCACGTCCCCGTTCTGCACCATGCCGAGTTTCGCGCCGAACGGGCCGCCAGGGGAGGAGGCCGTCAGGAGCAGCGCGATGTACGCCGCCGCAGGCAGGCCGAACAGGGCGGCGACGCCCCAGCCGAGGAGCGGGATGGCGACCAGGTTCGCTACCAGCACCAGGACGAGCAGCAGGACGTTCGCGAAGACGGCGCGCAGGGCCGGCAGCGTCGCGCCGAGACCGGCGGCGAACATGGTGGCCGCGATGAAGACGACCGTGACGGCGTTGAACAGCAGATGCAGCGTGTTCATAGAGGCTCCTGGTCGTCATAACGGAGCGGCGTCAGTGGTGTCAGTGGCGTCAGTGGTGTCAGTGGCGTCAGCCGGTCAGGTCGCCCAGCCAGCGCAGTGCGGTCAGTCCTGGCATGAAGCAGTATTCGCCGCCGCGTGTGACGACGAATTGGGGTAGGGAGAGCAGGCGTCGCCGTACGGGACGCCGGGGGATGGTGAAATCCCCGGGGCCTGAGCCGACGATCGGGTCCTTGGCGTCGCCCGCGCCGAAGAAGACGCCGTCGTTCATCCATTCGGACTGGACGAACTCGAACTGCCGCCCCAGATGCGCTCCCACGAAGGCGAACATCAGCCCCCGGTCGGCCCCGTCGTCTTCCAGGACCCCGTCGGGCAGCGGCGGGCCGTACGCCGTGCCGCGCCTGATCATGCGGTGCAGCCGCGGCACTCCGGCGACCGCGGCATCACGAGGATTGCCCCGGCGGATGTGGCACCCGCCGGGGGTCGTGAAGCCGGCCGCGTCGTCCCGCTCGAACAGGAACATGTTGTTGCGCGTCCGGTCGGCCCCGAGAGCGGGGTCGTCGTGCAGAGAGCTGAGCGCCAGCGGTGCGCCGCTGCGCCAGCGTCCCATGATCTTCGCCGCCAGCACTTCCTCGTCCGACGAATCGGTGGAGTTGTCCCTCAGGTACCGCCGGAACAGGGCGACGCGCTGGTGGAGTTTGCGGAAGACCACGTAGCTGCCGTTGCGCCCGAGCACGTCGGGTTGCGGGGTCTGGATGCCGCCGAGCTCGTCGCGGTAGCCGAGAACGAACTCGCCGGCCTTCAGCGGCGTCTCCAACGGGTTCGTACCGGCTATGCCGCTGCCTTCGACGGCGGGATGGCTGATGCCGTCACGGTAGCCGAAGGGTTCGGTCTCGGTGGGCAGCGCGTGGCAGTTCTGGCGCCAGATCGCCGTCACGCCGGGCAGGGCCTCGTACGCCGGCCGGGCGCGGTCGATGGCGGCCTCCAGCAGCGCGCTGTCCGGCGCGAGTGCCACCAGCACCACGTGGACCTCAGGCGTGCCGAGCGGGGACTCCCAGTGCTCGGGGCTGCTCTCGCCGGTGTCGCCCAACGCGTTGGCCCGCGCCGCCATGCCCTGCCGGAACTCCCAGGCGAAGGTGTCCAGCCATTCCAGCGGAACACCGAGCACATTGAGACCGTGATAGGTGAGTGCGACGCTGACCCAGGTCTCGCCGAGTGGGCTCACCGTGTCGGCGGCCGAGGTCACCACGGTGCTGACCCGCCGCATCAGCTCCCGCCCGTGGTCGCGGTCGTCGATGCGGAACAGGATGTAGGTCGCCGCGTACGGCGTCGGCCGCGGGCTGAGCACCCCGCGCTGGATGTCGTCGAGCTCCAGCTTGACGATGGTCACCTGGACCCGCCTCCCCGTGCGCTATTTCGCCGAGACGATGTTGTTCCAGAAGGCGCGCAGGCTCTCGTCGACGCCGAACAGCGAGCTGAAGATCGTGGTGTCGGCGAAGATCACGTCACCGGCCCGGTCACCGCTGGGCGGCATCCACAGGAACATGTTGAACTCGGTGTTGCCGGCCTCGGTGAACGGGTGCGGCCTGGACATGTCGATCGGCTGCCTGCCCAGCACGTGGATGACGTTCGGGTCGTCGGTGGTCACGGCGTAGTGCGGCAGGTGCATGTGGAAGTTGAAGCTGGGCACGCCTTCCAGCCACCTCTTGGTGTCCAGATCCCTGGCGATGGACAGTGGGGCGCTCTTGCCCCCTTCCGTCACCGCGGGACGCAGCCCGTAGCGGTTCTCCACGGGCACCCCCAGGCCCGCCATCAGCGATCGGGTGTACCTTCCGAAGCGTTGCTGACGGGGCACCAGTGCGTCGCCGTGATGGTGATACTCCATGTCGCGCACCGCCATGTCGTCCGACGCGCCGACGTCGTGATGCGGTCCCAGGGCCAGGCAGGTTCCCTCGCGGGTGAGGAACTCGCGCACCGCCTCGATCTCCGCGGGTGTGGCGTCCTGTCCGGTGATCATGTGGTCCAGCCCCCACACGAACAGGGTGTCGGTGTCCGCCAGCACCCGTTCGTCCAGCGGGGTGTGGAAACCCGCCTGATCGACGCGTTGGTACACGGGCACGGGGTATCCAGTAGTCTCCTCGACGAACTGCTGGAAGGGCAGCCAGCCCCAGAAGAACAGCTCCAGCCCGCCCGCGATGCCCTGCTGGAACCGCAGCGGATCCGACCATTTCGGGTCCTCGTAGGCCGGCCACGTCACGCGTCGCACTTCGGTCATCGTGGAGAACCGGTTGTCCAGCTGGGTCACATCCCGGCCTGCCTCGGCGGGATAGCTCCACGCCACATAGATGCTCAGCCGGCGCCGACCGGGGCTGTAGGGGCGCGGCACATGGTGCTGATTGTAGGTGCGCGCGGTTCTGGACTCGCTCATCTCTTCTCCAGGATGCGCTGGTGGGCGTCACTGCAGCTGGTCGAGCATCTCCGACATCGCGCTCTTGATCCGCAGAGCCTTCTTGATCTCGTCGGCGGTGACGTACGGATACTCGCCGTACTCGATGAAGCTCGGGCAGTGGTGCTCACGGACGAATCTGACGAAGGCTTCGGGGTTGGTCTTCCAGTCCTCGGGGAAGCCCTCGAGGTTCTCGAAGACCGTGTTCACTCCCGCCCGGGTGAACAGGGCGATGGCGTCTTCGGTGTACTTGTCGAAGTCGGTGTCGAAGATGCCCTGGTACATGAAGCGCGTGTCGTCGTCGAAGAGCACCCAGCGCAGGTAGTGCAGCTTCAAGGGCGCGAGCAGGTTGGGGTCGGCCTCCAGCGCCTTGGCGAGGGTGTAGCCGTACTCGCGGATCGCGTCGGCGCGGCCGGGTTTGACCTTCGCGATGATGGTGAACCCGTAGCACGCCGGGGTCCGCGGGTAGACAGGGCCGTATTTACCCTGCTCCAGGTGGTCGGTCTCCTTCGGGATGACAGCCGCCTGCGGCCTGATCTCCATGCCGATCCCCTCCGTCGTTCTACTGCTGGGGGAAGGCTAAAACCGGCTGAATGTCCCAATTATCCCATAATGCGGCTTTTCGAGCCAGTCTGGGCAGCGAGATCAAGCTTGATCCACATGGTATCAATGGACGATTCTTACGCTAGGGATCTCTCCTAGGTGTCGCTAGGGATTGGGCACTTCATGGTGTACCACTTCGCCGTTCTGGGCTCCGTTCAGGTCTACCCGGAAGGGACGCCGCAGACCCCGATCCATCTTCGTGGCAGGCCTCGGGCCGTACTGGCCACGCTGCTGCTCAACGCCAACACGGTGATCTCCCGGGACGCTCTGGTGGCCGCTCTGTGGGATGAGCCGCCGGCCACGGCGGTGGCCAACATCCAGACCCACGTATGGCAGCTACGACGGGCGATTCCTGGCGGGGACCAGATCGTCAGGACCGAAGGGTCCGGCTACCTGCTGCGCGTCGAACGCGATCAGCTCGACGCGCTGATCTTCATTGACGCGGCGCGCGAAGGGCGGCTGGCCGTCCAGCGGGGTGAGCTGGCTGTCGCCGAGAGGGCCTTCGGTCGGGCGGTGGCGCTCTGGCGGGGCCGGCCCGCCGAGGGCCTCGTGCTCGGTGACATGGTGACGCCCCGGATCGCCGAGCTGGAGGAGGAGCTGTACCAGGCGCGTTCCGACTGGATCGACGTCCGGCTGGCCCTCGGGCAGCATGACCAGCTCATCGGTGAGCTGCGGAAGATCGCGGACGCGCAGCCGCTGCGCGAGCGTTTCTGGGGCCAGCTCATGCTCGCCCTGCACCGGGCCGGGCGGCGGGGTGAGGCGCTGGACGCCTACCGGCGCGTACGGACGCTCCTGGTGGAGGAGCTGGGCGTCGAGCCGGGCGCCGAGTTACGCCGACTCCACGCGAGCCTCTTGGAGGACCATGAGGCACCGGCCGCGCCCGTCTTGGGGACAAAAGTCTCGGGGACAAAAGCGGTGCCCGACTCCACGACGTGGCACCACATCTGCCAGCTACCCGCGGACCTCGCTGATTTCGTGGGCAGGAGCGCAGAGTTGAAAACGATTACCTCGATTGTGCGCGGCAGGGACCCCGCGGCCTCCGCACCCATGATCGTGACTCTGTCGGGCGCCCCTGGACTCGGCAAGAGCACCCTCGCGATCCACCTCGCGCATCTGCTCCGGCCCGCCTTCCCCGACGGCCAGCTGTACGTACGCCTCGGCGCGGCCTCGCCCGCTCCGCGCGATCCCTGGCGCATCCTCGGGGAGCTGCTGAGAGCGCTCGGAGTGGACGGAAGCGCGCTCCCCGACACCCTCGAAGAGCGCGCCACCCTGTACCGGTCCCGCCTCGCGGACCGCGAGATCCTCATCATCCTCGACGACGCGGCGGACGAGGCGCAGGTGTCGCCCCTGCTTCCGGGCACGGCGCGTGGCGCGGTCCTGGTGACCTCCCGCGCGCAGCTCGCCCTCCCCGGCGCTCAGGCGATCTCCCTGGACGTACCCGGCGAGGACGAAGCGGTGGAGATGCTCGAACGTACGGCCGGACAGGCCCGCGTGCGCGCGGAGCCGCAGGCGGCGGCGTCGATCCTGCGCGCCTGCGGCCGCCTGCCGCTGGCCATCCGCATCGCGGGGGCAAGACTGTCCGCGCGGCCCGCCTGGCCGTTGTCCGACTTCGCGGCCCGCCTGGAGGACACTCGGCGGCGCCTCGACGAGCTGGCTCTGGGCCAGCAGACGGTTCGGGCCAACTTCGCCGTGAGTTATGACGCCCTCACCGACGTGGCGCGGCGGACGTTCCGGCTGCTCGGCCTGTGCGGCCTGGAAAGCGTGCCCGAGTGGGCGGCGGCGGCGCTGCTCGGGGAGTCCCGGGATGTGGCGGATCGCGCGCTGGAAGCCCTGGTGGTCGCCGGTCTGGTAAATGGGCCCGAAGCCTGTGCCGCAGGCGGTCTGCGATACCGCCTGCATGATCTGTTACGGGCGTTCGCATGGGAACAGGCCGAGGCGGAGGACAGCGAGACGCAGCGGCGCGCGGCCCTGCTCCGGCTCGTCAGCGAGAGCCTCGACCGGGTGACGGCGGCCGTCGGTGACCTCCCCCTACCCTGCGCGCCCACGCCGAGCGCCGGCGAGTCCCGCCCGGCGGCAGGGGAGTGCGACTCCGGGTGGCTGATGGAGGAGCGCGGGAACATGG
Organism: Nonomuraea sp. NPDC052129; assembly: GCF_040680095.1. Lineage (NCBI taxonomy): Bacteria > Bacillati > Actinomycetota > Actinomycetes > Streptosporangiales > Streptosporangiaceae > Nonomuraea > Nonomuraea sp. NPDC052129. The sequence continues at coordinate 16,897 of NZ_JBFAVX010000030.1, read as the reverse complement.
TGGCGGTGGTCGAGCTCGCCGCCGCGCTGGACAGACCCGCCCTCGCGTGCGAGCTGGCCTACTATCTGACGGCCTATCTACGGATCCACGGCTTCTTCGACCAGGCCACCCGGGTGCACGATGCCGTCATCGCCGCCGCGACCCGGCTGGAGCTCACCCCCGCGATCTTGACCACCCGACTGCTGCGGGCGGATCTCATGGTGGAGCGTGGGATGTTCGGCGACGCGCTGGGGGAGTTCCAGTCCTTGCTGGAGCCGTTCGAGCGCTTGGGCGACCGGCACTCCACCGCGTACGCGCTCAGCGGGCTCGGCATCTGCCGCCATGTGTTCGCGGACTTCGAGGAGGCTCTGGACCGCACCACGCGCGCGGTCGACCTGTTCGAGGAGCTGGGCGATCATGGCGGCCTGCTCAGCGCGTTGATCCACCTGACCTCGATCCACCTTGAGCTCGGCCACCACGACCAGGCCGCCGAGGTCTGCCATCGTGGGCTGGAGCTGGCGCGCGGCGCCCGCACCGCGTACCCCCGCGCGATCCTGCTCCGGGCCCTGGGCATCACCCACTACAGCAAGGGCGAGGTGACGGAGGCGATCCGGCGCTATGAGGAGAGCCTTGAGCTCAGCCGCAGGCACGGCTATCCGATCATCACCACCTTGACCGAGCGCCGGCTGGGGGAGGCTCTGGGCGCGGTGGGACGGTTCGACGAGGCGGTGCGGACGCTCACGCACTGCGGGCGCAGCTTCGCGCGCTTCGGCGACACGTACGGTGAGACGCTCACGGCGTACGCCCTCGGGGAGGTCGCCTTCCGGCGCCGTCTTCCGCGAGAGGCGCTGCGGCACCTGACGCACGCGCTCGACGTGCTGGGAGTACGGGAGATGCCGCTCTGGCGCGCCCGAGTCCTGCGCGAGATCGGCCGCGTCCATGCCGATCTCGGTGCCCCGGACGCCGCCGTGGCCGTCTGGAACGAGGCGCTGGCCATCTTCCACAGCGTCGACTCCGGGGAAGCGTCGGAGGTGAGCGCCTTCCTCGCCACCTTGCGGACACACCCACGCCAGGTGCCCGCCAGGTGACTCAGCCGCCCGTTCCCCGGACGACCGGCACGGCTGTGACGCCTGCCTGCCGCGCCGCCCGCCGGGCCGCACCCGGCCCGGCCCCCGTCGCGACGACCGCTCCTTCGTGCAGCGCGACCCAGGAATGTGCGTCGGCGGGGAGATCCTCCAGCGCCCGGGCGAGCTCGACTCGCCCCGGTCCGGCGCGCAGCGCGCGAGCCCGCTCGCGGCGCCGCCAGAACAGGTGCTGTCCCACGATCAGCGGCCCCAGCGGCAGGAGCAGCGGTACGAACTCCAGCTCGGTGAACAGGACGGCGAGCGTCAGACCCAGCAGCAACGTCCCCTCGACCACGGCGGCCCACCAACCGGCGGTCCTGCCGTACGCCTTGGCCGCCACCAGCGGCCACACGGCCAGCATCAGGCAGTCGCCGAGACCGGCCAGGCTCGACACCGGCCCGTAGCCGGTGGCGAGTATCGGGGCGAACGGCAACCCTTCGACCCGGGACACGAAATCAGCCGTCAGAGAGCTCACCCCCGTGGCAAGGGCGTCATAGACGGTCAGGGCAGCGGCCAGCCCCGCCACGTGGGCGGCCCGCATCCCCGTCTGCGCCCACATGTTGGCGACCCCGACCGTGAGCAGGATCATCGTGAGGTCGTTGACGACGAGCACCGCCGTCGGCCATTGCGCGAAGTACGCGGCCACGTCCGCCGCGCACAGCAGGGCGGCCGCCAGCGCGGCGTTCCGGCCGCCCAGCACCGGCGACAGGACGAGTTGCGACACGGTGAAGACGACCACACCGAAGATCGTGACGATGACCCCGGTCGGCATGTGCATATAGGCGAACGGCATGGCGATGAGCGCCACGACCATGATCCAGATGTCGGTCCAGACGAACCTGCCGACCGGCGGGCGCGGCATCGTCGCCCTGGCGAAGTAGAGCGCGGCGACACCCATGGTCAGCAGGATGAGCAGGTAGAGGACCAGTCCGCGCAGGACCGCCTCGGTCATCAGGCCGCTCATCGGACTCCCATCTCGGCGACCGCCTCCGCGGCCGCCCGCAGGGCCGACTTGCCCGTCCGGGCGGACTCGGTGGCCGTGAAGTGCTCGAACGTGTGCTCCCGCAGGTCCGCGCGGACCCGGCAGAGGCCGGGAAGCGCGGCCGGATCATCGACGAGCTCAATACCCCGCAGCGGAAGCCTCAGGTCGGCCGCGCGCTCCTCCAGCCGGGACACCAGCGCGCGGCTCACGTTGCCGGCCACGGCGTGCAACACCGGTCCCGACCGGGTCTCCTCCAGCACGTATCGCGTCGGGAGCGGGATCTCGCGCTCCGCTTGGAGGAGGTCCAGCACGTCGCGCGTGGTGACGGACGAGGGTGACAGCCGGCCGAGGACCCGCGAGGTCGCCGGTACGGCGGCCAGTTCGCAGGCAGGCTGCTCGCTCTCGGGCAGCACTTTGACGATGTCGCCGGTGACATAACGGAGCAGCAGGGTCGTGTCGCGGTACGTGGTGTACGGCGTCACCACCAGCACACCGTGCGCCCCTGGAGCCGCCGGCCGGAAGGTCTCGGGGTCGAGGACCTCGACGTGCCCCTGGTCGGTAGGGAGATGCAGGTGTCCCTGCCCGCAGACCTGGCCGCCCACGGGGGCGATCTCCGTCATCGAGTAGCTGTCCAGGACGCGAGCCCCGAACGTGGCCTCCGCCCGCTCCTTCAGCGCGTCGGTGAGGACCTCGCCACCGGAGTGGATCTCTTCGAGGCCGAAGTCCTTCGCGTCCCAGCCGCCCCGCTCGGCCTCCTGGACGAGAGCCGCGAGATACGAGGCCGTCGTGTTGAGGTGGGTCACCTGTGGCCGCTTGCCCGGAACGTGCAGCGGGACCGCCAACCGGTCCAGCGTGGCGCGGGGGTCCACGAGACCTACGTGGGCGAAGGCCGCCCCGGTCATGGTCGCCGCCCGCTCGATGAGGATCTGGGCGATGGAGCGCGAGGTGATGCAGTTGGCCCAGACATGTTCGGAGCGGAGTCCACCGGCGAGCATCAGCGCCAAGGCCGACATGCCCGACATCAGGTCGATCTCGTAGCGGGAGAACCAGACCATGGTCGGCACACCGGTCGTGCCCGTGGTCTGGGCGAGTACGGCCGGGCGGGCCCCGTCCGCGACGAACGCGGACGGCAGGTCACGCAGCGCGGCCTTCGTCGTCGGCTCGATCGACGCCATGGACTCCAAGGTGATGGATCCAGGGTCGATGCCGTGTTGCTCGAACCACCGCCGGTAGTAGGGGGTGTCGCGGGCGGTCAACCGTACCGTCCGCCGGAGCCGGCGCGAGGCGAGGTCGCGCTGCATCTCAGGGTCGGGCGCGGTCAGCATCTCGCCCGCGCCTTCCCCGGGGGAGCCGAACTCCTCCAAGGTCGCGCGGAGGTCTTCGACCAGCGCGGTCACGTCCTTCACCCGGAACCGGCGGCCCGCCAGCATCGACCAGGCGTACCCCATCTGCCGGGCGGCTGTCCCGAACATCCTGTCCCATCCTTTGCGCGGTGGTCATGGAACACGACGGTCCCTGGGAGCGGCACGAAGCCGCTCCCAGGAGCCGTCAGGAGGGACCGAGCCTCAGCCGTTGAGGCTGAACACGGCGGTGGAGAGGGCGCTGACGACGTAGCGCGCGTAGAACCTGGCCGTCTTGACCATGACTTCTCCCTTCGTTCCTGCCCCGGTAAGGGCCAGGAACGACTGTCGTCGGGGGGCCTACACGATCGCTACACGGCCACTATCGGCGCAGGTCAGCGCTCTCCATCGCGCGCTGGACCGCGTCGAGGAGGGTGGCGGCTCTACGGTCAGGTGTTCCTTCCTGAATGTGGTTCATGACATAGCCGAACGCGAGGCCGCTCGCCGGGTCGGCGAAGCCGAGCGATCCGCCCATGCCGGGAAACCCGAAGGCGGTCGGGCTGTACCAGAAGGCGTCGGGTGTCGGCAGGCCGAAACCGGTGCCGATCCGGACGGGTACCCGAAGGATGCGGTCGACACCACTGACCTGCTCCGCGGTCGCCGCCGCCAAGGTCTCGGGGGAGAGGATGCGCTGCCCGTCGACCTCGCCGATGAGCGCGGCGTAGAAGCGGGCCAGCGCGCGGGCCGTGCAGATGCCGTTGGTCGAGGGCATCTCGGCGGACTGCTCGTCGGGATTGTTGTGGTCCAGCGCGGGCGTGATGATGGTCATCAGGGACCGCACGGTCAACGACGTCGGATCGGTATAGACCGCCATCACCTCGCGCATGGGCTCGGGAAGGGCGTCCAGGTCGATCCCGGCCAGCGCGTCCAGACCGAGCGGGGTGGAGATGATCCGGCTGACCCGATGCCGCTCGGCTTTCGGCAGCCCGATCCACAGGTCCAGGCCGAGCGGCCCGGCGATCTCCTCGGCGAGGAACGTGCCGAGGCTGCGGCCACTCACCCGGCGGACGACCTCGCCGACCAGCCAGCCGTAGGTGTGCCCGTGGTAGCCATGGTCGGTACCCGGCTCCCAGGATGGGCGCTGGGCCGCCAGCGCGGTCACCATCGGGTCCCAGGCGATGGCTTCCGCCGGGGTGATCGGGTGGTCGATCGTGGGCAGTCCGGCCTGGTGGGTGAGCAGCCAGCGGACGGGGATGCGGTCTTTGCCGTTCGCCGCGAACTCCGGCCAGTAGTCGGCGACGGGTGCGTCGAGGTCCAGTTCGCCGCGCTGGGCCAGCAGGTGCGCGCAGACGGCGGTGATGCCCTTGGTGGTGGAATAGACGACTTGCAGGGTGTCGCGCTCCCAGGGACGGCCGGTCTCGGGATCGGCGATTCCGCCCCACAGGTCGACGACTTTCCGGCCGTGCAGGTAGACGGCCGCCGCGGCGCCCACCTCTTGGCCGCCGGCCAGATTGGCGGCGAATGCCGTACGCACTTCTTCGAATCCTGGTGCGGTGCTGCCGCCGATTTCGGGCATGTGTCATCGCCTTCCGGTCTTGTGGCGTCGCCGGGAAGTGCTAGTCGCGCCACTTCTCGATGAGCCAGGCGCAGACTTCCGGCTCGGTCATCTCGGGAAACTCTTCGGTGAACGCGAGGAGAGCGCGCAGCGCCTCGCCCCGCTCCAGGCCGCGCGCCGCCGCGTGCCTGAGGTACTCCTGACGTGCGGCGGAAGGACGGCCCCCGCCCGCGCCACGGCCAGGCAGGCCGTTGCGCCACCGCACTATTTCCGCCAGTCGATCAGCCCGCCAGCCGGGAACCCCGTCGATCTCGACGTCGGGCTCGGGAAACGGATGAGTCGAATCGCTCGGATAGCGGGAGCGCCATTTGTGCACCGCGTGCCGGCTCACTCCCAGCGCTTCGGCGATGCCGATACCGCCGAGGTAGTGCTCGGTCATGATGCACCAACTTCTCTGTCCGGCCTCCTTCGTGGATCTCATGACTACCACGCCCGAGGTGCTGTACCGGGCGCGGCCTAACCTTGTCTCTGTCGTAGACAACGATAGACCGGTGCGAGGAACATCGTCAACGGCGGAGACGAAGTTTCCGCTGGGGCCTGATTATGGCGACTTCGGGGATAGATGGGAAAACCTTACGAAAACCAGGAAGAAGCGAGCGGGGCGGGCTGTCCGTGAAACGCGGCAGCTCTTGATACTTTCGGCTTATATGGTGCCGAAGATCACGGAAATTCGGGATGGAAGTCTTCGGTCGCATATGAGGCATGACATTCGCGAGCCAATGGAACCGCTGTCATTGCCGTAGCCGGAACAATCGCACGTCAAGGAGGTCCATCATGGACTGGCTGAAGACCGCCCTATCTGTGGGTACGACCATCGGCAAGATCGCGGGAATGCTTCAGGGTGCCAATGGCACACTCGTTCACCTCGGCCCAAAAGGTTCCGGAGTGAATCCCGAGATCGGCCAAGCCATCTTCTTCGTGGGTGAGAACGGAAAACTTTACGCGGCCAATCAAGGGGACGTCCCGATGGGCATCCACTTCCCGGCCGGCCGAGGCGAGGTACCAGCCGCCAACACTTATATGATCCCGCGGCGCGAGCGGTTCAACATAACAGAGGCGTTCAATGTGTACGCCCAGGCGGAACAGGACCAGCTCATCATCACCCCTGTGGAGGTGATGTCCGCCCCAGGCGCACGTGCGAACACGCATGCCACCATCCAGGCGCAGGGGACCAACGTTCCCGCGGGTGTGACGGTCAAACTCGGCCCCTACATCGAAGTGACGGTGAACGCGTCGGACAGGACGATCCTGGTCACCGTCCTCGGCGGTCTGGCCCTGCTGGGGATCGTCCTGCTCAACATCAACGGAGCCGGTGACACCTTCGCCAATCTGGCCAACCTCGCCTTCCCCAGCGAGCATGACGGGGAGACGAAGAGCATGACCGTCCCGATCCCGGCCGGCGTCGAGGCGAGCCGGGGTCTGGAGTCCATCGACATCACCGTGGCGATCGAGGACCTGGAAACGCTCCTGGAGCGCTTCTCGCAGGAGCACGCCGGCCTGATGGAGCCGCTCTCCGAGAAGGACTGCCAGCGGATCGCCGCGTACACGGGCGCGTAACGGCGCCAACGTACGTGCCTGCGCCGACCGCGCAGGCACGTACACGTGGGTTCAGAAGCCGATGATGTTGCCTCCCAGCGATACCCATTCGGGCGACCAGGATCCGTCCGCCTCCTGCCACTTGTGCCACAGGACGTAGTCGCCCAGGTAGAAGGCCTCCAGGCGGCCGTCGTAGGTGGCGGCCAGCTGCGGGTTGCTGTCCAGCACGCCATCGAGGCTGCTCCACGGCCCCCAGCCGCCGGTGGCGGTCTGGCAGATCTGCCAGGCGGCGGAGTCGGTGCCCCGGGTGAGGACGACGAGGCGGCGGTGCATGTCCTGGAAGACCGCCGGGGTGCCGGTGGTGCTCCCGCCCTTGAGCCACTGCCAATCGCCCCAGTCGCCGTTGGCGGCGGTCTGTCCGATGTGCCACAAGGCGTCGCCGGAGCGGCGTACGAATACCTCCAGCCCTCCGTCGGCCCGCTGGAACACCGCCGGAGTGTCGACCAGGCTGCCGCCGAGGTCTTTCCAGTCGCCCCAGGCGCCGTAGCGGTTGGTCTGGCAGATGTACTGCAAGGTGTCGTCGCCGCCTTGTACGAAGGCGGCCAGCCGGCCGTCGGCGGTCTGGAACACAGCCGGGTCGCTGCGGAGTTCGCCGCCCAGGTCCTTCCACCCGCTCCATTCGCCGTACGGCATGGTCTGCCAGCAGTGTTGCAGGGTGCTGTCGGCTCCGCGCATGAACAGGGCCAGTCGCCCTTCGGCGTTCTGGAACACCGCGATCTCGCCGCCCAGACACTGGCCGCCGAGGTCGTTCCAATGGTCCTCCCAGTCGCCGTTGGGGGACTCCTGCCGCTTGTTCTGAACACGGCCTTCGGTGTCCGGGGCGAACACCTCCAGACATCCGTCGGCGTTCCGGAAGACGGTCGGAGGGGTGCCGAACGTGCCGCCGAGGCTGCGCCATTCGCCCCAGTCGCCGTTGAGGGTGAGCTGCCAGACGTGCTTCACCGTGCTGTCGGCGCCTCGGGCGAACGCCTCCAGGCGTCCATCGGCGTTACGCGCGACGCGGATGCTGGCGAGGGTGAGGTCCATGAGCAACTGCTCCTTACGCAGAGTGGTCGTTTGGTAGCAATAAGTCAACCACAGCGTATTTCGCCAGCCTAAGGCGGCACGATGGAGGCGTGGCGCAAGCCTTTCGGCCTTCACGTATGGATGTGCGACACCGCGCGTACCCTGGAAGTGAAGGTGAGGGACCGTGATGACCACACAACACCGGGACGCCGCGCTTTCCCCCTCGGAGCAGGCGACCATCCGACAATTGCTCGACGCCGACCGTCAAAGGACCGAAACCCGCATCGTGGTGCTGGGCCATGATCGGGACGAGATGGTCCAGTCGGCGGCGCAGTCGGCCGCCGACGACGAGCACGACCCCGAGGGGACGTCCACCGCCTTCGAGCGGGCCCACGTTGAGGCCCTGCTCGACCAGGCCCAGACGCACCTCGTCGACCTGGACCTGGCCGTCGAGCGGCTGCACGACGGCACGTACGGGATCTGCGCGAAATGCGGGCAACGCATCGCCATCGAGCGCCTGATGATCCTGCCGGCCGCCAAGATGTGCGTCAGCTGCGCCGCCCACCACCGCCGCTGACCAGCGCCTGGTGGCTCAGGTCCTGCGTCGCCAGAGTTTGCCCGTCGCCAGGTCGAAGTAATAGACGCGTTCGCTGTAGCCGCTGCGGACCAAGAAGGGGCCCTCTTTCGACCAGCCGAGGGCGACGTCAAGGAAGTCGTCGCCGGGGAACCTGAGAGGGACGCTGGCCAGCCGCTTGCCGGTCTCTGGGGCGAAGGTGTCGACCCGTGTGCCCTGGCCTCCGATGATCACGAAGCGACTGCCGTCCGCCCGGAGGTGGTAGCTGTCGTCAGGCCCGAGGGGAAGGGTCATCCGCGTCCGTCCGCGGTGATCGAGAACGAGCACCTGCGATTGCGTCGTCACCACGATCCCGCTCTCGTTGAGGTCATGGACCTTCCGGGCGCCGGGGAGTGACACCGTGGTCCAGGTCTTGCTGTCGGTGACCTGGGCGCCGTCCTTGGCCAGGGCGATGTACCTGCTCTGGCCGGCGAACGTCGCCGTCGGCACCGCCGTGTCCGGGAGAGCGGCGGTGAGGTAATGAATGCCCTTGGCGTCCTGATACACCATGCGTCGATCGTTTCTGTCCAGGTAGACGACGGCCTTCTTGTCGGAACTGCGCACGAACGGTGCCGCTTGGGGCGCGCCGCCTTTCCTGATGATGTACGGCGCGGCCTGCGGGAATGGCTGCTTGTTCACCATCCACGTGCGGCAAGGGTCGTCCCTTTGGTCTGTCCACGGACAGGTGGGTCGCTTGTATTCGCTCACCGTCCTGAACTCGGCCCGATAATCCGGGAACGACAAGGGCGGCGTGTATTCGGGCAGTTCACCCTGTAGCGGGTGCCCAGGAGTGAGCAGCGTGGCCGAAAGCACGATTGCCGTTCCCGCCAGATAGACGCTCCGCGTCGACCATTCGCGGATGGTCCGGTCCGCCTCATCCGGTGCTTCGGGCCGGGCGCTCAGTTTTCCAGCGGCGCGGGGTACGGCCGCCGCCACGATAATCACGATGGCGGCATGGGTCAGCCGCGCCGGAGTGATGTCCTGGCTCGCCAGCAGATAACCGCCCGCTACCACGGCGCCACCCAGGCCGAGCAGCCATGCCGTTCGATACATGTTCGCGTCGTCATGGGCAGGGAGCGTTGGGGCCGGTGGTCGTACATCGCGGAAGACGGAAACGGCGCACCAGCCCAGCACCAGATAGAGCGGGTCATTGGTGAAACAGGCCAAGGGAACAGCCGGGACGAGTGCGATCAGCCGCCGTCGGCGCAAGTCGGCGAAATGGTCGATGACCTGGCGGGCGTTGGCCGCCGTGACGGAAAGGCCCATCAGCGTGGCGAACCTGGTGAGCCGCTCCGATGTGACCGGTACGGCCGCCATCAGCACGGTGACCACGGCGACTACCCAGGAGATCATCGGAGGTACCGTCACGAAGTGCCACCATATATGGTGCTATATCGTGAGTTCGGATGATATATGGCGGCAATTTGGCATCGCTACGTGGCGTGCTCAGCGTTCGCGATTATCGGCTATGGCGGCCGGCGGCCTGACGCTGGTGATTGTCGCGGCAGTCCTCTGGGGAACCGGGTCGATAACTCCGCGTGTGCAGTGGAGTCTCGAGGCTTTGTTCCTCCACGCGGAGGTGGACCAGAATGGCGTCCTGTCGACGCCCGTGTATATCGAGCTGGAAAACGAGGGGATGGCCTCGTTCGTTCTCACCGGCATCTCGGCGGAAATACCTGGGCTCCGCCTGCTACCTGCTGATCAGGCGAAAGGGGAGAGTTCCGTGGTCGCCGTGGAGGGCGATGACCGGCAAAGCGTGGAGAGGCGCATCGTCATCACTGACTGCGCGGCGGTGCCCCACGAGCCCCAGCCGATCCGCTTCACCTACCGAACCTGGCTGGGTCCGGGCTCGGCGGAGGTGATGGGCAACTCATGGGGGCTGCCAGGACTCACCGGAAGTGTCCCGGTCGCCTGGCAGAGAGGTCTCGCGGCCGAGGTCTGCAATGACGCGGTGAGTCCAGATTGGCCCTGACAGGTAGCTCATCCGTGGGTAACGGCCAGCCGGGAGGGTCGTGGGGCATGCCTCCTGCCGCGATGATCGCCACCGGTTTCGTCTTCACGTTCGGTGCCCTCAGTTTCAATGGGTTCGACCTGCTGTTCGACCCCGCCGGATGGTTATTGTGCGCGTCCGGGCTGTCTAAGCTGCAGCGGTCCGTCGACGACCCCTTCAGCCGGGCCAGGTCCATGGCTGCCGCCATGGCCTGCGTCTCGTTCATCGCCATGATCGCGTCCGGTGAGCGCCCGAGCCGTAGCCTGGCTGTTTCCCCCATCACGTTCACGCAACTGATCGGAATCGCCAACACGCTCGGCGCCCTGCTCGCGGTCTGGCTGATCGCTGAGGCCATCGTCAGACGGATCCGTCCCTGCGGGGACATTTCAGGGGCCGCCCTCCTCGACGTGCTGCGCTGGGCCGTGGCCGTTCTGGGAGTGCTCGGCACGCTGGCCGGGTACGGCTACGCCGACCTGGGACCGATCACGGCCATCGCCTGGTTCGCGACTGTCGTGGTCCTGGTCGTCGTGCTCTACCGCTCGGCGCATTCGCCGTACCTCTCCCCGACATGGGAGGACCCTGTCCGTGAGAGCGCGGGGACCGCCGGTGAGGGATGGCCCTCGGGCGCTGACTAGCGCGACAGGACCTCAGGCCGCCGCGCCCGTCTCCGGCCTGGCCTCGCGCACTCCGCGCAACGCGTCGGCCCAGGCGATCACCTGGTCGAGCATGCCGTGGACCGCGGCGTCGAGACCCTCGCCGGGGACGAAAACGCCGGTCGCGAATGAGGGGAGCAGGGGGACGGCGGGCTGCGCGCGGACCGTGGCCACCTGGAGCTCGGCGAGCACGAGCCTGAGGGCCTCGGCGGCTCGGACTCCGGCAGCCCATCCGCCGTAGCTGACGATGCCGGCGGCCTTGTCGTTCCACTCCCGGTACACGTAGTCCAGCGCGTTCTTGAGCGCGCCGGGGAAGGAGTGGTTGTACTCCGGGACAAGGAACACGAAGCCATCGAAACCGTCGATCAGTGCGGACCATTCGCGGGTGTGCGCGTGCTCGTACTGCTGGAGGTTCGGATTGCCGCCCTCGTCGAGGTTGCCGAGGGGGTGGTGCGCGAGATCGACCAGCTCGTAGTCGGCGCCACCGTGAGCGCGCGCCGTGTCGAGCACCCAGGAGGCGATCTGCTCGCCTCGGCGTCCGGGTCGGGTGCTGCCGAGGATGATGCCAATGCGGAGTGCCATGACGCCCTTTCGAGAGAGTTGACGCGTCAACTCTAGGACCGGCAGAGTTGACGCGTCAACTCTCTTGGTCGGTATGATTTCCGCCATGGCGGAGACCCGTACGCTGGAACCCGAGGAGTGGGAGCTCTGGCACACCTGGATGCTCGCGCAACGCCTGCTTGCCCGGGAGTTCGAGCGTGGTCTGCAGCGCGACTGCGGCATCTCGAAGGCTGAGTTCAGCGTGCTGGTGACGCTGTGGAAGGCACCCGGCCGCGAGATGCGCGTCGGGGAGCTCTCCGAGTCGCTCGCCTGGGAGAAGAGTCGTGTCTCGCACCAGCTGACCCGCATGGAGAACCGCGGCCTCGTCGAGCCGACCCAGAGCGGGGCCGGCGGCCGCCGCACGGGGATCGGGCTGACCGCCAAGGGCCGCGAGCTCGCAGAGAGTGCCATTCTCGGGCATGCCGGCAACATCCGCCGTTACTTCCTCGACTCGCTCACGCCCGAGCAGGCCGCGGTTATGCGGGCCTGGAGCGAGCAGGTAGTCGACCGTATCGAGCCGCGCCGCGGCGAGGCCGCCAACGACCACGTCTTCTAGAGCAGGCCGGACGCTGCCCCTCGGAGGGAGTGTTCCTCCGAGGGCCCCAGCCACTACGGGCCGTCATCCTTCGCTCCCCCGGAGGGGGTAACCCTCCGAGGACCCCCAGCCACCACGGACTGTCTTCTTCCCCACCCCCGGAGGGGGTTTCACTCCAAGGGACCCTAGCCACCACGGACCGCCACAGGGATAGAGACGGTCCGTGGGACGAAGCACCTGGGGGACCTGGAGTCACCGCCCTAGCGGGTAGTGCAGACGGTTCCGTTGAGGGTGAAAACGCCCGGCAGGACGTTCGGCCCGCTGTAGTTGCCGACGAAGCCGATCGTGGTCGATGCCCCGGTCGGTAGCGAGCCGTTTCCGGGTTCGTTGACGGCCTTGACGTCCGGCCCGTTCTGCGTCCAGGTGGCGTTCCAGCCGCTGCCCAGGCTCTGCCATGTCCTGGGCCAGGTGAAGGCCAAGGTCCAGCCGTTCATCGGCGCGCCGTTGTTGGTGACGTCGATGGCGCCGACATAGCCGCTGGCCCAGTCGGTCTGGACGGTCAGTCGTACCGTACAGGAGCTCGAAGCGGGGGTGCCGGTGGTGAAGGTCAGCGGCGGGGAGGCCCACGAGACGCCGCCGCCAGTGTCGCGGGCGATCACGTTGAGCGTGTAGCGGGTGCCCGGCGTGAGGTTGCTCACCGTGAGCGAGGTTCCGGTGGTTTCGCCGAGTTGCTCGCTGATGGCTCCGTTCTGGCGGTGGAGCTCGTATTTGGCGATCGGGCGGGCGCCGGGGGAGGCGGCGGGCCAGGAGATCGTGGCGGCCCGGTCCGTCACGTCGGCGGCGGTCGGCTGTCCCGGCGCGCCCGGGCGGCCGGTCTGGGGCGTGGCGGGGTGCAGGACGACGGTGGTCATCGAGAGCGGCGGCAGCGTCTGGCTGGTCGCGCTGCCCGCGGTCGAACCGGTGATGCTCGTGGCACCGTTGGTGTGGGTCAGTACGGTCGGCGCCCCCGACGCCGGGCTGAAGCCGGAGTAGCCGATGGTGACGGGGTAGGAGGTGTCGGAGGACGTGTTGATCAACAGGACGGCCAGGTCACCGTCGGGGCGGCGGGCGGCGTGCGCGGTGACCTTCGCCTGGCCGGTCGCGGCCCGGATGAACTGGTCGCCGGGGCGGGCGAACTTGCTCATCATCTGCAGGGCGTAGTAGGGCGCGAAGGGAGTGTTCAGCTGCGGCTCGCAGACGCTTCCGTCGGAGGTGCACGTACCGCTCGACAGCAGGCCGAAGTCACCGTAATCGGTCTGTCCTTCGACCTGAGTGATGTTGCCGATGCCGTTGCGGACGTTCCACCAGTCCACCGTGAAGATCCCGTTCGCCAGGAGCGTCGCGTAGGCGTCGGCGGCGGCCAGCGCGCCGGGCTGGGTGGTGATGCCGCCGCTGCTGGATCCCGTGTTGAACTCGGTCATGGCCATGCCGATCCGCTCAGAACCGGGCCCGGCGTACTTCGCGATCTGCTGGCGGGTGAGTTGAATCATGTCGGGGACGTGGGCGGCCTTGTCGAGGGCGCCGGGGTACCAGTGCAGGATCACGAAGTCGATCTTCGGTCCGGCGATCGAGAGGACGGTCTTGTTCCAGGTGCCGTCGTCGCCGTCGGCGACTATGGCGTCGGGCCAGTTGGCGGCCGTGGTCAGCACCGCGCCGATCTTGATGGTGGGGTCGACCGCCTTCATGGCGTCCGCGTACGTCACGACATGGCGGGCGTACTCGGCCGGACTCTTGTCGGCATGATCGTCCGCCTCCCAGGCGGAGCCGTAGTGCCCGTTGCCGTAGTTCTCGTTGCCGATCTCCCAGTATTTGACGCCATAGCCTTTGGTGATATTGGCCTGGCGTACCCAGGCCGCGGCCTCGTCGGCGGTGCCGGTGCCGTAGTTGGCGGTCACCATCGCCTGCGCCCCGGTGCGGCGCACACCACTCATGAAGGTGTCGAAGTCGGTGTTGGGCGCCACATAGCCGCCGGGGGCGGTGTGAGTGGCCCAGTGGTAGATGTCCGAATAGGAGCCGCCGGGATAGCGCAGCAGCTTCACCCCGGCGTCCTTGAGCAGGTCGGCGGTCGCGTTGGTGCCCAGGTTGGTGTCCCAGATGGCATGGTTGGTGCCGATGCCGGTCTCCGGGACGGTGGCAAGCGCGGCGCGGGCGTTGACGGTCACCGCGACCGGGGTGACCTCGTCGGCATGCGCCGCGGGGACGTTCAGGGCGGTCAGCGTCAGCAGGACGGCGGACGCGGCTCGTAATGCGAATCTCGGCATCGGTGCACCTCGCCATGGGTAGCGGCATTCACTCGACGCCCCCTCCTGCCAGGCGGCAACATGATCATGGGGTGTGGCGTCATGCCCGTCAACCAACGGTGAAACTTTCACGCCGACCGGCCGCCGACCCGCGGATCCGCCCCACACCATCATCCGGCCTCCGCATGTTGACCGCCCCCACCCAGCGGGCAGGGGCGGTCATGGCGGCGGAGTCAGGAGGACGGCTTGTGGTCGGTCCAGCCGGCTTCCAGTACGGCCTGCGAACTCCACACGGTGCCGGCCGGTAGGGCGGTTTGGCGGCCGCCGGGCTTCACCACGACGCTCTCGTTCCCGAGCGCCCGCCCGGTCGCCTGGTCGAAGATCAGCCGCCGCTCCACGACGCCGGAGCCCTTGGTGTGCTCCTCGATCGCCACGGCCGAGCCTTGGCGGCCCTCCGCGTCCGTGACGCCCTCGATGACGTCGACGGTGTCGAGGCCGGCGAGCATCCGGAAGGCGGCACCGCGTACCTGGGGAGTGACCGGCATGTCGGTGATCAACCCCACGCTCACGTCGAAGAGCCACATGTCGGCCGGCATCGGCTCGTCGGCGGACTCGGTGTCATGCCCGTCGTACGAGCGCAGCAGCCACGCCTTGAGCTCGGCCGAGTCGGAGGGCAGCCCGAGCAGATCCTTCATGGTGACATTCCGGCCGAGCCAGAACACCTTGTCCCCGTCGGTCAGCGGGCTGTGGCCGGTCTGCGTCCTTCCCGGCGTGGTCGAGAGGGTCATCGGCCGTGATTTGCCCGGCACCGAGACCTGGATCTCAGCCGGGGAACCGGCCCGCTTCCACGCCTGCTCGTCCGCGGCGGTGGCCGGTCGCGCGCCGAGCGGCTTGGCGCTGCCCCACTGGTCCCCGCCGGTGGCGCGGGGCGTCCAGCCCTCGCTCCGCTGCCGGTCCATGACCAGGTAGCCCGCGCCCACGGCCGGGAACAGGGTCCGCCGCACGGACACCGTGTGCCAGTAGGCGCCCGTGCCAGCGGGCTGGCGGTCCGCCTTCTCGGCGGCGGCCAGCAGGATGTCCCGAGCCGAGAGCCGCACCGTGGAGGTGGACGCGGGAGCCGGCTCGGGTGCTCGCGGCGGCGTACCGCCGCTGCCGGAGACCGCGACGGCCACGACAGCCACGGCGGTTACGGCCGCGGCGCCGACGAGACCGAAGCTCCACAGCGGCCGGGCGGCCCCGCGCCGGGGCAGCCGGGCCGACCGGGGCTTGGACATGGCGTTCGAGAGCTCCCTGGTCCTGGTGCGCGTGTCGACCGGCGCGTCGCCGAGGTGCGCGGGCCGGGCCGCCCGTAGTTCGTCGATGGGGTTCATGACCACTCCTCACTGAGGTTCTTCACCCGGAGCCGGGACCGTCCCGTCGGTTCCATCGCCTGCTTGAGCCGCTTGCGGGCCCGATGCAGCCGTACGCGGAAAGCGGCCGCCGAGCAGCCGACGACAAGGGCCGCGTCCTTGGGGGACAGGCCCTGCCAGGCGATGAGGATGAGGATCTCCCGGTCGTCCTCCGGCAGTTCGGCCAGCGCGCGCAGTACGCCGAGCCGCTCGGTCACCTGGTCGGCCACGTCGCCCTCGGTCCAGGCCCGCAGCTCCGCGTTCAGGGCCTCCCGCCGGGTCTCCGCGCGGATGTTGTCACGCAGGACGTTGCGCGCGACTCCCAGCAGCCAGGGCAGGGCCGGCTCCGGTACGTCGTCCAGCCGCCGCCAGGCGATCGCGAACGTCTCGCTCACCACCTCGTCCGCCACCTGCCGGCCCGCGCGACTGACCACGTACGCCCACACGCGTTGTCGGCATTCGTCGTACATGCTGGTGAACCGGTGCGAATCATCCGTCACCGCCTCAGCCCCTTAATCCCGGACATGGTTCTTCTGACACCAGGAAGTGGTCTGAGCATCTTCGTTGTTACGCCAGTCAAGAAATATCCGGATGACCTACCGCTCAGGCAAAGAGGGCACCTATGACCGCCCTCGTGCGCGGCCGGCGGTCACGTGAGCCGCGCCCGCCAGCCGTACGGTCACCGCCAGGCCGCCTTCCGGCCGGCCCACGGCCGTCACCGTGCCGCCGTGCGCCCCGACGATGGCCCGCACGATCGACAGCCCCAGCCCCGCGCCACGCGCCGACCGCACCCGGTCGCCCTGCAGCCGGCGGAACGGCTCGAACAGGTCGTCCACCTCGTACGGCGAGACCTGCGGCCCGGTGTTCTCCACCACGACCACCGCCTCGTCTCCCTCCTGCCGCAGGCGCAACCACACCTCACCCCCGCGGACGTTGTACTTGATCGCGTTCTCCAGCAGGTTGAACACACAACGCTCCAGGAACAGCGGGTCGCCCACGGCCACGGCCTGCCGCACATCCTGGTGCACGGTGATGTGCCGCTTCGTGGAGGCGAGCTCGATCTGCTCCAGCACGGTCCGCACGATCTGCGGCAGCTCCACGGGCTTGCGGATGGCGAGCTCCTGCTCCGACTGGGCCAGCAGCAGCAACCCCTCGATCAACCGCTCATAACGCGCGTTGGTCCCCAGCAACGCACGAG
>NZ_JBFAVX010000029.1:0-160153 GCF_040680095.1 Nonomuraea sp. NPDC052129 | reverse complement strand
CATCCACCCACTCGATGCCCTCCGTGACGCCCTGGCCGGGAACCCCTGGATGCCACCGCAAAACGCCTGATCAATCACAGGCGTGAATGGATACGGCCCGCAGACCGCAGAAAGAAACGGTCGAGCTCATGTCATCACGGTTCGTTCCTTACTCGCCTGATGTGGAGACTATCGATCCCGACTTCGACAAGAAGTTGCAGACGGTGATCGGGAAGACCGAGCAGTACATCGCGGAATCGGTCACGGCCGAAGGCACGGGCCTGGCCGTTCGCGACGCACACGCCAAGGGGTATGGCCTGGTCAAAGGGGAGATCGAGATTCTCGACCGGCTCCCCGCCGAGTACGCGCAGGGCATTTACGCCACGCCGGGAAGGCATGGCGCGCTCGTGCGCTTCTCCAACGGCTCGCCGCATACGGGAGCCGACGCGCGGCTGGGGCGTGCGATCGGCCTGGCGCTGAAGGTGTTCGACATCGATGGCCCGACTCTGCTGGAAGACGAACCCGACTCCGGCACGTTCGACTACCTCCTGATCAACGCGCCGGTCTTCTTCTGCAACACCGTGGATCACTACTTGTTCATCCAGGAGTTGTTCCTCGATGCGCCGAAGTACTTCGCCGAGGGCGCGCCCGGTCGCCATCGCTTCTACCGCGAGTTCGTGACCGGGAAGGGGACGCTGGCCCAGGACGAGTGGGCGTGGGAGGAGTTCCTGGCATTCCTCAAAGTGCAGCAGCGGGCCATGGTGAACGTTCTGTTGTCGACGTACTGGACAATGGGCGCGGTACGGCACGGCGACTACATGGCCAAGGTGCGCCTCGCTCCTGACCCCGCCTTCGCTGCCGCGGTGGTCCATCGCAGCATCGATGTCACGGCGGCGGAGGAGATGTTCCGGCCGGCTCTGATAGCCGAGCTGAGGGACCGGCCTTACGCATTCGACCTCCAGGTTCAGCTCTGCGCCGACCTGGAGCTCATGCCGGTCAAGGATCTCACCGTCGAGTGGCCCGAGCAGTTGTCGCCGTTCGTCACGGTGGCCAAGCTCCGCTTCCCGCAGCAGGACATCTTCGATGAGGGGACGCTTATGAAGATGGACGCGCTGTCCTTCACTCCATGGCGGGTGCCGGCCGCGCACGCACCTCTTGGCGAGATCATGCGAGCACGCAAGGACGTCTACCGCCACTCCTCCCTCCAGCGGCACCGGCTCAACGGACAAGAGCGCCAAGAGCGGCGCAGTGCTGACGAGGTGCTGCCGTAGGAGACAGCGCTCAACGGCCTGACGTACTCCACGGATACACGAGGTGGTGCGATGACAGACAGCGACGGCAAGGCCCAGACCTTGGAGTTGGCGGACATCCAAGGCACCGTGCTGAGGCAGCGCCCGTGGCCCTATACGGGTGCCTACTTCCTGCTGCGCATCGACGATCCGGCGGACGGCCGGAAGATGTTGCGGCAGCTGGCGCCTCAAGTGGCCTCGGCCGACCGATGGTGGAACCCTCCCAGTCACGCGTGGTTCAGCGTCGCGCTGAGCCACGCAGGTCTGCGCGCCCTCGGCGTACCGCAGGCATCGCTGGACAGCTTCCCTCCCGAGTTCCGCCAGGGAATGGCTGCCCGCGCGGCAAGGCTCGGTGATGTCGCTGAGAGCAGTCCCGAGCACTGGGATCCGCCGCTGGGAACCACTGACGTCCACGTCGCGTTGTCGGTGTTCGCGCCGGACGATACGGCACTGCAGTCCGTGCTGGACGGAGCCCGCGAAACCCTGAACGGCTTGCCCGGAGTGTCGATGATCTACCGGTTGGTCGCGAGCCAACTGCCCACCAGGCGTACGCATCTGGGATTCGTGGACGGCATCGGCGAGCCCGACATCGAAGGCGCCGGGGTGGCCAGCATCCTCCGTGCGGGCGACGACCACTATGGCTACCTGCCGGGCTTCGGCCCGACCATCAGGGCCGGCGAGTTCCTTCTCGGCTACGCCAACGAGTCCGGGCAGGTCGGGCCGATGCCCCAACCGAACGTCCTCGGGCGCAACGGCACCTACGTCGCCTTCCGCAAGCTGCACATGCGAGTGGCCGCCTTCCGCCGATATCTGAAGGACAACGCCTCCTCGCCCGAAGAGGAGGAGTTTCTCGCGGCGAAGATGGTCGGTCGCTGGCGCAGCGGCGCACCCCTCGTACTGACTCCCGAACATGACGACCCGGCCCTCGCGGCGGACCCGCACCGAGCCAACGACTTCAACTACCAGCAGGAGGATCCCCGCGGCCTGCGCTGCCCACTCGGCTCCCACATCCGCCGCATGAACCCACGTGACGCCCTCTCGGACACGTTCGTCGACATCAAGATCCACCGAGCCCTGCGCCGAGGCACGACCTACGGTCCCATGCTCCCGGAAGGGCAACTGGAAGACGATGGGGTCGATCGCGGCATCGTGTTCATCTTCATGGGCGCCGACCTGGTACGGCAGTTCGAGTTCATCAAGACCCAGTGGGCCAATGACGGAGACTTCGTCGGTCTCGGCACCGAGAAGGACCCCGTCGTGGGGGACAACGATGCCACCGGGACCTTCACGATCCCCCAGCAGCCCATCCGCCGACGGCTGAAGGAGCTCCCACGCTTCGCGATAACCAAGGGGGGTGAATACCTGTTCATGCCCGGCATCCGGGCGCTGAACTGGCTCGCCGAACTCAACACATGAGCCACCGTTCATGGTTCAGGCACGAGCGCGCCGGCAACTGATGTCCAACATCAACGCCCGACAGCGCGGAGCAACGGCTGACTTGCCCAGAATAGGACGACCATCATGACCACGAACACCCAACAGCCTGGCCGCCCAGGCATAAAGGACGGCAGGACCAGCGAGTTCACCCTCTTCTTCAACGTCAAGCCCGGTCATGGACAACAGATCCGCGACATCTTCCAGCAGCCGGGATTCGAGGAAAAGAGAAAGGAGATGAGCGCGCGCATCGGCACCCTGCACGACGCGCGATGGGTGCTCTTCGACAATGACACCCGACTGTTGTTCGCCACGAACTTCGATGGCGACTGGGATGCGTATATCGACGACTTCGCCGCCCAGATTCCAGACGTCTTCGACGCCGTCCTCCAGCACACCGAGGACTATCCCGGCATCCACGATCCCAACATCAAGGACCTCATCGTCGCGCACCAGGAGACGGCATGCTCCTACTTCCGCACGATCCCGAACGCGACGGTGAAAGATCTGCAGAAGGCGATGCGTGTTCAGGAAGCCTTCCAGCGCCTCCTTGACGAAGCGAGCTGATCATCCGCGAGCCCTTAAAGTGGTCGATCGTGGCAATGAATCGATGGGCGCTGGGCGGCGACCTGGGCGTCGCGAGGATCGGTTACGGAGCGATGAAGCTGACCGGCTGGCCGCGAGGTGATCGGCCCAGCCGGGAGACGGCCCTGGCGATCCTGCGCCGGGCGGTGGAGCTCGGCGTGAATCACATCGACACCTCGCACTACTACGCGCGTGACGGAGTGGCGGCCAATGAGCTGATCCGGGAGGCGCTGTCTCCCTACCCGGCTGACCTGGTGATCGTGACCAAGGTGGGCGCGCTGGTCGAGGGCTCCGATGTCGCCTTGCCGGCGGCCGACATGACCGGCCTGACACCGGACGGCCTGCGCCGCGGCGTGGAGGCGAACCTGCGCTCGCTCGGGGTTGACCGCCTGGACGTGGTGAATCTGCGGATGGGTGACCGATCCCGCTCCCAGACGCCCCTGGCGCCGCCCTTGACAACGCTGCTCGCGCTGCGCGAGGAGGGCTTGATCCGCCACCTGGGCGTATCGAACGTCACCGCTGACGAGTTCGCCCAGGCCCGCGCGATCGCGCCCATCGCCTGCGTCCAGAACCTCTACAACCTGTCCAAGCGCGATGACGACCCACTGGTCGACGCCTGCGCGGACGCGGGCATCGCCTATGTCCCCTACTTCCCGGTCGGCGGGTTCCAGCCGATCAAGGCCGGGCATCTGGACGCCATCGCCGCCCGCCACGGTGTGACAGTGCCGCAGGTGGCCCTGGCCTGGCTGCTGGCCCGATCCCCGAACATCCTGGCGATCCCCGGCACCGGCTCACTGGCGCATCTGGAGGAGAACATCGCCGCCGGCACGCTGAAGCTGAGCGAAGAAGACCTCGCTCAACTGGGGTAGGCGCACGCGGCCCGGGTGAGCGCGCGCATCGCCCGGCGCGTTTGCTGCCGGACAAACCGTTCCGGACGTCAGAGTCGCCAGTAGACGGCGGTGGCGTCGTCGTGTGCCTTGCCGCGTGGCCAGCGGGCGCCGTGGGGGTCGGTGTGCTCGGCCTGAGACCACCCACCTCAGTGGCGAAGGCCAGGCTCACACTGGTCAGCTCTCCTCGTGTCGGTACAGCGGACTTGCCGACTCAGCCCGGCTAGGGGGTCGTATGGCGACGACGGCCGAGCCGACTTCGACCCTCTCCGAAAGATCATCCTATGCGGCCCCGAGCGTGACGACCTGCTCGCGTGCCACGAGCGGCACCCCTTCCGTTACCGTGGGTGCCGCTCGCTTGCCCCCGAACGACCCCGCTCACGTCCTCGCCCGAGTCAGAGCGCGAAGTCCACGGCGAACTCCTGGTACACCTGCTCCTTGGCCGCCCGAGCCCGGGGCGAGTAGGCGGCGTAGAAGGACTTGCCGCACTCCAGGTCGTTCAGCGCCGCCTTGATCTCCTTGGCCAGGTACGGCTTCGCCTCGTCCGGCTTCAGCACCGGCTTCAGGATCAGGGTGCGGCCCTTGGGCACCTTCGGCAGTGGGTCCTTCCAGGTCTTCTTGGCAACCTCCGTGGCTTGCTTCGTGTACTGCGACTCACCAAGCTCGGCCAAGGCCGAAGGCTTGGTCTGGTTGACGCCCAGGCACTTGGCGAACCGCTCGCCGAGCTGCGTGAGCCGCCTGTCCTTGTCGAGCGCGACGACGGACTTGTCCAGCGCCACGTCGAGCTTGATGAGGTAGTCGTTCCAGTACGAGGTGACGGTCATGCCCAGGTGCTGCTTGGCGGCCTTGGCGAAGCAGCCATCATCGGCGGTGCGCCACTTCTTCAGCTCGCCCTCCGGCATCGCCATCAGGTTCTTATTGTTCGGACTCTCTCCCGACACAGGGTTGACCACGGAGTCCTTCGGGAAGACGAGCTTGGACCAGACGCCAAACCCGTATTTGGCCCTGTACTCGTGCAGCGCCTTGTAGTCACCCGCGAGCCGCTCCCGCTCCCCGGCCTGCCACGTGCGCTTGATCACCGGCTCGGCCAGGTAGGTGAAGCCCTGCTCCCGCATGCAGGTGACCCGCGTCTGCTCGATGGCGGCCTTCTTCTCGTACACGGCCTCCGTATCTGGCGAGGTGAGACCGCCGAACGAACCGATGAGCAGGGTGGCCGCGACGGCCTTCGCTGCGATGAACATGGCAATGCTCCTTCATCTCTGTGGACATGCGAAACAGAACTTCCGGCCAAGAACGCCGGATCAGCAGGGGATCTTCATGCGGGACGCCTTCGGCGACACCTCGGGCAGCCCGGGGGCCAGATCGACGGCGAGCACGGCGGTGCCGCTCGTCGCGCCCGCCGGGGTGGGGAACTTGTGACCATTGGGCAGCCGCACTTCTCTGTCCCTGAGGTTGACCGTGCGCTCGCCCAGGTAGTGGTACGTCTGCCGGTCGAAGATCAGCTCGGATCGGGTGCCGTCGCCCTCGTCCATGGCGACGGCCAGGCCGGGGCGACCCGCCGCGTCCACCGCGTCGGGGATGAGGACGATGCCGTCGAGGCTGGCGGCGACCTGGTACAGCGCGGCGCTCAGGCTAGGCCGTACCACCGACTCCATGACCAGGACCTTGAGGGAGGACCAGACGCGCAGTGGGGCTTCGCCCTCCTTCGCTACGAGCTTCGCCCGGACCTGGGCCGGGTCCGTCGGCCAGACGCCCAGCCGGGCGTAGGCCGGTTCGCCGGGGCAGGCCGCCGGCTCGGACACGATGTCCTCGACCCCGTAGTCCCACTCCCGCCTCGGCACCGAGTCTGTGGCCGACAGTGCCTGCTCGCGGCTCAGCCAGGGTTTGCCTACATCGGCGGCCTCCCAGCGCTCCTCCCTGACCATGACCTTGGAGTACTTGATCCGTCCGGACTTGTCCGCGCTGTAATAGCCGCGCTGGGCCAGCATCTTGGTGTGGACGTACTGGCCGCGGGGCGGCACCATGTCAGGCTGGTCGGCGGCGGCCCGCGCGGCCAGGTTGAGCAGCGCCTTGGCGTCGGCAGGAGGCGCCGCGACCAGATACCCGGGGGTGCGCGGATCAGAGCCGCCCAGACCCACCTCGGTGACAAGGATGCCGGCGGTGAGCGTCACCGCCATCGCGCCGACCAGCGCGACGCGCCGGACCGGCAGCACGGTACGCCACCTGCGGCGCGGACGGTCGAACCGGGACACCAGGGCGGCACGCGAGCCCGCCAGTTCGCGCTCGGTCGCCTCGGGCACCTCGGCCCACAACCGGCCGAGCTGTTCCATCTCATCCATGATCTGCTCCCTCCAGCGCCTGGCGAACCTTCTTGCGCGCCCGGTTGAGCCGGGATCGCACGGTCCCGACCGGAACGTCCAGCGCCTCGGCCACCTCCTCGTACGTCAGCTCCGCCCACGCCACCAGCAGCAGCGCGTTCCGGTCCCCGGTGCGTAACCCGGCCAGCGCCGCCATCAGCGGCCGGTTGACCGCGAGCGTGCCCACTCCGTCCTCCACCGGACCGCCGGTGATCTCCGCCGGGTCCACCCCGCCCCGCACGTACGCCCGATAGCGGGCCACCTCGCGCCGCCGCCGTTTGCCGATCACGTTCGAGGCGATGCCGTACAACCAGGGCCGGGCGCTGACCTGGCCGTACTGGTAGCGGTCCCGATGTTCGAACGCCGCCAGGAAGGTCTCGGACACCACGTCCTCGGCCGAGTCGTGACCGAGCCTGCGAGCCGCGAAGCGGTGCAGGGCGGGCGCGTGCCGGTCGAACACCATGGCGAACGCCTCCGGCTCCCGCAACGATCGGCGGATCAGATCGGTGTCGGCGGCCTCGGCTATCGCCGGTTCGGCCATGAACTGGTCAGCTCCTTCGCGTGGTGCCTCGTGCGGCAACGGGCAGATTCGCATGTACTTACCGCTGCTCCGCCGAAGAGTTCACGCCGGCCCGATGTTTCTTCGCTCCCGTTGAAAGGGCCTCCTGGGCGCCAGGCTTCGCCTGCACACCCCTGACCGGTGTCGAGCAGGATGGTCGAGCTGCCTATCCGAGGCACAGGAACTGTCGGCGGCACGAAAATGTGGGGACCTAAAACTGGCCACCAGGGGTGACCTCACTGCGGCAATTTCTGCATGGCCATTCCTCGGGCCGTCTGCGGGTGGCTGGCTCGTATCCGAAGCGGCAGACTACGCACGAGCAGCCGGTTTCTTCACCGGGGTTGTAGCGAGGAAGGCGGGGCGCATAACAGCATCAGACCTCCCGGTGTAGCAGGCCTTTTACGCCGCTGTTGTCACCGGAAGGTCACTATGCGTTGTGTGAATGTCGGGCGTACCCGCGAAGGGCACTGGGTCCAGGCCGCTCGTTACTGCGGAGTGGTGGGCGCGGGTCCCGGGCGTACGGCGATGGACTGGCTCAGCGGACGCTCCCCACCCGTGAGGAACGGCGATCCCGTGGCCTCCTTCAGCGTGCCGCCGGATCCGATCTGGAACGCGGCCAGCTGGTTCGTGTCCCGGATGGCGGCGAAGACGTCCCGGCCGTCCGGCGTGATCGCGACCGCCGCCACCTCGGCGTGGTCAGGGGTGTGGACGGGGGAGTCGGCGGTCGGCTTGAGCGAGCCGTCCGTGAGGATCGTGAAGCCGAGCAGGCCGCCGGGAGCCGTGTCGACGTCGGGGTCGTTGCTGGCGACATACAGGTGCTGACCGTCTGGCGTGACCTTGAGACCGACCGGGCCGGTGGGCGCGGGGAACGGCGATCCGGGCACGGGCGTCAGCGCGCCGTCCGCGCCGCGCCGGAATCCCCACACGTTCTGCCCGACCAACGAGGTCACGTACACCAGGCCGCCGTCCGGGCTGATCGCGATCCCGAAGTTGGCCTGCCCGACCTTCGCCACGTCCTGCGCGGGTCCGAGTGTGCCGTCGAAGCGCACGTCGAATCTGGTGATGACTCGTGGCGGGCTGTCGGCGGTCTCGTCCACATCGGCGTACGAGAGGTAGAGGAAGCGCCCGTCGGGGGACAGCACCGTCTGCTTGGGGTTGTCGGAGGTGGCGCGGAAGTCGCCGAGCTTGCTGGGCCTGCCATCGAGACCGATCCGGTACGCCGAGATCGTCCTGTCGGCGGTGTTGGTCACGTACAGGGTGCGCCCGTTCGGGGAGACGGTCGCCCCCCACGGCTCGTCGCCGGTCTGGACGATCTGCGGATCCGGCTGGAGCGCGCCCTGCGCCCCCACGCGGAACACTGAGAGCGTGTCGGAGTCGCTGTTGACGACGTACGCGGTGGCCCCGTTGGGGGTGAGGGCGATGCCCCGGGGGAACTCGCCGAGGGTGGACACGGGTTTCCCAAGCGGTCTGAGGACCGCCCCTGGGCCGATCGCCAGGGAGGAAACATCGCCGGAGCGGGCGTTCGTGACGTAGACGACGCCGCCTGCCGGCGGCAGGACCGGTCCCGGGGTGGCCTGGGCCAGGGCGGGAGAGGAGACGGCGAGCAGCGCGGCCGCGGCCAGGACGGCACCGGCCGCTCGCGTGGACGACCAGATGGACAGGGATGACTTCTTGTACTTCATGGATTTCCCCGTGGTTCGACAGATGGGCCTACTCCTGATGGGCGTGCCATCCCGTTCCATCTGTCTCTGAGGGCTCCATGTCCGCCTCTACGCGGTCTGGTTCCCATGCAGGCGCCGTCGTTCCCACCATGCCCAATTGGAGTCGGGGGACGTAGGCGGAGTTGGTGAGGTTCGACGGAGGTAATACTGGTCGACGGGGAAGGCCGCCGCTATCGCACCCGGCCGTATCCGGGTGTGCTCAAGGGCGATCACCGCCGCCATGGGGCGACGGCCGAGCCCGGGAACATGATGGATCAGAGCTCTGTGGGTTCCGCACGCCGATCCTCGCGTACGGACCTCAGAAGGGCGCCTACGCGGCATGGCCCTTTCTGGTCGATGTCATGCGCTTGATGATCGCACACCGATGTGCCGGCCGTTACGGGTGACGGCGTATCGCTCTCCACGCTGAGGAGGGCCGGCGGACGTCAGGCGGAAGAGGGGGATCATGACGGGATACGTGCGGTGGTAGGACATGCGTACCGAGCGCATCGAACGCGCCGGTGGCGACGGAGTCCTCAACGTACGCACCGGCGACTCCATTGTGGCGCTCTCCAAGGAGTGAGTACTGATGAGACAACACGTGCGCATTCCGTTGCCCGACGGCGACTCACTGGCGGCGATGGTGGCACTGCCGGAGGGGGCCGCGCCCGTGGCCGGCTGGCCGGGGGTGGTGGTCGTGCACGAAATCTACGGCGTCGAACCGGACATGCTTGATGTGATGGATCTGTTCGCCGAGCGTGGGTACGTGGCGGTCCTGCCTGATCTGTACAGCCACGGGACCAGGATCGCGTGCCTGGCGCGGGCTATGCATCAGCTCGCGACCGGTAAGCCGGGTCGGCCGACGGCCGACATTGACGCGACCCGGCGGTGGCTGGCCGGTCGTGAAGACGTCAACGGTGGTCGGCTGGGTGTGATCGGGTTCTGCATGGGGGGCGGGTTCGCTCTGGCGTATGCGGCGGGCGCGCCGCCCGGTGTGCGGGCCGCATCGGTGAATTATGGGGCGGTTCCCCGGCATCAGGAGGAGCTGCGGTCGGTGTGTCCGGTCGTGGGGTCCTACGGGGGCCGCGACCAAGGGTTTCGGTCGCACGGCAGGCGGCTGCAGGAGCATATGGCGGCGCTCGGCATCGAGCACGACGTCGAGATCTATCCGGCTGCCGGGCATTCCTTCATGACCGACGGCCATCATCCCATCGCGAAACTCGCGCTGTTTCCGTTGCGTCATGGTCTTGTCCGCTCAGCGGCGGACGACGCGTGGCAGCGTACGTTCGGCTTCTTCGACCAACACGTGACTGGCGAATAGCTCGAAATCGCTAAAGAGGAGAAGCGCCCGGTCCCGTCAGTAACACCATTTGAGGTCGAAGGCCACCACCCATGAGTGGGTAGTGGCCTTCGATGTCGTGCTTCTTTATCGCACTGTTCTTAGGCTAATCGCAGTGCTCGAAGCCACTGGTGTACGTGCTGCTGCCGACCGAGCCGCCCCACTTGACGCACTTTCCGGGCGCGCTGCGCTTGACCGGGCCCGCGTAATAGTCGTAGCTGCCCGAGTCGGTCGTCCGGTTTTCCCCTTCCGGTTCCAGGAAGGCCGACACCGCCGACGCGGTGCCGAGGCTCGTCGTCTTCAACGTCGCGACGCAGTTGTAGCCGTTACCCGAGTTGTAGAGCAGGTAGGTGCGACCGCCGGTGAGGGCGGCGGAGTCGATGACGGAGTAGCCGCTGCCGCAGACTTCTTCGGCGGTGTAGGGGTTGCCACCGCAGGCGTTGGTGCTCGTGACGGCCTTCTTCTGGCCCAAGGACACGGTCACGCCGTCCACGGTCGGGCTGGTGTCCATCGCGCCGCTGGAGGTTCGCTGTTCGTAGTGCAGGTGGGGAGCGTTGGCGCCGCCCGTCGAGCCGACGGTCCCGATCGCGGTGCCCTGGCTGACGGTCATGGAGCTGCCGGCCGACTTCACCTGGGTCGCGAGGTGGGCATACCGGGTTCTGGTGCCGTCACTGTGCTGGATCTCTATCCACTTGCCATAACTCGTGCTTCCCGCGTCGTAGAAGTACGCGGTGCCCGCAGCGGTGGCGCGTACGGTCTCACCGTTGATGTCATCGCCGCCGTAGTCCTGCCAGTCGATGGAACCCGATGGGTTGTGGGTGGGGGTCCAGTTGTTGGCGTAGAAGGTCTTCCCACAGTTGAACGGGCTCTTGTGGGACACGGCCATGACGCTGCTGTCCTGCGCTGAGGCGGCTTGGGGAACCAGCGCCGTCGCGAGAGTGAGCGTCAGGGCGGTGATCGTGGTTCTGAGGGTCTTGGGCCAGGTCGGCTTGCCAGTTGTGGGCATGCTTGCCTCTCTGAACGAGTCGTATGGGGGGATACGGTTAGGCGCCCAGGTCCTGATGTCGGTGAGCCTCGTGGTGACAGAGCTGCGTCGGGAGGGTCGATCATGAAGATAACTCTGAAAGTTCTTTTCATCAATCTCTGCGACATGAAATTTCGCGGCTGTTCCACTTATGGTCGTGCGTTCAACTAGGACGCGACCTGTGAGCGGCCTTCGTGCGAGAGCGGTGAGTCGAACCCCGGGAGACGACGGCACCTCCGGCGTGCGCGTCGCGCGACCGGTAGCGTCGAGGCCATGCGGCTTCATGTGGGATGCGCGATGTGGACGCACGTGCCCTGGCAGGGACGCTTCCTGCCTCATCCGCTTCCTCCCGGCGAACGCCTGCGGGCCTATGCCACCTGGTGCAATGCGGTGGAGGGCAACACGACGTTCTACGCGACACCGGCGCGCAACGCCGTGGAGTCATGGGCCCGGCAGACCGACCCCGACTTCCGCTTCGTGGTCAAGCTGCCCAAGTCGATCACGCACGAGCGCCGCCTTACCGGCCCAGGCGTCGACGAGGAGTTGCGCGCGTTTCTGTCGGCGATCGAGCCGCTCGAATCGCGGACCCACGCCCTCTGGGTCCAATTGCC
This sequence comes from Nonomuraea sp. NPDC052129, assembly GCF_040680095.1. Taxonomy (NCBI): domain Bacteria; kingdom Bacillati; phylum Actinomycetota; class Actinomycetes; order Streptosporangiales; family Streptosporangiaceae; genus Nonomuraea; species Nonomuraea sp. NPDC052129. Next base: position 148,389 of record NZ_JBFAVX010000029.1, on the reverse strand, counting down.
GGGGTCATTCGCGCCCACCGATCTCGGCACCCTGGCGGGTTTTCTCCGTGGCCTGCCTCCTTCGTACAGATATGCCGTCGAAGTGCGTCACCGGGCGTTCTTCGACGACGCGCGGTCAGAACGGCTGCTCGAAGGTGTGCTCGCCCGCGCCGGTGCCGAATGGGTCCCGTTCGACACCTCCACCCTTTTCCAGAGCCCTCCGACCAGCGACGCCGAACGAGACGCGTGGACGAAGAAGCCGCGCGTGCCGCGCCGGTCGACGGCTCTCACCGAACGTCCGATCGTGCGTTACCTCGGCCGGGATGCCACGGAACGTACGGTCGAGGGCTGGCAGGCGTGGGTCGCCACGGTCGCCGAATGGCTGCGGGAAGGCCGCTCGCCGACGGTGTTCGTCCACACCCCCGACAACGCCGACGCCCTGACTCTCGCCCGCCGGTTTCACGACGAGGTACGGGCCCGGGTGCCCGAGGTCGAGCCGCTGCCCGAGCCCATGCCGAGCGAGCCGCTGACCCTGTTCTGAGCGAAGACCACGACCTCCGGCACCAAGGGCGCGAACGCCGTACCGGCCATCAACGCGTACGTGAAGTCGCGCGGCTGCAGGGGCCACGCGCCCTGCCCTATATGGATTTCACCCACGAACGAGCCTTGGCCATGGGCATCGCCAGCTCGTCCTGCACGAGCCGTACGGCTTCGTCCTCGTCGCCGCGCACCTTGAGCTGGCGCACGCGACCAGTGATGTCCATGGCCCTCATCGGGTCTGTGTACTTGTGTATGCGCCGCTGCCGCATGACCTTGACCAGCTGCATGACCCAATAGATGAGGAAGCTGAGAAAGAGTCCGGCGAAGATGAGAGAAATCACCGTTTCTAGCACGGATTGATCTTAGGATGCGGCTGCCGCCTCCCACGGAGTCCACACGGGGGATTCGCCCAGCTCGCACGTAAGCTTTGCCTTTTGACGGGGCAGCACAGCGGGCGGCCGACCTGCCGATTCCCCGCTCTCGACCGCCGGAGTCCTGACCCCTCGACCGTGGTCGTCTACGAGGTTCACCACGCGGACGCCTCGCTGCCCCCGATGGGAGACGCATCCGTCATTTCGGCATGTCGACATGGTCGCGAGACGCTTTCAGGGAAGGACGCCCGCCCATGACGATCTCTCTCACCGGCCGCCCCACAACCGGCCGCTACACAGTCGGCATGGCCATGAGCGCTGCCGACGTACAGGCCGCGCAACGGCTTCGCCACGAGGTCTTCGTCGAGGAGATGGGGGCGCGGCTCGACAGCCCGATCTCCGGTCTCGACGCGGACAGGTTCGACGCGTACTGCGACCACCTCCTGGTCCGCTACGACGACAAAGTGGTCGGCACCTACCGGTTGCTCCCTCCGGGACGTACGGACCGGCTGTACTCCGACGCCGAATTCGATCTCCGCAACCTGGCCGTCCTCAGGCGGGACCTGGTCGAAGCGGGCCGCACCTGCGTACATCCCGATCACCGCGCCGGCACGGTGGTCGGCCTGATGTGGGCGGGCATCGCGCGCTACATGGTGAACGGCGGCCACAAGTGGCTGGCGGGTTGCTGCTCGGTACCCCTCGACGACGAGGGCGCGGTCGCGGCCGGTGTCGTCGAGCGGGTGCCGCTGGGCCCGGCGGAGTACCGCGTAACGCCGCGGGACCCGTGGCGGATCAAGGGCGCCGCCCGTTCCGACCAGTTCGTACCGCCTGCGCTGCTCCGCGGCTACCTGCGGCTGGGCTCCTGGGTATGCGGGGCGCCCGCGCATGACCGTGACTTCGGTACCGCCGACTTCTTCGTCCTGCTCGCGATGGCCAACGTCAACGCCCGCTACTTGCGGCACTTCCTGGGAGAACCACAATGACCGTCACCGCGGTCGGTCCGGTGGAGATCAACCCCTGGCTCCGCATGGGCCCATGCACTCCCGACGCCTGTGTGGAGCCCCCCGCCGTGCTCGCCGGTCCCCTCCACCGCGTGGCACGGCTCCTCGCGGCCGTCCTCGTGCTGCTCGCGGGCCTCTCGATCGCCCTGGCGACTCGCCGAGCCGGTACGGCCTGGCGGGCGGAGATCACGAAGACGTGGGCGCGGCTGCTGCTGCGCGCCCTCGGCATCAGAGTCAGAACCACGGCCGGTGTCGCCTTCTTCAACGAGCCGCAGCCCGCACCAAGCGCGCCGACCGTCCCGGGACAGGGAGGCGCGCTTCTCGTGGCCAACCATGTCTCCTGGCTCGACCCACTGGTCATGGCGGCCACGGTGCCGTCACGGCCGCTGGCGAAGCGGGAGATCGGCGAATGGCCGCTCATCCGTACGCTGGCCGCGGGCTCGGGCGTCCTGTTCATCGACAGGGAACGGCTCTCCGCCCTGCCATCGGCCGTCGCCACGGTCGCGAACGCCCTCAGAGCGGGCGACACCGTGATCGCGTTCCCCGAGGGCACGACGTGGTGCGGGCGTGGGATGGGGGAGTTCCGGCCGGCCGTGTTCCAGGCGGCGATCGACGCGGGCGCCGCCGTACGCCCGGCCACACTGCGCTACCGCGAAGGAGACTCGACGTCGACCCGCGGTTGCTTTGTCGGAGACGACTCGCTTCTCGCCTCCCTCCTGCGGGTGACCGCGACCCGCCACCTGGTCGCCGAGGTCACCCTCTTCGCTCCCGTACGGCTCGCGCCCACCGGGCAGCGGCGGCACGAGGCGCGCGCCACGCTGGCCAGGATCGCCGAGGCCCAGGTACGCGCCGGCGTCGTCGAGCAGCACGAGAAAGTCGTGACGCAGCACAAGGAAGCCATAGAGCAGCACGAGGAACGCGCAGAGCGGCAGGAGGAACGCGCCGACGCGTGCGTTCCTGGGCGGCGCCGTGAGATGGCGCCACTATCGCCATGAAGTGGGCACCGACCCCAGCGTTGCCCGTCGTCGCAGGACGACGGGCAACCAGGGGCGTCCTATCGAGCCAGAGACATGAGCGTGTCCGGCTTGTTGGTGATGATGCCGTCCACTTCATAGCCGATCAGCCGGCGCATGACGTCGGGGTCGTCCACCGTCCAGGCGAAGACCGCCATCCCCAGGCTGTGGACGCGCCGCACGTACTGCTCGGTGATGTTGCCGTACGGCGGGTTGATATGGGTGGCGTACGCCGCCACCTTCGGCAGGTCCGCCATGGCCGGCGTGCCGAGCAGGCCGATGGGAACCTGAGGCATGGCGCGGTGGAACGTACGCATCGAGGCCCAGCTGAACGACTGCACGACCAGCCGACCGGAGCTCAGCCATGAGGCGTTCTTCCGCAGTTCGTCCTTCCGCAGTTCGTCCTTCCGCAGTTCGTCGGCGACGCGCTTCTCGATGCCCGGGTAGAGCTCCGGTGCCTTGATCTCCAGGAGCAGACTGAGGCCGCTGCCGTCCATCTCGCTCAGGGTCTCTTCGAGGGTCGGTACGGGCTCGCCGTCGTACTTGGCGGCGAACCACGAGCCCGCGTCCAGCCGCTTGATCTCCGCGAGCGTGAAGTCGCCGACCCGCCAGGGCGCCCGGTCGGGGAAGATCTTCTCGACGTCCGTGGTGCGGGACAGTGTCGTGTCGTGCATCAGGATGAGCTTGTGGTCCTTGGTCTCCTGCACGTCGAGCTCGAACGCGTCGGCGCCCAGCTTGTCGGCCAGCTGGAACGCGGTGATGGTGTTCTCGGGTGCGTCCGCGGAGGCTCCGCGATGCGCGACGACCGTGATCTGGGGGGCTTCGAAGTAGATCGCCGATGACGGGGTGGCGGTCGCTGTGGGGGCTACGGTGGCGAGGGCGGCGAGGGACGTGGCGATGATGGCTCCGAGTCGGGGGAACATGGGGGCTCCTCTGGCTTGGGAAGGCAGCCGACAAACCGAACTTGACAACCACGTGTGACGCGGAGTTGAGGGGAGAGCAACCCGCTGATGCCAGGCAGATGAGCATTGAGGGCACCGGCTGTCCGGTCAGCCGCCCCCGCCCACGACGCGTTCCTGACGCTCCACTGATTGCCCTATGTCATCGGTCGAGCACGTGTCGTAACGAAGCGTTCCCCATTCAACGGCCCGCCACGCGCGGCCGTCCTTTCCCCGAGCCGGTGCGGATCTTCGGTGTAGATCACGACCTGAAACCCATATGGCCTGTTGCGATCGTAAGTAGAGTTCTCGCAGGGTCCCACGGGAGATTCAGGATCGAGCGATGAACGAGCAGTGGCGGGAAATCGGCGACCGGGTCTATGTCCGGCGCCATGAGTCCTTCGACATGAACGTCGGCCTGATCGTCGGTGATGACCACTGCCTGGTGCTCGACACCCGCGTGTCCCACCGGGAGGCCGCCGACCTGATCGAGGCGATCAGGCGGGTCACCACCAGCCCGTGGACGGTCGTCAACACCCACTCCCACTTCGACCACTACTTCGGCAACGCGCTGTTCCTGCCGGGCGAGATCTGGGGTCACTCCAGGTGCGCCGAGGAGATCGAGCTGTACGGCGAGCAGCAGCGGGCCAAGTGGATCGAGCGCCTGCCCGAAGATCGGCGGGCGGAGCTGGAAGAGGTGGAGATCGTGGCGCCCGACCACACGTTCACCTCGACGGCCACGCTCGACATCGGCGGCCGGATCGTGCACCTGAATCACTTCGGCCTCGGCCACAGCAGCAACGACATCGTGGCGCACGTACCCGATGCCGGGGTGGTGTTCGCCGGTGACCTGATCGAAGAGGGCGCCCCGCCGGCCTTCGGCGACTCCTACCCGCTCGACTGGCCTGCCACGGTGGCCGCGATGCTGACCGAGCTGCCCGAGCGGGTGATCGTGCCGGGGCACGGCGCGGTGGTCGACCGCGCCTTCGCCGTCGCCCAGCAGGCCGAGCTGGTCGCCGTGGCGGAGCTCGCCACGCGGGCGCACGTGGAGGGCCTGCGTGACCTGATCACCCGGTTCCCCTACCCGGAGGACGTCGCCAGGCAGGCCATCGAACGGGCCTTCCTGCAGCTCGACAGCCAACTGGCCTGACCCGTCGCGCACCAGGCTGGACAGCCGTACTGTCGTTTTCTATAGTGCATATTGCAATATAGAAGGAGGCATCATGGCGCGACGCCACGACCTGGTCGGGCTGACCGTGCTCGCCATGCTCTCGGTTCGTGCCAGCCACCCCTACGAGCTGCACCGCTTCATCGTCGACACGCACAAGGACTACGTGACCGGGCTGCCGCGCAGCCTCTACCACGCGGTCGAACGGCTGGCGAAGGACGAGCTGATCGTGCCGGCGAAGACCGACCGCGAAGGCCGCCGGCCCGAGCGGACGGTGTACGAGATCACCGAGGAGGGCCGCCAGGAGCTGGCGACGAGGCTGCGCAGGATGCTGGAGCAGCCGGATGCCGACCGGCGCACGCTGGTGGCCGCCGTCTCCCTGATCGGCGCGTTGCAGGTGCCCGACGCCAAGCGGGCGCTGCGCACGCGTACGGCCTCCATCGAGGGGACGATCAGCGGCATCGAGGCGCACCGGCGGGCGATGGCGGAGAACGGCCTGCCGGAGATCCTCATGCTCGAGATGGAGTGCGAGCAGGCCCTCTACACGGCCGAGCTGGCCTGGTTGCGCAGCGTGCTCGACCGGCTGGACAAGGGCGCGCTCGACTGGTCGGGCACGGTAAAGCAGTCGCTGATGGAGCAAGTGCTGGAAAGTTGAGTGGCCGCCGGGGTGCGCCAACACCCCAGCGGCCGGAAATCCGAACAAGGCGCCTGCCCTGTCCAGGACTCGCAGTCTCAGGATAGGCGCCGCGACAACAGGAGCAGTGCCATGTCCACTGAGATCAGAGACCTCCTCGCCAGGCTCACCGCAGCCTGGAACTCCGGCGACGCGGCGGCCTACGCCGCGCTGTTCACCGAGGACGCCGACTACATCACCTTCTTCGGCCTGCACCTCCAGGGCCGGGAGGCCATCGAGGTCGCCCACCGGCAGCTCTTCCAGAGCCCGATCAAGCTGACCGGAGGCGGCGGCGAGCCCATCGTCAAGCCGCTGGGAGACGGCGCCGCGCTGGTGATCTCCGGTGGTGGCTCGACCGTCGACGGGCGGCCCGATCCGAGCCGCGACTCGATCGTCACCTTCACCGCCGTCAGTACGCCCGGCGGCTGGCGCTTCGCCTCGTTCCAGAACACCCGGGTGCGCACGCCATGAGGAAGTCCCTGCTCGTCGAGGTGTCCGGAGTGGTCGAGGCGCCGCCTGGGCGGGTACGCGAGGCACTGGTCAACCGCGACCCGCTGGTCAAAGGCGAAGGCCGCTTCACCGTTGAAGACCTACCGGGTCACACCTTGACCGTCGAGGTCACCGACCGTTCGATCGCCTACCAGGGCGGCTGGTGGTACCGGGGTGAATGGTCGCTGGCCGAGCACCCGCAGGGCACGCTCGTCGTCCATCGGGTCCACAATGTCGCCGAGTGGCTGCGGTGGGCCGTACCGTTGGCGAACCGGTTCTTCATCGGCTTCGACGAGGCGACGCGCAAGAGGTTCACCGAGCGGCTCGCTCAGATAGGAGCAGACTTGGGGTGCTCCGCGCACCTGACCTAGGCTGCGGATCATCGCTGAGCGTAGACGCCGACAACCCCACGGGAGCCGTCGGCGTCTACGCCAGTGCCAGGTTCGAGATCTATCGGCGCGCCACGATGTACTCGCTGCCGATCACGCCAGCCTGATCTTGCCCTTCACCAGCTTGATCTTCTTTTTGGCGAGCGGACGCTTGGCCGGACCGCGCACCACCGCACCCGTCAGGGCGCTGAACTGGCTGCCGTGGCACGGACAGTGGATCTTGTCACCGCTCACGCTCGCCACCGTGCACCTCTGATGGGTGCAGATGGCGCTGAAGCATTTGAAGACGCCCTTCGACGGGTGGGTGATCACGTACTTGCCACTAACGATCTTGCCTTTGCCGACCGGGATGCTCTTGGCGCTGGCCAGGACCGGACCGGCGGCCTCCTCTTCGGCCTCGGCGGGTCGCGCCCACAGGAAAACGGCTCCTGCTGCGCCCGCTGCGGCGCCACCTCGGGTGATCAGTGCACGGCGTGTGAGCATGATTGCCTCCTTCAACTAACCACACGAGGAGAAGTGGCTAGTGGTTCAGGGGAAATCTCGCGATAAATCCACCTTCTTCGGCGACCAGCGTGCCGCCGTGCAGCAGCGCGATGTCCCGCGCGATCGGCAACCCGAGCCCGGCCCCGCCGACATCCCTGGCCCGCGCCTCGTCCAGCCTGGTGAACCGGTCGAACACCGCCTCACGCTGCCCCACCGGAATCCCCGGCCCGTCGTCGAGCACCTGGAGCACGGCCTGGCCGTCCTCCTGACGTACCCGCACCCGTACGACCGCCGCAGCGTGCCGTACCGCGTTGTCGACCAGGTTGGTCACCAGGCGGGCCAGGTGCGCCCGCGAGCCCTGGAAGACGACGTCGGGCTCGACGTCCAGCTCCATCCGCAGTTCGGGCCGCCGTTTGATGCGCAGCGACTCCTCCGCCGCCACCTGGCCGAGGTCGAGGTCGCTCGTACGCAGCGGCTCACCCGCGTCGAGCTTGGCCAGCAGGAGCAGGTCGGCGGCCAGCGACTGGAGGCGCTCCACATCGGCGAGCGCCTCGGCGGTCAGCTCGCTCGGCTCGGCCAGCTCCAGCCGGGCCCGCAGGGTGGCGATGGGGCTGCGCAGCTCGTGGGCCGCGTCCGCGACGAACCGTTTGTGCGTCTCGACGGCCGTCTCCAGCCGGTCGAGCGTGCCGTTCACGGTGGTCGCCAGGGCGGCGATCTCGTCGCCCGAGCTGGGCACGGGCACTCGCTGGTGCAGGTCGCGGGCCGTGATGTCGGCCACCTTGGCCCTGATGGCCGCGACCGGGGCGAGCGTGCGGCCGACCGAGAACCAGGTCATGCCCGCCACCACGAGCAGCAGCGCGGGCACGCCCGGCAGGAGGGCGCCGTTGAGCGTCCCAAGCGCCTGGTCGGCACCGACGAGCGAGGCCCTGGCCCAGATCTCCGCCGATCCGCTGGACGTCGACACGGGCATGCGCGCGACCGCGAAATCACTGGCCTGCGCCCAGCTCGTCGCCGCCGGAGCCCCCACCGTCGTGAGCATGACGTCTGGATCGGCGATCCGCAGCGCGAGCGCCGGCTGAACCACCAACCCGGCCACTGGGTCATCGGCGAGGCGCGCCCGTCCGCCCGCGGTCGGCCCCGCCGTCGGCGCGTCACTCGAGGCGCGCGCCCGTCCGGTTGTGGCCGGCTCCCCGGGGGTGGGCGTCTGGACAGTCGTGGGCCGGCTGATTACGGCGGTCAGGTCGACGGTCTCCGCGTACGGAGCCGCGGCCACGGCCTTCCTGGCCGCCTCCGCGCCCGCGCTGCTCTGCAGGCTGCCCCGCAGCGCCAGCACCAGCACGACCGCCGCCAACCCGAGCGCCACGGCCACCACCAGCGTCGCCGCCGCGGTCGCGCGCAGCCGTACGGACGCCATCCCCACGGGCAACCGTCCCAACATCAGGTGTCCGCGCCACCAGGTCATGCCGCCTCCAGTCGGTACCCGGCGCCGCGCACCGTCACCAAGGTCGTCCTGCCGAACGGTTGGTCGATCTTGCGGCGCAGCGCGCTGATGTACACCTCAACGATGTTCGGATCGCCGTCGTAGGAGAAGTCCCAGGCCTGCGCCAGCAGCTCGCTCTTGGAGACCACCTCGCCGGCCCGCCGCGCCAGCCCGTGGAGCACCGCGAACTCCTTCGGCGTCAGCGCGATCTGCACCTCCCCCCGGCGGCAGCGCAGCCCGGCCGGATCCACGACCAGGTCCCCGACCGTGATCGTCACCGGCCGCTCGTGCCCGCCCCTCCGTACGAGAGCGCGCAGCCTGGCCAGCAGCACTACGTACGAGAACGGCTTGGCCAGATAGTCGTCGGCGCCCGTGTCGAGCGCCTCGGCCTCGTCGTAGATGCCGTCCTTGGCGGTGAGCATCATGATCGGCGTCCAGTTGCCGGCCTCGCGCAGCCGGGAGCACACGGTGTAGCCGTTCAGCCTGGGCAGCATCACGTCGAGCACGATCACGTCGTAGGTGTTCTCCGAGGCCATCCAGAGCCCGTCGCGCCCGTCATATGCCACGTCGACGGCGAACCCCTCACCCGCCAGGCCGCCCTTGACCAGATCGGCCAGCCGCTGCTCGTCCTCCACCAGTAGCACTCGCACACCGAACAGGGTCCCGCACCCAACCTAAAGCCAACCTGAAGATCATTTAGGCTGCCTTCAGGATCACTTCAGGTACGGCGGGCCAGGCTCGGGGCGTCCGATCGTTTCCAGCAAGGAGATTCCATGTTCAAGCGACGTCTCGCGGTCCTCGGCGCGGTGGGCGTGCTCGTGCTCACGGGCCTGGGCGGATCCGCGATGGCCGACGAGGCTCCGTCGACCGTCCCGGGTGTCAAGGTGACGTGTACGACGAGCGACGGCAAGACCATCGCGTTCGCCGAGCGGGCGCGCGCCATCAAGGACTTCGTCGCCAAGCCGGGCGAGAAGGCGCCTGAGGGGGGTGTGGCCGTGCGCCGCCTGGACGACCAGACGATCGAGATCGAGTCGCTCCCGGAGGGCGCGGTCACGGAGGCGGTCCCGGCCAAGCCCGCTGAGGGGTTCACCGCCGAAGGCGGCGAGCCGGCCGACGACGCCGGGAAGACGGGCATCGCCCGGCCGATGGAGGACGGCAGCCTACCGACCAAGACCTTCGCCAAGACGCTCGCCGTCAAGTGCGAGCCGAGTAAGTGAGGGCCGCGCCCGCCGTAGTACCCGGGGGTGTACGGCGGGCGCGCTCACCTGGACCTGACGGGTGCGCATCCACGGGGGCGCGTTCACTCACTCCGGGAGCGACGGGTGCGGCCCCAGGGCCCAGTACTCGAACAGGCCGTGACCCACGAGCCCGTTGTACTCGAAGCGGCCCACGGCGTCGACCATCCCCCACATTTTGGACGCGTCGTCGGGCAGCGTGTACGTCACGCCTTGCACGACCGGCTCCGCGCCCTGGTACATCCCGTGCTTCCAGTCCGGCTCCAGGCCATAACCGGTGCCGACCATGAGGTGGACCGGCAGCACAGGGGTGCACCGCACGTCGAACGCCTTGCCGCCGGGAGGTGAGAACGTGATCGTGGCCTCGACGACGTCCCGGGTGCCGGGCGCGTAGACGGGGTGGTACTCGGGCCGGCCCAGATACTCCTCCTCGCGCCCGTCGGACCAGACCCTGGTGGCCTCCTCCAGGACGCGGCGGCCCTTCTCGTCCTCCTGGATGATGCAGAGGATCGCGTGGTCGTCGAACCGCATGGGCGTGTACAGCCAGTAGAAGCTGCCCGCGTTCTTCGCCTGGATGCCCGGCGGCTCGGGCTCGCCGACGGGCCTGATGCCCCAGGACCGGTCGCGGGTGCCCTGCCATCGGTCAGGGGTGACGGATATCTCGTCGTCCCCGATGCGGATGTGGCCGGACCAGAGCCCGGTCTGAGCCAGCCGTACGGAGTCGAAGATGACCCGCTCCTGCCAGCGGACGAAGTGCCGTGGCTCGAGCGTCGCCGGGATCGTGCCCTCCCAAGTGAGGTCGAAGGACAGGCCATGCTCGTTGGGCTCCAGGATGATCTGGAGCCGTTTGAGCCCTTCGATGACCTTCACCTGGAACGGGCCGATCTCGGTGTTCATCCGGTCGGTGCCGAGCTCGCGTGAGGCGCGGACGACCCGGTGCAGGTTGCCGTAGCGGACGCAGGCGAAGGCGTCGGTGACGCCCAGGTTGGGGTACTGGCCGGCGCCGACGATCAGCATGAGCTCGTCGGTGCCGGGGTGGCAGTTGAAGTAGTAGCGGTCGTAGAAATTGCGGTCCGAGGTCGCCACGTGCCGCATGACCTGAGCCGCCTGGTGGATGGGGTAGTCGTCGAGCGGGGACAGCGCCATGCCGCCGGTTGTAGCAAGCGCTTGGTATGGACGTCAACGCCTACGGGCGGAAACGCGAAGCGCGCCCCCCACTCGATCGAGTGGGGGGCGCGCTTCGCGCGGATCACGTCATCTTGCGCGATGCCTCATCCGCCTTGTCGGACATCTCGGACGCCATCCTCTCGGTGGTGTCCGCGGTCTTGTCCGCCTTGTCGCTGGCCCACTGCGACGCGTCCGAGGCCGAGTCCTTCATGTGCTCGGTCCACTGGCGGGCGTTACGCCGGTAGAACAGATAACCGATCGCGCCCACAGCGATACCGGTCAGAAGGATCATCACCGGCATCCCCCGCGACCTGCGCGGGGTCGGGTCGATCCGCTCGGCGGCGTTGACCAGCATGGCGCTGACCATGGGGGCGAGCTCATCCTCGACCCGATGCGCGGCCTCTTCCAGCCTCGGGGCCGCCCAGTAGCGGGCGTCCTCGATGCGATGAGCGGCGACCACCTTGGCCTGATCCGCCATCACCTTGGCCTGATCCGCCATCGGCGCCATTTGCCGGCCAGTTCTCATGGCCCGGGCCTTCATACGGCCCATCCACGTGGTTGGGACTACGATGACCACGCGGCGATTTTTCAGTGTCAGGGACACAACAACCTCCCCTGCTTGATGGGGCCCCGAGCCTGACCTTCCCGTAGCGAAGCGGCTCAATCATGGCCGTCCGTGGCAGGATGGCTTTTGCGGCCTAACGACCGTGGTCATCAAAATCCACAAAACCAACCTTGTACATAGAGGGGGGCAGCTGTCTCGTGGCCGAGAAGCTGATCGCAAACCTGCAGACAAATCGCGGAAATATCAAGATAGAACTCTTCCCCAACAAGGCTCCCAAGACGGTCCGCAACTTCGTCGAGCTCGCCGAAGGCGGCCGTGAGTGGACCCACCCGGGCACCGGGGAGACGAGCACCGGCCGTTACTACGACGGCACGATCTTCCACCGGGTGATCCCCGGCTTCATGATCCAGGGCGGTGACCCGCTGGGCGAGGGCATCGGCGGCCCCGGCTACGACTTCGACGACGAGATCCACCCGGAGCTCTACTTCAACCGCCCTTACCTGCTGGCCATGGCCAACGCCGGCATCCGGTTCGGCAAGGGCACCAACGGCTCGCAGTTCTTCGTCACGGTGGTGCCCACGCCGCACCTCAACGGCAAGCACACCATCTTCGGCGAGGTGATCGAGGGCCAGGACATCGTCGACGCGATCGCCAAGACGCCGACCGGCCAGCGCGACAAGCCGATCGACGAGGTGGTCCTGGAGTCGGTCACGATCGACCGCGTCCAGGGCTGACCAGACGCATCGTCCGGGGCTGACCTACGTGGGCTGACCAGACGTACCATCCAGGGTTGACCTAGGCACACATCCTGGGTTGACTCAGGCGGACCGTCCGAGGCCGCCCAAGGCGCACGGGGCGGGCTGAACACGCCAGCGCGGCGATGCCGCGCAGGCCATAGGCTGCGGTCATGACCAGCCAGCCGCCCAGCCCGCCCCCGCAGCCCGAGCAGCCCGCGGAGACCGTGCCGACGTGCTACCGGCACCCCAACAAAGAGACCTGGGTCCGCTGCCAGCGTTGCGAGCGCCCCATCTGCCCCGACTGCATGCGTGACGCCGCCGTGGGCTTCCAGTGCCCCGAGTGCGTGAGCGAGGGCAATCGAGGGGTACGCCAGGCGCGGTCGGCGTTCGGCGGCGCCGTGGTCACCACGCCATACGTCACGTGGGTGACCCTGGCGCTCAACGTGCTCGTCTTCGGCGCCCAATATCTGACAGGCAACGCGGTCACCGAACAACTGGCCATGCGGCCGTACAACGTCGTCGCCGGGCATGAGTACTATCGGCTGCTCACGTCGGCGTTCGTGCACGACGGGCCGTTCCACATCCTGTTCAACTGCTGGGCGCTCTACGTCATCGGCCCCTACCTGGAGCGGGCCTTCGGGCACACCCGCTACCTGGCCGTCTACCTGGTCAGCGCGCTGGGCGGCTCGGTGCTCGGCTACTGGCTCGACCCGCTCGGCCAGTACACGGTCGGGGCGTCAGGAGCCATCTTCGGCCTGTTCGGCGCCGTGTTCGTGGTGGGGCGCAAGCTGAACATGGACGTACGCGGCATCGCCGTGCTGATCGCGATCAACCTGGCGATAACCTTCCTGGTCTCCGGCATCAGCTGGACCGGCCACATCGGCGGCCTGATCACGGGATCGGCCCTTGCCGGGGCCCTGGCCTACGCTCCCAAGAGCAACAGGACCCTCTGGCAAGTGCTGACGGTCGTGGGAGCGCTGGCCATCCTGGTCGTGCTCGTGGCCGTCAGATCCTCGGCCCTCCTGGGCGGCGTGGGCTGACTTCCCCAGGGTGTGGAAAAACTGTGGAAAAAACTAACGCCAGCGGGTGGAGAGCACGACCCCGAAGATGATGAAGACGAACCCGATCAGCAGATTCCAGTTGTGGAGATCGCCGATGAAGGGTGCGCTGGGCGCCACGTAGTAGACGGCGATCCACAGGATGCCGATGATCCACGACACCACCATCGTGGGAGCCAGCCAGCGCGGGCTGACCGTGACCTGCTGGGACTTCTGCGGCGGCGTGTAGACCGCCTTCTTGCGAGCCTTGGACTTGGGCACTGGAAACTCCTGCTGGGCGCCTGGGCATCCGGGTTGTCCACAGGCTATTAGTTTTGAGCGTAATTGCTTTGAGCGTAGTGGAAGCGTGCCCAGGATAGTCGCCACGCGCACGAGATGGCGATCCCCGGCCTCCGGATGGGCCGCGCTTACGCTGAGTGAGTGAGGGCCGTGCTGCGGGCCGCGGGGGAATCGAGCATCACCGCGGGCCTGATCCTGTTGTTGTTCTGCGCCTACCTGCTATGGGGGACGGGCGTCTATACCCAGCGCATGCAGCTGCAACTGCAGCAGGAGCTGGTGGAGGAACACGCGCGCCCGGAGCCGGCCAAGCTCCGGAAGATCGAGCTGGGCCGGGCCGTGGCCATGCTGCGCATCCCGAGGCTCGGGCGCGACTACCACTACGCCGTGGTCGAGGGCGTGGATGCGGAGCACCTGAAGAAGGGCCCGGGCCACTACCCCGGCACCGCCCTCCCCGGACAGATCGGAAATTTCGTCATATCGGGTCACCGGACCACGTACCTGGCGCCGTTCAACCGGATCGACGAGCTCCAGCGCGGCGACGAGATCATCGTCGACGCCCCCGAAGCCCGCTACACCTACCGGGTGACCTCGCAGGACGTCGTGTACCCCGACGAGGTCGACGTGATCGCCTCGGTGCCCGGCAAGCCCGACACCAAGCCCATCAGGGCCTACATCACGCTGTCGACCTGCCATCCCGAATACTCCGCCGCCCAGCGGCTCATCGTGTTCGGTGTGCTGAAGAAGACCGAGCTCAGGATGGAATGACATGTACGGATGGCTCTGGGACAGGCTGCCGGGCGGCACGGGCACCAAACTGCTGGCGGCCACCGTGCTGGTCGCCGTGGCGGGCGTCGTACTCTGGTATGCCGTGTTCCCGCTTCTCGAACCCGCGGTGACGCTCGACGAGGTGACCGTACGGAAATGACCCGAGTGCTGGTCGTGGACAACCACGACAGCTTCGTCCACACCATCGTCCAATATCTGCGCGAGCTGGGCGCCACGTGTGACGTGCGCCCGCGCGACGACGTGCGCGTGAGCGACGCCGACGGCTTCGACGGCGTCCTGGTGAGCCCGGGGCCCGGCACACCGGAAGCGGCGGGCGTGAGCGTCCCCCTGGTGCGCCACGCGGCCCTGCGCGGCCTGCCGCTGCTCGGCGTCTGCCTCGGGCACCAGGCGATCGGCCTGGCCTATGGTGCCACCGTGTCGCGGGCGCCTGAGCTCGTACACGGGCGGACCAGCGCGGTATCGCACGACGGGCTCGGGGTGTTCGCCGGGATCCCCTCGCCGGTGCGGATGACCCGCTACCACTCGCTGGCCGTACGGCCCGACACGGTGCCCGCCGAGCTCGACGTGACCGCCCGTACCGAGGACGGCGTCATCATGGGGCTACGGCACCGCACGGCGCCCGTCGAGGGCATCCAGTTCCATCCCGAGTCGGTGCTGTCGGAGCACGGGCACCAGCTGCTCGGCAACTGGCTGCGCGGGATCGTGTAACACTCGGCCGCCGCCGGACGACAGACAGATGAGCGTCCCCGCCGTTGCCCCCGAGCGGCGGGGGCGCTCTTTCACGTGTTCGACGTGCCAGAGCCGCCCTCCCGATGTGGGAGGGCGGCTCTGTCGCCGGGCTCTGCTCAACGCCCGCGGGTCAGCCTTCGATGCTGCCGTCGTCGATCGGTGAGTCGTCGGTCGGCTGGTCGTCCGTCGGCTGATCGGTCGGCTGGCCGTCCGTCGGCTGATCGGTCGGCTGCGGCTGGTCCGTCGGCTGATCGGTCGGCTGCTGCTCCGGACCCGTGGAGACCACGATCGTTATGGTGGTGCCGGGGTTCTGCGGTGTGCCCGCCTCGGGGTTCTGCTGGATGACAGTGCCCTCAGGCTGCTCATTCGCCTGCTGGACCGCTCTGACCTTGAAGCCTGACGCCCTGAGCGTCTTGGTGGCGTCCTGCTGGGTCAGGCCGATCACGCTGGGGATGGCGATCTGCTCCTTGGGCACGTAAAGCGTGACGGTGCCGTCCTTCTCGACCTCCTCGCCGGCCTTGGGATCGGTCTCGATGACCTTGCCCTGCGGCTTGCTGGAGACCTTGGTCTTGACCGTGCCGGTCAGCCCGGCCTTCTCAAGGATGTCGTTGGCCTCCGCGGTCGTGGCGCCGATCAGCCCGTCGGGGACCTTCACCTTCGGCGGGCCCTTGGACACGACCAGCTTGACCGTGGAGTCCTTCGCCACACTGGTGCCTTCGGCGGGCTCGGTCCTGATCACGGTGTCCTTGTCGTACTCGGCGCTGGCCTCCTTCACCACCTCGGCCTTCAGCCCCAAAGTGGTGAGCTGGGCCTGGGCGGCCTGCAGGCGCTGCGCGGCGAGCGAGGGGACCTTGATCTCGCCCGTGGTCTTGTCGCCGCCGCTGCTGAACACCGCGTAACCGACGCCGATGAACGCGCCGATGATCAGGAGCGGGATGACGATCCAGGCCGCGGTCTTGAGCGCGGTGTTGCCGCCGCCGCTGTTGGCGCGCCGCCGCCCGCCCCGGCCGCCGTGCCCGCCCTCGTCGTACTCGTAGGGGGGCACCGCGCGGGTGCCCTGAGTGGCCGGGCCGGTGGCGGACTGGGTCGCCGTCATCATGCGGGTGCCCGCACCGTAGTTGCTGGTCATCGCCATCGTCTGGGCGTCGACCGGCATGCCGGACATCGCCCGCTGGATGTCGGCCCGCATCTCGCCCGCGTTCTGGTAGCGATGCGCGGGGTCCTTGGCCATGGCCTTCAGCACGATCGCGTCGCACCACGCGGGGATCTCGGGGTCGATCTGCGACGGCGGGATGGGCTCCTCGCGTACGTGCTGGTAGGCGATCGCCACGGGGGAGTCGCCGGTGAACGGCGGCTGGCCGGTGAGCAGCTCGTAGAACACGCATCCGGTGGAGTAGATGTCGCTGCGGGCGTCGACCCGCTCACCGCGCGCCTGCTCGGGCGACAGGTATTGGGCGGTCCCTATCACCTGCGCCGTCTGCGTCATCGTCGCGGCCGAGTCGGCCATCGCGCGGGCGATGCCGAAGTCCATCACCTTGACGTCGCCGTTGCGGGTGATCATGACGTTGGCCGGCTTGATGTCGCGGTGCACGATGCCGCCGCGGTGGCTGTAGTCCAGCGCCCGCAGGATGCCGTCGACCAGCTCGGCCGCCCGCTCCGGCAACAGCCGCCGGTCGGCCCGCAGCAGGTCGCGCAGCGTCCTGCCATCGACGTACTCCATCACGATGTAGGGCACCGGGGCGCCCTCGCTGACGTCTTCGCCGGTGTCGTAGACCGCGACGACCGCCGGGTGGTTCAGCGAGGCCGCGGACTGCGCCTCACGGCGGAAACGCGCCTGGAAGGTGTGATCGCGCGCCAAGTCAGAGCGGAGGGTCTTGATCGCGACTACGCGGTCCAGCCGGATGTCTCGGGCGCGATAGACCTCGGCCATGCCGCCGCGCCCGACGACGCCGTCGAGCTCGTAACGACCTCCGAGTCGCCGAGGCTGAGTCATTTCCTGCACTGTCCCTTACCGTTCATCTTGGGTACCGGCCTGCTCGCGGGCCGCCGGTGTCCATCATCGACCCCGTGGCGCATCACGTCTCCTCCTTCGGCGGGTTTGTGACACCCGGGTCAGGCGAAGCACTTGGTGTCGGAGTTGTCGGTGTAGTGGTGGGCCTGGGGGTCGGTGTGGGAGTCGGGGTACGGGTTGTCGGGGTGGACTTGGGGGTTGGCTTCCTGGATGGAATTGCCGTCACGCTTACCGTAGCCGACCGTGAGGGTACCGGCCTCTTCGACTTCACCGTAACGACGGGAGGTCGTCGAGTGTGAGTCTTGGTCTTGGACGGCTTCCATACCGGAGTCACGCTCACCGACTCCGACGGGTCGGCGATGCTGGGCTGGCTGGGCATCGCCTCGCGGTCCATGAAAGTGAAGGCGCTGAGCCCGACTGCGGCGGCGCAGCCCGCGCTGGCGAACAGTGCCAACGTCAGCCTGCCCCTGCGGCGCCGGGGTGGGGCGGGCGCCGCACCGGACCGCCCGGCGATCGAGCCGGGGGACGGTGAGCGCAGCGTCGTGGCAGTCGGCGTGGCGAGGTCGTCGGTGACAGAACCCTCTCCCTGCCGCCGCCACTCTTGGAAGCCCTCCTGCCGCTGCCGGCCCCGGACGCCCTCTTCCTGCTGGCGTACGCGGAAGCCCGCCGGATCGGTGAGCATGCTGAGCTCGGCACCCGACTTGTTGGCGGCCAGCGACTGGCCCAGCCGCTGGGAGCGGTCGGCGACCTCCATGGCCGACGCGGGCCGCTGCCGCGGATCCTTGGACAGCAGCACCATGACCAGCTCGCGCACCGCCGCGGGCACGTCGACGCCGAGCGGTGGCGGCGGGTCGTTGAGGTGCATGAGCGCGATCGCCACCGGCCCCTCGGCCTGGAACGGCGTGCGCCCAGACAGGCACTCGTAGGCCACCACGCCCAGCGAGTAGAGGTCGGTCGACGGGGTGAGAGGCAGACCCTGCGCCTGCTCCGGGCTGACATATTGGGCCGTGCCGAGCACGGTGCCCGTCAGCGTCACCGGAGCCGACTCCATGGCGCGGGCGATGCCGAAGTCGGTCACCTTGATGGTGCCCTCGGGCGTGACGAGCAGGTTGCCGGGCTTGATGTCGCGGTGGATGACCCCCGCCGAGTGGGCGGCGTGCAGCGCCTTGGCCGTCTGGTGCACGACGTCGAGCGCCACTTCGGGCATGAGCGAGCCGTTGCGGGTCAGGATGGCGGACAGCGGCTCGCCGTGCACCAGCTCCATCACCAGGTAGGCCAGGTCGCGCTGCTCGCCGTAGTCGAAGATCTGCGCGATGCCGGGGTCGGCCAGGGCGGCCGTGATCCTGGCCTCGTTGCGGAAGCGGCCGCGGAAGGACTGGTCGTCCTGGATGTGACTGCGCAGCACCTTGACCGCGACCTCACGGCCCAGCAACTCGTCACGAGCACGCCAGACATCCCCCATACCGCCCGAGGCGATGCGGGAGAGCAAGAGGTAGCGGTTACCGAGCCGCATGATCCAGCAGAGTAGCGGTCATCACTTGTTCAGCACCGCCTCCATCACGGCTTTGCCGATCGGCGCGGCGGTGTGGCCGCCCGTCGCCTCGGCGCCGACGTTGGCCGCGCCCGACTCGACGATGATCGCGACCGCGACCTTCGGGTCGTTGGCCGGCGCGAAACTGATGAACCAGGCGTGCGGCGGCTGGCCGTTGGACGTCTCGGCGGTGCCGGTCTTGCCCGCCACGTCGACGCCGGGGATCTGCGCCAGGTTGGCGGTGCCGTTGTTGACGACGCTGACCATCATCTCGCGCAGCTTGCCCGCCGTCTCGGAGCTGACCGCCTCCGACAGCTCCTCGGGCTTGGCGTCCTCGACCGAGTCGCCCTTGGAGTCAGTGATCTTGTTGACCAGGTACGGCTTCATGACCTTGCCGTCGTTGGCGATGCCCGCGGCGATCATGGCCATCTGCAGCGGCGTCATCTGGTTGCTGCGCTGGCCGATGGAGGACATGGCGATGGCCGCCTTGTCCTCCTTGGGGCCGAAGGAGCTCTGGGCCACCGACATCGGAATGCCGATCTGCGTCCCCATGCCGAACTTCTCCGCCTGCTTCTGCATCTTGTCGTAGCCGAGGTCCATGCCGATCTGGCCGAACGGCGTGTTGCAGGACTTCTCCAGCGCGTAGACCAGCGGGACCTTCCCGGCTCCGCAGGCCGCGCCGCCGTAGTTGGGCAGGCTGATGTTGGTGCCGGGCAGCGGGAGGCGCTGCGGGGCGTCCACGACCGTCTGGGGGCCGCGGCTGGAGTCGTCTTCGAGGTAGGCCGCCGCGGTCACCACCTTGAACGTGGAGCCGGGCGGATAGGTGCGGTCGATGTTGCGGTTGAGCAGCGGCTGGCCCTTGTCCTTGGCCAACTTGTCGTAGAGGGGGAACACCTCGCCCTTGTTGGTGCCCGAGAGCTCGGCCGGGTCGTAGGTGGGCAGCGACACCATCGCCAGGATCGCCCCGGTCTTCGGGTCGAGCGCGACGACCGCGCCCCGCTTGCCGCTCTCGCGCAGCGCGTCGTAGGCCGCCTTCTGGGCCTTGGGGTTGATCGTCACGTCGACGTTGGCGCCCCTGGTGGGCTCACCGGTGAACAGGTCGATGCTCCGGCGCAGCAGCAGGTCGGGGCTGGAGCCGTCGAGCCATTTGTTCTCGGAGCGCTCGATGTTGGACTCGCTCTCCGGCGAGAAGAAGCCGGTGACGTGCGCGAAGAGCTTGCCGTCGGGGTATTCCCTGAGGAAGCGGAAGTCGCCGTCCTTCTTCTCCACCGACTGCGCCAGGATCACCTTGCCGCCGGCGGTGATGCGACCGCGCTCCACGGCGTAGCGCGCGTAGTAGTTGCGCTGGTTGCGGGGGTCTTTGCTGTATTGCTCCACCCGTACGGCCTGCACGACGTTCACGTTGATCATCAGAAGCGCGAACATGACCAGGCAGGCCACGGCCGCACGCTTCAGAGTGCCGTTCATCGCTGGAACACCTGCGTCATTCCCTCGTTCTGGATCGCCTGGGGCGGAGGTCGCCGTGCCGAGTCTGACATGCGTACCAATAGCGCGATAAGGATCCAGTTAGCGAGCAATGCCGAGCCACCCTGGGACATGAACGGGGTGACCAGGCCGGTCAGGGGGATGAGGTTCGTCACGCCGCCGACGATGATGAAGACCTGCCAGGCCAGGATGAACGACAGGCCGCCGGCCAGCAGCTTGGAGTAGGGGTCGCGGGCCGCGAGCGCGGTGCGCAGCCCTCGCTGCACGATCAGCGCGTAGACCATGAGCAGCGCCATCAGGCCGGTCAGACCGAGTTCCTCGCCGGTCGCGGTGAAGATGAAGTCGGAGAACGACAGCGGGATGAGGTAGGGGTGGCCCTGGCCGAGGCCGGTGCCGAGGATGCCGCCCGCACCCATCGCGAACAGGCCCTGCATGAGCTGCGCGCTGCCGCCGAGCTCGCGGTTGAAGAACTCGGCGTTTCCCGGGTCGAGCCAGACCTCGATGCGGGCGTGCACGTGGTCGAAGATCTGGCTGGCGAGGAACGCGCCGCCGACGAACAGCAGGATGCCGATCAGCACCCAGGAGGTGCGCTGGGTGGCGATGTACAGCATCACGATGAATGTGCCGAACAGCAGCAGCGAGGAGCCCAGGTCCTTCTGCAGCACGAGCACACCCAGGCTGACCGCCCAGGTGATGAGCACCGGTCCGAGGTCGCGGGCGCGGGGCAGGTCGATGAAGAGCAGTCGGCGTCCGGCCAGGGCCAGCACGTCGCGCTTGGCCACGAGATAGCCGGCGAAGAAGATGACCAGAGCGATCTTGGCCAGCTCCGCGGGCTGGATGATGGCGGGGCCGAAACCGATCCAGATGGTGGCGCCGTTGACGCTCTTGCCCAGCCCGGGAATCAGCGGGGAGATCAGCAGGAACAGCCCGGCGAAGCCCGCGGTGTAGGTCAGGCGCTGCAGCGTGCGGTGGTCGCGCAGCACGACCAGCGTGATGGCGAACAGGACCACGCCCGCGCCGGTCATGATCAGCTGGTTGGTGGCGGACGCGCCGCCGGTGCCTCTCGCGCCCGACGCCTCGATCCGGTAGATCATCACCAGGCCGATGCCGTTGACCACCGTGACCAGCGGCAGGATCAAGGGGTCGGCCCATGGCGCGAACTTGGCGAGCACCAGATAGGCGGCCAGCATGAACCCGCCCAGCCCCAGGCCGTACGTCAGCATGCCCGAGGGGATCGCGCCGTCGAGAGCCAGCCCGACGTTGGCATAGGCGCCCATGACGATCACGACCGCGAACGCGAGCATGGCCAGCTGGGCCCCACGCCGCTTGGCCGGCATGAGGACGGGGGCTTCCGCCACTTCACTCATCTACTGCGGTTTCGCCTTCGTCTTCGTCGCGCTCGCGCTGGGCGAGGCGGTCGCGGTCGGGGTGGCCTTCTGATCGGTCGGCTCCGCGGTGGCCTTGAAACCGTTGATCTTCGTCATGCCCTCCGCCAAGGTCGTGACCTCGATGCCGCCCTTGATCAGCGCCTGGTCGGGCTCGGAGAGCTGGGAGAGCGGCTTGCCGGTGTGCTGGGCTACCGAGAAGAACTGGAACGGCCCCACCTCCTGACGGATGCCACGGAACACGACCACCTCGTCGCCCTTGGCCCCGACGAAGAACTGGTCCTGGGTCCACTGCCAGCCGAAATAGCCGCCGGCGCCAATGGCGACGACGGCCACACCCAGGACGGAGACCAGCATGGGCCAGGCCCGGCGCCGCTTGACCGGCCGCCGGGCCGCCTGTGGGCCCGGCTCGTCGAAGTCGTCGTCGGTGAGCACCGGCTGGGGCGCGGTCACCGCACCCGGCCGTCCCGGCGAGGTGTCGTGCGCTTCGAGCCGCAGGCGCGTCATGCCCGCCGCCCCGAC
This sequence comes from Nonomuraea sp. NPDC052129, assembly GCF_040680095.1. Classification (NCBI taxonomy): domain Bacteria; kingdom Bacillati; phylum Actinomycetota; class Actinomycetes; order Streptosporangiales; family Streptosporangiaceae; genus Nonomuraea; species Nonomuraea sp. NPDC052129. The sequence continues at coordinate 126,375 of NZ_JBFAVX010000029.1, read as the reverse complement.
GGTCGCCGACTCGGTGGTGGGCGCCTGCTGCCCCTCGGCGAGCTCCAGCACGTCGGCCAGGACGCAGGTGATGTTGTCGGGCCCACCGCCCCGGTTGGCCAGGTCGATCAGCTGGCGCACGACCTCTTCCGGGTCGTCGATGTTGGTCAGCGTGGCATGCAGGGTCTCCGCGCTCACCACTCCGGACAGGCCGTCGGAGCAGAGGAGATAACGGTCGCCCACCTGCGCCTCGCGCAACGTGAGGTCGGGATCGACCTCGCCGCTCCCGTCGAGCGCCCGCAGCAGGATCGAGCGCTGCGGGTGCGTCGCGGCCTCCTCCGGCGTGATGCGTCCGTCGTCGACCAACTGCTGCACCAGCGTGTGGTCGTGGGTGATCTGGTAGAGCTCCCCGCGTCTGAGCAGGTAGGCGCGCGAGTCGCCGACATGCACCAGGGCCACCGAGGTGCCGTTCCAGAGCATGGCGGTCAGCGTGGTGCCCATGCCCTTGAGGCTGGGGTCCCGGCCCACCATCTCGTGCAGCTTGCGGTTGGCGTCGCGTACCGCTGCCTCGATGGCGTTGAGCAGGTCACCACCCTGTTGGGCCTCGTCGAGAGAGGCCATTGCGGCGATGGCGACAGAACTCGCCACCTCACCGTGTGCGTGTCCGCCCATACCGTCTGCGACGGCTAGCAGACGGCCGCTCGCGTACGCCGAGTCCTCGTTTCCTTCGCGGAGGAGGCCGACGTCCGAGCGGGCGGCGTAGCGGAGTGCGATGGTCATTTGCGCAATTCAATGACTGTCTTGCCGACGCGGATCGGAACACCGAGCGGCACCGGGGTCGGGCGGGTGACTTTTGAGCGGTCGAGATATGTGCCGTTGGTCGAACCGAGATCTTCCACGATCCACTGACCGTCCTGAGGGAAGAGCCGGGCATGCCGACTGGAAGCGTAGTCGTCGGTGACTACCAGCGTGGCGTCGTTCGCCCGGCCAATGCTGATGGGCGTCTCCGTGAGATTAATGGTGGTGCCTTGCAGCGGGCCACCCGTCACAACGAGCTGGCGTGGCTCGCCCTTCTTATTCTTCGGCTTAGCCGCCGGTTTGGTGGGCTTGATGCCCTTGCGTGGACCCGCGGGGGCCGTACGTGATCCGAACAAATCTGTCCGGATCACGCCGACTGCGGCAATGACGAAGAACCACAGCACAGCCAGGAAGGCGAGCCGGATCAGCAGCAGCGTGAGCTCGGACATGGACCGTCTGTCTACCCCTAATCGCGCCGGAACACCAGTGTCGTACGCCCCAGGGTCACTCGCGTGCCGTTCTGGAGCTCGACTCTGCGTACCGGCTGGCCATTGACGAACGTGCCGTTCGTCGATCCGAGATCGACTAGGGCGACTAGCTGACCCTCGACGCGCAACTCCGCGTGGTGGCGAGAGACGCCGGGGTCGACGAGACGAAGATCGCAGTCGGTGCCCCTGCCCAGCAAGGTCACCGGAGTGGTGAGCTCGTAGGAGCGGTCGCCCTGCGGATCGTCCTGAGTGGACACGAGCAGCCGGGGCCGCCCGTTGAACGCGTTGGGCCTGGATGGTGGCAGATCACTCGCCGGCTGGCGAATTTCGTCCTGCTCCACCGTCGCGCCGCGGATGACTCCCGACCTGATGCGGAACAACCCCACTGCCAGGTCGGCGGCGGTTTCGAAACGAACCCGGACCGGTCCCACGAAGGAGTAGCCCTGTTCTTTGGCGTACTCCCTGGCGAGGTTGGCCAGCTCGTGGCTGATGCTGTCGGCATAGACCTCAAGCCGCTCGCTGTCGGTCGTGGACAGTTCAACCACGAAGTCGTTGGGCACGAGCGTCCGACCTTGAGCGACGATCGCCGCACGCTCATCCATCTCCCGCTGAACCGCGCTGGCGACCTCGACCGGCTGAAGGTCAGATTTGAACGCCCGCGCAAAGGCCCCCTCAACCAAGCCTTCGAGCCTTCGCTCGAAGCGCTGAAGGACTCCCACCGGGTACCTCCCTTCCTCCGTGCATATGATCGCGGCCACCAAACGCGCACCGCGCCTGGCCGCCGCTCCTCCCACGTCGCGGGTGGTCCCGGCGCTCGTCGGCTGTCGCGCCCAGCTCCTCCGCTCCCGTGTCTTATGCGATCGTATCCGGGTTCAGTACCAGCGGCTGTTCCGTGCTACTGTTTCTCCGCACCCACAAGGGCGGGTGGCGGAACGGCAGACGCGCACGGTTCAGGTCCGTGTGTCCGAAAGGACGTGAGGGTTCAAATCCCTCCTCGCCCACTCGTTGACGGGGACCCTATGGTCGCCAGCCCCTCCGGGGCTTGCTTCCCTCGGGTCCCCTCGTCGTTTACACCGGGGGGCGACCCCCGGACCCCCAGCAGGAAACCCGCTGGTGGTTGCTCACCGGTTGAATCCTCGCCTTAACCCGCTGGTGGTTGGCCACCGGCCGGTTCCTCGCCTTAACCCGCTGGTGGTTGGCCACCGGCCGGTTCCTCGCCTTAACCCGCTGGTGGTTGTTTACCGGCCGGTTCCTTGCCTTGCCCGCTGGTGGTTGTTCACCGGCTGGCTCCTTGCGTTAACCCAGCCCGCCCGTGGTGCTCTTTGGGCGGGGCCTTGCGTTGAACCGCCGCCTGTGGGGCTCTTCGGGCGGTTCCTTGCGTTAATGCCTGTAGTGCATCTGGGGCTTCGTCTTCTGTACGGGCAGACCCACACTGGCGAAAGAGGACCCGGATCGCAAGGGGCGGGGCCTCCTGTTTTTGGGAACCTTGTGGGCGGCGTTGGGAACGGTACGCCCGGCCGGTTGCAGATCACTTTCGGATGGCTTTCCGGCCGGGCGTGTGTTATTGCCCACACTCGTGGGGTTAGGCGGCCATTGCTCGGGTGTCGAGGAGTTCGCCCACCAGGTCGGTCAGGCTGACCATTCCGATGACCGTGCCGCCCTGGCCCGTGACCAGCGCCAGGTGGGCGTGGGCCTCCTGGAGTGCTGTCACCGCCTCGGGGACCTGGGTGACGCAAGGCAGGCGGGGGACCGGGCGGGCCAGGTCGCCCGCTGCGCGGTTGGGATTGATCAGGGCGTCTCGGGCATGCAGCACGCCCTGTACGTCCTCTGGAGCGCCCACCAGGAGGCGCAGGTGGCCGCTCTCCGCCGCCGCCTGCTTGATGCGCGCGGCGTTGGCCGACGCCGGCACGGTCACCACCTGGTCGATGGGGACCATGAGGCGCTCGATGCCTTCCGCCTGGAGGCGGAGGGCTCTGGTGAGCAGGTCATGCTCCTCTCTGTCCAGTAGGCCCATCCGGCCCGACTCTCCTACGAGCATGGCGAGCTGGCGCGGGGTTCTGGTGGTGGCCAGTTCGTCACGTGGGACCACGCCGAACAGGCGCAAGATCACGTTGGTCAGGCCGTTGAGCGCCGACAGAAGCGGGCTCATCAGCGACGTGAAGCCGCGGAAGGGCAGCGTCAGCAACAGGGCGGCCCGCTCGGGGTGGGTCAGCGCCCAGGACTTGGGTGCCATCTCGCCCACCACCATGTGCAGGAACGTCACCAACGCCAGCGCGATGGTCAGCGCGATCGGCATCCGCATCGACTCGGGCACGCCGACCGCGGCGAAGACCGGCTCCAGGTAGTGCTCGATCGCGGGCTCGGTGACCTGGCCCAGACCCAGCGTGCAGAGCGTGATGCCGAGCTGGGCGCCGGCCAGCATCAGGGACAGTCGCCGGCCACCGCCCACCGCCGACTTCGCGGTGATCCGCACCAGGCGGTTGCCGTTGGCGGCCATCTCCTCCAGGCGGTGCCGCTTGGCGGAGACGAAGGCGAACTCGGCCGCCACGAACAGCGCGTTGAGCAGTAGTAGGGCCAGGCTGATCAGGATCATCGTCATCGGACGGCCTCCGCGTGCTGGACCGGTGCCAGCCGTACCCATTCGGGGACGCGGCGGTTGAGGGACAGGACGGTGAGTTCGGCCTGGTGCTCCTGTTCGTCCTCGGCGAACGGGTCCGTCTCCGGAATGACGGGGACGGTCACGGTGTCACCGGGCTCCGGCATGCGCCCCAGCCTGGCGAGGACCAGCCCGGCGAGCGTGTCGTAGTCGTCGCTCTCGGGCAGCGAGACGCCGGTGGCCCGCTCGACCTCGTCGAGCCTGAACCGGCCCGGCACCTCCCAGATTCCGTCCGGCTGCGCGACCGCGCCGTCGGGCTCCGGGTCGTTCTCGTCGATGAGCTCGCCGACCAGCTCCTCCGCCAGGTCCTCGACGGTGATGACGCCGGCGAGGTCGCCGTACTCGTCGATCACGCATACCAAGTCGTCCTTGGCCGAGCGCATCTGGTTCAGTACGGCCGGCAGCGGCAGCGAGTCGGGCACCAGCACCGCGGGGCGGGTGATGCCGATGATCGGGCCGTCTTCGAGACCGGAGGTGATCAGCTCGCGTACGCCCGTCACACCCACCACGTCGCCGTCGGCGCCGAGCACCGGGTAGCGGGAGTGGCCGCACTCGCGTATGACCTCCACGAGGTCGGAGATCGGCTGGGAGTCGCGGAGCACGACCACGCGCGGGCGCGGGACCATGATCTCCTCCGCGTTGCGGTCACCGAACTCCAGCGCCCGCTCCAGCAGCTCCGACAGCCGCGGCGGCAGCTCGCCCGCCAGAGTGGACTCGGCGATGATCCGCGAGAGCTCCTCGGGGGTCGCGCCGTGCTCCACCTCCTCGACGGGCTCGATGCCGATGCGCCTGAGCAGTCCCGTGGCCGCCGAGTCGAACAGGCGGACCACCGGGCCGACCACGGCCAGGTAGACCAGCGTCGATCCGGCGAGGAACTTGGCGACGGCCTCCGGCCTGGCGATGCCGAGATTCTTGGGCGCCAACTCGCCGAGGACCATCTGGACGATGGTCGCGACGAACACACCGATGGCCACGGACAGGCCGGTGATGAGGCCGTCGGGCATGCCGGTGTCCGTCAACCACGGACGAACGATCGTCGCTATGGCGGGCTCGGCCAGGAAGCCGACCAGCAGCGCGGTGACGGTGATGCCGAGCTGCGCGCCGGAGAGCATGAACGACAGGCGGGAGGTCACCTGGAGGGCCTTCTCCGCGGCCTGGTCGCCGGCGGCGGCCTGCTCACGCAGGAGGCCCCGGTCAGCGGCCACGAAGGCGAACTCCTGCGCGACGAAGTAACCTGTCGCGGCGGTGAGCAGGAAGAGGGCGATGAGCCCGAGGTACGCGCTCACCGGGACGAGCTCCGAAGAGGTGAGCGATCAGGGGATCCCGTGCGTTCGCACGGGCGAATATTCCAAGGGTCCGGGGCGGACACGATCATCCTTTCGATGGCGGAAGTCCATAAACCGTAACGATGCAGATGGCAGCAATGTTTCCGACGTGACGCTCCGCTAGTTCTGCGTACTTTTCCGTGGGAAAACCTTGGCGAGACGTCTTCACTGGTGGGGGGTTGGACGTAGCGTCTATGACAACCGAAGGGGAAAGAGGCCAAGTGTCTGAGGAAGACCGGACGAGAGCCATGCGCTCGCCGGGCGATGGTCGCCCGCTGCCGGGCAGGAACGGCGACGGGCCGCGGTCGGGTGGTGCCCCCGCGCATCGGATTCCGTCGACGCAGCAGGTCCCTCCGCCGGCTCAACAGGCGCCGCCGACGAACCAGTCGCCCTCCGACGCGCCGCGCGCCGGTGGTTCGCGCGTGTACGGCCGCGAGCGCTCAGGCGGCAGCCCGATGAAGCCGTTCACGCCCAAGGCGGAACCGACCCCGTCGGGGCCGAAGCCGCCGCGCAGGCGGATCAAGGGCCGCACCATCCTGAAGATCGTCGCCGCCGTGGTGGCACTGCTGATCGTGGCGGCCGTGGGGCTGTTCTTCTGGATCGACTCTCGGCTGACCGGGATCCCCGGCGTGCTCGACGGTGAGGGCCACCCCGACGACACCCCAGGCACCAATTGGCTGCTCGTCGGCTCCGACAGCCGCAAGGGCCTGTCGGCGGCCGACCGCAAGAAGCTCGCCACCGGCAAGGCGGCCGGCCAGCGCACCGACTCGATGATGCTGCTGCACATCCCGGCGGGCAGCGACAAGCCGACTCTCATCAGCTTGCCGCGCGACTCGGCGGTCACCATCCCCGGCAAGGGCCGCAACAAGCTCAACGCCGCGTACGCCATCGGCGGCCCCAAGCTGCTCGCCCAGACGATCGAGTCCGTCACCGGGGTGCGCATCGACAACTACATGGAGATTGGTTTCGCCGGGTTCGTGGACATCGTCGACGCGGTCGGCGGTGTCGAGATCAACGTCCGCGCCGCGGTCGACGACCCCAAGGCGGGGCTGAAGCTCAAGAAGGGCGTCCAGATGCTGACCGGCGCCCAGGCGCTCGGCTACGTCCGTACCCGCAAGGGCGGCGCGCTGCCCGACTTCGAGCGGACCAAGCGCCAGCGCCAGTTCCTCGGCGCGGTCGTGAAGAAGGCGGCCAGTCCCGGCACGCTGATCAATCCGTTCACCTCGATCCCGCTGGCCATGAGCGCCACCGACGCGGTGGCGGTCGATTCGAGCACGGGTGCGTTCGACATGCTCTCGCTGGGCCTGGCCATGGGCGACAGCCCGGTGACCACGGTCGTGCCGTTCGGCGGCAACGAGATCGCGGGCGGCGGCAGCGCGGTCAAGTGGGACAGGGAGAAGGCCACAGCCCTGTTCAACGCGATCAAGGAGGACAAGCCGGTGCCGAAGGAGATCCTCGACGCCGGCTGATCCCATCCTCTGGCCGACCCTTGGGGGTGCCTAGCTCCCTGCGGTGGTGGCGCCGATGGCGGCGGTGGTGGCGGCGATCACCATGACCGAGTTGATCGCGGCGATCGTCTTGGCCACCGCGTCGCCCGCCCAGTCGCCCTCGGAGATCTCCTTGATGCGGGCCTTGTTCGCGCCGGGGAACGCCTTGCGGTCGAGCTTGGCGGCGTGCATGACGGCGATGAGCACCGCCGTGCGCCCGTCGGGCTCGGCGCCCGCCAGGACGCCGCTCACGCGCTGCCTGACCTCCGCCTCGACGCCGCCGTCGGCCTCCGGCCAGCGGGTGGTGGGGAAGATGCCGAGCACCTTGCCGCGCTCCTCGGCCAGCACGCCCGTCTCGGCGAGCCGGACGAGCAGGCGCCGGCGCAGCTTGGTGGAGTGGAACCGCTGGACCCACCAGTCCGGCTTGCGCTCCTTGCGCTCCTCCGCGATGCGGGCCAGCGCGGCGTCGAGTTCGTCATCGCCCAGCGGCGTGGCGTCCTCGAGGGACACCTTCTTGCCGGTCAGGGCCACCCGCTCGGTGATCGCCAGCTCGGCGAGGATCGCGCCGCCGAGCGCCGGATCCAGTTGGCTGGCGCTGATGAGCTGCTTGCCCTCCTTCTCGCTGTAGGCGAGCAAGAGGAGTTCTTCCGCGATCGTCACACTCATTCCCTGACACTAGCCTGCCGCTCATGGGTATCTCCGAGAAGTTGCACGCGGCCGGGCGCCCCCTCCTCGACGCGCAGCTCGCGCATCCCACGGTCGTCGGCATCGGGCGCGGCGATCTGGCGGAGCCGGTGTTCCGGTCGTGGCTGGAGCAGGACTACCTGTTCCTGCTGGACTATGTGCGGGTGTTCGCGCGGCTGGCCTGGCAGGCGCCGGCCGCGCATCTGGGCGATCTGGTGGACCTGGCGCACACGACCTTCCATGACGAGCTGAGCCTGCACCGGGAGCTGTCGGCCTCGTTCGGGGCGGATCTGGAAGGCGCGCGGAAGGGGCCGGCGTGCGCGGCCTACACGGCGTTCCTGCTGGAGTCGGCCGCCGATTATGGCGAAGGGCTGGCCGCGCTTTATCCCTGCATGTGGGGATATTCGACGCTCGGTCGGCTGTTGGCGGAGGACTTGCCCACCGAGCCGCGCTATCGGCGGTGGGTGGAGACGTACGCCGATCCCGGCTTCGCGGCGCTGACCGTGCGGATCGCCGAGATGATCGACCAGGCCGATCCCGAGCCCGCGCGGGCGGAGGCGCTGTTCCGTGAGGGGATGGCGCACGAGCTGGCGTTCTGGGATGTCCCATAGTTATCCACAGGCTGTGGACGAAGGTGCGTCGTACCCTGGTGGCATGCCTGAACTCCCCGAAGTGGAATCGCTCGCCGGTTTCCTGCGCGAGCGGGCGGTCGGTCGCACGCTACTGGGCGTCGACGTGGTCGCCTTCTCGGCGCTCAAGACGTTCGACCCGCCGGTCACCGCGCTCGGCGGGCTGACCATCACGGGCGTGGCCAGGCATGGCAAGTTCCTCGACTTCGACTGCGACGGCCTGCACCTGGTCATCCACCTGGCCCGCGCGGGGTGGCTGCGCTGGCGCGAGGACCTCTCGGGCGCGAAGCCGGTCCGTCCGGGCAAGGGCCCGTTGGCGGTACGGGTACGCCTGGCGCCCGACGACGAGGGCCTGGCGCCCGGGTTCGAGCTGACCGAGGCGGGGACTCAGAAGCGCCTAGCCGTCTATGTCACGAAAAATCCGGATGACGTGCCGGGGGTCGCCGCCCTCGGCCCCGACCCTCTCGACGACGCCTTCACCGTGGCCACGCTCAAGGCCATCCTGAACGGGAGCCGCACCCAGGTGAAGGGCTTGCTGCGCGACCAGAAGGTGATCGCGGGCATCGGCAACGCCTACTCCGACGAGGTGCTGCACGCGGCCAAGATGTCACCGTTCAAGATCGCCTCGACCCTCACCGACGCCCAGATCGCCGACCTGCACGAGGCCATCGTCACCACGCTGCGCGAGGCGGTCGAGCGGGCGCACGGCCTGGCCGCCAAGGACCTCAAGGCGGAGAAGAAGTCCGGCCTTCGCGTGCACAATCGCGCCGGTCAGCCGTGCGACGTCTGCGGTGACACCATTCGCGAGGTGTCCTTCGCGGACTCCTCGCTGCAGTACTGCCCCACCTGCCAGACGGGCGGCAAGCCGCTGGCCGACCGCCGCCTGTCCCGCCTGCTGAAGTAACGCCTCCGTGCTGGTGGTCACGCTCCGACTATGACGGGCTTCTCTGGCTCTCCGGACTCGTGTGCGGGGGAGGGTGGGCGTCGGCGTAGGCCGGTGGCCATGATGATCGCGGCGACGGCCGTGGCGGCCAGCGGTACCAGGAGTGCCGTCCTGATGGCCGCCAGTCCGGCCTCGGCGGAGGTCGCGTCGCCCAGTGCCGCCACGCTGACCGCCGTGACCATGGACAGCCCGAGCGCCGCGCCGAACTGGAAGGCCGAGTTAAGCAGCCCACCGGCCAAGCCCTGCTCGTCCTCCGCGATGCCCTCCGTGGCGACGATCGTGAGCGGGCCGTACACGAAGGCGAACATCAGCCCGATCAGCAGCATCGACGGCAGCATGGCCGCGTACGACCAGTCCATCCCGACCCCCACGAACAGGCCGTAAGCCGCGAGCCCCGACAGCAGGCCGCCGAAGATCACCCGGGCGTTGCCGTACCTCTGCACCAGCCACGGGGTCAGCGTCGGCGCGAGCACCACGTCGGCGGCGGCGGCGAGCAGGGCCAGGCCGGTCTGGACGGTGGACCAGCCGCGCAACTCCTGCAGGTACAACGTGACCAGGAACTGGAAGCCGAAGAACGACGCGGTGAGCAGCAGCGCCGTCAGGTTGGCGCGCACCAGTGGCGCGGAGCGCAGGATGCCCAGGCGGACGAGCGGCGTGGCCGACCGCCGCTCGATCGCCACGAACGCCGCCAGCAGCGCCACGCCGCCCGCGAACGCGCCGACGGTCCAGGCCGGGCCGTCGGCGGGGTGCTCCAGCCGTACCAGGCCGTAGACCAGCAGCGTCATCGCGCCGGTGATGGTCGCGGCCCCGGCCAGGTCGACGCCACCTGCGGGCCGGGGCGTCGGCCGCTCCTTCAGCAGCGGGACGGCGGCGATCAGGATCGCCAGCGAGAAGAGGACGGGCGCGAAGAAGACCCAGCGCCAGCCGATCGAGCTCAGCAGACCACCGATCACCAGCCCGAGCGCGAACCCGGCGGCCCCCGTCCCCGCGTACACCAGCAGCGCGCGGTTGCGCTGCCTGCCCTCGGGGAAGCTCGTGGTGATCAGCGACAGCCCGGCGGGCATCATGAACGCGGCCGCGACCCCGGTGAGGAACCTGGCGACCAGCAGCACCCACCCCTCGGTCGCGAACCCGCCCAACCCGGAGAACACCACGAAGACGCCGAGCCAGAGCAGGAACATCCTGCGCCTGCCCAGCAGGTCGGCCGCCCGGCCGCCGAGCAGGATGAAACCGCCACAGCCCAGGACGTAGGCGCTCACCACCCCGCTCAGCATGCCCGTGGACAGCCCCAGATCCGCCCTGATCGAGGGCAGGGCCACGTTCAGCATGGCCACGTCGGTGCCCTCGATGAAGATGGCTCCGCACAGCACGATCAACATGCCCCAAGCGCGTTTGGACATGGTCAACTCCTGGTTACTTATCGGCATTCGGTTATCTCTGGTAACCGTCCAAATCATCCGGCAGTATGAAATGTCATGGAAGACGGCACTTCTAAGTCACCCGGTTACTGCGAGAGCACCGTGGACGACGACTACGACGTGTGGCAGTGGGACACCAGGGAGGACTGCGAGGTCCGGCAGATACTCGACCGCGTCGCCGACAAGTGGTCGCTGCTGGTCATCGCGCTGCTCGACTGCCAGAGCCTGCGCTTCACCCAGCTGCGCCGCGAGATCGACGGGGTCAGCCAGCGGATGCTCAGCGTGACCCTGCGCCACCTGGAGCGCGACGGCCTGGTCAGCCGCACGGTTCACCCCGTCGTGCCCCCGCGGGTCGACTACGCGCTCACGCCGCTCGGCCGGACCCTGCACCAGACGATCAAGAGCCTGGTCACCTGGACCGAGGAGCACCGGCAGGAGATCGCCACGGCGCGTGCCGCCTATGACCAGCGACGCGAGATGACCAGCGACGCGAGATGATGGAGGCATGACGGTTCCAGAGATCTCGGCCAGCGACGTTCCCGCCGACGCCTACCTGCTCGACGTGCGTGAACAGGACGAATGGGTGGCCGGGCACGCGCCCGAGGCGGTGCACATCCCGATGACGCAGATCCAGGGGCGGGTCGAGGAGGTGCCGGGCGACCGGACCGTCTACGTGGTCTGCCGGGTCGGCGGCCGGTCGTTCCAGGTCGCGGCCTGGCTCAACCAGCTCGGGCGCGAGGCGGTCAACGTCGACGGCGGCATGCAGTCGTGGGCGGGCGCGCGCCGCCCGATGGTCAGTGAGACGGGGCGCCCGCCGTTCGTCGCCTGACGGATGGCATAATCCGCTCGACAACTACACAAACCGCGGGAGCTCGGGGTGCACCGGGCTGAGAGGGCGACTGACCTGTCGCCGACCGCATGAACCTGTCCGGGTAATGCCGGCGTAGGGAGTGTGAGATGACGCATGTCGTCGACGAAGTCCCGCTGACCCTCGAAGGGACGCCCCCCAAGACGCTCGGGCTGCTCGACCAGGGGGCCCTGTGGGCGAACCTGGCCGTGAGCCTGCTGGGGTTCAGCGGTGCGCTGTTCCTGCTCGACCCGCTCGGCGGCAGCCCGCTCAGCCTGAGCGCGGCCCTGCTCGCCGCCCTCGTCGGCAGCCTGGTCGGCACGGCCATGGTGGGGCTGTCGGCCATCCCGGGCACGCAGACCGGGCGGCCGGCGATGGTGCTGCTGCGCGGGTTGTTCGGGGCGCGGCTGTCCTACATCCCGACCGTGCTCAACATCGTCCAGATGATCGGGTGGGGCGCCTTCGAGCTGTGGGTGATCGCCAAGGGCGCGATGGCCATCTTCGGGGCCGTGGTGCCGTACCAGGTGTGGGTGGTGGTGGCGGGGGCGCTGACCACGTCGCTGACCATCTGGCCGCTCGGGTCGGTCCGGCTGCTGCGGCGCTACGTCACCATCGGGGTGATCATCTCGCTGGTCTGGTTCGCGGTGGCGTTCCTGTCGAAGGCTCCGCCGCAGGGCGGCGGGTCGTGGACGGCGTTCGCGCCCGCGGTCGACTACGTCATCGCGCTGTCGGTCTCGTGGGTGCCGATCGCGGCGGACTTCGCCCGGCACTCCAGGTCGAGCCGGGCGGCCTTCGCGGGCGTGGTCGGCGGCTACACGCTGGCGCAGGTCGCCTGCCTGGGGCTGGGCGTCTACGCGGTGGCCATCGCCGGGTCCGCCGCGGTGGCCGCCGACGGCACGGCCGTGTTCGGGGCGTTCGTGGCGGTGCCGCTGGGCGCGCTGTTCTTCGCGATCTTGGTGTTGCGGGAGGCCGACCAGTCGTTCGCGAACGTCTACTCCACGACCATGTCCCTGCAGAACCTCATGCCGCGCGTCGACCGGCGGGTCTTCTCGATCGCCATCGGCGTGCTGACCACCGCCATCGCGCTGGTGGTCGACGTGAACTCGTACGGGGCGTTCCTGGGCGTGATCGGGGCGGTGTTCGTGCCGATGTTCGCGGTGCTGGCGGTCGACTACTTCGTGCTCGGCGGATCCTCGGGGTGGAACACCAACGAGGACGCGCCCGCCCGCTGGTCCATGCTGGTGCCCTGGGCGCTCGGCTTCGTGGCCTACTGGCTGACCACCTCCACGCCGACGGTCGAGCGGTGGGACGGCCTCTGGGCGGCCGTACGCGAGGCCACCGGGTTCACCAGGCAGCCGTGGATGAACGGGGCCCTGGGCGCGGCTCTGGTGGCGGCCCTGGTGACGCTGGCGATCGGCTGGGCGACCAGGCGCGCGTCGATCACGCGTCGTTGAGCTCGCTTCTGAGTACGTACCTCAGGCCCGTGAGCGTTTCTCGATGTTGAGGAGATGACGCTTGGCGGCCTGGCCGCCCGCGTAGTCGCCGAGTTCGCCGTCGACCGGCACGATCCGGTGGCACGGCACGACCACACAGACGGGGTTGGCGTTGAGCGCGTTGCCGACCGCGCGCAGCGCGCGCGGGCGGCCGATGCTCTCGCCGATCTCGTCGAGGGTCGCCGTCTCGCCGTAGGGCACGGCCATGGTCTTCTGCAGCACCGTACGGGCGAACGTCGTGGCGATGGACAGGTCCACCGGTGTGGCGAAGGCCCGCAGGCGGCCGGAGAAGTAGGCGTCGAGCTCCCTGCGCACCGGGTCGAGCCGCCCGGGGTCGGGCCCGACGAACGCGCCCACATGGCGGACGACCAACTCGAAGACGGTGTCCTCCGACTCGAAGCTGCACGCCACGATGCCCTTGCCGCTCACCGCCAGCACCAGCCGGCCGACCGCGCCGTCATAGGTGCCGAACGCCACATCGGGCGGCACCTCGCCGCGATAGGTGGCGGAAGTCACCCGCAGCAGGGCATCGAGGTCTCCACTGGACATACCCGCCACCCTCTTCCGCCGCCCTGAAAGGCCGTGCCCGCAGCGTATCGGACGGATCGCCCGACGAACGCCGCACGCCACAGGCACTATGGAGGTGTGGGTGACGACAGAGCAGGCAGTGACGATGAGATCGCTCGCGCGGTGCTCGCCAGCTCGCCCAACGCCGTGGTCGCGCTCGACAGGGACCAGACCGTACTCGTCTGGAACCGGGCGGCGGAGCGGCTCTTCGGCTGGTCGGCCGAGGAGATGCTGGGCCGCAGGGCGCCGATCGTGCCGGGGGAGCTGACAGCGGAGCACAACGCGGTGCTCGAACGGGTGCGTACGGGCGGCCAGGTGTCGCTGCGTACCAAGCGGTTGCGCAGGGACGGCACCGTGCTCGACCTGAGGGTCGACACGAGCGCGCTGCTCACGGGCAGCGCCGTGGCGGGCTACGTCTTCGTGCACCATCTGACCGAGGCCGACGAGGCCGCCAGGAACCGCATGGCGCGGCGGGCCCGGCTGGTGCGCCGGCTCACCGACGTGGTCGGCGACATCAACGCCGAGCTGGAGCTGTCCACGGTGCTCGACCGCATCGCGGCCAGCCTGACCGAGCTGACCGGCGCCGACGCGGGCGGCTTCGTGCTCATCGAGGGCGAGCGGCTGCGGCTGGTGAGCGCGCACCAGTTGCCCGACTCGCTCAAGGACGTGACGGCCGAGCTGCGTACCAGCCTGGTCGGCAAGCTCTTACGCACCGGGAAGACGGTGATGCTGGAGTCGCAGGGGCTCGGCGACCTGGTGTGGGCCGAGCTCGACGGGCTGCACACGATCGCGCTCGGCCTGGCCGCGGTCGGTGGCCGTCCCTACGGGGCCCTGTACGCGCTGTTCGCCGACCGCAAGCCCGGCCATCTGGAGCTCGAACTCCTGGAGCTGCTGGCCGGGCACGCCGGCATCGCGGTCGGCAACGCGGTGGCCTATCAGGAGGCCGTACGTCAGCGGGCGCACGAGCGGGCGGTGTTCGATGCCAGCGCCGACGGCATCGCCGTGCTCGACCGCGCCGGGCGGGTCAGCCAGTGGAACCCGGCCGCCGCCGAGCTCACCGCGACGCCGGGAGAGGCCGTCATCGGCGGGCCGCTGCCCTTCCCGCTGCCCAGCCCGGGAGAGAAGCTCACCTACCAGCTGGAGAGCGGGCGCTGGCTGGACGTGGTCAGCGCCAAGATCGAGGAGACCGGAGAGGTGGTCGTCGACTTCCGCGACGTGACCACGGCCAAGGAACTGGAGGAGGCCAAGGACCTGTTCCTGGCCACGACCAGTCATGAGCTGCGCACGCCCATCACGATCGTGCGCGGGTTCGCCAGCACGCTCGACGCGCGCTGGGACAAGCTGAACGACACCGAGCGGCGCTCCGCCGTCCACACGATCGCCGAGCGGGCCAGGTCGCTCGGCCAGCTCATGGACCACCTGCTGCTCGGCGCCAGGGCGGGCGCCGACGAGCCGCCGGTGCGCATCGAGGCGTTCGATCTGGCCGAGCGGATCCACGCGGCCACGCTCGGCCTGCCTGTGCTGTCCGACAGGCACCGGGTGGAGGTGGCCATCCCCGAGGCGCTGCCGTACGTCAGAGGCGACGCGCTCGCCACCGACATCATCCTCGGCCAGCTGCTGGAGAACGCCTTCAAGTACTCGCCGACGGGCGGCCTGATCAGTGTGGGCGCCTGGCCCGAGGACGACGCCGTGGTCGTGGTGGTGGACGATGAGGGCGTCGGCATCGCCGCGCCGGATCGGGAGCGGGTCTTCGAGCGGTTCGTCCAGGTCGACAGCGGTGACCGTCGCAGGTTCGGCGGAGTCGGCCTCGGGCTCTACATTGTGCGCAGTCTGGCCAGGGCTCAGGGCGGCGATGTGAGTGCCCATCCGCGACCCGGTGGAGGCACTCGAATGCGGCTCGTGTTGGGCAACGCTTCCCCTATCCGATCCGACACACCGATGCGGTAACGAGGTGGTAACGGTTACGCTGATCTATCGTCCGATGTGTACAAGCTGTGATCGAGATGCGGTTTCTGGGATCGAGTAACGGGGCATTTCGGTCGTACCGGGGAGTGTTCCCGTGGGGGGCACTGGGAGCGGGGAGGTGGGTGTGTCAAGCGTGGTGCTACTGCCGTACGCGCCGTCCAGTGTCGCCGTCGCCCGCCAGCGTCTGAGCACTGACCTGCAGGATCGCGGGGTTTTCGCCACCGCGATCGACGATGCCGTCCTCGTGGTGAGCGAGCTGCTGAGCAACGCGCTACGGCATGCGCATCCGCTGCCGTCGGGCATGGTCAGGGTGGCCTGGCTGCGGAGCGACGAACACATCGAGGTCGCTGTGAGCGATGGCGGCGCGGCCACCGAGCCCCGTGCCGGCCGGCCGACTCTGTCGTCGCTCGGGGGCAGGGGACTCGGCATCGTCGAGTACGTCGCGGAGAGCTGGGGAGTCCGCCACGACGGTGACATCACGACGGTGTGGGCGATCTTGCACGCCCCCAACGGATTGATGAACGGGCAGGTCCACGCACTGCGAGAGGCTGGATAGCGGCTACGCGCTCAGCGGCCGGGTGGCCAGGATCGCCCGCTCTCCCACGGTCCACGCCGTGGAGATCAGCAGGTAGAGCGCCGCGGCCAGCGGCAGCACCGCGGCGGCCAGCACCGTGCCGAACGGCATCAGCGGCATGATTTTCCGTATCAGCGCGGGCTGCTCGTCGGGCAGCGTGGCGCTGACTTTGCGGGCCGAAATCCACGCCACGACCGCGATCAGCGCGATGACCACGGCAAAGACCAAAAATGGCCCGCTAACCAGACCGTAATTGGTGACGATTCCCGCCACATGCTGCCCCAAAGGGGCGCCCAGCAGGTCATGCCCCAGGAAAGCGGTGGGGTGCGTGGCGACCCGATACATCACCCACATGAACGGAAGCTGCCCCAATCCCGGCAGGATCGTGGCCAAAGGCGAGGTGCCTTCCTTCGCGTACAGTTTGGTGGTCTCCTTGGCCAGTCTCTCGGGGTTGCGCGACCACCGCTTCCGCAGCTCGGCCAGCTTGGGCGCCAAGCGCTTCTGGACCTGTGTGGCGCGGGCCTGGCGGATGCCGAGCGGCAGCAGCAGGAGGCGTACGGCCACGGTGAACAGCACGATGGCCACGGCGGCGTTGTCGCCGGACACGGCCAGCAGAAATGACACGAAAGAGTCGAACATGAGCCCTTCAATCAAAGAGAGATGGATCAGGGCTCACTGAAGAGAGCCCCGCTTACCCGGAAGCGGGGCGCGATGACGGAGCTCGTGGCCGTGGCCGGCCTGCCGCCGCGGGATGGCGCTGGCGCTGGAAGGCCGTGCGCCGGGCGTACATCAGCGGGAAGCCGGGCGCGTCGCCGCCGATGGCGGGCAGCAGCCGGGCGGCCCAGGTGGCGAGCAGCAGGATCGCCACCATGGTCACGCCGATGAGCCAGGGGTCGAACAGGAAAAGCGTCACCGTGACGAGGACGACTTCCCGACCAAGGTGACGGCGATGAACACCAGAAGGGCGACCACACCGATGATGAGGGCGACCTTGAGCAGCCCCATGATCATGGGGATCACGAAATTGAACAGCACGAAGAGGGCAAGGAGGGCCCCCAATACGAGCATGACGACGCGACTCATGCGCCCACCGTACGTCCTGCGAGCATGATCCGCGAGGCTTACGAAGCAATGACGTAAGTGTCGATTCGGCACGCCTCCGCCGTACGGTGAAAGGGTGAACACGCGCATCCTGGTGGTCGACGACGACCCGACCGTGGCCGAAGTGGTGGCGCGATATCTGGAGCGCGACGGGCACGAGGTCGAGTGCGTGGGCGACGGCGCCGAGGCGCTGCGGCGGGCGCTGGCCAGCCCGCCGGATCTGATGGTGCTCGACCTGATGCTGCCGAAGATCGACGGGCTGCAGGTGTGCAGGAAGCTCAGGGAGCGCTGGCCGGTCCCGGTGATCATGCTGACCGCGCTCGGCGAGGAGATCGACCGCGTGGTCGGGCTCGAAACCGGCGCCGACGACTACGTGACCAAGCCCTTCAGCCCGCGTGAGCTGGCGCTGCGCGTCCAGTCGGTGCTGCGCCGCGCCCGCGGCGCCTCGGTCACGGGCGGCACGGGCGTGCTGCGTGACGGCGACCTGGTGGTCGACGTCGGGGCCCACGAGGTACGGCTGGGCGGGGCCGAGGTGCTGCTCACCGCCCGCGAGTTCGACCTGCTGGCCTACCTCGTGCGCAACCCTCGGCAGGCGTTCAGCCGGTCGGCGCTGCTCAACCAGGTGTGGGGCTGGTCGTTCGGGGACTCCTCCACGGTGACCGTGCACGTCCGGCGGCTGCGGGAGAAGATCGAGCCCGATCCGACCGCGCCGCGGCGGATCGTCACGGTCTGGGGCGTGGGGTACCGGTACGAACCGCTCGAACCCGCCGGCGACCCACATATCGCTGGCGACCCACTCGACGGTGCGCCGTGACTCCCCATCCCGCGGTGATGAGCGATCTGGGGATGATCGTGGCGGTCACGGCGGGGCTGGGGCTGCTGGTGGGGATCCTGGGTGTGTCCGTCATGTGGCGGCTGCGTACCCGCTCGATCGGGGTCATGCTGGCCGTGGTCATGGTGGTCGCGATCGTGGCGACGCTGGCCGGCGTGGTGGCGATCACGCTCAAGATGATCATCGAGGGCGCGGTCAGGGACATCGTGCTCAGCGTGGTGGCCGTCGGCGGGCTGGTCGGGCTGGGGGTGGCGTTCGTGCTGGCCAGACGGGTCGTGGGGGAGAGCAGGCGGCTGGTGGCGGCCGTACGCGATCTGCCGTTCACCGCGCCCAAGGGGCTGCCGTCGGAACTGCAGACGATCGCGAACACGCTGGAGGAGGCGTACGAGCGGGAGCGCGCCCTGGAAGGGGCTCGACGCGAGCTGGTCGCCTGGGTGAGCCACGACCTGCGCACCCCGCTCGCCGGGCTGCGGGCGATGGCCGAGGCGCTGGAAGACGGCGTGGTGTCCGACCGCGGGACCGTCGCGCGCTATCACGGCCAGATCAAGCTGGAGGTGGAGCGGTTGTCGGCGATGGTCGACGACCTGTTCGAGCTGTCGCGGATCCACGCCGGGGCGCTGCGGCTCACTCCTGCCCGGATCGGGCTCGCCGACCTGGTCGCCGACACGCTCGCCGGGGCCGAGCCACTGGCCCGCGCCAAGGGGGTGCGACTGACCGCCGAGGCGGCCGAGGCGGTCCCCGTGCGGGCGGACCCGAACGCGCTGAGCCGGGCGCTGGGCAACCTCGTCGTGAACGCGATCAGGCACACGCCGTCGGACCGCACGGTCGTGTTGCGGGCGGCCGTCGACTCGGGCATGGCGTGCCTGTCGGTCAGCGACTGCTGTGGGGGGATCCCCGACGAGGACCTGCACCGGGTGTTCGAGGTGGCCTTCAGGGGCGAGGCGGCCCGGACCCCGACCAAAGACGGCGGGGCCGGGCTCGGCCTGGCGATCGCGCAGGGCATCGTGGAGGCGCACGACGGGGTGATCGGTGTGGTCAACGACGGGCCGGGCTGCCGCTTCGAGATCCGGCTGCCGCTGGTCTCGGGATAGCGCGCCCGTCAGGTCGCTCAGGTCGGGCTATTCAACCGGACTCCGGCAGGGCGCTGTCGTGGCCGGCGCCGAACGACTCCGACATCGCGCGGAACGTCGGGCACGGCCAGCGCCACATACAACTCCGGCACCGCAGGATGGGGTGCTCGGCGTCGCTCGTGATGCCGCCCGCGTCGCGCGGCTGGTGGAGGTCGAACAGCCGCAGCCCGAGCTCGGAGAATCTGAGCAGGTCGTCGCGGGCGTCGGCGAGGAAGTCGAGGTCTTCGCCGGCGAGTTTCGTGTGTACGGGGACGAAGCCTTCGTGATTGATCAGGCTACGCAGGCGCCCCACTCTGTCATGCCACGAGGTGGCCTTCTCTGTGCGGATGAGGATGGCTTCCAGTCGTTCGCGGAGCCGTCGTCGGTGCGGGTCTTCGGGTTTCTCTGTTCTCATGAATGCTCGGGCCCGTGGGTCTCGCCCGGCCCCTCCTTCTCAAGTGAAGTAGTGACCAGAAGCGAGGTGCCGGGCCGCCCCCCTCTCCGGCCATGCCGGTGTCACACAGTCAAGCTTCGCGTACTCTCTGTTTTCATGGAGTCCAAACGGAGGACAAAATCCTGAGGTTGCCCTATCGGCGTGACAACGTGACCGGAAGCCTCCGCGCCGCTAGCCTGCCCATGTGGAGCTCAAGGTCTCGACTCGATCACATGCCGGCCATGCGCTAGTCGCCATCACCGGTGAAATCGACCTCTATACGGCACCCCACCTGCAGGCGGAGTTCGCTCGGCTGCTGCAGGACGGGCCCAGCCGCGTGGTCATCGACATGTCCGGCGTGGATTTCTGCGACTCCACGGGGATGAACGTCTTGCTGTCCGCGCTGAAACGCGTCAAGGAGCAGGGCGGGGCGCTCGACGTCGCCGCCCCACGGCCGGCCGTACGCAAGATTCTGCAGGTCACCGGTCTCGATTCGGTCTTCACCGTGCATGACGAGGTGCCGCAGGAGTTCCTCATCTCCGAGGGGTCATGAAGGATACGGCGGTCATCGTCCCGGCCAAGGACGAGGCCGACCGCATCGGTGCCACGGTCACCGCGGCCCTCGCGCTGCCCGGCGTCGATCTGGTCGTGGTCGTCGATGACGGCTCGACCGACCAGACCGGCCGGGTGGCGCGGGCGGCGGGGGCCAGGGTGGTCCGTCACAGCCGTAACCGCGGCAAGGCGGCGGCCATGGAGTCGGGCGCCGAAGCCGTGCGCCTGCTCGACGGTGAGACGCCGCACCACTTACTCTTCCTGGACGCCGACCTGGGCGACACCGCCCGGGCCGCCTCCCCGCTGATCGAGCCGGTGCGCGCCGGCAAGGCCGACATGACCATCGCGGTCTTCGTCACCCGCGTCAAGCTGGGCGGCCACGGCCTGGTCGTCCGCCTGTCCAGGGACGGCATCCGCAGGGCCACCGGCTTCGAGCCCGCTCAGCCGCTCAACGGCCAGCGCTGCATCACCAGAGACGCCTTCGAGGCCGCCCGGCCGCTGGCGCACGGGTGGGGCGTGGAGACGGCGCTGACGATCGACCTGCTGCGCAAGGGCTATCGGGTGGAGGAGGTCCAGGTGGAGATGGCTCATCGGGCCTCCGGCACGGGCTGGCGGGCCCAGGTGCATCGGGCCAAGCAGCTACGGGATGTGGCACGCGCGCTCGCCACTCGGGAGCCGCTAATCACCCAAAACCTCGACAAAATCCGCCCAAAGCGCTAACCCCCTCCGCTCCTTTGCCTGGCAAACTTCCCCAACTTTCCTGATCGACCGGGAAATGGGCGGTTTTCCCGGTTTGTGGGCATCGGTGGTTGGGGGCATCGGGTGTGGGCATCGGGCTTGCGCTGCGCCGGCTTCGCCGACGGCAGCACCGTGATCGACGGCAGCGCCGTGACCGGCGACGTGCTGGTGGCCGCTGACGGCGTGATGTGCGCTGCCTTCGAGCTGCCGGACGGCTTGTTCAGCTGCCCGACGGCCTGTTCGAGCTGTCGGACGGTTCGTGCGAGCTGTCGGACGGTCTGTTGGAGCTGTCGGATGGCTTGTTCGAGCTGCCGACCGCGGGGCCGTGGCGGAACAGCGGCGGAACTGTCGGTGCGGGTCTGTTCACTGTGTTCATGGACACCGAACCGCGGCGGCGCGGGCCATTCTGGGATGTGTTGGCCGGGCGGGTCCCGCCGCCGGCCGCGGCCGAGACCCTGGGCTGGCAGCTGATGGAAGTGGATCCCGAGCGGGGCACCATCGAGGTGGCGTTCGAGGCGAGCGAGCGGTTCGTCAATCCCGTCGGGGTGATCCAGGGCGGTTTCCTCGCCGCGATGCTCGACGACACACTGGGGCCGGCGCTGGTCGCGACGCTGCCGGAAGACCAGTTCGCGGTCACCCTCGACCTGCACGTCCAATACCTTCGCCCGGCGCGGCCGGGGCGGCTCACCGGCCGGGGGCGGGTGGTGCGGCGCGGCAGGGAGGTGTGCTTCCTGGCCGGCGAGCTCATCGCGCCCGACGGCAAGACCGTGGCCGTGGCGACCGCGACCGCCCACCTCCAGACCCGCCGGGATTGAGGAGAATGTGGCACTCGGTCGCCGACTGATATCTCGTACGCGTTATGCCCGAAGAGACCACTAAAGTGGCTCTTGGACGAGCGTGGCCGGGGGCCGCGGTCAACCTCAGGAATGGAGTGTCATGAGCGATGGCAGCCCCACCGGCCAGTCCGCATGGGAACGCATTGACACGACCATCCCCCATTCAGCCCGCGTGTGGAACTATCTGCTGGGCGGCAAGGATCACTTCGCGCCCGACCGCGAGGCCGGTGAGCTGCTGCTTCGGACATTTCCTGACTTCGCCGAAGTTGCGCGGCTGCAGCGGGAGTTCCTCATCCGCGCGGTCACGTACCTGGTGGAAGAGGTCGGAGTCCGGCAATTTCTGGACATCGGGACCGGCTTGCCGACGGCCAACAACATCCACGAGGTCGCCCAGCGCACCGCCCCCGAGACCCGGGTCGTCTACGTCGACAACGATCCCATCGTGCTCGTCCACGCCCGTGCCCTGCTGACCAGCACCGAGCCGGGCGTCACCGCATACATCGACGCCGACGTACGCAACCCCGACGTCATCCTCCAAGGCGCGGCCAAGACTCTCGACTTCAGTCAGCCGATCGCCCTGGTGATGCTGAGCATCGCCGGGCAGGTGCCCGACGAGGACGACCCGTGGGGGATCGTCGACCGGCTGATGGCCGCGTTATCGCCGGGCAGCTACCTCGTGCTCAGCGACGGCACCAACACCAACCCGGCCCTGATGGAGGCCGTCAGCGCCTACAACAAGGCGGCCGCCAACTCCTATCACCTGCGCAGTCCCGCCCAGATGGCCACCTTCTTCGAGGGGCTTGAGCTTGTCGAGCCCGGCGTCGTACCCACTCCCCAGTGGCGGCGACCCAGCGACGCGTGGGACGAGCCGTCCAAGCTGGTGAGCGCGGTGTGCGGGGTCGCGCGAAAGCCGTAGGAGCTCCAGGACATCCATCGCGCTCTCTGATCCGAACCACTTGTGGCCGGCGCCAAGTCGGCCACGGCGGGAGGGTGCATGGAAGCGGGACGCGAACCGGGCCGCATCGAACCGGGACCCACGTCGGGCCGCATCGAACCAGGACGTGCGCCGGGGGGTTTCGAAGCTCGGTATGGGTCGTCGAGCCGCGTCGAAGCGGGACGTGAGCCGGGCTGGGGAGGCGAGCGGGTCCCCGGGGTCGAGGAGTTGCTGGAGGACGTCGCGCGGGGGGACAGGGCGGCGTTCGAGCGGCTGTACGAGGTCGTGGCGCCGCGCGTGTTCGGGCTCGTGCTGCGGGTGCTCCGAGACCGGGCCCAGAGCGAGGAGGTGGCTCAGGAGGTCCTGGTGGAGGTGTGGCGCAACGCCGCGCGCTTCCAGTCGGGCCGGGGCTCGGGGATGGCCTGGGTGCTGACGATCGCGCATCGCCGGGCGATCGACCGGGTCCGTTCGGCTCAGGCGAGTATGGATCGCGAGGAGCGAGCGGCCCGGATGGACGTGCACCGGCCCTTCGACGAGGTCGCCGAATCCGTCGAAACCCGGCTCGAACGCGAGCGCCTGCGCCGCTGCCTGCAGGGCCTGACCGCGTTGCAGCGAGAGTCGGTCACCATCGCTTATTACGGCGGATATTCCTATCGTGAGGTCGCTGAGCTGGTGAAAGTCCCGCTCGCGACGGTGAAGACCAGGATGCGCGACGGGCTGATCCGGCTGCGCGACTGCCTGGGGGTGGAGCGATGAGAGGCATGACCGGCGGGCCCGATCCGCACACGCTGGTCGGCGCGTACGCGCTGGACGCCGTCGACGATGAGCTGGAGCGGCGTCACTTCGAGGACCATCTGACCGGGTGCGCCGAGTGCGCGCTGGAGGTCGCCGCGTTCGCCGAGACCGCGGCCCGGCTGGGTTCCGCCGTGGCCGTCGAGCCGCCGCCCGGCCTCAAGGAGCGGGTATTCGCCCAGATCGATCAGGTTCGGCAGGTCCCGCCGACCGTCGCCGTACCCGCCCAGGAAGACAACTGGGGGACACCGCGGCGCTCCGGGCATGGGGCTGGGCGTCGCCCCCAGGGGCGGTCCCGGCGGCCTCGGACGTGGCTGCGGTGGCGGCCGCTGATGGCGGGCGTGGGCGTCGCGGCCTGCCTGGCGGCGGCCGTCGTGTTCGGTGCCGGCGCCTTGCAGGCCCGTGACGAGCTGAACCAGGTACGTCGGATGAACCAGGAGGTCGCCGCGGTGCTGACCGCGCCGGACTCCCGCATCGCCACGGCCGCGGCCAAGCAGGGCGGTCGCGGCACGGTGGTCGTGTCGCGCTCGCGGGGCAAGATGGTGTTCCTGGCCGCCGGGCTGGCCAATCTGCCGGAAGGCCAGGTCTATCAGCTCTGGCAGCTGGCCCCTGGGCGGATCAGGTCGGCCGGGCTGCTCAGCGCCGACGCCGCCGGCCGCACGCAGCCGGTGATCGCCGCGCCTGGACCCGGGGTGGCCAAGCTCGGCGTCACCGTCGAACCGGCCGGCGGTTCCGCACAGCCGACCACCCGGCCGCTGTTCCTGGTGAACCTGCCCGCCACCTGACCCCCGACACCGCGCGGCACGGTCACCGCGCGGCGCTCGCCATCTGCCCTCGACCGCCACCCGACCCCGACCGCCACTCATCCACCGTCGCCCATCCATCCGGAGGTCGGCTGCGAATACCTGGTACGGCAGCGCCGGCGAGCGCGTCACTCCAGGCCATCTCGTGAGTGACGCGCCGACCGGCCCGTTGTTGAACTGTTATCCGGCGCACCGCGTATCTCCACGTGACCCATCCCCACACCCCCCAAGGGGAAGCATGCGTTGGACCACGATCGTCGGCGCCCTGCTCTGCGCGACACTGGCCGGTGGGTGTGCCGCGTCGGCGGCGGGAGCGCCCGCCGCCATGGCCGCCTACGACCAGCAGGACGTCACCTTCAGCCAGGAGATGATCACTCATCACCGGCAGACCATCCAGCTGGCCGAACTGGTCGCGAAGCGCACGGACACGCCGTACGTACGCGAACTGAGCCAGAAGCTGGAGACCAACGAGAAGGCCGACATCGAGAAGATGTCGTCGTGGCTGAAGTCCTGGCAGGTGGCCGTACCGGCTGAGGACGCCAAGGGCGTCGCCGACCAGGTCGCCCAGCTGACCCCGAAGTCCGGTAAGGCCTTCGACAAGCTCTGGCTGTCGCTGATCTCGCAGCACCTCGACCACGGCGTCATGATGGCCACGTCCGCCCAGAGCGGCGGGAAGCACGGTCCCACGATCGAGATGGCGACCCGGCTCGTCTCCGAGCAGACCGCCCAGATCGCGGAGATCAAGGAGCACCAGGCCTGATCGTGACCCGTACACAGGACTCGCAGCGGCAGGTGGGCGCGACGCGCGCCAGGCTGCCGATGCGTCTTGCGCGGTCGGCCTCGTTCACGGTCGTCTGCGTGGCCCTGTCCGCCATCGGGCACTGGCTGGCGGGCGGCAACGCCCCAGGGCCGGGCATGGTCGCGGGCGCGGGCGCCGTCGTGCTGGTCGCGGCCACCGCGATGGCCGGCAGGGAGCGATCCCAGCCGCTGATCATCGGGCTGCTGGGCACGGCGCAGGTGGGCCTGCACGTGCTGTTCGCCTCGACGGGCGAGTCCCCGCACCTGACCGGTGTTCATGGCCAGAGCACCTGGCCCGGCATGTTCCTGTGTCACGCCGTCGCCACGCTGCTGACCGCGTGGTGGCTGGCCGGTGGTGAGGCCGCCCTCTGGTCGTTGCTGCGCCGGCTCGCCTCGCGCGCCGTACGGATCCTCACGCCTGTCGCCGGCCCTGTCTGGCCGCCCGCCGCCCCCGTGGCCGCGGATCTCGTTCTCGACCGGCCGCGCGAGCGCATGTTGCGGTACGCGGTTGTACGGCGCGGTCCACCACTTCGTTCTGCCTGACCCCCCAACGACGCGAGCAGTCGAGCGCGTCGTGTCCGGCATTTCCGAAAACGAAGTGGAGACTCCCATGCTTTACCGCCGAGTCGGCACCGTCGCCGCGGCAGCCCTGGCCCTCACGGTGGGCCTCGCGATCCCCGCCCTCGCCCATGTCACGATCAACCCCGGGACCGCGGAGAAGGGCGGCTGGACCAAGCTCGCCTTCCGGGTGCCCAACGAGCGTGACGACGCTTCGACCACCAAACTCGTCGTCACCTTCCCCACCGACCATCCCCTGCCCTTCGTCTCGGTCAAGCCGGTGCCCGGCTGGAAGGCCGAGATGACCGAGGGCAAGCTGCCCGAGCCCGTGGTCGCCGACGACGGGGACAAGGTCACCGAATCCGTCCTGAAGGTCACGTGGACCGGCGGCAAGATCGAGCCGGGACAGTTCCAGGAGTTCGAGGTGTCGGTCGGGCCTCTGCCCAAGGACGTGGACGAGATCGCCTTCCCGACCGAGCAGACCTACACCGGCGGCGAGGTCGTCAAGTGGGCGGACGCGCCCAAGAGCGACGGCAAGGAGGCGGAGCACCCGCTGCCCACGCTGAAGCTGGTGGCGGCGGCGTCCGGCGGGGAGCACGCCAGGATGGCCATGACCACGGCGGCTCCGCCCGCCGCGCAGCAGACGGTCGCCGTGATGAAGCAGTCCGCCTCGTCGCCGGCGTCCGACGGCACGGCCCGGGTCATGGGCGTGGCGGGCATCATCGTCGGGCTCCTGGGCGGCGGCTTGGGTCTGGCGAGCTTCAGACGCCGCTCCCCGGCCGCCTGACAGCCGCTCGCCAGTCGCCTGACAAGCCGTTGTCGCCCTTTCCGATGAGGTTCCGGCCGTTAGCCTGTCTACACCCGCGACAGCGGTAGCAGCAGGGGGAGGGGCGCGGTGATGAGCGACATCCAGCAGCAGGTCCAGCAAGCCATCGACCGGATGGTCGAGTCAGGGGCGGAGCGTGGCGTGCAGGTGGCCGTCTACCTGCACGGCGAGCAGCTGGTGGACGCGGTCGCCGGAGTGGCCGATCCGGCGACCGGGCGGCAGGTGACGCCGGGCACCGTGTTCAACAACTACTCGATCGGGAAGGCGGCGACCGCGACGGTGGCACACGTGCTCGCCGAGCGCGGCGCCTTCTCGTACGACACGCGCGTGGCCGAGCTGTGGCCGGAGTTCGCCGCGCACGGGAAGGGCGCGGTGACCGTCCGGCACGTGCTGACCCACGCGGCCGGTGTGCCGGGCCTGCCCGCGGACACCACGGCGGCGGACCTGTGCGACTGGGACAAGATGTGCGCGGCGCTCGCCGACGCCGAGCCGTGGTGGGAGCCGGGCACCGCGGTCGGTTACCACGGCTACACCTTCGGCTACCTCGTCGGTGAGATCGTTCGCCGGGCGACCGGCAAGCCCATCTCGCAGGTGCTGCGGGAGGAGGTCACCGGGCCGCTGGGCGTGGCCGACGAGCTCTACTTCGGCGTGCCGGCCGCCGAGCACGGCCGCCTGGCCGTGCTGGAGGACCAGGAGGGTGCCGCGGACTTGATGGCGGGCATGCCGGCGGACTCGCCGATGTTCAGGGCGGGCCCGCCGGCCACGTTCGCGTCGGCCGCTCTGGGCAACCGGGCGGACATTCTGGCGGCCGACATCCCGGCGGGTGGCAAGACCTCGGCCCGCGCCATCGCGCGCGTGTACGCCGCGCTCATGGGCGACGTCCCCGGTGTGCGCCTGATCTCTCCGGAGCGGCTGCGCGAGGTCACGGCTGTCACGGCCGAGGGCGTCGACCAGGTCTTCGGCAATCCTTCCTCGTGGGGGCTGGGGTTCTCCATCGGTCTGCCGGGGGTCGAAGAGCCGGTCATGAGCGCGTTCGGGATGGGTGGTGCGGGCGGGAGCTTCGCGTACGGGGACACGGCCGGCGGCCTCGCGTTCGCGGTGACCAAGAACCGGCTGACCGCCGACTTCTCCGCCGCCACCCAGCTCATCCAGATCGTCTCCGGCCACTGATCCCTGCGTGAACGAGTACTCCAGGCGGTTGTTCCTCCGGCTCGGCGGTGCCGCCGTGGCCGGCGGGCTGGTCCCCGCCGCGTGGCGATCGGCCCACCCGGCGGACTTCGCCCTCCTGCGCCGCCGGTGGCGGGACGTGACGGCGGGCGCGGGGTTCGACGCGACCGCGGAGCCGTACCGGACCAGGCTCTTACAGCTGGGCAGCACCGCGGCCGGCTACCGGGACACCATGGCGCCGACCGGCACGTCGCTCTGGCCCGGCCTGGCGTTCCCGTCCTTCGTCCAGACCCCGGTGCGGCTGCAGGCCATGGCCCGCGCGTACGCCTTACCCGGGACCGGCCTGACCGGCGACGCGAGCCTGGCCGCGGCCGTCGCCACCGGCCTCGACCACTACCGGCGGCAGGTGTACGCGGCGGGCGCCCGCCCGGTCGGCAACTGGTGGCCCTGGCAGATCGGCACCCCGAAGCGGCTCCTCGACGTGGCCCTGCTGATCGGCCCGCACCTGACGGACGCGCAGAGCCGGGCGCTGAGCGAGGCCGTGGACCACTTCGTACCCGAGTGGCGCCTGGACGACTACAGCGGCAACAGCACCGGAGCCAACCGGGTGGACCTGTGCACAGTGATGCTGCTGCGGGCCATCCTCAGATCCGACGCGGACAAGGCCGCGCTGGCCGTCTCGGCGCTGGACCCGGTCTTCCCGTACGTCACCGAGGGCGACGGCTTCTACCGGGACGGCTCGTTCATCCAGCACACCTCCATCCCCTACCAGGGCGGATACGGAATGGTGATGCTGTCCGGCCTCGCGACGCTGTTCGCGGTGCTGCGCGGCACTCCGTGGGAGCTCGCCGCCCCGAACCTCTTCGACATGGTCGAGCGGTCATTCGCGCCGTTCGTTCACGACGGCTTCTGCATGGACCTGGTCAGCGGGCGGGGGATCGGCCGGGATCCGTACGGCGACCACAGGAGGGGACGGCTGATCGCCTCGGCGATCCTGCTGCTCGGGGACGCGGCGCCCGTCGCGGCCCGGACCCGCTGGCAGGGCATGGTCAAGGGCTGGGCGGTACGTGACACGGTCCAGCCGATGCTCGAAGAGGCCGACCTCGGGTTTCACGCCCGCCTGGCCGCGATCCTGGACGACGAGACGATCCCCGCCGCGCCGGAACCGGCCGGGCACAGGTTGCTGCCGATGAGCGCCCGCGCCGTCCACCGAGGGCCGGGCTGGTGCGCGGGGCTCAGCATGGCCTCCTACCGGATCGGTCACTACGAGCACGGCAACGGCGAGAACTTACGCGGCTGGCACACCGGCTCGGGAATGCTCTACTGGTGGGCCAAGGGCCACGGCGACCAGTACTCCGACTCCTTCTGGGCCACCGTCGACCCCTACCGGCTGCCGGGCACGACCGTCTCCACCAAGCGGCTGGCCGACGGCGCCGGGGCGGCGTGGGGCGACACCTGCCCGCCGGGCCGCTGGGTGGGCGGCGCCACCGACGGCAGGTACGCGACGGTCGGCCAGCACCTGAACGGCCTCCAGAGCACGATGGAGGCGTTCAAGTCGTGGTTCTTCCTCGACGACGCCGTGGTCTGCCTGGGGGCCGGGATCACCGGGCGGGACGGCGTGCCGGTCGAGACCATCGTGGACAACCGCCGGACCGGCGCGCTCCTCACCCTCGACCAGAAGGCGGGCTGGGCGCACCTGGCGGGCCACGGCGGCTACGTCTTCCACGGCCTCCTGCGCACGCTGCGCGAGAACCGCGCCGCCGGCTCGGTGACCCGGAACTATGTGACCCTCTGGCTCGACCACGGGACCGACCCGGACGCGGCCGGTTACTTCTACGTGCTCCTCCCGGGCGCGACCCCGGCGCGGACCCGCGCCCGCGCCACCGACCCGACCTGGTTACGCGTCCTGGCCAACACCGCGCGCCAGCAGGGTGTCCAGGTGCCGTCGCTCGGCCTGACCGCCGTCAACTTCTGGAACGCCGGAGCGGTCGACGGCCTGACCGCCTCCGCTCCGTGCGCGGTCCTCGTCAAGGAGTGCGGCGACGGCACGGCCACGCTGACCGTGTCGGATCCCCGGCGCGACCTGAGCGAGCTGACCGTGACCTGGGACCGGCCGGTGACCCGGGTGCTGCGCGGCCATCCGCTCTTGGTGAGCGCCACGACGGGCGCGCGGCTCACCCTCCGGTGGGGGCGGTTGTCGGACCGGGGTGGCAGCTCGAAGACGATCACCGTACGGCTGGGCTAGGCGTGGCCTGAGCGTGGGCTAGGAGGCCCGGTCTACAGGTCCAGGCGGACGCCGTAGGACTCGAGCCAGACGTTCAGGTCCAGGGCCAGCTCCAGGCTCATCCTCGACATCGTCGTGGTCGTCTTGCCGACCGGGGCCGCAGTGAGCTCCCTGACGGCCGCCGCGTCGAGCAGCGGCAGGACCGGCGCCTTCCCGGCGCGGACGAGGTCGCTCAACGTGTCGCGGAGCGCCTGCTCGTAGGCGACGTCCTGAGTCGCCGGGTAGGGGCTCTTGACCCGCCGCAGGATCGACTCGGGAACCAGGTCGCCGGCGGCGGCGCGGAGCAGGCTCTTCTCCCGGCCGTCGAAGGTCTTCATCGCCCACGGCGTGTTGAAGACGTACTCGACCAGCCGGTGGTCGCAGAACGGCACCCGGACCTCCAGGCCGACGGCCATGCTCAACCGGTCCTTGCGGTCCAGCAGGACCGGCAGGAACCGGGTCAGGTGCAGGTAGCAGACCTCCCGCATCCGCCGTTCGAGGGCGTTCTGGCCAGGCAGGTACGGCACCTCGGCCAGCGCGCTCCGGTAAGTGTCGGCGGTGTACGACGGCAGGTCGAGCCGGTCGAACAGCGCCTTGTCGAGCAGATCGGCCGGATCGTGGTCACGCATGACCATCGCGAGCCACGGGAAGGTGTCGGCCTCGACCGCCTGTGGCATGTGGAACCACGCGTAGCCACCGAACAGCTCATCGGCCGACTCGCCGGACAGGGCCACGGTGGAGTGCTCGCGGATCGCCCTGAACAGCATGTACAGGGAGCCGTTCATGTCACCGAGGAAGTTCGGGATGTCGAAGGCACGCACCACCGACGAGCGCAGGCGCGGGTCGGTCAGCTCCGCGGTGTCGAGCATGATGTCGGTGTGGTCGGATTCGACGTAGCGCGCGAGCTCCTGTACGAACGGCGCGTCCGGATCACCACGCAGCTCGTCGGGCTGGAACTGCTCCGCGTATCCGGCGAAGTCCACGGCGAAGGACCGGATCTGCCCGTGTTTCCTGGCCATCGCGGTGATGGTGCTGGAGTCCAGGCCGCCCGACAGCAGGCTGCACAGGGGCACGTCCGAGACGAGCTGGCGGCCCACGATGTCTTCGAGCAGGGCGCGAATCGTGCTGACGGTGACGTCGAGGTCATCGGTGTGCTCGCGCGGCTCCAGCGCCCAGTAGCGGCGGATGGCCAGCCCTTCCCGGCGTACCCGCAGCAGGTGGCCGGGGCGCAGCTCGCGCATGCCCTTGAAGACGGCCCGCTCCGGGCTCCTGCCCAAGGTGAGCAGTTCGCGCAGGCCGTCGGTGTCCACCACCGGCTCGACCAGCGGGTTGGCGAGAATCGCCTTCGGCTCCGAGCCGAACAGCACGCCGTCGCGCAGCGGGTAGTAGTAGAGCGGTTTGACGCCCAGGCGGTCGCGCACCAGCAAGAGCTCTTGGGCGCGGTCGTCCCAGATGGCGAAGGCGTACATGCCGTTGAGCCGGTCGGCGACGCCCGCGCCCCATTCGAGGTAGCCGTGGAGCACGACCTCGGTGTCGCTCCTGGTGCGGAAGCGGTGCCCCTTGGCCGCCAGTTCGGCCCGCAGCTCGACGAAGTTGTAGATCTCCCCGCTGTAGGTGATGACGACCGGGCCCTCGGCCGTCATGGGCATGTGGCCGCCCTCGACGTCGATGACCGCGAGCCGCCGGTTGCCGAGTATGGCGTGCGGTGACAGCCACAGGCCCCGATCGTCCGGGCCGCGGCAGCTCATGGTCTCGGTCATGGCCTGGGCGGTGCCGTGTTCACTGGCCAGGTCGCGGCTGAAGTCCACCCATCCGGCGATTCCGCACATGCGAGAGTCCTCCCAAGGGTTTGGGGGTGTCGTCATATCGGGATACGTGCAACGTATCCGCGCGTAGGCGGTTGGTCTATGGACGGGAACGGAAGGACTCGTACAAATCAAGCGCTTAACCGCTGGAATGGCGGTATCGGGCGGGCCTTTCAGTCCTAACTGGATTTGCCGAAATTGATCGACCCGAAAATGTCACCCGCTTGGAGCACCGGGCCGGTGATCCGGGCATCGCCGCTGATCGTGTTGGACACGTCGTGCTTGGTCTGGACGAGCCTGGCCGTCTCCGTGGTCCACGACGTCAGGTTCTGCCCGAATTCAGCGTCTTCCTGGGCGCGTTCGACCAGGTTTTTGGCGGTTTCCTCCGGGGTTTGCGCTGTTTCGATGGCGGCTACGGCGTCGTCGCCGAAACGGCGGCGTACGAGGCCCGTCAAAGAGGTCCAGGCATTCTTGCCGGCTTCGCCCGCGGCGCCGCCGACAATCGCGGAGATGACCGCCGCCAGAGCGGGAATGACACTCGGATCCATCGCAGCTCTTTTCGCCGGCAGCTCTTTTCCGTCAAGGACGTTCTCCCACACTAGCGCTCCGCTTGCCACGATCCAGTGCGGCGGGAACACTACTGAACCGTGGCTGGGCCGGAGAGCGCTGGGCAGGCGAACGACGCTGATATACGCAACGAGGTGTCCGGACAGGTGTCCGGCGGGGTGGTGCAGGCCAGGGACATTGGGTCCGTGACCATAGGCGCCACGCCTCCGCCGCCCGTACGGATCCCCCGGCAGCTGCCCGCCGCGCCACCCGGCTTCGTCAACCGGACCACGGAGCTGGCGCTTCTCGACCGCCTGCTTCTCCTTGAGGAGGGACCCGCGATCGCGGTGGTCAGCGGCCTCAAGGGAGTCGGCAAGAGCGCGGTCAGCCGCCGCTGGGCGCACCAGGTCCACGAGCGGTTCAGTGACGGCCAGCTGTACGCCGACTTCGGCGCGCTGCGGCACCGGGGCGGCACCGAGGTCAGTGACGTCCTCGGCGGGTTCCTGCGCGCGTTCGGCGTCCACGAGGAATGGATCCCGGCGGAGCTGCCGGAACGGGCGGCCATGTTCCGCTCCATGACGGCCGACCTGCGGCTGCTCGTGCTGCTGGACGACGCCGAGCATGCCGCCGAGGTGACGCCGCTGTTCCCCGCCTCCGCCGCGAGCGCGGTCGTCGTGACCAGCCACCACCAGCTCGGCGAGCTGCTGGTCGCGGGGGCGCGGCCGGTCAGGGTCGCGCCGCTCCAGGACGAGGAGGGGGTACGACTCCTGTCCGGCATGCTGGGCGAGGATCGGGTCGTCGCCGAGCGGGAGCGGGTGAGTGAGCTCGTACGGCTGTGCGGCGGCCTGCCGATCGCCCTGCGGGTGGCCGGGGCGCGGCTGGTCCAACGGCCGAGGTGGACGGTCGATCGGCTGGTCGGCGAGCTGCGGGACGCCGAACGACGGCTGGACCACCTGATGACGGAGGGCAGAGCGATCGTCGAAGCGGTTTTCGACTCCGCGTACACCGGGCTGCCGGAGCAGGCGGCCCGGCTCTACCGCCTGCTGGGCACGCTGCCCGGCACCGGCTTCTCGGCCGGGGTGGCGCGGGCCGTCCTGGAGAGCGAGCCGGACCACGCGCTGGACCTGCTGCTCGACGCGAGTCTCATCGAAGAGCTCGACGGCGACACCTACCGCTTCCATGACCTGGTCCGGCTGCACGCGGCCCGGTGCGCGCGGCGCCTGGACCCGCCCGAGGCACGGGAAGCCGCGCTGCGGCGGGTGGCGGAGTGGTACCTGGGGCAGGTGGCCGCCGCCGACGCCGCCATGGGTCCCCGGCTGCGCCTGGCCGACCATCGGGAGCGGTTGTCGGCCGTCGGCCTGCCGTTCGCCACGCCCGGCGCGGCCCTCGACTGGCTGGAGAAGGAGCGCCCCAACGTGCTCGCGCTGCTGCGCGCGGTGGCGGCAGGTGAATGGGACGAGCTGGTCTGGCAGCTGGCCGAGGCCCTGTGGCCGCTCTATCACGAGCGCAAGCACTACGCGGACTGGATCGAGACCAACCGGCTGGGCGTGGCCGCGGCGCTCCGCGTCGGCGACCGCGCCGTGGAGGCCAGGATGCGGAACCAGGTGGCCCGCGCCCATCTGGAGCTCGGCGAAACCGACCAGGCCCAGGCCGAGCTGGTCCACGCGCATCAGGCGGCCCGCGAGGCGGATGACCCGAGGATGGAGGCGGTCGTCCTGGAGTCGCTCGGGCAGGTCGCCCTGGCCCAAGCGGCCGCCCTGGGACCGTTCGGGCAGGCTGCCCGGGCCCAAGGGGACGCCTTGGAGTCGCTCGGCCAGGCCCGGGAGCTGATGGAGGATGCCGCCGCCCACTTCGCCGCCGCGCTGGCCATCCACGAAGGGCTGGGCAACACGCGGGGGATCGGCCTGCAGAGCTACCATCTCGGCCTGGTCCACAGCCGCGCTGGTCGGCACGAAGCGGCGATCGCCGCCTTCGACCGGGCTCTGGCTCTCATGATCTCGGCCGATGACCGGCTCAGCCAGGGGAAGATCCACCTCGTCCTGGGCGAGGCCCACCGCGAGCTCGGCCACTCCGCGCAGGCGCTGCACTCGGCGCGGATCGCCGCGGACATCATGCGCGAGCGCCGCATTCCGGCCAAGCAGACGCGCGCCCTGGAGCTGCTGGCCGACCTCGACCACATGGACGCCGGGGGCCATCTGCGGCAGGCCATCGCGGTCTGCCTCGCCTCCGGCAACCTGCCCAAGGCCGAGGAACTCCGCGCCCGCCTGAGCGACTGAGACGGCCGCTTCCCGTTCGCCTGAGCGAAGTCGGCGGCTCGCTTTCCGCTCGGCTGAGCGAGGTCGGCGGCCCTTGCTCGCTCGCCTGAGCGGCTAACGAAGGTCGATGGCCGCTTCCCGGTCGCCGACCCGGACGCTGGTCAAGGGGCCGTCGCCGTTGACCAGCCAGCCGTACACCGCGGACGGCAGGCACCGGGGGTCGAGCTCGCCGCGCGCTCCGGCGGAGGCGGTGACGTCGAACCGCCGCCCGTCCCGTAGCGCCAGGCGGACCCGCCGCGCACCGGCCACCTCGGCCGCCATGAGACAGCCGGGGTAGCGCCGCAGGGTCTCCGCCGCCCAGCCGTCGGCCGGGTCCCCGCGGACGATGATGGCCGCGGTCTCCAGCCGCCGCCGGTCCGGCTCCTCGGCGTCCACGACGAGATGCGGGTCTCGTACGCGCTCCCCCTCGCCGGTCACGGGGAAGCGCTGCCCCGCGCCGGTCACCGGGAAGCGGCGCAGGGACACGGTGCCGTCCTGGACCTCGGCTTCGACCAGGAACGAGAGCACCTCGCCACGCTCCCCCAAGGGATCGGGCAGCGCGGTGGCGGCGGGCTCGGGTCCGGGTTCGAGGTCCATCAGCCGGTACGCGACGTGCCGTAACAACGTGCCCGCCCGGCCGGACTCGCCCAGTGTCCGCCCGGTGACCTCGTCATAGGCACCCGGCCGGTACGTCTCCATGATCCGCTCGATCTGCCCCCGCAGGTCCCGCCGCGGGTCCAGGCGGGGCAGCGCCCGGGACAGCGCGGCCGTGGGGGAGGCCGGATCGAGCTCCTCGGCCTCGCGACCGGACGAGGCCAGAAGGGTCGGGCGGCCCAGCGCGGCGCCGTAGAAGGTGACCGACCCGTGGTCGCCCACGACCACGTCCGCCGCCAGGAGCGCCGCCTGCCAGCCCTGCCGGGGAGGGAGCAGCACGAGGCCGGCGTCGAGGGCGTCCCCCAGCCACAGCCGGACCTGCAGGCCGCCGTGGCCGTACCAGACGTTCGGATGCGCGGCCAGGACCACCTGGTACTCGTCCACCGGCAACTCGGCCGTCAGCCGCGCGACCAGGTCGTCGTTGGCGCCGAGCAGGGAGTGTTCGCCCCAGGTGGAGCTGATCAGCACCAGCTTGCGGTCGCCGGTGCCGAGGGCGCGCCGGTAGCGGTCGCGCCGCGCCGCGTTCGCCAGGATCCGGTCGAAGCACGGATCGCCGGTCACCACGGCCAGAGGCACCGCCTCCGGGCACTCGCCCGCCAACCGGGTCAGTTGCTCGTGGTGCGGCAGGGCGATGGCCGCCGGTACGAGCCGGCCGTCGTGCACCAGCTGGCGCCGGGCGAGACCCGAGACGCCGCCCGCGGCCGGGAGCAGCCGGTTGTGCCCGGCACCGTGCGGGACCAGCAGCAGCGGGGCCCTCAGCCGGTGCAGGTCGCCGTTGGCGCTGGCGGAGACGGCCAGGTCGAACGGCGTGTCCACGGCCTGCGCCCAAGAGACGACACGTGCCTCGACGTCCCGCAGATAGTCGCCGATCCCGTCGTCGAACGCCGAACCCGCGGCGACCGTGAACAGCACCTGGACGCGAGGATCCGAACGGAACAGCGGCAGCACGTCCAGCAGCCGGCTCGCCGAGGTGACCGTACGCGCCACCGCGAGGATGTTCCGGCTGGTGCCGACCGTGCGCCAACGACGAGACCCTGAGCCGATCGGTACACGAAGCCAACCCTCGCCGCTCACCACCACTCCGACCGGCCCGATTCCTCAGTAAAAGCCCACCATATGACGCGGACTCGTCGTACAGGTACGCGGCCGCCCATTCCCCGGGAGGTCCCGTCGATGCGGCGGCGCGGGCAGCCGGTCTGGGAGGGCCGCTCGTGGGCGAGCGCCAGGCAATCACCTTTTCCGTCATTTACCATTTTCCTGGTGCGTCGTTGAAGAGCCAGGGGAAGCGCCGAGCGCCTCTCCAGTGAAGACGATGAATTCCCGGCGCGATGCTTTGGGGTGCCGCTCCTCGCGCAATCCCGCATTTCCCGACATATCTGGCGCATTCGTATTATGTGGAGGCATGTTGTGAAATGAGGCTTTGCCTGTCGCCGGGAGACCGGGCCGCTCGCCGCGATTATGGTGGGATATGTTCATGCCGTATCGGCGTATCCCGGGGAAACCGAATCCGGCGCTCTCATCCGATCCCCATCATCATCGGGGGAACGATCGTCATTCAGGGAGTGATCTCTGGTGCTCAAGCGTCTGCTTCTCAGCGCCGCCCTGGCGGCGTCCACCGTAATCGTCACCGGAACGGCCACCACGCAGGCCGCCAGCGCCGCGAGCGCCTGCTCGCCCACCGCCCAGCAGGTGGGCACCACGCCGCAGAACGTGGCCAAGAAGTGCGAGTGGAGGTGGGACAGCCACCACAACTGGTGCAAGTTCTGCTGGAGCCACGGCCACTGGTCCAAGCAGTGGTGCAAGAGCGGCGGCGGCGGTGGCGGCATGGGCGGTCACGGCCACGGCCACGGCCATGGTTGGTGGAATCACCACCACGACAATGGTTGGTGGGATCACAACAACCACTGATCCACCAGCACCGACCCACGCACAACGGTCGCTCCGCGTGGCATCATCGCGCGGGGCGATCCCCCATACGGAAAGGCTTCGGAAAGGCGCATGCTTCGGCGCGCTTGCTTGATGTTGACGGTGAATTCCGGAATCTCGCGTCGGGCGGAACCTGGCCCCTGCGGGAGTCAGGGAGACGTTTCGCCCGTGCTCGTGGGCGACAGGCCGAGCATCCGGGTGGTGATCCGGTGCAGGTGGGTGCGGAAGCGGTCCACGCTCCTTTCGCCTTCGGAGAAGCTGGAAAGGGGCGGGCTCATCGTGGCGTAGCGCACGAAAATGATGACGGACCAGGCGATCGCTCGCACGCAGAGCTCCACGTCGGCCTCGGAGTCCATGAGACCCATCTCGGCGGCCCTGTTGAACTTGCTGTAGACCGTATGGACCAACGGCTCGTTGTAGATCTGCTCCAGGTTCTGCAAATCGGCGGCGTCGCCCAGCCAGCGGTGCATCAGCAGCGCGGAGATGTCGGGGTTGTCGAGGCAGAAGTTCAGGTAGTCGTCGACCAGGGCGTGGACACTCACCGCCAGCTGCGGCGCTCCCGACTCGTCCAAACGAGCGAGGGCGTGCTCCAGCAGGGCCTTCTGCGAGGTGTAACCGCGCCCCATCACCGCCAGATAGAGCTCCCGCTTCGAACCGGCGAGCTCCATGACGGTGTCGATGTCCAGGTCGGCGGCCTCGGCGATCTGCACCATCGTCGTCGCGTCGTAACCGAGGGCCGCGAACAACCGCGTCGCGGCCGAGATGATCCTTTCCACGCGGCTCCTTTCCTGAACGGACTGTGTCCTGAACGGACGCGATTCGCTCCTCCATACGCGAGGGACCCCGTCCACTCCAACAGATTGGCTGTCAAGTCCGGGCAAAGCGACACGCGGCACGGCGGTCTGGCATCATGCGATCATGCGAATCGGGACGCTCGGCGCAG
Organism: Nonomuraea sp. NPDC052129; assembly: GCF_040680095.1. NCBI lineage: Bacteria > Bacillati > Actinomycetota > Actinomycetes > Streptosporangiales > Streptosporangiaceae > Nonomuraea > Nonomuraea sp. NPDC052129. Next base: position 88,612 of record NZ_JBFAVX010000029.1, on the reverse strand, counting down.
CTCGCATCACCCCCATGGCGCTCGTCAAGCCCGCCCGCGCCGTGCCCGAGGTCGAGGTGGCGGTGGTGGCCGCCCGGGATCGGTCGCGGGCCGAGAAGTTCGCGGCCAAGCACGGCATCCCGCTCGTCCACGACTCCTACGAGCAGGTGATCGCCGACCCCTCCCTGGACGCCATCTACAACCCGCTGCCGAACGCTCTGCACGCCGAGTGGACGCTCAAGGCGATCGAGGCGGGCAAGCACGTGCTCGCCGAGAAGCCGTTCACCTCCAACGCCGCCGAGGCGCGGTCCGTCGCGGACGCCGCCGCGAAGTCCGGCGTGGTGGTCATGGAGGCGTTCCACTACCGGTATCACCCGCTGATGGAACGGGCTCTGGAGATCGTCGCCACCGAACTCGGCGAGGTCCGGCATGTCGAGACATGGATGTGCTTTCCACTCCCCAATTTCTCCGACATCCGCTACTCGCTGGAGCTCGGCGGTGGCGCGCTCATGGACGCGGGCTGCTACGCGGTGCACTGCCTGCGTACGCTCGGGCCGGGCGAGCCCTCCGTCGTGAGCGCGGCGGCCCTGCTGCGATCGCCGGGCGTCGACCGGGCGATGGCCGCCGACCTGCGGTTCTCCAGCGGCGCGACCGGGCGGATTCACGCCTCCATGTGGTCGGGAAACCTGCTCAAGATCGCCGCGCGGGTCGACGGCGAACGCGGGTCGCTGCGCATCACGAACTTCATCGCCCCGCAGCTTTTCCACCGGATGACTGTGACCGTCGACGGCCGGCGGCGCCGCGAGCGCGTCGCGGGCGACGCGACGTACACCTGCCAGCTGCGCGCCTTCGTGGCGGCGGTGGAGCAGGGCACCCCGCCGCTTACCCCGCCTGCGGACTCCGTCGCCAACATGACGGTCATCGACGACATCTATCGCAAGGCGGGACTTCCCCTCCGCGGCATCCAGTAACCGGCCCCGGGTCCTCCACGGTGAGCATCCCCTGTCCAATTGCCTACTTGAACATCCTATATAACTGGTAGGAAATTGGATGTTAGGCGCCGGGATTTGGAGGGATGACCGTGGCTATGCCGAACTTCCTGGTCGTAGGGGTCCCGAAGGCGGGAACGACGGCCCTGCACGCCGCTCTCCAGCGGCATCCGCAGCTCTTCCTGCCACAGGTGAAGGAGCCCAAGTACTTCCTCACCGACGGCCCGCCACCGGCCAGGGGCGGGCCCGGCGACGTGGAGACGTACCGGGAGCACGTCTGGCGCCGCGAGGACTACGAGGCGCTGTTCGCCGCGGCGCCCGCCGGGACGCTGGCCGGCGAGTGCACGCCCTTCTACCTGTACGACCGGGACGCGCAGCGGCGCATCAAGGCGGCCATCCCGCAGGCCAGGCTCATCGTGATCGTGCGGGACCCGGTCGAGCGCGCCCACTCCAACTGGACCCACCTGTGGTCGGCCGGGCTCGAACCGATCGGCGACGTGGTGCGCGCCTGCGAGGCGGAGGGCAAACGGATCGCGGCCGGGTGGGCGCACTTCTGGCACTACGTGGGACTCGGCAGGTATGGCGAGCAGCTGGCCGCCCTGTACGAGCTGTTCCCGCGCGAGCAGGTGCTGCTCTTCCGCTACCGGGACCTCGTCGACCGGCCGGCCGACACGCTCGACCGGATCTGCGGCTTCCTCGGGGTGGAGCGGGGGCTGCTGACCGAGATGCCGAGGGAGAACGTGACGGCGCATCCCGCCGCGAGCCCGCGGCACGCGGTGCTGTCCTCGGTCCGGCGGCTCCTGCCCGGGACTCTGGCCGATCCCGTCGAGCAGCTGCTCCAGCGGCGGGCCGCCCCGCGCCGCCCGCTGACCTGGGAGCAGCGGCGGCAGCTCATCCCGTACTTCACCGAGGACATCCGGCTCCTTCAGCAGGTGACCGGCGAGGACTTCAGCGACTGGCTCAGGCCCAGGGAGCGTTCGGGCGGCCTGGTCGGCAGCCGACCGCCCGGCCAGCGGCAGTCCAGGAACGGGCGCCCGCACCCGTCCTGACGATCAGCGCAGCTCGGTGCGTAGCTCGTGGGCGCCGTCGGCGCGGGTGTACTCGTAGTACAGCCGGATCCGGCCGTCCGGCAGGTCGACGATGTCGAGGTAACGCAGGCCGCCGCCCGCGTGCGGCGACATGGCCGCCGGGGCGGTCCCCACCGGGGTCAGCTCGCCGGGGTCGGTTCCTACGGCGATCCCGGTGCGCTCCTCGTAGTTCTCGGCCGCGCTGGCCCGGCCGTCGTAGAAGGCCAGCACCCGGTCACCGTCGAAACGCACCGAGCTGATCCGTACGCCCCGCCCGTCCCACAGCCTCGGCCGCCCGCTCAGCGCCGTGCCGTGCCACGTCCACTCCAGGCCGTCGGCGCTGGTGGCGTAGTCGGTCACCATCCGGTCGGCCTCGTCGGAGTCGGCCAGCGGATGGCAGGAGGCCCACAGGTGCCACTTCCCGTCGCGCCGGACGATCACCGAATCCTTCACGCCGGTCTTGGGGTCGCCGGGCAGGACGGTCTCGCGCGAGCGCGGGTCGAATCCGGCGGGGTCGTCGCTCTCCAGCACCTCCACCCGCCAGTGCTTGGTGCCCGGGGTGGCGCAGCTCAGGTACAGCCGCCAGCGCCCGTCCTCGGTGCGTACCAGGGTGGGCCGTTCCAGGGACTCGGCGGCCATCTCCTCGCGGGTGATCGTCGTCAGGGTCTCGAACCGCTCGCCGTCCACCGAACGGGCCACTACCACCGCGTACCCGCGACCCTCCCCCACGGGGCGGCGCAGCCGGTAGGCGAGATAGATCAGCCCGTCCGCCGCGACCGCGCTGGGACCCCCCGCCCAGTGCCCTTCGCCCGCGATCGGTGGCGCGATCGCGACGGTCGCGCGGTCAGGGTCGGGGAGCAGGGCAGCGGGAACGTCCGTGGGGTTCGACATGGAGTCGAGGCTAGGCCACGACGTGGAGTGCGACACCGCTGCTCACCGACCCTTTGCATTCCCTTATTCCTACCTAAATAGTATGGATAATACACGCTCCCTGACCACGCGGCGCATGATGCGGACCGCGTCCCCGAACGTGCAGGAATCGGTAAGGGAAGTGACTTGGTCGTCCGCATTCCTCCATCGACGTGGTCACTATGTGCATCGAACGCTTACTCGTTGTCATTAGGGGCGATACCTACGGCATTCCCCCAGCTGTCGAGACGAGGGCCGGGTACATGAGCGAAACCACGACGAAAACCGCTGTGGACGAGGTTCACGTGCTGTGGACCTCGGAGGGCATGAGCTGCGACGGTGACACGGTCTCGGTGACGGCGGCCTCCAATCCGAGCCTCGAAGCGGTGCTGCTCGGCCTGGTGCCCGGACTGCCGAAGGTGCATCTGCACAACAAGGTGCTGGCGGCGGAGACGGGCAAGGACTTCATGGCCCCCTTCCACCAGGCCGCGGAGGGCCAGCTACGCCCGTTCGTCTTCGTGGTCGAGGGGTCGATACCCAACGAGCAGATCAACGGCGACGGTTACTGGACGTCGATGGGGAACGACCCGGTCACCGGACAGCCGATCACCGTCAACCAGTGGATCGACCGGCTCGCGCCGCAGGCGTGGGCGGTGGTCGCGATCGGCACCTGCGCGACGTACGGCGGCATCCACGCCATGGCGGGCAACCCGACGGGCAGCATGGGGCTCGGCGACTACCTGGGCCACGACTTCCGCTCGGCCGGCGGGCTGCCCATCATCAACGTGCCGGGCTGCCCGGTGCAGCCCGACAACTTCATGGAGACCCTGACCTGGCTGCTGTACCAGGCCGCGGGGCTGGCTCCCATGATCCCCCTGGACAAGGAGTTGCGACCGACCTGGTTGTTCGGCAAGACGGTGCACGAGGGATGCGACCGCGCCGGCTACTACGAGCAGGGCGACTTCGCCAAGGACTACAACTCCCCCAAATGCCAGGTCAAGGTCGGCTGCTGGGGGCCGGTGGTCAACTGCAACGTCCCCAAGCGCGGCTGGATGGGCGGGATCGGCGGCTGCCCCAATGTGGGCGGCATCTGCATCGGCTGCACGATGCCCGGCTTTCCGGACAAGTTCATGCCATTCATGGACCAGCCACCCGGCGCGCTGGTGTCCTCCACCGCCACCGGGGCGTACGGGTCGTTCATCCGCAAGCTGCGCGGCATCACCAACAGGACGGTCAACAAGGAGCCGAAGTGGCGCCACAACCGGCCTGAGCTGACCAGCGGCTACCAACCGGACCATAGCTAGGGGAGAGGGAACGTCGCGGTGACCATCCGATCCAAGGAGGCTCAGGAGACTCGGCAGCTGGTCGAGATGTCCTGGGACCCGATCACCCGCATCATCGGCAACCTGGGGATCTACACGAAGATCGACTTCAACAACAAGGAAGTCGTCGAGTGCAAGAGCACCTCCTCGTTGTTCCGGGGCTACAGCGTGTTCATGCGCGGGAAGGACCCGCGGGACTCGCACTTCATCACCAGCCGCATCTGCGGCATCTGCGGCGACAACCACGCGACCTGCTCGGTCTACGCCCAGAACATGGCCTACGGCGTCAAGACGCCGCCGCTGGGCGAGTGGATCATCAATCTCGGCGAGGCGGCCGAGTACATGTTCGACCACACGCTGTTCCAGGACAATCTGGTCTTCGTCGACTACTGCGAGCAGATCGTCAAGGAGACCAACCCCACCCTGCTGCGCAGGGCGGAGACCACCGAGGCACCGCACGGCGACATCCACGGGTACCGGACGATCGCCGACATCATGCGGGCGTTCAACCCGTTCACCGGCGCGATGTACCGCGAGGCGCTGCAGGTCAGCCGGGTCACCCGGGAGATGTTCTGCCTGATGGAGGGGCGGCACGTACACCCCTCGACGATCTACCCGGGTGGCGTGGGCACGGTGGCGACGCCCCAGCTGTTCACCGACTACCTGTCCCGGCTGCTCAGGGTGCTCGACTTCGTGAAGAAGGTCGTCCCGGTCAACGACGACCTGTTCGACTTCTTCTACGAGGCGCTGCCCGGCTACGAGGAGGTCGGCAAGCGGCGGACGATGCTGGGCTGCTGGGGTTCGTTCCAGGACCCGGCCGTGGTCGACTACGACTACCGGAACATGGGCGAGTGGGGCCGGGGCATGTTCGTCACTCCGGGCATAGTCCTGGACGGCGAGCTGCGCACCACGAGCCTGGTGGACATCAACCTCGGCATGCGGATCCTGCTGGGCAGCTCGTTCTACGACGACTGGGTGAACGAGGAGGTCTTCGTCACCCATGACCCGCTGGGCAACCCGGTGGACCGGCGTCATCCGTGGAACCAGACGACGCTGCCGAAGCCGCAGAAGCGCGACCTGGCGGGCGGCAACTACAGCTGGGTCATGAGCCCCCGCTGGTACGACGACCGCACGGGCGATCACCTCGCGCTCGACACCGGGGGCGGGGCCCTCGCGCGGCTCTGGACGACGGCGCTGGCCGGCATCGTCGACACCGGAGGCGTCCGGGCGACCGGCACCAGCGTGGAGATCAACCTGCCCAAGAGCGCGGTCCTGCCGGAGATGCGGTTCGAGTGGAAGATCCCCAAATGGTCAAACACGATCGAGCGCAACCGGGCCCGCATCTACTTCGTCGCCTACTCCGCCGCGATGGCCTTCCACTTCCTGGACCAGGCGATGGCCGAGGTACGCGCCGGCCGGACGCGGGTCTTCGCCGACTTCGACGTGCCCGATGACGCGATCGGCTGCGGGTTCCACGAGGCGGTACGCGGGGTTCTGTCCCACCACATGGTGATCCGCGACGGCAAGATCGCCAACTACCACCCGTACCCGCCCACTCCGTGGAACGCCAGCCCGCGGGACGTCTACGGCACTCCCGGTCCGTACGAGGACGCGGTCCAGGGCATGCACATCTTCGAGGAGAACGGCCCGGAGAACTTCAAGGGCATCGACATCATGCGTACGGTCCGCAGCTTCGACCCCTGCCTGCCGTGCGGCGTCCACATGTACCTCGGCGACGGGAAGGTGCTCAAGCAGGTGCACTCCCCGACGCTGGGCACGAGCCTCTCCGGTTAGGGGGCGGGTGATGTCACTGACCGACCGTGAGGTGGCCGACCGGCTGGCCCGGGTGGACGCCCTGCTGGACGGCGTCGAGTCGCTGCCCGACCCGGAGTCCACCATCGAGGTGCTCCAGGCGCTGCTCGACCTGTACGGCGAGGCGCTCGCCCGGATCGTCGCGATCGGCGGGGAACGGCTCGGGCCGGCGCTCGCGCAGGACGAACTGGTCTCCTACCTGCTGGTGCTGCACGACCTGCACCCGCTGGACGTGTCCGCCCGGGTCGAGCAGGCCGTGAGCGGTGTACGGCCCCGGCTCGGCGGCGCGGCCGTGGAGACGGTGGCCGTGGCGGACGGTGTGGCGAGCGTACGACTCCTGCGCGGTCGCGGCGGCTGCGGCACCGCCGATCGGGCGGCTCTGCTGGAGGAGGCGATCCGCAACGCGGCCCCGGAGCTTGACCGGGTGGAGATCGAGGAGATCGGCCCGCCACCCGTCTTGATCTCCATCGACGCCTTGCGCCGCGACCCCGGCGCGCGGATGTCGTGAGGGAGCGCGACATGGCACGAGGGGGTCTGCGCGGCCTCATCGACCAGTCGGCCGAGCGGCGTACGGCTGGCCGGCCTGCGGCTGACCAGCCTGCGGTCGACCACGACGACAGCCCCTGCCGGTGTGAGCTGTGTGCCGCGCCCATCCCCGCCGACCACCGGCACCTGCTCGAACCGGCGGTTCGCGAACCGCGCTGTGCCTGCCGTCCGTGCGCGCTGCTCTTCGAGCATCCACCGGCCGAAGGGGACCGTTACCGCCTGGTGCCCGACCGCCGGTGGTACCTGCCGGACTTCGTCCTCGACGACGCCACCTGGGCGACCCTGGACATTCCCGTTCAGATGGCCTTCGCCTGCCCCGACTCGGCTGAGGGCCGGATCGTGATCCGGTACCCCGGCCCGGCCGGTGCGGTCGAGGCCGCGGTCGAGCCGGCCGCCTGGGCCGCGGTGGAGGAGGCCAACCCCGTGCTGCGGCGGCTGGCCCCCGACGTGGAGGCGCTGCTGGTCAACCGGACGCGCGACGCGCGAGACCACTGGCTGGTGCCGATCGACGACTGCTTCGCCCTCGTCGCCGTGCTCAGGTCTCACTGGAAGGGCCTGACCGGCGGCCAGGACGTCTGGAACGAGGTCGGCGCCTTCTTCACCGAGCTGCGGCGCCGAGCCAAGCCCATGCCCATGCCCGTGGGCGTGTCGAAAGGAGTTCCACGATGACCGGCTCCATCAAGGTGGGCCGCCCCGATGTGCGGCCCGACAGGACCGCGCACCTGAAGGGCGTTCACGAGGGCAACTCGGTTGGCAACTACGAGCAGCAACCGGGTCACCTTCCCGACGGCCGCTCGACGGCGGCGCGATCCACCGGGATCAACCCGAAGGACCACGACCCGATCGACCCGGCCATGCCCAACCTGTCCCCGGCATGAAGCCGGACTCCGCCTTCGGCACGCGGGAGGACGCGCCGCCGCCGGCGCTCAGGTTCGTGATCGAGAGCGCCGAGGCGGTGGAGTTCGCCGCCGTGCCGACGGTGCGGTTCACGCTGCGGATCGACGGCGCCGGCCCGTCGCCGATCCGCAGCGTCGCGCTGGACACCCACATCCGCATCGATGCCGCGCGGCGCCAGTACGATTCGCCCACCCGGCTGCGGCTCACCGACCTGTTCGGCGCACCCGAGGATTGGGGCCGGACGTCGAGGAGCCTGCTGTGGGCGCGGGTGGTGACACAGGTACCCGGCTTCGACGGGCGCACGGTGGCGAGCATCGATGTGGCCTGCACCTACGACTTCGAGGTGGCGGTCGCCAAGTACTTCCACTCCCTGCCGGACGGTGAGGTCCCGCTGACCTTCCTGTTCAGCGGGACGATCTTCTACCTCGACGCCGGCCTGCTGCGGGCGGCCCGGATCCCGTGGGACACCGACGTCGCGTTCCGGATGCCGGTCCAGGTCTGGAAGGACGTCATGGAGCACTACTTCCCACGCAGCGCCTGGCTCCGGCTGGACCGCGACGCCTTCGACCGGCTGTACGACTACAAGGTCCGGCACACGCTGGCGACCTGGGACGACGTCGTGTCGGCGCTGCTGGTACGCGAGCCTCAGGGAAAAGAGCAGGACGGTGGCTGATCGATGGACCAGGTGACAAAGGTAGCGCGCGCGGTCCTGTACGAGGGCTACCTGCTGTGGCCCTACCGCCCCTCGGCGCTCAAGAACGCGCAGCGCTGGACCCTGGGCGGCGTCTACCCGGAGCGATGCGCCGAGACGGGCGACTCCTCGCTGATGCGTACCCAGGTGCTGATCGAGGCGGACCCGGCCGACACCGTCGACGTCCGGGTCTGCTTCCTGCACTCCGTCGCCCGCCAGGTCGCGCGCGGCACCGGCGAGGAGCTCGTGCCGGTCGCGGAGCTGACGGCCGGGGGCGAGCGCCACGTGGCCAGGGACGAGGCGACCGAGCGGGAGGTCGCCGCGCTCGGGCTCGACCTCGCGGGTCTCGTCCAGCGGGCCGCCGTGGTGGACATCGACATACCCGAGGGCGGGGACGTCGAATGGCTGATCGGCCCGGACGGGCGCGGGGTCGGGGCGCTTTCGCGCAGCTGGCGGGCGCTGCGCGGGCGGGTCGAGATCAGCGCGGTGCGCCCGGCGTCCGGCCTCTTCCGGATCACCGTCGAGGTCGCCAACACGACCGGCTGGGCGGGCGGCAGCCGTACCGAAGGGCTGAAGCAGGCGTTCCTCTCCGCGCACACGGTCCTGCACGCGCCGCGCGGCGGGTTCGTCTCCCTGACCGACCCGCCGGAGGAGCTGCGGCCGCTCGCGGAAGGCTGCGACAACGCCGGCGCCTGGCCGGTCCTGGTGGGCGAGGAGGGCGAGCGGCACACCATGCTGTCGGCGCCGATCATCCTGTACGACTACCCCCGGATCGCGCCGGAGAGCCCGGGCGACCTCTTCGACGCCACCGAGATCGACCAGTTGCTCACCCTGAGCGTGCTCGCCCTGACCGAGGAGGAGCGGCGGGAGATCCGCGACGGCGATCCCCGGGCCAGGGAGATCCTCGACCGATGCGCCTCGCTCACACCCGAGCGGCTCATGCGGTTGCACGGCACGGTACGCGAGATCCGTCCGCTGATCGAACGGGAGCCGGTACATGACCGCGACGGATGACTTCTGGGCCCGGATGGAACGACGGGGCCCGGACACGGTGATCGTGGACGGCGTGACACTCGGCGCGGGCAGCCGGGTGCGGCTGCGCCCACGATCGCGGGCGGACGTCTTCGACCTCGCCCTAGGCGGCCGGGTGGCCGTCGTCGAGAGCGTCGAACAAGACGAAGCGGGCGCCCTCCACCTGGCCGTCACCCTTGAGGAGGACCCCGGCCGCGACCTGGGAGAGGCGAAGCTGCCCGGACACCGGTTCTTCTACTCCGCCGAGGAGGTGGAGCCGATCGTGGCGGAGAGCCGGCCCGCCCGCGTCCTGGTCGCGGGCATCGGCAACATCTTCCTGGGCGACGACGGCTTCGGCGTCGAGGTGGCGCGGCTGCTGGCGGCCGAGGACCTGCCTCCCGGAGTGGACGTGGTGGACTTCGGGATCCGCGGCATGGACCTGGCCTACGCCCTGCAACGCGACTACGACACGGTGATCTTCGTGGACGCCGCGCCCCGTGGGGAGGCTCCCGGGACGCTGACCGTACTCGAACCGGCCGAGCCGGAGGCGGGCGTACCCATGGAGACCCACGGCATGGATCCGGTACGCGTGCTCCGGCTGGCCGCCGAGCTGGGCCGGATACCGCCCCGGGTGCTCGTCGTCGCCTGCGAACCGGCGACCGTGATGACCGGGGGGCCGGACGAAGACGTGCTGGTCGAGCTGAGCGAGCCGGTACGCGCCGCCCTCGGTCCGGCACTCAAGACGGTCCGATCCCTTGTCGAGACTTGATCGAAGCCATCGATGGACCGGGGTTACCGAAAACCGAGGAGGTGGAAACGGATGAGAAAGGGGCCTGTGGTGGCTCTGGTGACGCTGTGCGCGGCCGTCGCGATGATCGCCGCGCAATGGCCGGAGATCAAGCGCTACCTGAACATGAGAAGGATGTAGGCACTTCATGCATGAGCTAGGAATGTGCGAGGGCCTGGTCGACCTGGTCCGGCAGCAGGCGGACGGCCGGCGGGTCACCGGGCTGCGGGTCCGGATCGGCGCCCGCCACGCCGTCGTGGGCGAGGCGTTCGACCATGCCTTCGCGCTCGCCGCCGAGGGCAGCGCCGCCGAAGGGGCGGCGCTCGACCTCGTCGTCACGCCCGTCACCGTGGACTGCGGGGCCTGCGGTCACCAGTCGGAGTCCGTCGACGTGCTCGCGGTCTGCGCGCGGTGCGGCGACGACGACGTGGACGTCAGCGGCGGCGACGAGCTGGTCCTGGAATCGGTGCAGTTCAAGGAGGAAGCCGATGTGTCTCGGGATCCCCAGTGAGCTGGTGGGGGACGTCGAGGAGCACACCGACCTCGCCATGGTGGACGTCAGCGGGGTACGCCGCCGCATCAACATGGGACTGCTCGCCGACGACCACCTCAAGCCCGGCGACTGGGTGCTCGTCCACGTGGGATTCGCCCTGTCGAAGATCTCCGAGTCCGAGGCCAAGGCCGTGATGGACATGCTGCACGGCCTCGGGCAGGCGTACACCGACGAGATCGACGCGCTCAAGGAATCGGACATCTCATGACCCTCCTACGCAAGGAGCGCGATGCGCTTCGTCGATGAGTTCCGCGACGCCGACGCGGCCCGGGCGCTGGCCGCGCGGATAGCCGCCCGGTGCGAGCCGGGACGCCGGTACAAGTTCATGGAGGTGTGCGGCGGACACACGCACACCATCTACAAGCACGGCATCGAGGACTATTTGCCGGAGGCCGTGACGCTCGTGCACGGGCCGGGCTGTCCCGTCTGCGTCATCCCCATGGGCCGGGTGGACGACGCCGTCCACATCGCCCGGCAGCCCGATGTGATCATGACGTCGTTCGGCGACATGATGCGGGTGCCCGGGGGAGCGGCCACGTTCCTCGACGCCAAGGCCCAGGGCGCCGACATCCGGATGGTCTACTCACCTCTCGACGCGCTCAAGATCGCCCGGGACAATCCGGACCGGCGGGTCGTGTTCATGGCGATCGGCTTCGAGACCACGGCGCCGTCGACGGCGGTGACCGTGCTGCGGGCGGCCGAGGAGGGCATCGACAACTTCTCCGTCTTCTGCAACCACGTCCTGATCATCCCGGCCGTCAAGGCGATCCTCGACTCGCCCGACCTGCGGCTCGACGGCTTCATCGGTCCCGGCCACGTCTCGACGATCATCGGCTGCCGGCCGTACGAGTTCATCGCGCGCGACTACCGGCAGCCGTTCGTGGTCGCCGGGTTCGAGCCGCTCGACATCCTCCACGCCGTCGACCTGCTGCTCGGCCAGCTGGCCGAGGGCCGTGGCGAGGTGGAGAACCAGTACGCGCGGGTGGTCCCGTGGGAGGGCAACCGGGTCGCCATGGAGGCGATCGGGACGGTGATGCGCGTGCGCCCGCACTTCGAGTGGCGTGGGCTCGGCTTCATCTCGCACTCGGCGTTGGGGATGGCCGAGGAGTACGCCGCCTTCGACGCGGAGCGGATCTTCGACATCCCCGGTACGCGCATCGCCGACCCCATGGCCTGCCAGTGCGGCGAGGTGCTCAAGGGAGTGCTCAAGCCGTGGGAGTGCAAGGTGTTCGGCACCGCGTGCACCCCGGAGACGCCGATCGGGACCTGCATGGTCTCGTCGGAGGGAGCGTGCGCGGCGTACTACAACTTCGGCCGGTTCAGCCGGGAACGAGTGCGGGAGGCGACCCGGGCATGACCACCGAGAAGCAGGTCCTCGACCGGATCGAGCGCGTACGGCGCCGCCGCGCGGTGGTCCGGGAGGAACGCATCACCCTGGCCCACGGCTCCGGCGGCAAGGCGACCCGGACCCTGATCGACGCGGTCTTCCTGGAGGCGTTCCGCAATCCGCTGCTCGCCCCGCTGGAGGACGGGGCCACGCTGGCGCTGGGCGGCTCCCGCGCGGTGTTCACCACCGACGCGTTCGTGGTCTCCCCGCTGTTCTTCCCCGGCGGCGACATCGGCGACCTGGCGGTCAACGGCACTGTGAACGACCTCGCGGTGTGCGGGGCCCGTCCGCTGTACCTGTCCGCCGGGTTCATCCTCGAAGAGGGATTCCCGGTCGGCGACCTGCGGCGGATCGTCGCCTCGATGGCGGCCGCGGCGGAGGCGGCGGGCGTCACGATCGTCACCGGCGACACCAAGGTCGTCCAGCGGGGCAAGGCCGACGGCTGCTACATCACCACCGCCGGGGTCGGCATCGTCGAACGCCCGGCCACGCCGTCCATCTCCGCCGCCCGGCCCGGCGACGCGGTCATCGTGTCCGGGCCGATCGGCGAGCACGGCGTCGCCATCATGCTGGCCCGTGGCGAGCTCGGCATCGAGGCGGACACGGTCTCGGACACCGCCCCGTTGAACGGCCTGGTGGCCGAGCTGCTGGACGCCCTCCCCACCCAGGTGCGAACGTTGCGGGACGCCACCCGTGGCGGGGTGGCCACTGTGCTGAACGAGGTGGCGAGCGCCTCGGGCGTCTCCGTGGTGATGGACGAGGAGTCCGTACCGGTCCAGCCCGCGGTCACCGGGATGTGCGAATTGCTCGGGATCGACCCGCTGTACGTCGCCTGCGAAGGGCGGCTGGTCGCCGTCGTCGACGGCGAGCACGCCGAGCGGGCGGTCGACATCATGCGCGGCCATCCGGTCGGTGCCGGGGCCGCGATCATCGGGTGGGTCGGGGAGGACCCGCCCGGCCTGGTGCTGCTGAGGACCGCCTTCGGCGGCACTCGCATCGTGGACCTGCTGGTCGGCGACCCGCTGCCGCGCATCTGCTGACGCCCGGCGACCCGTTCAACGGGTCGCTCGGTGCTGAACTCCCGCCACCGTGCCGTGTTCAGCGGGTCGCTCGGTCCTGAGCCCCTGCCACCACGGCCTGCCCGAGGCTGATGCCGCCGTCGTTGCAAGGCACGCGCCGGTGCAGCAGGACGCGCAGGCCGTGGCGGCGCAGCCCGTCGACCACGGCGCCGAGGAGGAGGGTGTTGCAGAACACCCCGCCGGACAACGCCGCCACCTCCAGCCCATTGGCGGCCGCGACCCGCGTCGTGGCCGTCACCACCGCCTCGGCCAGCCCGTGGTGGAAGCGCGCCGCGATCACCTCTGACGCCTCGCCCCGGCGAAGGTCGCCGACGACCGCGCGGATCAGGTCGGTGCTGCGGATGACCGTTCCGGCGACGTCGACCGGATAGCCGCCGTGGACGCCCGGGTCCGCCCGCTGCTCCAGCTCCACCGCCGCCTGTCCGTCGTAGGTGACCGTGTCCCGGATCCCGAGGAGTGCGGACACCGCGTCGAACAGCCGCCCGGCGCTCGACGTCACCCGTTGCGCCGGGCCGTTCGCCACGAGCGCCGCCACGGCCGGCCACCGGTCCTGGTTGCGGCGGACCACGTCGAGGTCGTCGAAGTTCTCGGGGCCGTACGCGCTGTGCAGGAAGGCCGCGGCCATCCGCCAGGGCTGCCGGATCGCCGTCACGCCGCCGGGCATCGGCACCGGCTCCAGGTGTCCGGCCCGCTCGAAGCCCGCCAGGTCGGCCACGAGCAGCTCGCCGCCCCAGATCGTGCCGTCCGTGCCGTACCCCGTGCCGTCGAGAGCCACGCCGACGACCGGGCCGCTCTCGCCGTTGTCGGCCAGGCAGGAGGCGATGTGGGCGTGGTGGTGCTGTACGCCGAGCGGCTGGACGCCGTCGAGGGTGAGGGCGTACTTGGTGGACAGGTATTCCGGGTGGAGGTCGTGCGCCACCACCTCCGGCTCGATCCCGAACAGCCGCCGGAAGTGGGCGACGCCGCCGGCGAAGGCCTGCATCGTCGCGTAGTTCTCCAGGTCGCCCAGGTGCTGGGAGACGAACGCATGGCTGCCCGTCGCCAGGCAGAAGGTGCTCTTGAGCTGCGCTCCGCAGGCGAGAACCGGGCGGGGGAACGTCCACGGCAGCGCGAGCGGCGCGGGAGCGTGCCCACGGGCTCGCCGTACCGGAACCTCCGTGTCGCGGAAGACCCGGACCACCGAGTCGTCAAGGCCCGCGTGAATCGGCCGATCGTGGGTGAGGAAGGCGTCGGCGGCCAGCCGCCGCGCGTCCTCGTCGCGGTGCGCGATGGGCTCGCCCGACAGATTCCCGCTGGTCAGTACGAAGGGGCGGCCCAGTTCGCGGGCCAGCAAGTGGTGCAGGGGCGTGTACGGCAGGAGCACGCCGATGTCCCGGTTGCCGGGCGCCACCGAGACGGCGATGGGCGAGCCGGGGCGTCGTGGCAGCAGCACGATCGGGCGACGCGCGCCGGTGAGGGCGGCTACCACCCCGCTCGCCTCACCGTCCAGCTCACACAGCTCGCGTACGGTGGCCAGGTCCGGCGCCATCACGGCGAACGCCTTGTCGCCACGGTGTTTGCGGGCCCGCAGCGCCGCGACCGCGTCCTCGTCGGTGGCGTCCACGGCGAGGTGATGGCCGCCGAGTCCCTTCACCGCGAGGATGGAACCACCGCGGAGCAGCGCCGCCGCCTCGGACACCGGATCGCCCGCGACCATCGTGCCGTCGGAGGTGTGCAGGACGAGGGTGGGACCGCAGGCGGGGCAGCAGACCGGCTGGGCGTGGAAGCGACGATCGCGGGGATCGCGATACTCCGCCGCGCATGCCGTACACATGGCGAAGGTCCGCATGGTGGTCGCGGCGCGGTCATACGGGATGGCCGTGATGATCGTGAACCTGGGGCCGCAGTTGGTGCAGTTGACGAAGGGGTAGCGGTAGCGGCGGTCGGCCGGGTCGAACAGCTCGGCCAGGCAGTCGTCACAGGTCGCCGCGTCCGGCGACACATGCGCGCGCGGGACACCGCCGATCACGCCTGGTCCGCCGGTCTCGTTGTGGACGCTCATCTCGCTCGGTACGCACGTCCCGCTTGGTCTACCCGTCTCGCTCGGTCTGCCCGTCTCCCTTGATCCGCCCGTCTTGCTCGGGACGATGCGAAAGCCGCGGGCGCCCGTGGGCGGCACCGACTCCACGCTCACCCGGTCCACGACCGCCAGCGCGGGCGCGTTCCATCGGACCGCCTCGACCAGCGCGTTCACCGCCCCCGCTGGGCCCTCGACCTCGATGAACACCCCGAAGCCGTCGTTGCCGACCGTGCCCGACAGGCCGTACTGGACGGCCAGGCCGTGGACGAACGGCCGGAACCCCACGCCCTGGACGATGCCCTCGACCCGGATCCGGGAGCGCACGCTCGGGTCCAACGGTCAGTCCGCCTCGTCCAGCGCCCGCCGAACCGACTCCCACAGCACATGGCACACGGTGGTCTGCGCCTCCTGGATCCGATGTACGGATGAGGACGGGATGACCAACAGATGATCTACGGCACCGCACTCGGCCAGCTGGCCGCCTCCCGAGCCCGCGAGCCCGACCGTCACCATGCCGAGGCGCTTGGCCTCCTGGAGCCCGCGCACGACGTTCAGCGAGCCGCCGCTCGTCGAGATGCCCATCGCGATGTCCGTACCGGTGCCCAGGGCGGCGAGCTGCCGGGCGAAGACCGCGTCGAAGCCGATGTCGTTGGTGAGCGCGGTCAGCAGCGCGACATCGGCCGTCAGCGACATCGCCGGCAGCCCTCTGTGTCCGAGGCCGGGAGCGAGGAACAGGTGGGCCACGGCCTGCGCGTCGGTGCTGCTGCCCCCGTTCCCGAAGGTGAAGAGTCGACCGCCGCTGGAAAATGCCGCGGCGAGCGCCCCGGCGCACGCGGCGATCCGGGGGCCGAGCAGGGTGAGCACTTCCCGCCGCAGCGCGACGATCTCCCTGGCCTTCTCCGCCGTGGAACGGGTCACCGTGGCCAGCAGCGAGTCGACATCGCCCGCCGCAGAGGACAGGAAGGGATAGAGCGCGTCGCTCACAGCCTTCTCCCCAGAGCCGCTCACTCCGGCACCGCTCTTTCCAGCACCGCTCACTCCGGCACCGCTCTTTCCGGCGCTGTTCTCTCCAGCACCACGATGGCCTCTTTCGCGTGCACCAGGACCACGTCGCCGGCCCGCGCGTCGACCAGCCGCACGCTGATCTCCTCCGCACCGACGGCGGTTTCGGCCAGCGCGAGGTGGCCGGGCAGCAGGGCGACGATCCGAACGGGCACGGCCGTGTCCGAGCAGGTCACACAAACCTCATCGGGACACTCCGAACTCGACCGGCCCGAACCGCCTGGCGAATTCATCGGACTCGACGGGTCCGAACCTCCCGGCGAGGTCATCGGACTCGACCGGTCCGAACCGCCTGGCGAATTCACCGAACTCGATCGGTCCGGATCTTCCGGCGAGGTCATCGGGAGACCTCCGTCGCCGTGAGCAGAGGGTCGTTCAAGAACACATGCACCAACTCCCACAGCACGTGATATGTCGTCATATGGAGCTCGCGGGCGATCCGCGGATCAGGGCTGCGTGCCGTGAGAAGGTGATCCACCACCGCGCTGTCGAGCCCGCCCGCCTTGGTCAGCGCCAGCGTCGTCATGCCCATTTCACGCGCCACGGCGAGCCCCGCCGCCACCTCGTCACAGTCGTCGTCGATCGTGATGCCCACCGCGATGTCCCCGGCGCGTCCGAGCAGCCGCAGCTGGGTCGCGAACACTCCCACGCGGGCGAGCCCGCTCATCGCCGACGCGTCATTGGCCAGCGACAAGGCCGGCAGGGCGCGCTTCCCCACGATCACCGGATGGACGAACTCCACCGCGAGATGCGCCGCGTCGGCCGCCGACTGACCGGTGCCGAAACTCAGCAGCCGACCGCCCCGATGGAAGCGCAGGGCCACGGCATGACACGCGCGGGCGATCCGCTCGGCGTCCTCCGCCAGCGCGAGGCCGGCTTCGTCGCGTTCCTGGAGAGACGTGCCGAGAGCGAGTGTCATGGATGATCCTTTCCTCGGCTCTCGATTCTCAGTGCCCCGAAAGAAAGGCTGGCAATCGCGTTTTACAGGAGGTTGGAGTTTCGTTTCCTTTTAGGGGCGACAATGTATACAAATGGTCGTACTGGCGCAGAGAAAAGGCCTCAACCGGCGCTGATTCGGTGGCGGAAAACCCAATAGGTCCAGCTCTGGTAGAGCACGACCAGCGGCAGGAAAATCGCCGCGATCCTGGTCATGAGGCCGAGCGTCTTCGGCGTCGAGGCCGCGTTCTGGAGGGTCAGGCTGTAGGCCGGGTTGACTGTCGAAGGCAGGACATTGGGATAAAGGACCGCGAACAGGCAGATCACGGTCACACCGACAGCGACGGCAGACAGCAGGAACGCCCACCCCTGACGGCCCATGGCGACGGCCCCGAGCGCGGCTACGAAGGAAAGAGCGGCGAAAGCGGCCAGGATCACCGTGCCGGGCCCGCCGCCGTGGAACTGCGTCCAGACCAGGAAGGTCACCGCGAGCACGGCCGCGACGCCGCCGCTCCGCAGCGCCAGCGTGGTCGCGCGCCTGCTGATCTCGCCGCTGGTCTTCAACGCCACGAAGACGGCGCCGTGCGTGACGAACAGAAACAGCGTGGTCAGCCCGCCGAGCAGCGCGTACGGGTTGAGCAGATCCCCGACCGTACCGACGTAGTCGTGATGGGAATTGAGCTTCACGCCCCGCACGATGTTCGCGAACGCGACCCCCCACAGCAGCGCGGGCACGAACGAGCCGATCGCGATGCCCGCGTCGCACCACCGCCGCCACGTCACGGAGCTCCGCTTGCCGCGATACTCGATGGCCACCCCGCGCACGATCAGTGTCAGCAGGATGAGCAGCAGCGGGACGTAGAACCCGCTGAACAGCGAGGCGTACCACTCGGGGAAGGCGGCGAACGTGGCGGCGCCGGCGGTGATCAGCCACACCTCGTTGCCGTCCCAGACGGGGCCGATCGTGTCGAGCATCGCCTCGCGTTCGGCGTCGTTCCGCGCCATGACGTGCAGCAGCATGCCGACGCCGAAGTCAAACCCCTCCAGGACGAAGTAGCCGACCCACAGGATGGTGATCGCCACGAACCAGATCTCGGTGAGCTCCACTACCCGATCCCCCTAGTAGGCGAAGGACGTCTCGCCGCCGTCCTGCGGCTCGGCACCGTCGGCGGGCGGCGGGGCCGCTCTGCCGTACTTGATCATGAGGCCGACCTCCACCAGGGCCAGCGCGCCGTACAGGGCGGTGAAGACGATCAGCGAGGTGAGTACGGTCCCCGCGCCGACGCTCGGTGAGACGCCACGCGCGGTCTTCATCTGGCTGAAGACGATCCACGGCTGCCTGGCCATCTCGGTGAAGATCCACCCGAAGCTGTTCGCGAGGAAGGGCAGCACGACCGACCAGACGGCGGCCTTCCAGGCCCAGTCCTTGCCGTGGATCCGTCGTCCACGGGTCATCCAGAGCAGGAGAAGCGCCACCAGCGCGGCGAGCATGCCGAAGCCGATCATCAGCCGGAAACCCCAGTAGGCGACCGGGATGTAGGGACGGTAGTCGCCCGGTCCGAACCTGCGCTCGTAGTCCGCCTGGACGTTGTTGACGCCCTCGACCTTGCCGCTGAACGAGCCGGTGGCCAGTTGGGACAGCAGTCCCGGGATCTCCAGCTGGTAGATCGGCTTGGTGCCGTCCAGCGTCCCGATGGTGAACAGGGAGAACGGTGCGGGCTGCCGCGTCTCGTAAAGCGCCTCGGCGGCGGCCATCTTCATCGGCTGGGTCTGCGTCATGATCTTGCCGAGCAGGTCACCGGACACGAGGGTGCCGAGCGCGCCCAGCAGCACCGCCACGATGCCCAGCCGAAGCGACGGACGAAAGACGTCAATATCCCGCTTTCTAGCCAGATGCCAGGCGGAAACCGCCATGAAGATCACCCCACCGGCCAGCCAGCACCCGAAGATCGTGTGCGGAAAGGTGACCAGCAGCACCTTGTTGCTCAACACGGCCCCGAAGTCGACCAGCTCAGCCCGCCCGTCGAGCCGGAAGCCCACCGGCCACTGCATGAACGAGTTGGCGGCCAGAATGAAGTAGGCGGACAGCACCGTGCCGAACGCGACAATCCAGATACACGCGAGATGCACCTTCTGCGGCAGCCGCTCCCAACCGAAGAGCCACAGCCCCAGAAACGTCGACTCCAGAAAGAACGCCAGCAGCGCCTCCAGCGCGAGCGGCGCCCCGAAGATGTCGCCGACGAACCTTGAATAGCTACTCCAGTTCATCCCGAACTGGAATTCCTGCACAATCCCCGTCACCACGCCCATGGCGAAGTTGATCAGGAAGAGCGTCCCGAAGAACTTGGTGGCGCGAAGGTAGGCCGCCTTGCCGGTCCACACCCAGGCCGTGTTCAGGATCGCCACCAGCAGTGACATCCCTATCGTGACGGGCACGAACAGGAAGTGGTACACCGTAGTGACCCCGAACTGCCAGCGTGCGAGATCAACGGCATTCATGACGACTACTGTACGTATCCGACCATGCCCAGCGCGTCATGACACACTGGGCCGGAAGTAGCGTACTCGCGCGGGGTCAGTCCCAGGTGGGGAGGTGCTGGTCGGGATAGCGGGCGCCGAAGCCGCCGGTCGGGAGGATGTCGGCGATGCGCTTCAGATCGGTGTCGTCGAGGGTGAGGTCGGCGGCGGCGACGTTCTCCGCCAGGCGCTTGGGGTCGCGGGTGCCCGGGATGGGGACGATGTCGTCGCCCTGGGCGAGGAGCCAGGCCAGGGCGAGCTGGGCGACCGTGGCGCCCTTGGTAGCGGCCAGGTCGGCGAGCTGGTCGGTGGCCGCCACGTTCTTCTCGTAGTTGCCGGGCTGGAAGCGGGCGTCCCAGACTCGCATGTCGGTGGCGTCGTACTCGGCGCCGGGCTTGGCCTGGCCGGTGAGGAAGCCCCGGCCGAGCGGCGAGTAGGGGACGAACCCGATCCCGAGCTCGCGCAGGACGGGGAAGAGGGACTCCACCTCGCGCTCGAACAGGCTGTACTCGGTCTGCAGAACCGACACGGGATGTACGGCGTGCGCGCGGCGGATGGTGTTGGCGCCCGCCTCGCTCAGGCCGAAGTAGCGGACCTTCCCGGCCTCGACGAACTCCTTGACCGTCCCGGCCACCTCCTCGATCGGCACACTGGGGTCGACGCGGTGCTGGTAGAGCACGTCGATGACGTCGACACCGAGGTAGCGCAGGCTGTTGTCGACGACCTCGCGGATGTGCTCGGGACGGCTGTCGACGCCGCCCTCCCGGGTGCCGGTGAAGTCGAACCCGAACTTCGTCGCGATGACCACCTCGTCCCGCACCGGTGCGAGCGCGGCCCCGACGATCCGCTCGTTCTCGCCCTGTCCGTAGAGCTCGGCCGTGTCGAAGAACGTCACTCCCAGCTCGTGGGCCCGGCGGATCGTCGCGGCCCCCTCCTCCTTGTTCGAGGGTCCGTACGCCAGGGAGATCCCCATCGCGCCGTATCCCAGAGCCGACACCGTCAGGCCCTGTTGTCCGAGATTTCGCTGCTGCATGATGCGCCTCTGTTCCGAATGTTAGAAGGCTCTTACATAAAGTAAGAGTACTCTAACATCTGGAAGAGGGGACAATCGTTCGCCGTGAGCAGTCCAACGACACCGCAACGCGGTTACCACCACGGCGACCTGCGCGCCGGTTTGATCCGCGAGGGCATCGCACTCCTGGCCGAGATCGGCGTGGCGGGTTTCTCCGTGTCCAAGGTCGCCGCCCGCGCGGGTGTGTCGTCGGCGGCGCCCTACCGCCACTTTCCCGATCGCGAGGCTCTGCTGGCCGCCTGCGCGGCCGCCATCGTCGCCGACATCGCCGACCTCCTGGCCCAGGCGGCCGAGCAGGCGGGGCCCGATCCGGTCGACCGGCTGGCCGCCACCGCGGGCGCGTACACCCGCTATGCCCTGGACCATCGCGCCGGCGTCGACCTCGTCTACTCGTACGACTTCGGCGCCCCCTACAAACAGACCGTTCAGGAGCAGGGCCGCCGCCTCATGGACACCCTCATGGCCCTGACCTCGTCCGCCCTGCCCGACGACGTCTCCTGGGCCGAGACGACGGACTTCGTCTACGTTCATCTGTCCATGGCGCACGGCTACGCCACGCTGGTCCCAAGAGACGCCCGGCCACCGCAGGAAATCGACAACCTGGCCACCCGCGCCGTCACCGCCGCCCACGACCACATCACCGGCTACCTCTTGCGCCTGCGCACCGGTGAGATCCCCTGACGAAGCCCTCAAGGCGTGATCACCGTCGTCAGGCGTCAGCCTTCGTCCGAACGCTCCCGGGCACGGTTCATCCGCAGCGCTTCGGCGAGCTGGTCTTCCAAGATGACGATGCGGCAGGCGGCTTCGAGGGCGGTGCCCTGGTCGACGAGCTCGCGGGCCCTGGCCGCCAGACGTAGTTGGTAGCGGGAGTAGCGACGGTGGCCACCGCTGGAGCGTTGCGGCTCGATCAGTTTGGCGGCGCCCAACGCACGTAGGAAGGCGGCGGTGACGCCGAGCATCTCCGCGGCCGCGCCCATGCTGTAGCCGGGGTAGTCCTCATCGTCGAACCGGTCATTGGCTTTGCTGGGTGCGAGTGTGGGGTCGCTACGTGCTGGAGGTGTTTGATCCATAAATGCCTTCCGCATGCGTCAGGGGGCCCCGGCGCGTATTGCGCCGGGGCCCCGAAGAGGTTCAACACCATCTACCGGCCATCTGGCCGGCCTACTGTCGTCCGCATCAGCCGTAGTGGACGGCCATGACGCGGGGATCGCGGATGCGTGACCGTGTACCACCTTCCCATCTGTGGAACTCCGGTACCCGAGCGGCGAGTGATCAGCCGGCAGCGGGCGATCCCGATGGCGTTCAACACTCCCTTCTCTTACTCGAACTTCTTTTCCTACTTCTCGTGTGGCAGCACGTCCACGGCCAGGGCCCCTTGCCACTGCGCTGGCCCCGTCAGTCCGACCTGCTGCCATCACCTGGTATTTCGTCAAACTCATCCGGGCGGTTCGTCGTGATGCTGGGGTCTTCGTGTTCTGCCCGGTTGGATCCGTTCCTTGCGATGTCAGAAACTCTAGCTTCCGTCATCGCGAATGTCTACCGCAGCCACTACAGATTTTCGGCAGCCGGTGGAGCAGGCCCTGAGCTCGTGGTTGATCGTCTTCGCGGTACGGAACGGTCGCGACCCGCGTGCGACACTCGGGGGTGACGGGCCCGCCGAGCCGTCCCGGCGGCAGCTGGACGGCCACCGCCGCCGGGTCAGGCGCGCAATGTGGGAGGCCTCAGCGTGAGCGTGCAGCGTTCGCAGCCGTACCGGCACTTTGATACGGCGCTGATCCGCGCCACCGCGCATGGGACTGAATTGGATCTCCCTCCATGGCCCGAGCCGGATGTCCCACCGCCCCCTCAGCCATATGTCGCGCCGCGCCCCGAGCCGGATGTGGCGCCATGGCCCGAGCCGCATGGCCCGCTGTCGCGCGAGCTGGATGACGAGGCCGCCGTTGAGCGGTGGTGCGAGTGGCTCGTCCAGGTCTGGGCGCGGGAACCCGTGGCAGCGGCTGTCTCGCTGGCCAGTCCGGTTCTGGCGGCCCAGATCGAGGCAGTCTGCGCGGGCCGTCGGCCCCGCCCCGGTCGCCTCCGGCGTATGGCGCTGTCACTGGCCCGGTATCTGGTGCGGATGCGCGGCCGAGCCACGCCGTTCGGGACGTTCGCGGGCGTGGCCCCGCTCCGCTTCGGCGCGGCACCGGAGTATGAGGCCGGAGTCCCGCGTACGCGGACGACCGCGGACGGCGTGTGGCTGGCCGCGGTGATCGCCCGGCTGGAATCGGACCCGGAGCTGCGGCATCGCCTCCCGGTCATGGTGAACGATCTCGCATTCGTACGGGGGGAACGCCTCGTGGTGCCCTGGCAGCCGCACGCGGGCGATCCGGCTCGAAGCGAACTGACGGAGGCGTCGGTACGGCACAGCGCGGCCGTCCGCACGGTCATGGAGCTGGCGCAGGCACCCGTTCGGGCCGGTGATCTGGTCGACGGGCTGGCCGCCGCGTTCCCCGATGCCAGGGTCCCGGCGATCGAGGCGATGGTCGCGGAGCTGGTCACGTGTGGGGTGCTGATCACCAGCCTGCGTCCTCCTTCGACCAGCGTCGACGGGCTCGCGTACGTGCTCGACCGGTTACGGGACGTGGCTGCGAACTCGCCCGGCGACGCCACCCCGCAGGGCCAGGTACGAAAGGCCGACCCACAGGACCAGGCACAAGAGGTCCCGCAGGATCAGGCGCAAGAGAGCGTCCCGCAGGACCAGGTAGAGGCCGTCTCGCAGGATCAGGTACAAGAGGCCGCCCCGCTGGGCCGGGCGTCCGAGGTTGGCTCGCTGGGCCGGGAGTTGGAGGTTGCCGGGTTGGTTCGGGAACTGCGGGCGATCCACGTGGGGCTGCGGGCGGCCGACCGCGTGACCGTTGAGGCTGCCGTACGGGCCAGGCGAGCGGTCGGGGAGCGGATGCGGGACGTGGTGCCGGTCGAGGTCGCTCAGCCGCTCGCGGTTGACCTGCGGCTGGGCGGCACCGCGGTACTTCCTCGGGAGGTGGCTGCCGATGCCGAGTCCGCCGCCGGGGCGTTATGGCGGCTGACGCCGGACCCGTCCGGGCATCCGGCCTGGCGGGAGTACCACGTCATGTTCCTGGACCGGTACGGGGTCGGCGGCGTCGTACCGATCGAGCAACTCGTCGATCCCACGGCGGGGTTGGGGTTTCCTGGCCATTACGACGGGCCGGCCGTCCCCGCGCTTCTGTCGCGCAGGGATCAGCGCCTGCTCGCCCTGGCGCAGCAGGCGGCCCTGGACGGCGCGCGGGAGATCGTGCTGGACGACGCCGCGATCGAGGCTCTGGCGGCGGACGGGATGGACGGGGCGCGACCGGTCCCGTACATGGAGCTGGTCGCCGAAGTCTGCGCGCCCACCGCCGACGCGCTGGCCGCCGGAGCCTTCACCATGACGGTCCTCGCCGTCGACGGCACGGCGGCCGGCCTGGCGGGCCGCTTCACCGACCTCCTGCGGGACGGCGACGGGCAGGACGGCGACCGGCAGGATGGCCTCCCACGCGACCGCGACCCACAGGACAGTGGCTGGCAGGACAGTGACCGGAGACGGATGGTCGGTCTCTACGGTCGGTTACCCGTCGCGGTGGATGGTGCCGTGCCCGTGCAGTTGTCGTTCCCGGCTCGGCACCCGCGCGCCCAGGACGTCGCCCGCACCCCGCTCCTGCTGCCAAACCTGATCTCCTTGGCCGAGCACCGTGCCAGTCCGGACGGGCGGATCTCCTGGCGGGATCTGGCGGTCACGGCGGACAACGACCGCATGTACCTGCTGTCGCCGTCGCGGCGGCAGTTGGTGGAGCCGGTGCTGAGCAGTGCCGTGGCGCGGCATGCGATGCCGCCGATCGCGCGCCTGCTGTTCGAGATCCCGCGTGCTCGGGCAGCTGTGGTGTCACCCTTCTCCTGGGGGGCGGCGGCGTGTCTGCCGTTCCTGCCGCGAATCCGCTACGGCCGCAGCGTGCTCGCGCCCGCCCGATGGCGCATCTCCACCGACGTCCTGCCCGGGCCGGACACCCCGTGGCCGGAGTGGGTGCGGGCCATGACAGCACTGCGCGCCCGCCTGCGGCTGCCCGCCGTCGTGTCCGTGGGTACGGCGGATCGCCGGCTGCGCCTGGATCTGGACGAGCCCATGAGCCTGGCGCTGCTCCGCGCCCACCTGGACGGCGCCGGCGAGGCCGTCGTCGTGTCGGAGGCGACGGGACCGGCGGACCACGGCTGGTTCGGCCGCCGCGCGCATGAGGTCGTCATCTCGATGGCCGCCACCGCGCCGCCCGCCCGTGCTCCCGCCGCCGTGACGGTGCCGGGGCCGCTGCCGCTGGTCGGGCGTGAGGACGGGGTTCTACCTGGGGCGCGTGTCCTGTACGCCAAGCTGTACGGGGATCCCGGTGTGGTCGACACGATCCTCACCAGGCACCTGCCCGACCTGCGTGAGACCTGGGACGAGCCGCCGATGTGGTGGTTCGTGCGTTACCGCGACCCTCGTCCGCACTTACGGCTGCGGTTGCACCTGGTCGGCGAGCACGACTACGGCCCGTCCGCCGCCCGGGTCGGGGCGTGGGCCGCCGAGTTGCGTGGTCGTGGCCTCGTGGGTGACCTGGTCTTGGCTACGTACCACCCGGAAACCGCACGATATGGGTCGGGAGAGGTCATGGCCGGGGCGGAGGCCGTCTTCGCGGCCGACTCCGCCGCGGTGGTCGCCCAGCTCACGGCCCTGTCGGCGGCTCGCCACGTACACCCGCACGCGCTCACTGCGGCGAGCCTGGTCGATCTGACGGCCGCCCTGATGAGAGGCCGGGCGGCGGGGGCGCGTTGGCAGATCGACCACCCTCCGGCCGGGCACGCTGCCCCGAATGACCGCGAGGTCGTCCGCCAAGCGGTCGGCCTGGCGGACCCGGGCGGGGACCGGGCGACGCTCGCGGCTCTCCCCGGCGGCTCGCGGATCGTCAGGGCATGGGAGCACCGGCGGCGAGCCGTGGCCGCCTACATGGACCGCCTTCCAGTCGGCGCCCCGCATCTGACCGAATCGTCGGTGGTGGCGTCATTCCTGCACATGCACCACATACGGGCGCTCGGGATCGACCGCGATGTCGAACGCCGGTGCCGTAAGCTGGCCCGCGCCGTCGCGCTGACCTTCGCCTCCCGCGACGACACCCCACCAGACCGCAGCGCAGCGGGTCGTGGCTAGATATCGTTCGGCGCCCGTGTCCTGACTGATCGCCTGGTGCGGTGGTAGGTATGCACTGTGGCCCCTTTTTTCCGGACCAACAGCCCGGAATTCGACTTCCCGCCGTTCGCTGGACTCCCGCCGACCCGCTATGTCCTGGCCGCGGCGCCGCGTTCCGGCAGCAATATGCTCGTCCGTACGCTCTGGCACACCGGGCGGGCCGGTTTCGCCGACGGATATCTCGCGGACACCCATGTTCTCGACTATTTCGAGCGCTGGGGATTCGACACCGCCGATCCGGAAGGGCGGGTGAAAGGCTATGTCGGTCGGTTAATGACCTGCCGGACCAGTCCGAACGGGGTTTTCGGCATCAAGGTGCATGGCGAGCACCTACAGGGACTCGAAGTCGATCTGGACGAGCTTCTCATGTCGCCTCAATACATCTGGCTAAGGCGCAGGGACCGGATCCGGCAGGCCATCTCGTACGTCCTGGCGAAGCAGACCGGCGTCTGGATCGTGGACGGGATCTACCTGTCGACCAGTCGGGCGCAGTCCGAGCCCCACTACGACTACGCCGAGATCCGCCGCCACCTGCAACACCTCGACGACGAGACGAGGGCGTGGCAGCAGTATTTCGACCGCCGCGAACGCGTCCCGCACGTCGTCTACTACGAGGACATGCTCGCCGACTACCCGGGAACCGTCCTCGGCTGCCTGCGGCACCTGGGCGTCGATCCGCCCGAATCCCTCCCCGAGCCCGGCATCAAGCGCCAGGCGGGTGCGGTCACCGAACGGTGGCTGGAGATGTTCGAGCGGGACAGCGCCCAAGATGGAAACGAGGCATGGGCGGGCGCCGACCGCTAACGGCCGCAAAGGGCCGCTAAAGGCCCGTTAGGGGATCGTCGAGCTGAGCGGCCAGCGTCTGATCCGGTACGGCGTCCACCACACGTACCGCCCCACCTGATGCAGCAGGTCCGCCCGCAGATACCGCTCCGTCACCGCCGGCGCCAGGCTCGCCGCCCGTATGCCCCGCAGCAGCGGCGCGATCGCCTCCTCGCGGTTCGGGTTGCGAATGACGAGGCGCCTGAACGAGCCCGTCCGGCGGTCGCGGATCTCGATGAAGCCGGGACCGAGCCGGTAGCCGCACTTCGCGATGTGGAAGGTGTCGCGCCACTCGGCCGCGATGCCGTCCCCGGCGGACCCCGCGTACACGGCCGCCGGAGGGTGCAGGTGACTGAGCGGCCGCCAGCCGGCCGGGCCGACCGACATGCGGAGGGTCCAGTCGACCGCGATCCCGTGGCTGGTCAGCTCGCGGATGACGGCGAGGGCGGCCACCGCCGCCGCGCCGCCCGGGTCGTCCAGATCGACCATGTCGTCCAGCTGGGCGAGCTGGACGCCGTCCGCCGCCAGCCGGGACACGGTCGCGAGGGGGTCGCCGGTGACGTTCACGCGGCCCGCGTACATCCCCCGGACGCGCATGGCCGCCGGGTCGCGATCCTTCCACAGTGTCATCGGTACGTGAGCCGGAAGCCCGGCGACGGTGCTCATCGGGGTGTCCCCACTGGTACCGCAGCCTTCGAGAGTGCCGGTACGAGCGGTTCGCCGCGACTGAGATTCTCGCCGTCGAGCCGCATCAGGTCCTGGTTGGCGACGGCCGGGGCGACGTGGACCGCCTGGCCGGCGTCGCAGAAGATGAGGCCGAGTTCGCGCCAGCGCGCGAGCAGCTCGTCGATCCGCTCCTCGGTCACGTCGTCGTGCCGGGCCGCGGCCTTGCGTACGAGCGCCGCCGGGCTGTGCGGCGTGTCGAGCAGGCGGAACACCGTCAGCTCCAGCGGTTCGGTGAGGTCGAGCAGGTGCCAGGAGAAGCCGGGCCGGGTGTCGACGAGCACGATGTGGTCGCCCAGGTCGCAGTGGGTCAGGCGGCTGCGCGGGTAGGCGTCCGTCCAGGCGGCGACGGCCGCGCGCAGCCGGTCGAGGCAGTCCGCGTCGATGCCGCGGCGCGGGGAGTCGAAGACATAGACGAGGTCGGCGAGCTCGGCTTCGGGCAGATCGTAGATATGCCGGTACTGCGCGGCCGGGCGGAGCTCCCCGAAACCCAGCTCGGGCCGGTCGAAGTACGGGCTGAAGCGTTCGACCTTCAGCCGGGTGGCGTTCGACGGCGGCATGAGGTGGACCAGGGCGGGCACCTGGTCGATCACGCTGTCGTAGTCGGCCTCGGACTCCTCCGGGAAGCCGTAGAGGTAGTTCCAGTTCAGGTTGATGCCGACGGTCTCCGCGTCACGCAGCAGCCGTACGTTCAGGCAGCCAGTCACTCCCTTGTCCATCAGGGTGAGCACCCGGCTGCTGAGGTTCTCGATTCCGGGCTGCATGTAGTCGATGCCGGCCGCGCGCAGGATCTCCAGCTGGTCCCGGCGCAGGTTCGACTTGATCTCGTACCCGATCCGCAGGTCGTAGCCGGACTCCTGGAGGCGCGGCGCCATCGACGTCAGGTACGCCATGTCGAGGATGTTGTCGGTCACCCACACGTCGAGGACCCGATGCCGTTCGACGAGGCTGAGGATCTCCGCTACGAACCGGCCGGGGTCCTTGCTGCGGAACTGCATGAGCGAGCCGTTCAGTCCGCAGAACGTACAGTGGTGTTTCTCGCCCCACCAGCAGCCGCGCGAGCCTTCGACGGTGAGCCGCGGTTCCACCCAGGTGCCCGCGAGGGACCTGGCGTGCTGTTCGAAGTAGTCGCCGAAGTCGGGCGGGACCAGCGCGTCGGGCGGTAGCGGCCGCGCCTCCACCGCGTTCACGACGGACTCGCCGCTCGGCCCGCGCCAGCACAGTCCGGCGATCTCGCTGACATCGCCCCCGTCCCCGCCGTCGGCGCCGATCGCGGAGAGCAACTGCGGGAAGGCCAGCTCGCCCTCACCACGTACGACGAAATCGATGAACGGGAAATTGCGGTGCATCGCCGCGCCTTGCGGACCCTCGCAGTTCGCGCCACCGAACACCGTGACGGCATGCGGCGCCTGCCTCTTGACCGCGCGCGCCGCCGCGAGGGCCGCGGCGTTCTGCGCGAAGGTGGCGGTGAAGCCGACCACGTCCGGTGTCATGGCCGCGATCCGGGCCGCGGTCTCCTCGATGAACAGCGGCGCGAGCTCATGGAGTTGCGTCGCCTTGGCGAGCATCGGCTCCGGCACACTGCCCCCGAGGAACTCGGCGAACTCCGCCACCTTCCACCGAGGCCGCTCGTTCAGCGCCGCCGAGAAGATCCACTCGCTGTGACCGGAGAAGTAGGAGCTCACGAAGGTGTCGTACTCCTCGAACGTGAAGCCCACATGCTCGTCCACCCAGTCGATGTAGTCGAGCTTGGCATGGACGACGTCCACCTCGGCGTCCGGGAACACGTCGAGGACCCGGCGCTTGAGCACGCCGAGCGAGAGCGACGGCGCGTCGATCGACGACCACGGCATGTCCACCAACACGATGTGCATGGGTTTGTCCCTCATCTCCAGGTCGTACGTCCTACCGGGTCACCACAGGCCGCGCCGGGACAGCGCGCGACGTGCCGCGTCGCTCTCGGCCGTCGGTTCGACCGCGAACGCCGTGGCCACACGTTGGGAGATCACACCGCGAGTGATCCCGGCGGGCGTGGCGAAGTACGCGTACGGCACGCTTGCTTGGCCGGCGTCCGGCGTGGCCTCGCCCCAGGAAACGAGGGAGGCCGGCGCGTACCGGCGCAGGGCGGCGTGACCGCGGCCGGTCTCGACGATCCCCTCGCTCTCGATGACGAACGACAGCGGCTGCTCGCACGCCAGCGCCGCGAACAGGGCGATCATCAGCTCGTGGCCCACGGTCTCCCGCAGGATCGCGGCGTCAGCGACCCGCTCCTCTGTCAGGTCGAGCAGGAACGCGGCGAACGCCTCCTCCACCGACACCCCGGGCCCCGAGTACGGGATCAGCCGGAACCTGCTGAAACGCGGCGACCCGAGGAAGCCGTCGAGCAACTCCGCATCGCCGATGCCATCCGCGGCCAAGGCGGACACGCTGCGCGGGAACGCGGATGCGAGGCTGCCTCCCGCACCGAGCCGCCAGATGGTCGAGCGGAACCGTCGGGCGGCCGCGTCGAGCTCGTCAAGGTCGATGGTCTCCAGGCACTCCAGCTCGCCCGCGTCCGCCGCCACGGCCGCGGCGCCGTCGGCGGCGAGCCGCTCCCGCAGGCCGCTGTCGAGCAGCAGCCGCATGATCAGGTCGGCGAGCTGCTCGCCGTCGAGGGATCGCACGACCGGGGTGCTCATCGCGCCGCCCCATCCCGCTGGGCGGTGCCGTCTCGCCACGCGCCCACCAGCGCCTTCAGGCGGCCGTAGTTCCGCCGCGACTTCTCGACCAGCCGGCCGTCGTCGCGGAACATCGGGTCCTCGTAGGTCACGCCGAGCAGGTTGGGGCAGCGCGGCAGCAGGTACTCGGTGAGTTCGAGCTGCTCGTCCAGCAGCACCCCGTGATGCAGGTCGCGGAACTTGCCCTTTACGATCTGGCAGCCGGACAGGTGCAGCTCGCGGCAGCGTTCGAGCGGCAGCGCCTCGATGTCGTCGACCATGTGGCGGCCGGTCCGTCCGCGCAGCCACTGGTAGCTGAGCAGGTGGCCCACGTCCAGCGTGACGTGCACGTCTGCGTCGTCGGCCAGCCGCGCGAAGTACGTGAAAGCGTCGAGGTGCCCGAGAACGAACGACCCGCCTTCGGTGAACCCGGGGAACTCGACGTGCAGCGGCAGCTCCAGGAGGTGGGCCGTCTCGGCCACGTTCCGCGTGGCGATCTCCAGGCCCGGCTCGGTCAGCGGTGGCGGCAGCGGGTACGGCAGCGGATAGCCCCGGAGGTTCCAGATGCCCAGGTCCTCGACCACCCAGCGGAACCCGTAGCGAGCCGCGAGTTCGTTGGTGAACTCGGCCGCGGGTCGCCGATCGTAGCGCTCGGGCGTGCCCATGTTGAACTCGGTCTGATGGAAGGCCCGGCCGAGCCCGGCGGGCAGCGCCTGGAAGAAGCGGTCGTAGGCGCGGCCGTAGTCGGCCGCTCGCGGGGTCGCGCGTGAGCGGGGCTGGTAGGCGAAGGCGGCGTACGCGAAGTCGTCGCCATGGCGCTCGGCGAAGGCGCGCACCCGTGGCGTGATGTCCCCGCCGTCGTCCGTCTCCACGAACCCGACGCCTCGCCGGCCGAGCGACCCGCCGCCCCACGGCATGTCCATGAGGAGACCGAACCCCAGCCTGGCCGGGCCGGTCTCGTCGGCCCGCATGGTCCCGGTCGTGATGTCGGTCGTCATGTCGGCCTCCTGACGGGCTCGCCGCCCGCGACCACCGGCGGCGCCTCCCGATGCTCCTCATCCGCGCGTTCCGCGCCCGCGCGTTCTGTGTCCGCGTGTTCCTCATCCGTGTGTTCTGTGCCTGCCGTCGCCTCGACCAGGCGGGCCAGCAACCGCCCTCCCTGGGAGGTGCGCGCCACGAGGACGCCGTCGGCGCGCTGCTCGACGTCTCTCCGCGGCAGCGCGTAGAACCGCTCCCAGACCAGATCAGCCACCAGAATCCGGCCGTACGGGTCCGCTTCGCGCTTCGCCCCCGTGAACCCGGCCGCGTCGACGCCCGCCGGCACCGTCCGTACCCATGGATACGGCCTGGCAGCCGCGACGGTGGCTCGGCCCCCGGTGCGGCGGGGCAGGATCGCGCTCACCTTGCCCGGCTTGACCGTGTGGAAGACGCGCACCAGGCGGTCGAGCGCCTCCGCCCGAGTGGGTCCGCCGGGCACCGTCAGGGGATGACCGATCCGCCCGGAAAGGTAGCTCAGCTCCGGATTGCCGGCGAGCGCGCCTGAAGTGTCCAGCGAAAGGCCGAAGCCGTCCGGGTCCCGCGCCAGCCTGCTGCCGGGCTCGGACACCATGAGCTCCAGCGCGTCGATGCCGATGCGCTCCTGGTTCGCCGCGAGGAAGCGCAGGGACTCCTCGAACTCGGCGGGCGTCTCGTCGAAGACGTACCCCATCACCGAGAACCGCAGGACGATGCCCGCCGCCGCGACGTTCTCGACGATCCGCTGGTAGTCGGCCGCCCGTACGCCCCGGTCCATCAGGTCGAGCAGCCGCTGGGAGGTCCCCTCGTAGCCGACCGACATCAGCTCGCATCCCACCTCGGCGAGGCTCCGGCAGAAGTCCGGGTCGGCCAGGGTGGCGTCCAGCCTGCTGCGTACGCCGAACCCCACGTTGACGCCGCGCTCGCGTACCTCGCGCATCGCCTTCACGATCAGCCGTAGGTTGGTGTTCTCATCGGAGATCGACACGAAGGCCGCGCCTGTGTCGCGGACCACGCTCTCCACGGCGTCGGCGATCTGGCGCACCGTCCCCTGCTGGTAGGCGCCCGGCGCGAGGGACCGGTTGCCGTACGAGCAGAACGCGCACCGCCCCCAGTAGCAGCCGACGCACGAGATGATCGCGACCTCCATGGTCTCGTTGAGGTACGACCGGACCGGCAGCCCGGCGAAGTCGGGCGGCCCGAGGTCGTGAAAGCGCAGTGTGACCGGCTGCTGGGCGCGATGGGCGGGTGCGCCGTGCGGCAGCCAGGTCATGCCGGGGACCGCGTCCGCCGGGATGTTCCCGTCCAGCGCGTCCAGCCAGCGTTCGAGCGGCTGTTCGCCGGCGGTCCAGCACAGCGCGTCCACCACGGCCCGCACGCCGGGCAGCCGCGCCAGCTCCTCGTGCCGGAGCATCACCTGCTGGCCACCGAGGCAGATCTTGGCGTCCGGCCGCAGCCGCCTGATCCAGGCGGCGATGAGCAGCGCGGGGGCGAGCTGGCTGAAGAACGCCACGGACAGGCCGACCACGCGCGGCCGGTGCCGGGCCAGCAGCGCCTCGACCATGAGGTGCAGCCGCTCAAGCGGTATCCCCGACGCGGCGGGCGGCAACCGGGCGGACCGCCGCACCGCGTCGTCGAGCTGGGCCAGATCCTGCCACGTCCGGATCAGGAACGTATCGCGCACCAGCAGCTCGATCGCGTGATGGGCGAGCCTGACCGCACGAGCGGGGCCCAGCTCTCCGGCCGGCTCCTTCCGCAGGACATGCGCACGGAGCTCGTCGACGTATCGGGCCACGACGTCGGCCATCGCCCTTCGGTACCAGGTGCCCGCCCCGTCGTCCGGCTGCTCGCGCACCATGTCGCCCAGCAGTTCCGGATGCTCCAGCAGGTCGTGCAAGAGGGCGATGTTCAGATCGGCCTGGTGGACCCGCCGCCCGTGCCGCCGTAGATGACCGGTGAGATAAGGCAGGCTCAAATAGGGAAAGAACCTGGCTTCGGTCTGCGGCGGAAACAGGAGCAGAACGTCGGCGTCGCGCGATTCCACCGGACCGGCCGACAGCCTCGTCAGCCCTTGGCGGGTAGGTCGCCGGTGTCCTCCGCCGCCTTGTAGGTGTAGGAGTGGTACGACCCGCTGAGCTTGAGCTCGCTGGATTCGATCACCTCAAGCTGGTCCAGCTCGGTGAATTCGTCGTCGATGACCATTTCGGGTTTCACCGCGACCACGGTGCCTCCTCGTGGGAATCTGCCAGGCAGTCTGGCGGTCCCGGCGGCAGTCAGCGCATGGACCGCACCCTTCTTAATCTGTTCAACGATAGTCATGTCATTCCGCACGTCAATAGCCGTCGAAAAGCAGCCGGGAGGATACATCTATTCCGGCTGTACATTAAATCGGGCGAACCGCTTCAGAGATAAGTATTCGTCACCCGGCGGTGTGGGTCGAGGCGCTGTGGTAGTCGGTATAGGTATACGGATTATCGAGGATGGTCGTCTCGGGAATGTCAGGGTTCATCCCCTTCTGCCATGCCTCCTCGCCCATCGTCGAGCGCAGATACTCGATCGTCCGATCGGCGGCGCGGCGGGCCGCGGCGAGGTCGACGCCGACCAGGCGGTGCTCGTGCTTCACCACCCGGCCGTTGACCAGAACCGTGTGCACGTCCCCGCGCTGAGCCTGGAACGCGACGTGCCCGTACGGGTTGAGCAACGGGAACGACACCGGCGAAGCCTCGTTCTTGATGAGCACGAGGTCGGCCTTCTTCCCGGCGGCGATGACGCCGAGATCGTCGCGGCCGAGGGCGCGGGCGCCGCCGCGGGTGGCCCACTCGACGACCTGGTCGGCGCGCAGGCTGCAGTGCGTGACCGTGTCGCCCCTGGCGTGCGCCTCCAGGTGCTGGCGAGAGCGGTCGGCGCCGAGGGTGGCGCGCATGGCGGAGAACAGGTCGCCGCTCCACCAGACGCTGGTGTCCATCGACAGGGACACCGGGATGCCGTGGGCGCGGATGGCCCAGGTGGGCGGGTAGCCCTGGCCC
Source organism: Nonomuraea sp. NPDC052129 (assembly GCF_040680095.1). Taxonomy (NCBI): domain Bacteria; kingdom Bacillati; phylum Actinomycetota; class Actinomycetes; order Streptosporangiales; family Streptosporangiaceae; genus Nonomuraea; species Nonomuraea sp. NPDC052129. The sequence continues at coordinate 54,405 of NZ_JBFAVX010000029.1, read as the reverse complement.
GCGCTCTGCTCGCTCTCGGTGGAGACCGAGATGGAGCCGCCGGTGGCGGCGATGCGGTGGTAGGAGTCGGCCGACAGCGACGCGGCGTGCACGTACACGGTCTCGGGCGTCATGAAGCCGTGGTCGTGCATGAGCCGGATGCCGTCGTCGCCGGTGGCGCCCCACACTCCGGCGTGCGTGGTGACCGGGACGCCGAGTTCGCGGGCGACCTCGAAGGCCGGCCGCTCGGGGAAGGCGGGGTCGCCCAAGACGTCGAAGGCGAGCTGGAAGCCGAGCAGGTCGTCCCCGGTGATCCGGCGCCGCACGAAGTCGCGGAACTCCGGTGTGCCCGTCCAGGCCGCGGGCGGCTGCTGGATGTTGCCGTACGCGAGGACGTACCGGCCGGGCGCCGACCGGAGCGCGTCCACGGCCGCGTCGGCGTGGTCGACCGTCTGGAGACCGTGCGACCAGTCGACGACGGTCGTGACCCCGGCGTCGACGGCTTCGAGCGCGGCCAGCAGGTTGCCCGCGTGCACGTCCTCGGGCCGGAACAGCTTCCCGTGCTCCAGGTAGTACCAGACGAAGTACTGCGTCAGGGTCCAGTCCGCGCCGTAGCCGCGCATTGCGGTCTGCCACATGTGCCGATGGGTGTCGATCATCCCGGGCATGACGATGCCGTCGCTCGCGTCGATCTCGACGGCGTGGTCCGGCGCCTGGAGATCGGGCCCCACGGCCGCGATCCGGTCGCCGGCGACGAGGACGTCCGTGCGGGGGAGCACCTGCCGCCCTTCGTCCATCGGGAGCACGGTGCCGCCGCGCAGCACCACGGGCCGTCCGTCCATCGACTCCATCGCCCTCTCCTTACCGCCTCGCGCCGCTTTGCCGAACGAGTGTCCGCTGTACGGTCAGCGCAACTCTAGAAGCGCGGGAGAGGATGTCAAGCAGAGGATTTCCCGGTTAGAGTGCAACGGACCAATGTCCGTTGAACGGACGACGGAGGGTGAGTCAATGAGTGATGGGCCGCTGTCAGGTGTTCTGGTGGCCGACTTCTCCCGGATCCTGGCCGGCCCGTACGCCACGATGCTGCTCGCGGACATGGGCGCCGACGTGGTCAAGGTCGAGGGCCCGCAGGGGGACGACACGCGTACGTGGATGCCGCCGGTGCGCGAGGGTGTGTCGACGTACTATCTCGGCGTCAACCGCGGCAAACGGTCGATCGCGCTGGACCTGCGCGACCCGGCCGACGCGGCGGTGGCCAGGGAGCTGGCCCGCCGCGCCGACGTGCTGATCGAGAACTTCAAGCCGGGCGGGCTGGCCAAGTTCGGCCTCGACTTCGCGTCCGTGCGGGCCGCCAATCCGGGCGTCGTGTACGCCTCGATCACTGGGTTCGGCTCGGGCGCCGGGCGCGACGTGCCGGGCTACGACCTGATGGTCCAGGCCATCTCCGGCCTGATGAGCCTCACGGGCGACGCGGACGGGCCGCCGTACCGGGCCGGGATCTCGGTCTTCGACGTCATGGCGGGCAACCACGCCGTCATCGGCATCCTGGCCGCGCTGCGGCACCGCGAGGCTGCGGGGCAGGGGCAGCTGGTCGAGGTCAATCTGCTGTCGTCGGCGCTCACCGGGCTGGTCAACCACAGCTCGGCGTACGTGGCGGGCGGCACGGTGCCGTACCGGATGGGCAACGCGCACCCGAGCGTGTTCCCGTACGAGCCGCTGCCGACCGCGGACAACGACCTGATCATCGCGGCGCCCAACGACGGTTCGTTCCGCCGGCTCTGCGAGGTTCTCGGCATCCCGGAGGTCGCGAGCGACCCACGGTTCGCGCGCAACGTCGATCGGGTGGTGCACCGCGAGGAGCTGCGGCCCATCCTCGTCGAGCGGCTGGTCAAGCGTGGCGCGGTCGAGTGGTTCCAGCTCCTTGTCGAGGCGGGGGTGCCGAGCGGGCCGATCAACACGATCGACGGGGGCTTCGCGATGGCCGAGCGCTTCGGGCTCGACCCCGTCGTGGCCGCCGGGGAGGGTGAGCGCGCGATGCCGACGACGCGGCATCCGATCAGGTTCTCCGAGACTCCGGTGAGCTACCGGCTACCGCCGCCCGACCTCGACGAGCACGGCGAGGAGCTGCGCGCATGGCTGACTCCGTGAACGGTTACCCCACGGCGCTCGGCGCGTCGACGCCGACCTCGATCACCCTGCTCGGCCACGACCTGGCCGAGGAGGTCATGGGCAAGGTCGGCTTCGGCGAGCTGGCCTTCTGGCTGGCCACCCAGCGGCGGCCGACGCCGGGCGAGACCCGCGTGTTCGAAGCCGTGCTCGCCGCGCTGGCCGACCACGGGTTCACGCCCACGGCGATCGTGACCCGGCTGACATACCTGTCCGCGCCCGACTCCGTACAGGGCGCGCTGGCGGCCGGGCTGCTCGGCGGCGGGTCCCGCTTTCTCGGGGTCACCGAGGACAGCGGCCGGTTCCTGCATGACGTGCTGACCTCGCTCGACGGCCCGCCGCCGGACGACGACGCGGGGTGGGACGCCGTCGCCCTGGACGTCGTGTCGGCCCAGCGTACGGCGGCGCGGCGCATCCCCGGCCTCGGCCACCACGTGCACAAGGAGGTCGACCCCCGGACGCCGCGGCTGTTCCAGATCGCCGAAGAGGAGGGGCTCCTCGGGCCGCACCTGTCGCTGTTCGCCGCGATCGGCCGCGTCCATCCGCGAGTGCTGGGTCGTACGCTGCCGCTCAACGGGGCCGGGGTCTGCGGCGCGGCGCTCGCCGATCTGGGCCTGCCGCTGGAGCTGCTGCGCGGGTTCGCGTTGCTGGCCAGGACGGCGGGGCTGATCGGGCAGCTGGCCGAAGAGCTGCGCCGCCCGGTGGCCAACGAGATCTTCCTGTCGGTCGACCTGAACCACCGCTCCGTCGTACCCGAGCCACATCCCCCAGGAGGTTCGCATGGCTGAACTGGTCGCGGTGATCGCGTCCACCCACCATCCCTTCTTCTACCGGGCCAGCACCGCCACCGGCGAGGACCGCCCGCCGTTCGCGGACGAGTGGGTACGCAAGGTCGAGGCGTTCCGGGAGACGCTGACTCGGGCCCGCCCGGACGTGCTGGTGATGGTCGGCTCGGACCACTTCCATCAGCTGTGGCTGGACAACATGCCGCAGTTCCTGGTCGGCAAGGCCCCCTTCTACGACGCGAACTTCTACAACGAGGAGCGCGAGTTCGGCCTGCCGAGGATGCTGTTCAAGGGCCAGGAGGACCTGTCGGCGTACGTGCTGCGCGAAGGCATGGACGCCGGGTTCGACCTGGCCTTCTCCAACGAGCTGCGGATCGACCATTCGATCACGTGCCCGATCATCACGCTCCGGCCGCAGAACGACCTGCCGATCGTGCCGATCTACACCAACATCTTCGCGCCGCCGTTACCGCGCCCCTCCAGGTTCGTCCAGCTCGGGCGGACGATCCGGCAGCTGGTCGAAGCGTGGCCGGCCGACAAGAGGGTCGCGGTCATCGGCACCGGGCACCTGTCGCTCGAACTCGGCGGGCCCCGCCAGTTCGGCCCGCACGGGCCGGACCCGGAGTTCGACCAGAAGGCGGTCGGCTGGATCGCGTCCGGGGACATCGAGGGCTGCCTGGCCGAGGTGACGCTGGACAGCCTGTGGACGCCAGGCAACGCCACCCACGGGTTCATGGACTTCATGTTGATGATGGGCGTCGCGGGCGAGGGCAGGAAGGCCGACTACGTCGACACGTACGACCTGTTCCACACCATGGAGGCCTACTTCACCTGGTATCCCACCGGAGGCGGCTCATGAGCAAGTACCTGCTCGACAAGTTCCTGTTCACCGTCGACCGCGATCCCGAGCTCGTCGAGCGCTACCGCGAGGACCCGCGCGGCACGGTGGCGATGTGGGAGACCGACTACGCCAACCGCATCCTCAACTGCCACGACGGTGAGTCCTCCACCTGGCTGCGGTTCGACGACGTCGAGCGCGAGGCGCTGGCCACGCACGACTATCCGGCGCTGTTCGGGTTGGGTGCGCACCCCTTCCTCACGCTCACGCTGTTCATCGCGATGTTCGAGCGGGACCACGAGCCTCTGGGATTCCAGCTTGAGTACGCCCAGCGGCTCGCGCACTTCGCCCTGCCCTATCCCGACATCGCTACCTGAGCCGCTGTGGTGATCATGAGGCGGTGACCTCGGGCACCGTCTCATACTGCGCCCAGTCGGCGCTGATCGCGCCGGCCGTGGTGAGCAGCAGCGGCAGGTATTCCTGGGTCAGCTTCCGTACGGAGGTCTCGGCGGCGTGCACGTTGACGTTGACGGACGCGATGACCTCGCCGAGCCCGTTGCGCAGGGGCGCGGCCACCGACCGGATGCCCAGCGAGAGCTCCTCGTCCGTGAGCGCCCAGCCCTTGGCCCGCACCACCCGCAGCGCCGCGTCGCGCTCCTCCGCGTCCGGCTCCCAGCGCGGCTGGATGCCCGAGCGGCTCGGCTCGGCCAGGACCCGGCTCACCTCGGCGGGCGGCAGCGCGGCGAGCAGCACCTTGCCGAGCGAAGTCTGCAGGGCCGGGAACCGCGTCCCGATCTGCACCCGAAGGGCGACGATCTTCGGCACGGCCACCCGGGCGACGTACACGATGTCCGACCCGTCGAGCTGGGCGATCGAGGAGGATTCGTTGGTCTGCTCGACCAGCCGCTCCATATGCGGCCGGGCGACCTCCCACAGACCCATCGAGCGCACGTACGACATGCCGAGCTCCAGCACGCGCGGGGTGAGCGCGAAGCCGCCCTGCTCGGCCCGCGCGTATCCCAGCTCTTGCAGGGTCAGCAGGATGCGCCGGGCCGTCGGACGGGCCAGCCCGGCCGCGGTGGCCACCTCGGTCAGCGACATGCTCGCCCGTCCCGGCTGGAACACTCTGATGACATCGAGGCCACGGGCCAGCGCCTCGATGAAATCGGGTCCGGTCTCGGCGCGCGCCATGGGAGGACTTCCTCTGCTCGGTTGTCCGCATGGCGGCGGCGTCCCGGCCGTGGCACCTGCGGCGAATCGCCTGATTGTATCAGCGGGCGACCGCCAGCCGGACAGTTGTCCGAGCAGACTGATTCTAGCCGCCGATCACCCCGAAGACGGCGATGGAGACCGCGTAGCAGAGCGCGATCACGACGGCGCCCACCACGTTCGCGCGGGCGGAGGCCGTCCGGCCGGGTACGAGCCATGCCGCGAAGACCCTGTTCACCAGCGGCATGGCCAGCCACGTCAGGACGGTGACACTCAACACGTTGCTGAGGAACATGGCGAGATATCCGGGCAGGTGCGCCATCGCGAACCCACGGCCCGCCGTCAGGTTGAGGATCATCACCGTGGGATAGAGAACAAGCAGCACGGTCATGGCCTGTTTCCAGCTCGGCGGGGCACCGTCTCCCGCTTCGCGGCCGAACTGGAACCAGCCGCTGAACGCCGACTGGACCTTCCGCACGTCGTAGTCGACGAAGTAGTCGCGACCCTCCGCCAGCAGTTTCTCGCGGCTGTCGGACCCGAGCCATTCGTCCAGATGCTCACGCGTGTCGTAGCGAAGCAGCACGACCCAGCGATCCTGGACACCACTCACGGGCTCGAACTCCTCGGTGCCCATGAAGCCCGCGAACCTCTCCTGCGCTTTACGGACCTTCTCCTGCCAGCGCGCGAACTCGGCCTCGCGCCCCGGCCGCACATTGTGCGAGATCACCGCCGTGACGGCTTCCCGGACCGCCGTCCCCCCGGCGAGAACCTCCTGCGACGCGGGCTCCGCCAGCATCGGGCGAACCTCGTCGAGCAGTTTCCGCCGCACCTCGGAATCAAGCCACGCGGTCAATTGCCCGATGCTGGAGAAGCGAAATACGACCACCCATGAATTCTGCTCGCCGGCGATCGGCGGATAAATCTCGGTGCCCTCGAACCCAGGAAAACCGCGGGCGACCTCGGTCGTCTTTTCCTGCCACCGCTCATAATCATCGTCGCGGCCTTGGCGAACTGTCGAGGAAATAACCACGGTCGCGCCCTGACTGTCGGGACTGTGGCCACCACCAGGCTTCATAAGGCCGAGTGTAGTGCAGCAGCGCCCGGGTAAGGAGCAGGATGCGGCGATTGACCAGGTCGGCGAAGGGCCGAAACTTCAACCGCCTTTTACGGATCGGAGGGTTCGGAATGGACTCCAAGGATTTCATGGCGGAAGCGGTGCGGCTCGCTATCGAGTCCGTAGAGAACGGTTGGGGCGGCCCTTTCGGTGCGGTCCTCACCAACGACGGAGAAATCATCGCCCGAGGGCAGAATCGCGTCCTTCTCACCGGCGACCCCACGGCCCATGCCGAAGTGGAGACCATCCGCAAGGCCATTCAGATCTTGAATTCCCGGGCCCCCTCCATACCGGAGAGCAGGCAGAACGAATCGACACTGGAGCTCGTGCCACGCCCTGAGGGATCCCCCGATCTCATGCCGGAGCGGGCCCGGATGCTCATGGGATACACGCTCTACAGCAGTGGCGCCCCCTGCCCCATGTGCATGAGCGCCATCTACTGGTCACGTATCGACAGGGTCTACTTCGCCTTCGACCTGGCGGCGACGAAGAAGATCGGCTTCGACGACGAGTTCCAGTACCAGGACTTCACCCGGCCTCTCGACGAGCGAAGGATCCTGATCCAGCAGGCTCAGCCCGAACTCGGCGCCAAGGCTTGTGCGGCGTGGATGAACAAGCCCGACCGGCACCCGTACTGACCGCCGTATCGGCAGGCCGCCCTTCCCGACGCCTTCTTGCCGGCCTTGATCGAGCAGCTGCCGGTGCCGAAGCGGCAGCCGAACCTGCTGTTCGGGGCGGTTCGTTACCTCGACGGCCCGATGGGGGACTATCAAGCCTTCCGCGCGTGGATGTCGGCCGAGTGGCCGCAGATACGCAACCCGCTCGACGTGACCAGCGCTGATGATGTGCGCTGGCTGGAATGCCTGGTCTGGCCCGAGCAGCACGAGCGGCTCGACCGGCTACGCGGGGCCATCCGCATCGCCCGGTCCGAACCGGCGCACCTCATGGCCGGCGACCTCAACGGCCCGCGCCAGAAGACCGTGCGACCTTCGTCCTGGCCCTGGACGGGCAGCCGCTGGCCTTCACCGGGCTCCATGGCCAGCGCTTGGACTGGCTGGCCTAGGTTTTCCGCGGTCTTCGGGTCAGGCTCGACGTGACTTCCTGGCGTCGTAGTCCAGCCGGGCCTGTTCGACCCTGTCCAGGTTGACCGACCAGTCGGCGAGTGTCTCGAACAGGGGTGCCAGGCTGCGTCCCAGTTCGCTGATCTCGTACTCCACTCGCGGCGGAACCTCGGGGTGGTAGGTGCGCACCACGAGTCCGTCCCGCTCCAGTTGCCGCAGTCGTTCGGTCAGCACCTTGGGCGTGATGGTCGTGATGCGGCGTTGCAGCTCCACGAACCGATGCCGCCCGAATTCATTGAGCACCCACAGGATCGGAGTGGTCCAGCGGCTGAAGACGATGTCGACCACCGGGGTGATCGGGCACGCCTGCTCCGGAGGGACATCGGCAGGAGGCGGCCAAGGTGTGCTGTTGGTCACAATGAGCCTTCCTCGCCAATACTTTCCTCTAGGTACCTACTATCACAGCGCTAGTAGCTTCCATCGAGTCCACAGAGGACATCGACCAACGGGAGTGAACATGATTGTGGTGACTGGGGCCACGGGCAACGTCGGGCAGCCGCTCGTGCGGGCGCTCGTCGCGGCCGGCGAGCAGGTGACGGCGGTGTCACGCGGGATCTCAGAGCTGGACGTATCGGAGGAGGTACGGCACCAGCGAGCCGATCTGGCCGAACCGGAGAGCCTCAAGCCCGCCCTGCATGGAGCCGAAGCGCTGTTCCTGCTGACCTCCCCCGACTTCATGGCGAACGGTGATCTCAGTGACGTCATGAACGTCGTACGAGCGGCCGACGTCCAACGGGTCGTGTTGCTGTCCTCCCACGGCGTGGGCACACAACGCCACCCATCGCACCTGGAAGACGCCGTCAAACAGTCAGGCCTGGAGTGGACGATGCTGCGGCCGGGCAACTTCGCCTCCAACACGGTCCAATGGGCCGGCTCCGTCCGTACGCGACGGGTGGTCACGGCGCCGTTCGGCGACGTCGCGGTGCCGGCCATCGACCCGGCCGACATCGCCGAGGTCGCCGCCGTCACACTGCGCGGGCCAGGCCACGGGGGCAAGGTCTACACGCTGACCGGACCGGCACCGATCTCACCCCGGCAACAGGCCGCGGCGATCGGGGCCGCCCTCGGCGAGTCGGTACGGTTCGTTGAGCAGAGCCGCGCGGAAGCGCGGAACGAGATGCTGGAGTACATGCCCGAGCCGGTCGTGGAGGCCACCCTCGGCGCCCTCGGCGCTCCGTCCGCCGCCGAGCAGCGCGTCAGCCCCGACGTCGCGCGGCTCCTCGGGCGCCCACCCCGCACCTTCGCCGAGTGGGCGGAGCGAAACATCGCGGCCTTCAAATAGCAGATCCGGGTCGGTGCTCGTGCGGCTGGACCACCGCAGCGGCCTTGGGGCGGCTGGTGCTTTGGCGGGGATTCGCGTGGGATAGACATGGATCATGTCCGGGCGATCCTCCCGGCCGAGAGTGGCGTGTCCGTGGGAGGCAGCAGGTGTTCGAGAGCCGGCGTCCACTGGTCGGCAGAACCGCCGAACTGGCCCACCTGTCGGGTCTCCTGGACGCCCGGAGGCAGTGGGTCTTCGTGTTGCTGACCGGTGAGCCGGGCATCGGCAAGACCCGGATGCTGGGCGCGTTCGCCGACCTCGCGCGCGAACGGGGCATCATGGCCATCGCCGGACGGGCCACCGAGTTCGAGCGCAGCGCGCCGTACGGGATCGTGCAGGACGCGCTCGCCGACGCCCACCAGCATCCTGACCTCGCCGGACACCTCGATGGCCTGCGCGCGCTGCTGTCGCGGGAGAGCGGGACGGGTGACCTGGCCGGTCTGGACCGTCACCGCCGCTTCCGTGAGATGCGTCAGGGCGTGGAGCGAATGGGCGAGTCGAGCACGCTGGTGGTCCTGATGGACGACGTGCAGTGGGCCGACGACGCCTCGGTGGAGGTGATCGACTATCACATCAGACATCCGCCGAACACGAGCGCCGTGATCGTGCTCGCCTGCCGTACCGGCGAGCTGCCCAGAGGGCTGGTCCGCTCGCTGACCTCGGCGAACGTCGTCAACCTGCCGCTCGGCCCGCTGTCGGCCGGCGAGGCCGACACCATGCTGGCCGGGCAGCCGTCCCGTCCGGGGAAGCGGCAACTGTCCCGTCCGGGAAGGCGGCGGCTGTACGAGCGCAGCGGCGGCAACCCGCTGTTCCTGGAGATCCTGGCCACCTTGCCGGACACCCCGGCCGCCGACCTCGCGGGGGTCACCGGTGCTCTCACGGAGGTCACCAGGACCGATGCCCTTGACCGGTTGATCGTGGCCGAACTCGCCGGGCTGGACCCGGACCGGCAACTGGTGGCCCAGGCGGCGGCCGTCGCCGGTGACGACTTGGATGCGGCGTTCGTGGCGGCCGTGTCCGGGCTGGATCCCCGTACCGCCGAGTCGGCGCTGGACGAACTGGTGCGCCGCAGGGTGCTCGGCACGGCCGGGCGGGCGCTGGTGTTCAGGCATCCGCTGGTCCGCGCGGCCGCGTACCAGCTGGCCGGGCCCTCCTGGAGGAGGGCGGCGCATCGCCGGGCGGCGGAGCACCTGCTCGCGCGGGGCGCCTCGGAGGTCCGCCGCGCGGTGCACATGGAGCACGCGATAGGCGTGGGCGACGCGGATGGGGCCGCGCTGCTCGTCTCGGCGGCGGGAGCGGTGTCGGTCAACGCGCCCGCGACGGCGGCGCGATGGTTCCGCGCCGCGCTGGAGGCGTCGCCCGCTGACGCGACGCCGGAGCTGCGGATGTCGCTCGCCGCGGCGCTCGCCGTGTCCGGACGGTTGGAGGAGGCCCGGGGGCTGCTGGACGAGCTCGTACGGGAAGGCGACGGCAGCAGGGACCGGGCGGTGGGGCTGCTGTCCGCGATGCAACGGTCGCTGGGCCGGCTGGAAGAGGCCAGGGCGCTGCTGACCGGCGAGCTGGCCCGGGTGGACGACTCTGCGGGCAGGCCGCCCCTCCTGGTGGAGCTGGCGGCGATCGACCTCTTGCAGGGCCAGTGGGACTCGGCGGCGGACAACGCCGCCCAGGCCCTGGACCAGTCGAACCAAGCAAGGTCTGGAACATCGGCCTCGGCCGTCACGTTGCTCGCGGTCGCCGAGCTGTACCGCTGCCACTTCCCCGACGGATATCGCCTGCTCGCCCGCGCCAAGACGCTCATGGACGCCCTGACCGACCGCGAGCTGTGCGACGACCTCGGCTTCGTGGCACCTCTGGCGTGGGGCGAGTTCATCGTCGACCACCACGACGACGCGCTGCGGCACCTGGCCCGCGGGCTGCAGGTCGCCCGTGACCACGGCCGCGACAATGTCGTCCCCCTGCTGCACGCGGCTCGGGCCATGGTCCGTTCCGCGCTGGGCGAGATCGAGGCGGCGCTGGCCGACGCCGAGGAGGCGGAGGAGATCGCGCGTCATCTCGGCAGCGCCGAGATGCTCGCGTTCGCGCACGTGGTCAAGTCCCGGCCGCTGCTGTGGCAGGCGGGTCCCGAGGCCGCCGTGCCGCTGGTGGAGGAGGTGCTGCACGGTCCGGGCATGCGCTCGGCGTGGTGGCGGACCATCGCCGACGACGTGGTGTCGGAGGTGCTGCTGTCGGTCGGCCGTACGGAGGACTGCCGGCGGTTCCTGGCCGCCCGCGTCGGCGGCGATCCGTCGGGGCTCGGGCCCGGCGCGGCGAGTGTCTTCGCCCGCCGCGCGCGGGCGGAGGCGGCCTGCGGCGACTTGACAGCGGCCGGGCAGTGGTACGAGCGGGCCGTCGCGGTCGTGGCGTCGGGAGCGCCGCCCGCCCGGTCCGCCGACGTCGAGGCGGCCCGCGCGACGCTGGCGATGGCCGCGGACCGCCCGCACGAGGCGGACGCGGCGGCTCGCGAGGCCGTGGCGTGTCTCGTCACGGCCAGACTGCCCGTCGGCGAAGGCTTCGCCCGGATGCTGCTGGCGGAGGTGAGCGCGGACACGGGCGACGTCCGCACGGCGCAGGAGCAGCTCGGCCAGGCCAAGGCCCTGTTCACCCGGGTCGGCGCGCCTTGGCCGGCGGCGCAGGCCGGGCGCAGGCAGCGCGGCGCCGCGGCCCATGGGGCGGGCGGGCGGCTGTCGGAGCGCGAACGCGAGATCGTCGAACTGGTCGGCGAGGGCCTGACGAACCGGCAGATCGGCGAGCGGCTGTACCTGAGCCCGCGCACGGTCGAGACGCACCTGGCCCGGGTCTTCCGCAAGCTCGGCGTCAACACCCGCGCGGCCCTGGTCCGCCGGTCGGTGGGCCAGGTGTGAGGTCACCTGGACATGGTGGATCGGCGGGCCCGGCCGTGGGATCCGTTGAACGACGTACCCTCTGGCAGGGCGGCATCCGTGAAACGACGGACCTTCCCGATTACGGGTCGGTGGCTCTTCGCCGGTGAACGGCCACGTGGTGAGAATTCGGACGGATCAACCGAGCACCACGAACGGAAAGGCCTCCATGGGCACCCCCAGAAGACTGATCACCGCATTACTCACCGCCCTCATCGCCCTGACCGGCTTCGTCGTCGCCTCACCGCCGGCCAGCGCCGACAGACTGGTCGCCGAGGCGTCGCTCCACTCCTGGCACGCCAACAACCAGAACAAGACCATCGACACCACGGTCAAGGTCTACGCCAGCGGCAACGTCTACGGGGTTTCGACGGTCGAGTCGGGCGTCTACCTCACCGGCGTCCGGCTGTGCGCCAAGGCCCTGCTCCTCAACGTCGACGGCATGGTCATCGGCGAGGTCGGCGGCGACTGCTGGGGTGTCAACGGCACCGCCTTGGGCTACTCCAAGCGTACGGAGAACTGGTCCGGGCAGGTCTCACCGGACATCGCCGAGCAGACGTACGCGGTGTCGATCGTGCACTGGAACAACGGCATCGACTGGGGTCAGGTCCTCGGCTTCGCCAAGTTCATCTGGACCGTGTACAAGACGCTCAGCACCGACGGCTCCGACGCCTCGGCCAACACCGTGGTCCTGCCCCGGTACCAGCCCATCGAGTTCGCCGGCAACAACGGCAGCAGCGGTGGAGGCGGCGGCGGTAGCCCGCACAATCCCAAGCCGAACGATCCCTGACCGGAACCCCGGGGTGGCGCGACGACACGCTCGCGCCACCCCTCCGGGCGTCACATCGCGCGATCACCCGTCCAGGTGACCCCGGATCGCCGCGTCACGCTACCGCGAGGTGGCCGCCGTCCATGGCCGGAGCTTCTCGGGGTTGCGTACCGCCCAGATGCGCTTGATCCGGCCGTCTTCGACGTCGAACGCCGCCACCGTCACGGCGACGTCGTTCTGATGAGCCACCAGACCGGGCTGACCGTTGACCGTACGCTCCAGGATGGTCAGGTCGGGTGCCCGGCCGGCGAGGGCGAGGATGTAGCGGGCGATCCGCTCGCTGCCTTCGATCGGGTGGAGCCCGGCGCTGACGAGGCCGCCGCCGTCGATGATCGCCGTGGCGTCGGGGTCGAGAAGACCGATGAGGGCGTCGATGTCCTTGGCCTCCCAGGCCTGCTTGAAGTCCCTGACGATGCCGGACTGCCGCGCCGCCGGAGTTGCCGGCGCCTGCGAGGCACCAAGACGGCGGCGGGCCGAGGAGGCCAGCTGGCGACAGGCCCCCGGCGTACGGCCGACGATCTCGGCCACCTCGGCGAAGGAGTAGCGGAAGACATCGTGCAGGACGAGCGCGACGCGCTCGGCCGGGGTCATCGAATCGAGCACGACCAGGAAGGCCATGGTGATCGACTCGTCGAGGGTGACGCGGTCCACCGGGTCGACCGGCCGCCCGGTGATCCACTCCGTGGGGTCGGGCAGCGGCTCGGGGATCCATTCGCCGACGTAGCTCTCGCGCCGGGTCCGTGCCGAGCCGAGCAGGTCCAGGCAGATGCGACTGGCGACCGTCGTCAGCCAGGCGCCGGGGACTTCGATGGCGTCCTGCTGCTGCCGGGTCATGGCGTACCAGCGAGCGTAGGTCTCCTGTACGACATCCTCCGCGTCGGCCAGGGAGCCGAGGAGGCGATAGGCGAGGTTGATCAGCTGACGCCGCTCACTCATGATCGCGCTCAGTCCCGGATCGGATGGGGTGGTCATGGTGTGGATGGCTCCCTTGCTCGCGGCTGCCCTCACCCGTTCGACGAGACAGCCCACGGGACTGTGAGGTCGGCGCGTCGCCTGACATTTTCCGCGGTTGTTTCGTCGGACTGCTGGGACCCGGATCGCAGTGATCAACGATGCACGGGCTGGCTTCCTCGACGGAAGTTCTCGCAGCTGACAACCACAAAGGAAAGCTTATGTTCACCGCTTATGTCGCGGTCACCATCTTCGCCGCGCTCCTGTTCGGCAGCGCCGCCGTCGTCTACCTGATCGGCCACGAATTTCCCAAGGCCCAGGCGGACATGAAGCGCCTGCCACGGTCGTGGGTACCGGTGCTGGGCATGATGCTAGCGGCGGGCTCTTTGGGGCTGCTGGGCGGGTTCGCCGTGCCGATGCTGGGGACACTCGCCGCCTACAGCCTCGTGCTGTACTTCGTCGGCGCGCTCCTCGCGCACCTGCGAGTGGGTTCCCGCAAGCTCGTGAACTGGGGCGGATTCTTCTTCACCGCGGTGGCCGCACTAGCCGTGAACCTGGCCTACCACTGGTCGTGAGGCGGGCAGATCGTCGGCAGCACCTACCACACCGTCCGGCAGATCTTCATCCCCGTCGCCCTCATCGGCAAGCCGATCCCCGGTAAGCCCCCTGGGAAGAACTACACCGGGTAATGAAGGCGAAGCGTGGCCGTCGCGCCGCCGTCCGGGGCGTTGGCGAAGGCGAGATCGGCGCCGATCACCCGTGCCTGTCCGGCGGCGATGGCCAGGCCCAGGCCATGGCCGTGGCCACGCTCGGCCCCGCCCGTACGGAAACGCTGCGGCCCCTCCGCCAGCAACCCGTCCGGGAATCCGGGGCCGTGGTCGCGTACGACGATCGTCGTGTCGTTCACGGCGACCTCGACCGGAGAGCGCCCGTGGCGGTGAGCGTTGGTGACCAGGTTCGTGATGATCCGGTCGATGCGCCGCGGATCGGTGTCGACCACCGGCTCACCGGTCACCGTCAGCCGGACCGCAAGCTTCGTCCGGGCCACGCACTCCTCGACGACCCGGCCCAGCGGCACCGGACGGCGATCGGCCCACTCCGCGCCCGCGTCCAACCGGGAGATCTCCAGCAGGTCCTCCACCAGCGCCCGCAGCACCCGTACCCGGTCACGTACCAGGTCGGTGGCTTCGCTCTCCGGGAGCAGTTCCGCCGAGACGACCAGCCCCATCAGCGGGGTACGTAGCTCGTGAGCCACATCGGCGGTGAAGCGCTGCTCGCTCAACAGCCGGTCCCGCAGGCCGTCGGCCATCGAATCGATGGTGGCCGAGATGTCGGTGATCTCGTCGCCGCCCCGGCCGCCCATCATGCTCCTGGCCTCCAGGTCGCCGTCCGCGATCCGCCGCGCGGTGCGGGCCACCCGCCTCAGCCGCCGGTTGGACGTCTCGGCGGCCAGCACGGCCAGAGGTACGACGATCGCGAGCGCGACCAGCGACGCCTTCACGATGTTCCGGTCCAGGGCCCACAGACCGCGTATCTCCGAGCCCATGTCGATCTGCACGGCGAGCACCTGGCCGTCGATCCGCTGCGCCGCCCACATCCAGGGGATGTCCGGCCGGCGGTCGTCGTACCAGGTGCTGAACTCGCCGGTGCTCCTGGCCTGTTGGAGCAGCGCGGGCGGGACCTGAGTGGGCTGCGGCGCCTCGCCCGTACGCCGGTAGGTGTCCACCTCGGCCAGCAGCGCGCTGAAAGCCCGGTCCCTGCCCAGGCTCATGGACCGGTCGAAGGCGCTCCGGTGGACCAGCACCCCGACGGCCAGCGCGACCGCGCAGGACGTCACGGCCACCAGCGCGGCGATCTTCCAGCGCAGCGACCGCCAGTTCAGCGGACCACGTACCGCCTGTCCCACGTCAGCGCCGCAGCTTGTAACCGAAGCCGCGGACCGTCTCGATCCGGTCGGCGCCGATCTTTTTACGCAGCCGCTGCACGCACAGGTCGACGACGCGGCTGTCTCCGTCCCAGCCGTAGTCCCAGACGTTGCGCAGCAGTGTCTGCCGGTCCAGCACGATCCCCGGATTCGCGGCGAACTCCAGCAGCAGCCGCAACTCGGTGGGAGCGAGCTCGACCACCTCCCCGGCGCGGCGCACTTCCAATCCCTGCGGATCGATGGCGAGGTCCCCGAAGGCCAGGCCGGTGGCCTCCTGGACGTGTTCCGGCCCCGGGGCGAAGGAGGCCCGGCGCAGCAGGGAACGGACCCTGGCCACCAGCACGGAGGTGTCGACCGGCTTGACCACGTAGTCGTCGGCCCCCGCCTCCAGCCCCGACACCACGTCGAGAGCGTCACCCCGCGCGGACATCATCAGGATCGGCACCAGGCTCCACTCCCTGACCTGCCGGCACAGCCCGATGCCGTCCAGTCCTGGCAGCATCACGTCCAGCAGCAGCACGTCATGCCGCTCCTCCCTGAACAGTTCGAGGCCCGTCAGGCCGTCGCCCGCCGTGCTCACGCGATAGCCGTAGCGCTCCAGCACCATCCCGACGGTCTTGCGGATCACCTCGTCGTCCTCGACGAGCAGCACGGTCACCGGAGCCGACACCCTGCCCCCGACCTCCGAAACCGACATTTCTCCCCAAAAGCTTTGACGCCACAGACGATACAAGCCGCCGACATCCGCGATGCCTCAGCCGTGTATCAGCCACGAATCAACCCTCATACGGAGGAGGGGTATAGTCCGCACTCTACAACCCGTACATAGATGTACGAGATAGCGGGGAATGCGGATGCCATCCATACAAGTGCGGCTCTCGGTGAACGGCCGCGAGCACGATCTGGAGCTGGACACCCGGGTCAGCCTGCTCGACTGCCTGCGCGAGCACCTCGGCCTGACCGGTACCAAGAAGGGCTGTGACCAAGGGGCCTGCGGCGCCTGCACGGTGCTGCTGGACGGTGAGCGGGTCAACTCCTGCCTCGTGCTCGCCGCGCAATGCGCGGACGCGGAGGTCACGACCATCGAAGGGCTGGCGTCATCAGAGGTCGGCCGGGCGATGCAGGAGGCGTTCGTCCGCAACGACGGCCTGCAGTGCGGCTACTGCACGCCGGGTCAGGTCTGTTCGGCCGTGGCCATGCTCACCGAGTACGAGGCGGGGGTGCCGAGTGCCGTAGGCGGGTCCGGTCTGACGGATGCCGAGATCAGGGAACGGCTGGCGGGCAACCTGTGCCGGTGCGGCGCGTACAACGGGATCCTTGCGGCGGTGCGGGAGGTCGCCCGGTGAACCCGTTCTCCTACGTACCGGCTACCGACACCTCCTCGGCCGTTGAACTCGCCGCAAAAGGGGCGAAGTACCTGGCAGGCGGCACCAATCTGGTCGACCTGATGCGCCAGGGCATCGAGAGCCCGCACGAGCTCGTCGACATCACCCGGCTGCCGCTCGCCGACATCGAGGAGCACGCAGGCGGCCTGCGGATCGGGGCCTTGACCCGCAACACGCGGGTGGCCACCGACGAGCGGATCCGCGATCGCTACCCGGTGCTGGCCCAAGCCATCCTGAACGGCGCCTCCCCTCAGTTGCGCAACCGCGCCACCGTGGGCGGCAACCTGATGCAGCGCACCCGCTGCGGCTACTTCTACGACCGGCACTCGGCCTGCGGCAAACGCGATCCGGGCGCCGGCTGTGACGCTCTCGACGGGTTCAACCGCACGCACGCCATCCTCGGCACGAGCGAGAGCTGCGTCGCCGTACATCCGTCGGACATGTGCGTGGCCCTGGCCGCCCTGGACGCCGTGGTCAACATCGCGGGCCGCGACCCCGTACCGCTGGTGGACTTCCACCGCCTGCCCGGAGACACGCCGCACCTGGAGACGGCGCTCGCGCCGGGGGAGTTGGTGACCTCCATCGACCTGCCGCCGGCTCAGCCGGGCCGCTCGGTGTATCTCAAGGTGCGTGATCGGGCCAGTTACGCCTTCGCGCTGGTCAGCGTGGCCGCCGTCGTCCGCATGGAAGCGGGCCGCGCCACCGGCGTACGCATCGCGCTGGGCGGGGTCGCCGCCAAACCGTGGCGCGCGTACGAGGCCGAACGGCTCCTGACCGGCACCACTCTCGACGACGAGCTCATCCATCAGGCGGCCGAACAGGCGCTGGCCGGCTCCCGCCCACGCGCGCACAACGCGTTCAAGGCCGAGTTGGCCCGACGACTGATCCGGCGAGCAATGCAAGGAGTCAGGTCATGAATCTCGCCGCCCGCGGCTTCACCCTCGCCAGCAAGGCACTGACCAGGCTGGCCAGACTCCTGCCCGACGGCAGGCCCGACCCCCTGGCCCACCGCCGCGCCGAGCTCGGCAGGCCCGCCGACCGGCTGGACGGCCGCGCCAAGGCCACCGGCGCCGTCCGCTACACGGCCGAGCGGCAACTCCCCGGCCTCGCCTACGCGGTCGTGGTGGGCAGCACCATCACCAGGGGCCGGGTCACCGCCGTGCACGTTCCGCGGGCGCCCGGTGTGCTGCTCGTGATGACCCACGACAACGCGCCCGCGATGAAGCGCACCCCCGCCTACGCCACCATGAAGGGCCCGCTGGGCGCCGCCGCGATGAGCCTGCCGGTGCTCAACACCGACGAGATCTTCTGGTACGGCCAGCCCATCGCGGTCGTCGTGGCCGAGTCCCTGGAACAGGCCCGTTACGCGGCATCGCTGATCCACGCCGAGTACGAGCCGTGGCCCGCCAGGCTGTCGATGGCCGACGGGAAACCGTACACGCCCGCGCACGCCGTGCTGGAGGAGCCCGTGACCAGGCGCGGCGATGTCCGTACGGCGCTCGGCGCGGCGGCGGCCACGGTCGAGGCCGAGTACACCACGCCGCTCGAACACCACAACGCCATGGAACCGCACGCCACCGTGGCCAACTGGGAGGGCGACCGCCTCACGGTCTACGACACCGCGCAGTACCCCTATGGCGTCAAGGAGATGCTGGCCAAGAAGTTCTCCCTCGCCGAGGAGAACGTCCGCGTGCTGGCGCCGTTCATCGGTGGCGGCTTCGGCGGCAAGACGCCGGCCTGGCCGCACGTCTGGCTCAGTGTGGCGGCGGCCAAGCTCTCCGGCCGTCCCGTCAAGCTCGTGCTCTCGCGGGCCGACGTGTTCGCCATGACCGGCGGCCGGGCCCCGACCCGCAGCCGCGTCGCGCTCGGCGCCGACGCCACGGGGCGGCTCACCGCGCTCAAGCACGACGCCCTGGCCCCGTGCACGACCGACGAGTTCGCCGAGGCCGCCGTCGTCGCCTCCCGCCACCTGTACGCCTGCCCCAATGTCCATGTCGTCCAGCAGGTGGTCCGCTTGGACCGCATCCAGAACGCCTTCTTCCGTGGCCCCGGCGTCGCCCCCGGATCCTTCGCGCTGGAATCCGCCATGGACGAGCTGGCCTGGCGGCTCGGCCTCGACCCGCTTGAGCTGCGCCTGCGCAACGAACCGGAGCGGGACCCGATGAGCGGCATCGGCTTCACCAGCCGCCACCTGCGCGAGGCGTACGCCCTGGGCGCCGAGGCGTTCGGCTGGTCCCGGCGCCCACCCGCGCCCCGCGCGACGCGGGACGGCCGCTGGCTCATCGGGTATGGGATGGCCGCGGCGATCAACCCCGACGCCGTGCTCATCGCCGGAGTCAAGCTGCGCCTGTCCGCCGACGGTACCGTCACCATCCGCAGCAGCACCAACGAACTGGGCGCCGGCACCTCGACCGCGCAGAGCCAGGCCACGGCCGACCGTCTTGGGCTGCCTCTCGACCGGATCCGCTTCGAGCAGGGCGACTCCAACGTGGCCAGGACCCGCATCCCCGGCGCCTCGGCCGCGACCACGACGCTCGCCTCGGCCGTCTGGTCCGCCCGCGACAACCTCGTCCGCGAGCTGCTGAAGCTGGTGCACGACACCGATTCACCGCTGGCGGGACGGTCGTTCGAGGAGGTGGAGACCCGCGACGGTGGCCTGTTCGGGCCCAGCGGGGGTGAGAGCTACGAGCGCGTTCTGGCCAGGGCCGAGACGGAGGCCGTGGAGGTGGCGGGGAAGTCGGCGCTGCCGTACCAGACCATCAAGCGGGGCACCTATTCCTACGGCGCGCACTTCTGCAAGGTACGGGTCGACGAGGAGACCGGCGAGGCGCGCGTCACGCGCTGGGTCGGCGCGTTCGACGGCGGCAGGATCGTCAACCCCAAGCAGGCCACCAGCCAGATGCGCGGCGGCATCATCATGGGCATCGGCATGGCATTGACCGAGGAGACGCTGCTCGACGAGCGCACCGGCCTCAT
This sequence comes from Nonomuraea sp. NPDC052129, assembly GCF_040680095.1. NCBI lineage: Bacteria > Bacillati > Actinomycetota > Actinomycetes > Streptosporangiales > Streptosporangiaceae > Nonomuraea > Nonomuraea sp. NPDC052129. Next base: position 34,889 of record NZ_JBFAVX010000029.1, on the reverse strand, counting down.
CGTCAACCGCGGCCTGGCCGAGTACCACGTGCCCACGCACGCCGACGTGCCCGACATCGACATCCACTTCGTCGACCAGCCCGACCCGCAGACCCCGCTGGGTGCCAAGGGCATCGGCGAGCTCGGCATCGTGGGCGTGGCCGCCGCCATCGCGAACGCCGTTTATCACGCGACCGGCGAACGCGTCCGCTCCCTCCCCATCACTCCGGACAAACTCATGTAGCCGGATTGGAATACGGTAGGGGGGTATAGTACGTTGTGGGAGTCGAAAGATCGCGCGACCCACGCGTTCCCGATGACCTCGCCGAGGAGGCGGTACGACATGAACACCGCGAGCAAGCTAGGTGCCTACGCTGTGGGGCTGGCCGTCGTCTTCGGCAGCGCCCTGGGCGTCGGAAACGCAGTTGGGGAGGGCACCCCCGCACCGGCGCCGCCGAGCCATGGGAGCGCTCACACCACTCCCACTCAGGCTGGCGCAAAACCGCAGGACGATACCCCCGGGGGGCTACAGGTGTCCCAGAACGGCTACACCCTCAATCCGCTGACCACTGTCAAGACCGGCGAGCCCACCGATTTCCGGTTCACTGTGACAGGGCCAGATGGCAAGCCGGTGACCGACTATCAGGTACAGCACGACAAGAAGCTCCATTTCATCGTGGTCTCTCGTGACCTGGCGACGTTCCAGCACCTGCACCCCGAGCAGGCCGGCGACGGGGTGTGGTCGGTGAAGCTGACGCTGGACGCCCCTGGCGCCTACCGGGCCTTCGCCGACTTCGCCCCCGCGGGCGGAAGTGGCCTGACACTTGGTGCGGATGTGCCGGTCGCGGGCGACTACGAGCCGCGGGCCCTGCCTGCGGTCAGTCGTACGGCGCAGGTGGACGGCTACACGGTTACCCTGACGGGCGACCTGGTTCCCGGCCAGGCGAGCAAGCTCACGCTGAGCGTGAGCAAGGACGGCAAGCCGGTGACGGATCTGCAGCCATACCTGGGGGCGTACGGCCACCTGGTGGCGCTGCGGGCCGGTGACCTGGCCTACCTCCACGTACATCCGGAAGAAAGCGACAAGGCCGGGCCCGAGATCACCTTCTACGCCGAAGTGCCCAGCGGCGGCGACTACCGGCTGTTCCTGGACTTCCAGCACGCCGGCAAGGTACGCACCGCCGATTTCACCGCCCGAGCAGGGGCCGGACAGCCCAAGCCCGCGGCGGAGCCGAGCGTCAGCCCGTCCCACGGCGACGACACGCACTGAGCAGAAAGGGGGAGTGATGTCTTCCCTCACCGAAGGCAGAGCTGTCGAACTCACCATCGGCGGCATGACGTGCGCATCCTGCGCCAACCGCATCGAACGCAAACTGAACAAGCTTGAAGGCGTGACCGCGACCGTCAACTACGCGACGGAGAAGGCGAAGGTCACCTTCCCCGAGGGCATTGATCCGCAGCAGTTGATCACTGAGGTGGAGAAGGTGGGCTACACCGCCGCCCTGCCCGCCCCGCCCAAGACAGAGGCGCAGCGGCAGGAGGAGCCGGAGGACGAGCTGCGGCCGCTGCGTCAGCGCCTGCGCACCTCGTTGGTACTGAGCGTGCCGGTGGTGGCGATGGCGATGGTCCCGGCGCTGCAGTTCACCAACTGGCAGTGGCTGTCGCTGGTGCTGGCCGCGCCGGTGGTGGTGTACGCGGGCTGGCCCTTCCACAAGGCCGCCTGGACCAACCTCCGGCACGGCGCCGCGACCATGGACACGCTGATCTCGCTGGGCACGCTGGCCGCGCTCGGATGGTCGCTGTGGGCCCTGTTCTTCGGCACCGCGGGCACGCCCGGCATGACGCATCCCTTCACGTTCACCATCGAGCGCTCCGACGGTTCGGGCAACATCTACCTCGAGACGGCGGCGGCGGTGACCGCGTTCATCCTGGCCGGTCGCTACTTCGAGGCCCGCGCCAAACGCCGCGCCGGCGCGGCACTGAAGGCGCTGCTCGAACTGGGTGCCAAAGAGGTCGAACTGGCCGACGGCCGCCGCATCCCCACCGAGCAACTGCAGGTCGGCGACACCTTCGTCGTCCGGCCGGGCGAGAAGATCGCCACGGACGGCGTGATCACCGAGGGCAGCTCCGCGGTGGACGCCTCGATGCTGACCGGCGAATCCGTTCCCGTCGAGGTGAAGCCCGGCGACGCGGTCACCGGCGCGACGGTGAACGCGGGCGGCCGCCTGATCGTCAAGGCCACCCGAGTGGGCGCCGACACCCAGCTGGCGCAGATGGCCAGACTGGTCGAGGAGGCGCAGACCGGCAAGGCGCAGGTGCAGCGGCTGGCCGACCGCATCTCCGGGATCTTCGTACCGATCGTGATCGCGTTGGCGGTCGGGACACTCGGATACTGGCTCGGCACGGGCAACGGCGCGGCGGCGGCGTTCACCGCGGCGGTCGCCGTGCTGATCATCGCCTGCCCCTGCGCGCTGGGCCTGGCCACGCCGACCGCGCTGCTGGTCGGCACCGGGCGGGGCGCACAGCTGGGCATCCTGATCAAGGGCCCGGAAGTGCTGGAGTCGACCCGCAAGGTCGACACGATCGTGCTGGACAAGACCGGCACGGTCACCGAGGGCAAGATGACCCTGGTCGCCGTCCACCTCGCCGAGGGGGAGAACCGCGAAGAGGTCCTCAGGCTGGCGGGCGCGCTGGAGCACGCCTCCGAGCACCCGATCGCCCAGGCCATCGCCCGCGAGGCCCGATCCGACGCCACGGTGGAGGACTTCGCCAACGTCGAAGGGCTCGGCGTACAGGGCATCGTCGACGGCCACGCGGTGCTGGTCGGCCGTCCCCGGCTGCTGGCGGAGTGGTCCCAGCACCTGCCCGTCGACCTGGAACGCGAGCTCGCCGACGAGCAGGCCAAGGGTCGCACCGCGGTCGCGGTCGGCTGGGACGGCCAGGCCCGCGCGGTGCTGGTGGTGGCCGACGTGGTCAAGCCGACCAGCAAGCAGGCCATCGCCGACCTGCGGGCACTCGGCCTGACGCCGGTGCTGCTGACCGGCGACAACGAGGCCGTGGCCCGTACGGTGGCGGCCGAGGTGGGCATCGACGAGGTCATCGCCGAGGTTCTGCCCGCCGACAAGGTGGACGTGGTCAAGAAGCTGCAGGCCGAGGGCAAGGTCGTGGCCATGGTGGGTGACGGGGTCAACGACGCCGCCGCGCTCGCCCAGGCCGACCTGGGCCTGGCGATGGGCACCGGCACCGACGCGGCCATCGAGGCCTCCGACCTGACCCTGGTCAGGGGCGATCTGCGGGTGGCGGCCGACGCGCTGCGCCTGTCCCGCCGCACGCTGTCGACCATCAAGGGCAACCTGTTCTGGGCGTTCGCCTACAACGTGGCCGCCCTGCCGCTGGCCGCGATCGGCCTGCTCAACCCGATGATCGCAGGAGCCGCGATGGCGTTCTCCAGCGTGTTCGTGGTGAGCAACAGCCTGCGCCTGCGCCGCTTCAAGTAATCCATTCGCGTGGCCGAAGGCGCTCACCGCCTTCGGCCACTCAGTGGTGGTACTGGTGCACCACCGCATGGCCCTTGCCCCGGGAGATCAGCCACTTGTTCACCGGCGTCGTCACCACGAAGGCCACCACCAACGACCCGGCCAGCGACGCCCAGAACAGCCAGCTGGTCAGACCCGCGTCCATGGCACCGGGCACGGCCACGACCACCGCGTTGTCCATGATCTCCATCACCACGATGGAGACGGTGTCCGCGGCCAGTGCCACCTTCAACGCGTCACGAAAGCCGAGTCCGGCCCGCAGCACGCCACGCATGGTCAGCCCGTAGCCGAACACGAAGGCCAACGCCACCGACAGCACCACGGTGGTGAAGTTGGACAGGCCGGCGGCGGTGCCGATGACCATGCCCAGCACCTCGCCGATGGCGCATCCGGTCAGGCAGTGCAGGGTCGCCTGCGCGGCCACCGTCCACGTGGCCGCGGGCGGGGCGTGGTGACCAGTGGCCGGGTGATCGCTGTGGTCCATGATGTTGCTCCTTAGCCGGCGTCGAGCCTTGAGCATACTCATAGGGGGTATCTCGCCGCATTTGTCGGGTACGGCGGCGTGTATCCAGCTCGCCGATTCGTAAACTGGCCGGGTGCCGAAGCTGTGGAACGAGACGATCGAGACGCACCGCCGTACCGTGCATGACGCGATCCTGGACGCCACTGTCGAGCTGGTGCGGGAGCGTGGGCTCCTGGCGGTGACGATGTCGCAGATCGCCGAGAAAACCGGCATCGGCCGCGCGACGCTCTACAAATACTTTCCCGACGTCCAGACCATCCTGCTGGCCTGGCACGGCCGCATGGTCGCCGGGCATCTGGAGCACCTCGCCCAGGCGGTGGAGCGCGAGGGCGACGCCCGGCTGCGGCTCGAAGCCATGCTGGAGACGTACGCCCTGATGCATCGGCGAATGGCGCGGCATGGCTTCAGCCCCGATCTCGTCATGCTCCTGCACCGGTCCGAGGACGCCGGCCGCGCCCAGCGGCGGCTGCATGACATGCTGCGCGACGCGCTGACAGCTGCCGCGCGGGCCGGTGATGTACGTGACGACATGGCGGCGGACGAGCTCGCCGCCTTCTGCACGCACGCGCTGCAGGCGGCCGTCGACCTGCCCTCGGAGGCCGCGGTCAAGCGCCTCGTCTCCCTTACCTTGGCCGGGCTGCGACCATTCAGCGGCGGCGCCTGAGGTGGGCGGTGATGAGGACTCCTTTCGCCAGAGCCATCACCAGGATGATCCCCAGGACGGCGTCCGAACCCAGTCCCGCCCACTGCGGGATCGCCGGCACTCCGGCGGCCAGCCCCACGTGCACGGCCACGGCCAGGACGGCGACCAGCGTGAGGCCGAGCGTCAGGTAACGGCTCCGGCGCGGCGGGGCCGTGGCCGGGACGGGGCTCGTGGTTCCGTCAGGGCGGCGCCAGTCCACGCTCAGGTGGTCACGCCTGCCCATCCTGGTGATGTTCCTGGTGAGAAGGGCTTGGACGCGCTGTAACCGGTCCTCGTCCACGGCTTCGACACGCACCGTCAATCCTTCCGGGGTGGCCCGCAGGGTGCAGGTGCCCCAGTCGAGGTTGATGGTGCCGTCCGTCTCGGACCAGTCTGCTTTGACGCTTTTGGGCCTTTCGCCGCCCATGTGCGGGCCGGGGCCGTGGCCGGGGCCTGTGGGCAAGCCGCGGCTCATCTGGTCGGCGTGGCGGCAGAGCTGGACGAGGTAGCGACTGGCGCGATCGGTCGTGATGTGAGCTTCGACGCGTTGCATGGCTGTCCTTTCAAGGTTTCAGTACAGCGTGCATACGATATATACACTATGTCTCGAAAAACCGTGAGGAGCGCGGGGTGGCGGGTCGTAGGCTGGTCGTATGGCGAAGACCGCGGCACGGCAGCCGGTACCCGCCCGGCGTGCGGACGCCGAGCGCAACATCGCCGCGATCCTCCAAGCGGGCACCCGGCTGCTCAGCGCCGACCCCACGGCCAGCGTGGCCGACATCGCCAAGGCCGCCGGGGTGGGCAGGGTCACCCTTTATGGCCACTTCCCGTCACGGGAGGCGCTGGTGGACGCGGTGCTCGACCACGCGGTCGGCGTGGCGGAGGCGGTGCTGGCGGACGATTCGATCGACACGGAACCCGCGCCCGAGGCCATGGCCAAGCTCCTGCGGTCGTCCTGGGAGATCCTCGACCGGCACCGCCGCCTGTTCCTGGCCGCCGACCGGACACTGGCCACGGAGCAGATCAGGAAGCACCACGACCGGCCGCTGCAGCGCGTGGAGCGGCTCATCGCGCGCGGTCAGCGCGCGGGCGACTTCCGTACGGACCTGCCGCTGGCCTGGCTGGTGACGACGTTCTTCTCGATCATCCACACCGCGGCGCAGGAGCGTGAGACCGGACGGCTGGCGGCCGAGGAGGTCGAGCCGGTGCTGATCAAGACGATGCTGGCGCTGCTCTCCAAGCCCGCCTGACCACGGCCTCCGCAGGCTCCACCCAGAAGCTCATCCCTGAATAAACCCTACCTGTGTATGGTTCATGGGTGCTAACTTGAACATCAGTGTTCGAGTTAAGGAGACTTCGGATGAGTCTTGGCATGCCTTCCGCCCAGACACGCACCAGCGGGTGGGGCCTGCTCGTGCTGCTGTGCCTGGCCCAGTTCATGTTGATCGTCGACATCACCGTGGTGCAGGTGGCGCTGCCCACCATCGGTACGGACCTCGCGCTCGACCGCGAGTCGCTGACCTGGGTGGTGACCACGTACACGCTCTGCTTCGGCGGCCTCATGGTGCTCGGCGGGCGGCTCGCCGACGCGTGGGGCGCCCGTCGCACGCTCATGATGGGGCTGGGACTGTTCACGGCGGCTTCGCTGGTGTGCGGGCTGGCCGGGAGCGGCGTGATGCTCATCGCCGGGCGGGCGCTCCAGGGCGTCGGAGCGGCGCTGCTCTCCCCGGCGGCCCTGGCCGTCATCACCACCACCTACCAGGGCGAACGGCGCGGCCGGGCGCTCGGCGTCTGGGCGGCCATCGGCGGTACGGGGGCGGCCCTGGGCGTGCTGCTCGGCGGCGTGCTCACCGCCGGGCCGGGCTGGACCTGGGTGTTCATCGTCAACGTTCCGATCGGGCTGGTGGTGCTCGCCACCGTGCCCGCCGTTGTACCGCCCACGCCCGGGCGGAGCGAGCGGGTCGACGTACCCGGCGCCCTGGTCGTCACACTGGCGACGGCACTGCTGATCTACGGGCTGGTGACAGCGGGCGACGCGGGCTGGGGCGCGGTGGGCACGGTGCTGCCGCTGGTGGGGGCCGTGCTGCTGTACGCGCTGTTCGTGGTCGTCGAGCGGTCGGTACGCGCACCGCTCATGCGCGCCGAGACCCTGGCCAGGCGGCCGGTGATCTCGGGGACGTTCGTCATGCTGATGGCCACCGGGCTGATGCTGGGGTTGTTCTTCCTCAGCTCGCTCTACCTCCAGAACGTGCTGCGCTTCAGCGCGCTGGAGACCGGGCTGCTGTTCCTGCCCGTGGCCATCGCGATCACGATCGGCGCGCAGCTCGGCGGGCATCTCATCGGCCGGATCGGCGGTCGGCCGGTGGCGGTGGCGTCCTTCGTGGTGACCGCGGCCGGGGCGGCGCTGATGACCCGCATCTCGCCCGACGCGAGCGCGTACACCACGCTGCTACCCGGCTTCGTGCTGGCCGCTCTGGGGATCGGGCCGGCGTTCGTGACGGCCACCACCACGACCATGGCGAACATCCCGCCCGGCGAGAATGGTGTCGCCTCCGGCGTCATCAACACCTTCCACGAACTCGGCGGCTCGATCGGGGTGGCCGTCGTCTCCACGGTCGCCGCGTCCAGCCTCGTACCCGGCTCGACGGCGGGCATCGGCGGCTTCGTCTCGGGGCTCACGCTGTGCGCCGTCGCCGCGGGCGCCGCGGCAGCCATCGCGCTGTGGCTGGTGCCACCGGGCAAGCCCGCGGTGGCATTCGTCGGCCACGGTCACGGACACGGCCACTGACGGGTACGACGCGCGTGGGCCGGGCGGCCGGGCCGTCGAGGCCGCCGCCCAGCTCGCGGGCCTGATGAACCCCGAGGGGCGCTAATCGTCCTCGCGGAGCCGCTCCAGCCGAGTCTGGGCGAACGAGCGGATCGCCTCATCCCTGGCCATGGCCGCGTGCGCCAGGAGGTCCGTGTCGTCCTTGTGGGACAGGCTCGCGGCGGCCGCCCCGGCGAACAGCCGAGTCAGCGGGTCGCCTTCTTCCATCCGGATGACGATGCCGGTCCGGTCAGACTCCTCTTCGTCCTGGAGGATCAGCCACTCCACCAGCTCCTTGAGCTGACCCGGGGGCAGACATGACGCCCCTGCCTCAAGCTGCTCGATCGACGCCTCGGTCAGGAACTCGAGGATCTTCCAGCGGATGGCGCGATCGGGGTCGAGGCTCAGGTTGATGACCTGCGCGAGGATGGGCCCGTGCCGCCCGTCGGTGCTCGCCAGCGCGACGGTGATCGCGTTGTACCGGGTGTTGCGGACCGGGCTGGACAGCAGGGCCGGGAGCTCGTCCATCATCGGGGCCGCGAGCTCGGCCAGCTCCGAGAGCAGCCAGGAGGCCACGCCGACGACCACCTCTTCGCCACTGTGAAGGAGCCTTGCGAGGTTCTCGACGGGGTATCCCGCGTACAGCTCGCTCAGCAGGTCATTGGCGGCCTCGCCCATGATCTCGTCGTCGGCCGGATGCGTACGAATACGCTCGATCAGATCGTCGCCTGTTTGCGTCTGCATCGACTACTCCCAGTATTCGCCGTTCCAGTACGGCTTCCGGCCCATAGTTCTCTCGAACTCGCTGGCATCCGGGCTCCCCCCGGCGCTGGGTCCGCTCCCGGAATCCTGGTGGAACTCCCGCCGTTGGATGCTCTCCTCTAATTTCTTGATATTTTTTTTCTTCCCTTTCGATTCGCTGCGCGTGCCCGACCTCATAACCCTTGACCTCCTCTTCTTTCTTTCTGACCTTGAGGCTTCTCTTCATCTCGGACAGGGCCTTCCTCGCCTCCGCCTCTGTCATGCCCCTGGCACTGGTCGGGGTCTCCTCATGGATTCTTCCGTCTCTCCACGCGGTAGCTCTTGTTGCTTCTTCCTCTGCCGAGAAAGCCGCGGCCTCTACCTCGGTTGCCCCCGTTCCCTCGATTGTTGTTGCGGGGAGACATCCGGGCGATGCCGTTCTCGGCCGAGCGGGGGCCGGACGACGCCCTCATGCCGGCGGGCCGCAGGGGCACTCCGCCGCGCGGGCCGGCCAAGGCCATGCGCCCGCCGCCGCGGTGCGGGAGATCGTCCAGGATGCGGCGCATCGGCTCCTTCAGTCTCCTGATGACCACCTCCCCCACTCGCTTGCCCGTGATCTCCATGCCCTCGGCCTGGGCTCTCCTGAGCTGGGCCCGGGCCAGTCTCATCCGTACCAAGGCCAACGAGACTCCGGTCACGCCCCGACCGCCAGCAGCTTCGCCACGGTGACCGCCGTGGCCGCCGCCTGCATGCCCGAGACGACCTTCACTGCCGACACCACGGAGGCGGCGCCGTCCAGGGTCGCGGGCGCCACGGATAAGGCCTGACTGGCCTGCGCGAGGGATCCGCCGTTGACGCCGAGCCTGTTCCACTGGGTCTGCATGGCTTCGGCGGAGCCGCCGTGGTAGTTCTGCTGCGCGCCGCGGACCGCCGTCTCCGCCTGTGTCGCCGACGTGAGCGCGGTCGCGGCGGTGCCACGCATGGCGTTGGCCTCGGCCCGCATCTCGTCTTCGTTGATGTTCGGCCAGTGGCCGATCATCTGCATCATCCCGGCGGCGGCCGGGTCGAGCATCACCGCCATATGTCACCGGCGTTCCGCACGTTCGCGGCCTCGGCTTCGGAGTTGTTCCTGACCACGCGGTGGAGCCCGTCGCCGGTTTCGCCGAGCGCCGTGGACAGGGCGGTGAGCGCGGCCATCGAGGTCTCGCGGGCATCGGCGTAAATGCCGGCGAACATGCCGAACATTCCGTCGTCCCCCCAGGACGAGACGCCGTCCCCCCGCTGCACGAGAGGGTTGAGCGCGGCATTGTGCTCTTCTGCGTGGGTTCTGAGCCGAGAGGCGTCCTGTCCCACTGCCCCCAGGCTGATCTCCAATCCCGTCATGCCGGATGACCATACCTCGACATTTCGCCAAATACGCAGCTTCCTGCGATGAACCGGCAAATGCGGCGCCGACAGTTTTCATCGTCCATCGGTACGGAAGAAGAGCGGAAGAAAAACGGAAGAGCGATCTCTTAACATTCTCCGACGTTGGTCACGACCAGTTTGGAAAGCGATGACCGAGTGCCCGCGCTTTGTGCCATTGCGGCGGGCCCCCTTCACCGAACCCGCACGGAGTCGACGTGTCTGTACCCACCCCAGAGCAGGACGCGGCGTTCCTGGCCGAGTACGTGGACCGTTGCCGGGAGGCCATTCGTGGCCTGTACGCCGCGCAGACGGCCATCGGACAGCTCGAGGGTCAGGCGGAGAGCGCCGACGGTCTGGTGTGGGCGACCGCTGACGGCCAGGGCCGGGTGACACGGCTGAGCATCAACCCGCGGGCGCTGCGAAAGAACGAGCGGGAGCTCGGCCGCGAGGTGACCGAGGTGCTCCAGGCGGCCCAGAACGACGCCGCACGGCAGGCGCAGGAGGTCGTGGACAAGGTGTCGAGCCGTGCCGACGCTCTGCCGGAGCCGCTCGACGAGGACTTCGTCCGCGCACGGGGCGAGCAGGCCATCCGCGATCTCATCTAGCTCATCCAGGAGGCACAGCGTGTACTTTCCGGAGAACGACTTCGGCGTCCGGGACGTGGACGGGCCCGCCCGCGAGGGCGCGCGGATGCTGGCCGCCTTGGAGGCGGCCCAGGAAGACCTCGACAAGATCGTCGGTACGGCCAAGAGCCGGTCGGGCCACGTCGAGGCATCCGTGAACCCCGAAGGCCGCGTGCTGAACGTCTCCTTCGGCCCCCGCGCTCTGCGCATGGGCAGCCAGGACCTGGCGGAGGAGGTCATGGCGACCCTCGACCTGGCGGGCGCCGACGCCCAACGCCAGGCCGACGCCCTCCTGCGCGACACCCTTCCCGGGCACGACCTGGAGCAGGCCGCCGCCGACCTCCGGCGCGTCATCGGCGACTGGCGCTGACCTACGACGCCGGCGACGTGACCTCGACGCGAGCGGGGTCAGGCCCCTGGCGGCCGTCGACGCCCTTTAGCTTCAGTAGGTGATGAATCCGTACAGCGCCATATGGTTCGACTTCGTGCCGCTCACCGTGTGATCGATGCTCGACGGCTGCACTGCGCCTTTGACGAACAGATAGTCGATCTTTCTGGAGCCGGACGTCACCTTTGCTCCATAGCCGGTCATACCGAAGCCGCTGAGCGTCGTGGGGGCGATGTTCGTACGATTCGCGTCGATCCCGATCACCCGGATCGTCGAGGCGTTCATCAGACTTGTGGCGTCCGCGCCGACGTGGATGCCGGAGTTGGCGACGCCCGTGTCGTCGGCGCCCGCGCAGGCGTTCGCTCCGTTCTGTTCCGGGAGGTGCATGGTCGCGGCGAAAACCGTGGTGCCCGTTTCCTTGATCGTGAACCTCGCCGCGATGGCGCTCGTACGCTTCCATTTGTAGGCGTTGGTGCTGCCGTCGTCGTTGCTCGGCGGCTTGTACAGCGTGCATCCGGCTCCGCCGCCGTACGATGTCCCGGGCTTTAACCAGCCCGCACTCCAATACGCGGAAATGTCGCCCGCCGCCAGGCTCAGCGTTCTGGTGTTGTAGACGATGCCGTTGGTCTGCTTTTTCTTCAGGTCACCCAGCGCCTGCTGAGCGCACTTGTGCGAGGAGCCCCACGCCTCGGGGTCGTCCCAGGCCACGATCGCCTTGTAGGTGCCCGCCGGATATCCGAACTTGGCCGAGAGCTGGTCGGCGTAGGCCGTGGCCTGTCCGGTGCCGCGTACCTGCTGCACGATCAGGAGATCGGGAGCCTGCACGCCGGAGGTGCCCGTCTTGCCGTTGTCGTCGACCAGCATCGACGTGAGGTGGTCCGGCCCGGAGATCCGGGTGCAGGAGCCGTCGGCGTTGTTCCGCACCAGGTTCTCGATGTTGTTGTTGTAGACGCGCAAGACCCGGTCGGCCGCGGACGTGGGCGCCGCTTGCGCCTGCGCGATGGAGGTCGTGGTGGCCAGTGCGGCGGCGGCCGCGAGCGCGCCGGATGATCGATAAATGAACGACATGATCGCAGGGTAACGATCGACGCTGAGAGCACCCCGCGACCGTCAGGCCAACCCGGGTCATTCCATGCTGGGGAGATCGATAGGCGGGAAGAGCGGGGGGTCGTGGGCCAGGTCGAACGCGGCGGCGAGGATGCTGACGACCTGAGGCATGGCCTGAGGCGCCAGCTCGTACTCGCCCCGCCGCCGTTGCGTGATCAGCCTGGCGCTCTGCAGCGCGCGGAGGTGGTGATAGAGCTGGCCGCTGGTGACGATGGTGCGACGGGGAACCGTGTTCTCCCACGCCGCCTTCCGGTATGTGGACATCGTGATCGGCGCGATCGTGGCGGCCGCCCTGGTGTGGTTCGCGGTCACGGCCATCAATGCGCCGGGCCAGCGGGAGGACCCGGGTGTCACCGTCATCATGGCCGGGATCGGCGTGGCCATTCTGGGGGTCGCGCTGATCGTGCGCGTGCTGCGGGTGCTGCTCGCCCAGGCCGTCGCGCGCGACGGCGAAGCGGCGCAGATGCAGGCCGAGCTGGACGAGATGATCTGATGCCGATCGTCGTCGACATCGACGTGATGCTGGCCAAGCGGAAGATGTCCGTGGGCGAGCTCGCGGACCGCATCGGGATCACGCCCGCCAACCTGGCGGTGCTCAAGAACGGCCGCGCCAAGGCGGTGCGCTTCACGACGCTCACCGCGCTCTGCGAGGTGCTCGAGTGCCAGCCGGGCGACCTGCTGCGCTGGGAAGCCGAGGACACCGCGGACGGATGACGTGCCCCAGGGCGGACGTGAAAACGGACGCGACCTGTTGCAGGCCACATGGAAGAGCCCAGGACGGCGGTGCCGCTCTGGGCCCCTACGTCAGCCGGCCAGGCGTTCGGATCTCATTGGAGCCCTGGCTTTTGATCCACGAACGTGGTGGGCGGAATAGGCGAGGGCGTCGGAGCCTCGGGCAAGTCACCGTGCTCGACCAGACCGGTGGATTCCAGGTACGTCATGTGACGCATGACAAAGTTGATGCCTTCTCCGGCGAACTTCCTGATCTCCGAGTTACGGGTGCCGGCCCGCACCGCGGCCAGGGTGCTGAAGACCTTGCCGTGGGCGGCGCGCAGCAGGTTGGCGTAGTCCTGGTCGAAGGCGGGGCCGCGCTCCGCCGCGAGCTGCGCCATCCAGCTTTGCTGGTCGCCATTGGGTTCGTTGGGTAGGGCCACGCCCAGCTTCTGGGCGGTCTGACGGGTCATCACGTCCAGCCTCGCGTGTTCGCTCCTGATCTGTTTGCCGACTTCCTTGACACGCTGGGATGCGGCACGGGTCGCGGCGTACTCGCCTGCGGGCATCTCCCACAGGCCGGCCTGCCGTACCTTGATCAGCAGATCGCGATCGGCGGCCGAGAGCGGACCCGAGGACGTCTGCGTCAATTGAGCGGCGGCGGGGTCGACTGACGGCGGGATGACCACCACGATCGTCACCGCGGCCGCCACGACGAAGCCACCGAGCAGGAGGAGCTCGGCGCGGACAAGCCTACGCCCGCCCGTGGGCGCGCTGGATTTTTCGGCCATGCTCAGTTGCCCAGCGATCGCACGGCGGCCGGCAGCTTGACGGGCGCCGTCTCGCTCGCTCTTGAGCGCCGCCTGTTCCGCTTGTGCTCCCTGTCTTGAGCTTGCGGATGCGCGAGGACGGTGATGTCCGTCATCATCATCGGCGTACCTCCACTTGATGCCTGTGCTTCTTTGAGAGGTACGCGAGCCTGACCCAACGAGTTCGACATCATGTAGAAGTCGATCCGATGCGGAACTCGCGACGCTGAGGGCGCAGCGCACGAAAGGCCATTGAGGTTCCTGGGTGCGTGGTGGTCAGCAGGCTGAGAGCCATCTGACGAACACGACCCTGGACGGGATGCCGTTCGGCACCACCACGACGTGGTCCCATTCGTAGACGATGCTCGGTCCCTCGTCGCCTTCGGCGGGCACCATGTCGGGCGAGTCCAAGGGGCTCGTGCCCGTGCTGCCCACGCTGGCCACCACCCGCTGCTGGGCGTCCATGAAGACGAGCTGGCTGTGCCAGACGTCGGCGTGCCTGGTGAAGTCGGTGTCGCTCACGGCGTGCACGTGCACGCGAGTAGTGCCGCTCTCGATATAGACGTAACTGGGAAACTCCAGATGGCAGTCGCCGACCTTCCACGGGCTGCCGAACGCCCCTCGCGCGAAGAGCGAGCTCGACGTGAGCGACAGAATCCTGGAGTCGGTGGCGGCGTCGGCGGAGGCTGGGGTCGGGATGCCGAGCATGGCCGTGAGTGAGACGATCGCGGCGACGGTGAAGAGACGCGGTCTTGAGATGCGCATGGATCCCCCTGAAAGGCAGTCTTGCCCTTTGGGCGTTCCACGTCGTTCCTTCGCGGCCCAGGAGCCTCGCGTCCCTGCCACGAGGAAATCGGTGGCAGGGACGCTTTCCGGTCGCTAGCTCTTCGCCTTGATGCAGTACGGGCAGAAGGGTTCAGGGTCGACGCAGACCTTGACGCTGTCGGAGTTGTTGGCGGGATCGAGATCCAGCTCCTTGCCGTCGGCCGTGGCCGCGTTGGTCGTCTCTCCGACCGCTGTGGCCTTGGCATGGATGGTCAACGTGGCTGAGGCGCCGCTGGCCAGCGTGCCGACGGTCCACATCCCGCTCGCCGGCGCGTAGGTCCCGTTGGAGGCCATGGCGGACACGAAGGTGAGGTTGGACGGCAGCATGTCCTTGACCGTGACCCCCGTCGCGTCGTTCGGGCCGGCATTGCGTACGGTGACGCGGTAGGTGACGGTCTGGCCCACGGTCACCTTGGTCGAATCGGCGGACTTGACCACGCTCAGGTCCACAGCCGGGTTGACCTTGGTAACGGCGTCGCCGCTGGTGGAGGTCAGCAGCTCCGGCTCCGGGCCGAGCCGGTTCTCGTAGCCGACCGTCCCCTGGTTGGTCACCTCCCCGCCCGCGGCGTCCCGACCGACCTTGACCTTGAACTCCACGGTGGTGCCGCCGGGCAGGCTCGCGGCGTTGGGCAGCGAGCCGCCGGCCGCGGCGGTGGCGCCGTTCCCCAGGGTGAAGGAGACCTTGCCGGCCGCGGCGTTGAAGTCGCCCTGGTCGTCGCCCGCCTGATCGGTCTTGTCCCCGGTGCCGGGGCCGTCGACCACCCGGAGCGAGCCGGGCACGTAAGTGGTCCCCGCCGGGACGGTGTCGGTGAGGCGCACGTTCTCCGCCGGGGCGCCGCCCCTGTTGACCGCGGTGACCCGGTAGGTGATCACGTCGCCGACGTCGACCGGCCCCTGCGGGCTCGCGGATTTGCTGACGACGACGCACGGCGCGGTCGCGAAGTAGATGTCGTCGAGCAGGTTGCCGAAGGTGGCGTTCCCTCCGGCCGCCGAGACGGAACGGAAGGCGAACCTGGTGGTCGTCTGGCCCGCGGGCACGATGTAGATGCCGGAGTAGGTGCCCCAGCTCCCGGTGCCGTCCGACATGACCTTCTGTTGCACCGGGGACGCCGGAGCGCCGATGTCCAAGGCCATCGTGTCGACCCCCAGCCGGCCGCGGTGGGACAGCCGCCAGTACAGCTTCGCCCCCGGGGTGGTCGCGTGGTCCTGGTACAGGGTCGAGACCTGGTTGGCGTTCAGCTCGGCGAGTTGCCTGCCCTCCTTGGGCGGGGTGTTGGCCGGGTTCGGCGGGCTGGCCCACAGCTCGATCATGTGGTCGGTGGCGGTGGTGAGCCAGCCGGACACGTGGTTCGGCGCTCCGGTCTGCGAGGCGTCGGGGAACGAGGTCCACGTCCCGCGGCTGACGACCGGCTGCTCGAAACCGCCGTTGACCAGCGACACCTGGTCGGGGCATGAGGTGGGATCCGGCGCGACCCGCGAAACCGCCGGGGCGGTGACAGCAGGTGCGGCCTCGGCCGGGACCGCGCCGAACAGCGTCAGCGGAAGGGCCGCCGCCGCGAGGGCGGCGACCGGGTAACACATCCCTCGGATGCGTCTCATTGTGATGTTCCTCTCGTCGCAGAGCACTGCCTTCATCCACCGGGCCGGGAAAACCGGCACCGGCGCCGGACGGCAGCTTCGCCCGACGAGGGCACGCGGCGGCACGCGACACGTACGGTCGCACCAACAGTTGGCTTGATCTTGTTCAGCGCGTACACGACCCTCGGCGTCGCTGTGCGCCTGGACCGCTGAGATCAGAGAGGCTGGGGCGGGTCACCAGCCCAGATCGTCGCAGCCGGTGTGGTCGACGGGTTCGACCTGCAGAGTGGCATGGGCGACGCCGTGGCGCTGTCGTAGCAGGTCGCGGGCCTGGTCCAGGACGGCGTGGTTGTTGTCCTGGTCCACGGTGACGAGATGGGCGGTGGCGACGTTCATGCCGGAGGTGAGGGTCCACAGGTGCAGGTCGTGGATGTCGCGTACGCCGCGGATGGCGGCCAGGTCGGCCGCCACGGCGGCGGCGTCGAGACCTTCGGGGACGTGCTGACCGAGGACGGCGAAGACCTGACGGCCGAGCGAGACAGCGCGTACGGCCACGAAGACGCCGATGGCCAGGGCGACGACGGTGTCCCAGAACGCCTGGCCGGTCATCGCGACGAGCCAGCCCGCGATGATGACGCCGACCGAGCCGGCGGTGTCGGCGACGACCTCCAGGTAGGCGCCCTTGACGTTGAGACTCTCACTTGCTCCGGAGCGCAGCAGGAGCAGTGCGATCAGGTTCACCGCAAGGCCGATCGCGCCCACGACGAGCATCGGACCGGTGGAGACTTCGGCGGGTCCGCCGATGCGGCCGATGGCTTCGGCGACCACGTACAGGGCGACGCCCAGCATCATGATCACAGCCAGCAGGGAGGCGAACACCTCGGCCCGGTAGGAGCCGTAGCTGCGGCGGCCGGTGGTGTCGGGGCGGGTGGCGATCCTGGTGGCGACCAGGGCCGCGCCGAGGGTGACGACGTCGGCGGCCATGTGCCCGGCGTCCGACATCAGCGCCAGCGAGCCCGAGATCAGCCCGAAGGCGAGCTCGACCACGAAGTACGAGCCGATCAGCGCGAAGGAGACCGCCAGCCGCCAGCGATGGCGGCCTCCCGCGTGCCCGTGCCCGTGTCCCGCGCCCATCAAGTGTTCCCGCCGCGTTCGGGATGGATGGCGTCGGTGTGCTCGGTGTGGGCGAGCGCCAGGTCGAGCAGCATGCGTACGTGCGGGTCTTCCAGACGGTAGTAGGCCATCCGGCCGGCGCGGCGCGCGGCGACGATGCGGTGGGCGCGCAGCAGCCGCAGGGCGTGGGAGACGGCGGACTCGCTCTGGCCGGTCACGGCGGCCAGGTCGCACACGCACAGTTCGCCGTCCAGCAAGGCGACCAGGAGCCGCAGCCGGTTCGGGTCCGACAGCAGCCCGAAGATGTCGGCGGTGTCGGTGAGATCCTCGGCGGCCGGCATCCGCTCGCAGACGGCGGCTACGCGATCGGCGTCGACCACTTTGGCGGCACAACCGTCCATCACCAACACACCCTCATCTGAAGAAGCATTCATATGAGCAAGATAGAGCGTCGCCTGGACGGCATGTCAAGCGTGCGGTCTTTGTCGGCATATGTCGCACAGCGCGGCCGTGAAGAGCAGTGCCGGTACTCTTCTACTTGGAGTAGAACGCGGGCAGGAGGGGTGACGGTGCAGCTCGGCAACCTGGAGCGATCGATCATGGAAGCCCTGTGGGAGCATCCCGAGGGCATGTTCGCCCACGTCCTCGCCGCGGAGCTACCGTCCCGGCCCGCCACCACGACGGTGTTGACCGTCTTGATGCGGCTCTCGAACAAGGGCATGGTCTCCCGCGAGCGCATCGGACGAGCGCACCTGTACAGGGCCACCGCGGACAAGGACGCCTTCGTCGCCGAGGCCATGCGCGCCGCCCTGAACGAGGCCGGCGACGTCGCGGCAGCCGTGCAGCGCTTCGTCGGAACGGTGACGCCGGAGGTGGCCGCCGCCTTGCGCGCGGCCCTGGGCGAGCGGGGCGGATCGGCGCAATGATCGCCTGGCTGGTCGCGGCCGGGATCGCGCTGCTGCCGGTGGCGCTCGGCGACCGGGCCGCGCGCAGGCTGGCCGGGGCGGCGTGGACGCACCGCTGCCCCCGCGCGGCGCTGGCGCTGTGGCAGGCGATCGGGCTGGCCGCCGGGCTGGGCGCGGTCGGTCTCGGATTGGTGGGCGCCGTCGCGCCGCTGGCCGCGGTGTTTCCGCACGGAGCGCACACCCTGGTCAGCCAGATCGCCAGCGGCCATGGCCTCGACGGGCTCGGGCCGGTGCATCTGCTGGCCCTGGCCTGGTCGGCGGGCCTGATGGGCTGGCTCGTCATCCACACGGTGCGCGTCACCACCAAGACGATCCGGGAGCGAGGCCGGCAGCGCCTGCTGGTCGACGTGGTCGCCGATCATTCACCGGCGCATGACGTCTATGTGCTGCCTGTCGCCGAACATGTCGCCTACTGCGTACCGGGCAGAGACCGGCGGATCGTGTTGAGCCGGGGCACTCTGGAACTGCTGACTCCGAAGGAGTTGCAGGCCGTTCTCGGGCATGAGCGTGCGCATGCCCGGGGCCACCACGATCTGGCGCTGCTGCCTTTCGTCGCGCTGGCGCACGCGTTTCCATGGCTGACCTCCGCCCGGACGGCGCGGCACGCGGTCGCGGTGCTGGTGGAGATGATCGCCGACGATCACGCGTGCCGGGCGCACGGCGCGCTGCCTCTGGCGCGCGCTCTTGTCCGCATGACGACCTCCGCATCTGGCCCGGGTCTCGCCACACTCTCCCTGGCCGACGCGGGAGTCGTCGAGCGCCTGCAACGACTGCTCGGCGAACGCACACAGCCCCGCTGGGTGCCCGCGGCGGCGTACTCGATCGCCGGCCTCCTGCTCAGCGGCCCGGTGGCCGTGCTGGTCGCGCCGCTGGTGTGCATCACGCTCTGACCGCGTCTCGCCTTATGACCTCTATATTCGACGTACGGTAGAAGTTCTACAAAGCGTAGAAGCTAGCGGTCGGAGGAAGTCGGATGGGCGAGAAGCCGCAGGGCTCGATCAAGGAGCGGCTCTCCGTGTTGCGGGCCCGCCAACGGAGAGAGGAGTTGCGGCGCCGGGCCATCATGATCGGCCTCTCGCTGGCCGGAGCGGGCGGACTGGCGGCGGCGGTGACGGTGTTCGTGCTCAACGAGCGCGCCCGCTCGTCGCTGGACGCGGTTCAGACGATCAATGTGACGCAGCGCAAGCACACCGACGATCCGGTCAGCTATCCGCAGGCGCCGCCGGTCGGTGGCGACCACGCCCCGGCGTGGCAGAACTGCGGAATCTATCCGAATCCGGTGCGCAACGAGAACGCGGTCCACAGTCAAGAGCATGGAGCGGTCTGGGCGGCCTACCGTCCGGGACTGCCGAAAGCGCAGCTGGACGTGCTGCTCGACCGGGTCAAGGGACGCGACTTCGTCATCCTCTCGCCCTACCCGGGCCTGTCGTCCGCGATCGTGCTCAGTTCCTGGGGCAAGCAGCTCAAGCTCGACAGCGCCGAGGATCCGCGGTTGCCGGCGTTCCTGCGGGCCAACATCAACGGCCCCGGGACGCCTGAGCCGGGGGCGGCATGCACCGGCGGGGTCGGGGAGCCGTCCGCATGAGACTGCCGGTCGTCCTGCGGCGGCGCCGCGTACTGGTGCCCGCGACCGCCGTCCTGACCGTCCTGGTCCTCGGGCTCATGCGCCCGTGGCCACCCTCGGACACTTCGGTGGAAGCGGGCTTCGCCCGTGACATGCAGACCCATCACGCGCAGGCCGTCCAGATGGCTCTCATCGTGCGGGATCGCACCAGTGATCGGGAGATCAGGACGCTCGCCTACGACATCGCGACCAGCCAGCAACAGCAAATCGGGCAGATGTACGCGTGGCTCGACGTGTGGGGTCTGCCGCAAGCCTCGTCGCAGCCACGGATGGCATGGATGCGGCAGGGCCACCAGAACATGAGCGGGGCCGCCGCCATGCCTGGAATGGCCACGGCGACCCAGATCAAGGAACTGGAGCAGGCCGGCGGCAAGGACGCCGAGATCCTGTTCTTGCGCCTGATGATCCCGCACCATCAGGGCGGCGTGCAGATGGCCCAAGCGGCTGTTCAGAGCGAGCAGCCGCAGGTCAACCGCATGGCCGGAGCCATCCTGGCAGCGCAGAAAGCCGAGATCGACCTGATGCGGCGCATGCTCGCGGCCCGCGGCGCCGCGGAAACCCGCACCGTCCCGAAGAGCGGAAGATGACGAAGAACCTGAAGGTAACTCTCGGCATGGGCGCGGTCACGGCTTTGATCGTGACCCTGATCGTGGGAGCGGTCGCGATGTTCGGCCCCGAGCCCGCCAACACACCGACGTCCGCATCCGGTACGGATACCGTCCCGGCGCGGTTCCTGGTACGAGACGACAGCCACCGGCTCTCAACGGCCCCCGACAGCAAGGTCACGCTGGTCGAGTTCCTCGACTTCGAGTGCGAGGCCTGCGGCGCGGTCTTTCCGCACATGGAACGCATCCGTGCCGAGTACGCCGGGCGGATCAACCTGGTCGTCCGCTACTTCCCGATGCCCGGCCACCGCAATGGCGAACTGGCGGCACGCGTCGCCGAGGCCGCGGCCCAGCAGGGCAAGCTCGAGGTGATGTACGCCAAGCTGTTCCAAACCCAGGCGCAGTGGGGTGAGGCAAACGCATCGAAGGAGGCGTTCTTCCTCGATCTGGCAAAACAGGCCGGCCTCGACATGACTGTCTTCAAGCGCGACCTCGATGCCGCGAAGACCGCCGAACGGGTGAAGAAGGATCAGGGTGACGGACTCGCGCTCGGCGTGCAGGCCACGCCGACGATCTTCTTCAACGGCGCGCCGCTGGATGTCGAGCCCAGCTACGACAACCTCAAGGCCAAGATCGACGCAGCCCTGACGTCATGACGGCGGTCCCCGGTTCGATCGTCACGCGCTCGCTGCCGTACGTTCTCGTCCTGGGCGGGGCGCTGGGATTCGGCGCGGCGTTCCTGCTCACCGTCGAGCGGCTCAAACTGGCGGCGAACGCCGACTATGTCCCTGCCTGCAGCATCAATCCGATCATCAGCTGTGGCTCGGTGATGAGAACCGAGCAGGCCTCGGTCTTCGGCTTCCCCAACCCGCTGATCGGCATCGCCGCCTTCGCCTCGGTGCTCGCCGTCGGCATGGCTCTCCTGGCCGGGGCCCGCTTCCACGCCTGGTTCTGGCACGGCCTGCACCTCGGCACCGGGGCGGGCGTCGTCTTCGTGCACTGGCTGATCTTCCAATCGCTGTACCGGATCGGCGCGCTGTGTCCGTACTGCATGCTCGTCTGGGTGGCCACAGTCGTCGTCTTCTGGTACGTGAGCCTGGCCAGCGTCGAGGCGGGCCGGATCCGGCTTCCCTCCGCCATGCACAACCTCGCGGCGGCGGCAGTGCGCTATCACACGGTCGTGGTGATGGCTTGGGGGCTCGTCATCGCCGGGCTCATTCTCCAGCGATTCTGGATGTACTGGACACAGTGGGCAGGCGGCCTTTGACAGGGCGCATGCATGAACTTCTATAGCTTGTAGAAAATTATGCTCAGGCGCCGAACTGGCGACCGCCCCTCGACGTATCTCCCATCGATCGCAGTTTGGGAGGCTACGTCATGTCTGCTCCGTTGAAATGCGCTATCACCACTCTGGCCGGGCTGGCTCTCGTCGCCGGGTGCGGTTCGAACGACCAGTCCAAGGTCGCGGCGAACCCTTCGCCGAGTCTCTACCAGAATGCGGTGCTGAGCGCCGAGGACCTCGCCGCGAAGCTCGGCTGCAAGCCCGAGATGCGGACCAAGGCCGCCGAGCTTCGCCAGGGGCTCTGCAAGACGGCCGACGGGAACTACGCGGTCACCAGCTTCACGACGGAAAAGGGGCGGAAAGACTGGCTGGATTATGCGCTGATGTACAAAGGCACCCATCTCGTCGGACGCCAGTGGGTCGTCACAGCCCCGCCTCCCGTCTTGGAGACCTTGCGCAAGAAACTGGGCGGCGAGCTCCAGAGCAGCGACGGCAGCGGTTCCAGTCGCGCTTCGGGCACGTGATCTCCCTTTCCGGCCAGGCGGCTGTCGGGCACGGCCGGGATGTCGCCGCCCGGCCGTGCCTGGTGCTTCAGTGGCCGGCGTGGCCGTTCGCGTTCGCCACCGGTTCGGGCCCCAGCCTGTGGTGGGTGGGGCCGTGCGGGTCGGCGCAGTGCTGGACGAGGCGGCGCAGGGCTCCGTCGTCGTCGAAGGCGTGGGTGTCGGGTGTGGCGTGGTCGATCTGCAGGGTCGTGTGCTCGATGCCGTGCTCGTCATTGAGGTAGCCCTCGACGGCCATGCGGGCGGCGTGACAGTCGGCTCCCGGAGTCACCAGCACGTGTGCCGACAGGGAGAGGTATCCGGAGGTGACCTCCCAGATGTGTAGATCGTGCACCTCGACCACGGCGTCCAGGGCGACGACCTGGCGCCCGACCTCGGCCGGGTCGAGTTCGGGCGGTGCGGCCTCCATGAACACCCGTCCTGAGTCGCGGACCAGCCCCCAGCCGGCCTTGAGCATCAGGGCGGCGACCACCAGGGCGGCGACGGCGTCGGCGCGGGTCCAGCCGGTCAGCCAGACGACGAGCCCGGCGAGGGTGGTGGCGATGAAGGCGTACAGGTCGTTGAGGATGTGCTGGAAGGCGCCCTCGACATTGAGGCTGGAGCGGTTGGCCTTGGACAGCAGCCAGGTGGCTGCCACGTTGACGGCGATGCCGGCCAGCCCGGTGGCCACCACGAACAGGCCCTCGACCTGGCCCGGCTCGATCAGGCGGCGGATGCCCTCGAAGATGAAGTAGGCCGCGAGCAGCAGCAGGGTGATGCCGTTGACCTGGGCGGAGACGATCTCGGCGCGCTTGAGGCCGTAGGTGAAGCCGCCGCGGGGTGGGCGGGCCGCGATCCGCATCGCGATCAGCGCGAACATGAGCGCCATCGCGTCGGTGAGCATGTGACCGGCATCGGAGATCAGGGCCAGGGAGCCGGCGATCACGCCGATCACCACCTCGACGGCCATGAACCCGACGATCAGGGCGAGCGCACCGCTCAGATAGCGCCGGTCCGCTTGCGCGCTGACCGCATGCCCATGCCCATGGCCGTGGGTTCGGTCGTGCGTGTGTTGATCAGACATGCGCTGAGCTCCTTGTGCTGACACCTGCCCAAATGTTCATATGTGCACATGATTGCGACTCCAGAGATCCCCGTCAATACGTCAGGGCGCCAAACTCTCTCGCTTCTACATATGAACATCACATCAGATGTTTAAACACTTCGTAGTGTGTCAACTGCTCTCCGTAGAAGCTGGCATGTCGCCGGAACCGGCGACCTCACGCCGCGCCAGCGCCACCTTCTTCTCACCGCCCTCGGCGAGGCCCCGGCGAACCCGAGCCGATGACTCCCGCACGGCGCGCCGTGCCGTACGGGAGTCGAGGGGGAAGCCGGGTCAGTCCGGCCGGGTGGCCGCCACGGTGGAGGCGAAGTGCCCGCGTCGTGTCCGTGATCGGCGTCTCCGGCCGGGTCAGGCGGTCTGGAGCAGCTCGGCCAGGTCGGCGGGCATCGGCATGGGCTGGGTCAGTCCCACCGTGGCGCGCCCGGTGTTGCCCTCGGGGTAGCGGCCCAGCGCCGAGCCTGGCGCGGCCACGATGATGCGCACGACCTGCCCGAGGGCTTCGCGCCGGTCGCGCAGGCGGACGGCCAGGGCGAACATGGCGATGTGGTTGGCCGTGTGCGGCCAGGGCCAGGGCTGGGAGATGATGTGCGCCCGTTCCAGGTGCCGCCACCTGGCCTCGGGGTCGGTGGTGGTGCGGGCGGCGCGCATCTCGGCGCGGTAGGCGGCCCGTACGCGGACGGGCATCGGACGGCCGATCATCGGGATTCCTCCTGTGGAGACGAGCAGCAGCCACTGGCGCAGCCGCCGGGCTCGGCGACGTCGGCGGCCGGGGTGAGCATGGTGGCGGCGGGGATGGCGCAGCAGGCGTCGCCGCGCCAGGCCTCGCGGCCCTCTTTGACCGCGACCGCGGCAATGACCAGAGCGGCGATCGGGTCGGCCCAGGACCAGCCGAACAGACTGTTGAGCGCCAGCCCCACGAGCAACACCGCGGACAGGTAGGTGCACAGCAGGGTCTGCTTGGAGTCGGCAACGGCCGAGGCCGAGCCGAGCTCGCGGCCGGCGCGGCGCTGGGCGTACGACAGGAACGGCATGACCGCCAGAGAGAGCGCGGCCAGGATGAGGCCGGGCGTGGAGTGCTCGGCCTCGCCGACACCGAGCAGCGCCCGGACGGCGTCGAAGCCCACGTACGCGGCCAGCGCGAAGAATGAGATCGCGATGACCCGCAGAGCCACCTTCTCCCGCCGCTCGTGGTCGGTGACGGAGAACTGCCAGGCCACCGCGGCAGCCGAGGCGACCTCCACGATCGAGTCCAGGCCGAACCCGATGAGCGCGGCGGAGGAGGCGATGGTGCCCGCGGTGATCGCCACGATGGCTTCGATCACGTTGTAGGTGATGGTCGCCGCGACCAGCAGCCGGATTCGGCGCCGCAGTACGGCGCGCTGGGCCATGCCGATGCCGTGCAGGTTCACCGCGCTCATGACATCGGTTCCAGTTCGGCGTCCCCGTCGCCGGTTTTCACTCCATAGGTCGGGCACAGCGCCACGGCGTGGCCGGTGGCGGCCAGCAGGTGCTCGGCCGAGGCCAGCAGATCCATCAGCTCGGGCCGGGTCAAGCTGTAGAACGACTGCCGTCCTTCGGCCCGGTAGTCGACCAGGCCGCAGTCGCGCAGGCAGGCCAGGTGCTTGGACACCGTGGACTGGGCCAGCCCGAGTTGGCTGGTCAGATCCACGACGCGGGCCTCGCCGCGTGCGAGCCGCTGCACGATGCGCAGCCGGGTCTCATCGGCCAGGGAGTGGAAGAGCGCCGCCGCCGGGGAGATGCCGGCGGCGATGTCAGCACTGACGCACCGGCCACCTTCAGAATCAATCGCCATATGACGATGATAGCCCGATGTGGGCATGTCGGTGCAAGGGGACTGGTTTCGGATGTCCGCCCGTAGGTCGGCCCGCTGCGGACTTCACCTGTGGTCGCGGAGGAAGGCGGAGACGTCGGCGCGGGTCGGGTAGTTCCGCACAGGCGACGGCTCGCCCTGGAGGAATGCCGTGATGACGGCGGCGGCGCGTTCGTTGTTGTCGTCGAGGCCGTTCCACATGTGGTGTCCGACACCGGGCATGTATTGGGTTCGCTCGATGGCGGGGTCGGCGGCAAGGATGGCGGTAGCCCATTGGCGTACCTGCGACGAGCATTCGGCGATCATCAGCATCGCGGGCGTGCGGGAGCGTTTCAGCTCGGAGGCGATGGAAGCTGAGTCCTTGATCGTCTGCATGATGCGGAGGCTCGCGGCGGCGCTGAAGGAGAAGTTCTCCGCGGTGTCCTCGGCAGGGATGCGGCCGACGTCCTGCGCGCAGTAGGCGGAGGCGGTGTCGCTGCCGAGATCGGCGGCCTTGAAGGCGTTGACGCCTTCGGCCTGCGTGATCAGGCCGGTGCCGGGCGGGAGGAGCCCGAGTTGGATGAGGCCGAGCGCGACGGCGTACCGGGGGACGCGCGTCGCCCGGGGTTCGGTCGGGGCCTGAGCGAGGCCGCGCGCGGACGGCCGTCCCTGTTGCCCGCTGATCAGCGTGGTGGGGCCGTCCATGGGGCCGGGCTCGGCGATGATCGCCCGGTGCACGTGGACGGCGACGTCCGCGGTGGCCAGGGCCCGGGTGAGAACGACCGCGCCCGCGGAGAATCCGAGGACGTCGACCGGGCCCTTGCCCAGTCGATCGATGAAGGCGGCGAGGTCGCGTACGGACCTGGAGATCGTGTACTGCTCCATGGGCAGCAGGTCGCTCCGTCCGCCGCCGGGCTGCTCGTAGGCGTACACGTCGTAGCCCTGTCCGGCCAGGCTTCGAAGGAATCGGTGGTCGAGCACGGAGATGTTGCGGACGGGCCCTCCGTGGAGGTACACGAGCGGCGTGGGGTGCCGGGGGACACCGGCGGCGGGGGGATAGTGGTAGACGGCGACCCGGCTGCCCGTGCTCAGGCTCCAGTGTCTCGTAGCGACGAATGACAGGTCGGGCGGATACTGCCGGGTCGTGGGGGCGGTGGGGATGCAGACCGACACCGTGAGGGCGGCGGCGACGATCACCGGTGCGAAGGGCCACAGCCGACCCGGCCAGGTACGGCCGCGTCCTCGCCACAGTGCGGCGATGACTCCGGCGCCAAAGGCGGTCAGCCAGGCGGCGAGCCCCGCGCGCACGCCATCCGTCAGAACGACGAGGGCGAGGAACAGCCCGGCCAGCCCGACGACGGCGAGCGCGGCGAGGATCAGGCGGCCGATGAGGCGGAGGGGAACGGTGAGAGGCATCTACGGTTTCCAAACGTTGTTCCAGAACAGCGTTTGGAAACGCTACCAGCTCGGCTAGGCTGGTCGTCGTGGGAAGACCGAGAACCAACGACGACACCGTGAAGGACCGCCTCATCGAGTCCGCGACCCAGATGTTCGCGACCCGCCCACGGGAATCGATCACCATCCGCGCCCTGGCCGCTGCCGCCGGGACCGCGACCGCGGCCGTCTACTCGCTGTTCGACGGCAAGGACGGGCTGATCGCCGAAGTGCGCGACAGAGCGGTCGCCGGGCTGTCCCAGGAACTGTCAGCGGTGGCGGCCTCCGATGACCCCCTCGCCGACCTCTACGCGCTCGCGGTCGCGTACCGGCGGTGGGGACGCGAGCACCGCCACCTCTACACGGTGTTGTTCGGCGGCGTGCAGAGCTTCGACCCATCCGGTGCCGTGGGGGTCGGTGACCCCGTCAGGCCGCTCATCGAGGCGATAGACCGCGCTCTGTCGGCCTCCGTGCTCTCGGGCGATGCGACCTCCATCGCGCTCTCACTCTGGGTGACCCTGCACGGGCTGGTGACTCTCGAATTGGCCGGGGCCCTCGACGCCGCCACGGCCGAGACCACGTTCCGCTCGACGATCCCCGCCGCGCTACGTGGCTGGACGGCATGACTTCGCAGCAGCGACGTGGTATAGGGAAGAAGCCGGAGCGCCAGCCCCAGGTCCTGGGGCTGGAGACCGAAGAGTGCTGAAGGGTTAGTCGGTGTTGAGCGGCTGGTTCACCGCGTTGCGCGGGCGTAGCCCGCTCAGCGCGGCACGGACCTCGGTGAACACCCCATGGGTGAGGTCCGTCAGCGACTCCTCGGAGTAGAAGCCCGCGTGCGGGGTCACGATCACGTTCGGCAGACCAAGAAGCTCCTCCTGGACCTGCGGAGGTTCGGCCTCCAGGACGTCGAGGGCCGCGCCCGCGATCCGGCCGGCCCGCAGTGCCGCCACCAGTGCCTCCTGGTCGACGAGGCCGCCCCGTGCGGTGTTGACCAGGTAAGCCGTGGGTTTCATCGCCGCCAGCCGCGCGGCGGAGATGACGTGCGTGGTGGCGGGTGTCAGCGGGGCGTGCAGGCTGAGCACATCGGCTTCGGTCACCAGCCGCTCGAGCGGCACCAACTCGGCGGCCCCCGCGCGCGGATCACCAGGGTCGATCACCGGATCGGTCGCCAGGACGCGGAACCCGAGCGCGGCGGCTCGGACAGCGACCGCATGGCCGGCATGGCCCATACCGAGCAGGCCGAGGACCTGCCCCCGGGTACGCCGGAGCGTACCGGCCTGGCGGTAGTCCCATCCGCCAGCCCGTACGTGATCGTGATATCTGACGATGCCCCGGGTTGAAGCCAGGATCAGCGCCACGGCGTGGTCGGCCAACTCCTCTACACAGTAGGACGGCACCCGCGACACATAGATCCCGGCCGCCGTCGCGGCGGGCACGTCGATGTTGTCGACGCCCACGCCGTACTCGCAGATCAGCCGACACCGCTCCAGCCTCGCCACCAGCGCGGCGGGCACCGGAACGGTGTCGGTGACGATCACGTCGGCCGAGCGGCACAGCTCGAGGGCGTCGTGACGCCCGGAGGCGTCTATCAGCTCGGCCTCCGGGCCCACCAGGGCGGGATCCAGCCCCTGCGGCTCCGGGTGGTCGAGCACCACCACCCTTTTCAGGGTTGCCATCATTGTCCTTTCCTAAAAGTCCCTTCCGGAAAACCGCTGCTCAGAGGATCTCGTGCTTGCGGAAGGCTTCGACGATTCCCATACCGGTCCGCAAGTCGTGACGCATGGCGTCTTCGCGTGCCAGCTTGGCCCGGACCGCCGAGACGATCGGCTCGATCACCTCGGCGGGCACCACCACGATCCCGTCGGCGTCGGCGACCACCAGGTCGCCCTGACGCACGGTGACCCCGCCGCACTCGACATCCGTGCCCAGGCTGTCGACGTCGAGCCGTCCCAGGCTGTCGAGCGGGTTGAAACCGGCCACGAAGGACGGGAAGTTCATCTCGGTCAGGGCGTGCGAATCGCGTGCGTAGCAGTCGCCGACCAGTCCCACCGCGCCCTTCCTGGCGGCGGCCGTGGCCAGCAGTTCACCCCAGAATCCGGCCTTTCGAGCGTGCGACACCACCAGCAGGTCACCTGGGCGCAGCCCGTCCACCGCTGCCAGCTCGTTCGTGTAGTAGTTCGCGGTGTCGTCGGGCTTGGCTTCGACCTCCACCACATGCATGGTGGCGGCGAAGCCTGCCACCCGGAAGTCCGGGGACACAGGCCGGATGTGCGGCGCCATCACCGCACAGGGGAGCCCCGCCTGGTCGAGGCAGTCCGCGACGGGGGCGGAGTGCAGCTCGGCCAGCGCCGCCAGGAACGCGCTATCTCTGGTCATGGGCAGTTCTTCTCCTTGCGTCGGGGGCGGGGGCGTCGGGATCCGGGTCT
This sequence comes from Nonomuraea sp. NPDC052129, assembly GCF_040680095.1. Taxonomy (NCBI): domain Bacteria; kingdom Bacillati; phylum Actinomycetota; class Actinomycetes; order Streptosporangiales; family Streptosporangiaceae; genus Nonomuraea; species Nonomuraea sp. NPDC052129. Next base: position 6,253 of record NZ_JBFAVX010000029.1, on the reverse strand, counting down.
CATCGGAGCGGGTCGATGCCGGGCGCCGCTCCCATGTCCAGGGCGCGCCCTACGACTTCCGCCAGATCCTTGGCATCCGGAACGGCGATCGTGGCGAGCGAGGGGTCATGGCCGCTGCGGTCCCGGTCGATCCACACGCGCGGCAGTCCGAGCCGGGCGGCGGACACGATGTCGGCCATCCAGCTGTTGCCGACGTGCACCCAGTTCGACGGCCCCGCGCCGGTACGGGCGGCGAACTCGCGGAAGTGGTTCAGCACCGGCTTGTAGGAACGGACCTGCTCCGCGGTGACCACCTCATCCAGCGGTTGACCGAGCGTACGGGCCGAGTGGGCGAACAGATCGTCGTCGCAGTTGGTCAGTACGGCCGGCCGCCATCCGGCCGAGCGCAGCCCGGCCAGGGCATCGGAGGCGTCCGGGAAGGCCGGCAACCGACCCCAACCGTCCGCGAGCAGGTCGTGCTGCTCGGCCGTGAAGGGGATCAGCTCCCGGGCGGCAGCCTGTTGAAGCGTTTGTGAGAGCACCTGCCGGTAGGACAGATGCGGCTGCCGCGCGGCGATCGGTGGTTCCAGGTAGGCGAGCGCATCGACAAGCGCGTCGGTGCGCTCGCCGGCGAGCGGCTGGACGATCTCGGCCAGTCCTGCCTTCCAATTCATCAGCGTGCCGTAGCAGTCGAAAGTAACCCAGCGATCCATCTCATCTCCTTGTTGGTTCCCGCTCGGGACGTGCTCGGCCGCGCGGCTGCCAGGCGGGTGGCGTCGCGGCCACGAAGAGTCAGTGAACGGTGTGCGGCTCGGTTTCCATGCCCGTGATGAAGGCGCGTGTACGCGGGTGCTGCGGGTTGCCGATCACCTCCTGGGCCTCCCCCTCCTCGACGATGACGCCGTCGTCGAAGAACGCCACGCGGTCGGCGACTTCCCTGGCGAAGCCCAGTTCGTGGGTGACCACCACCATGGTCATGCCGTCCGCCGCCAGTTCCTTGATGACGCCCAGAACCTCGCGGGTGGATTCGGGATCGAGCGCGGAGGTGGGTTCGTCGAAGAGCAGCGCGACGGGATTCAGCGCGAGGGCCCTGGCGATGGCCACGCGCTGCTGCTCCCCGCCCGACATGGTGTCCGGGGTCCGCAGCGCCTTGTCCGCGAGGCCGACCCTGTGCAGCATCCGCAGCGCCTGGTCGACCGCTTCGGGCTCGGGCACCTCGGCGCCGTGCACCAGCGGCAACACCACGTTCTCGGCGGCCGTCAGGTGGGGGAAGACCTGGAAGTTCTGGAAGACCATGCCGACCCGGCGGCGCAACCGTACGAGATTCTGGCCCCGAACGGCCGCACCATCGGCGAAAATCGTCTCGCCCTCGATCTCGATCGTGCCGCTCGTCGGGCGTTCCAGGAGATTGACGCAGCGAAGTACGGTGCTCTTCCCTCCCCCGCTGCGGCCCAGGACGCTCAGGACCTCCCCATGGCGGATGTCCAGGGCAACGCCCTTGAGCACTTCATGGCCGTCGAAGCTCTTGCGCAGAGCGCGCAGCCGGATCGCCGGCGACTCGCTCTCCACCACCGGTCGGGAAGGGGACGTGCTCATCACAGCTTCTTTCGTGTGGATTCGGTGTCAGGACCGGCTGGAGGCGTACAGGGCCGTGCCGTCCTGTTGCACCTGCCGGATCAGGCCACACACCCGGCGGCGGCTGGGCGACAGCGCGTCGCCGGCGTGCATTCGGCGCTCAAGCCGCAGCATGAGGCGTGACAGCGGAGCGCACAGGGCGAGGTAGATCAGGCCGATCACGATGTAGACCTGCAGGGCGCGGAAGGTGTCCGACGCGATGAGCGTGCCCTGTGTCATCAGCTCGCCGCCACCGATCGCGACCATGAGCGAGGTGCCCTTGAGCAGGTCGACCATCATCGTGCTGGTGCCGGGGACCGCGATCCGCGCGGCCTGGGGCAGTATCACGTGCCGCAGCGTCCGGCCGGATGACAACCCCAGCGCGTAGGCGGCCTCACGCTGGGCCTTGGGTACCCCACGCAGGCCGGCTCGGAAGATCTCGGAGAGGTAGGCGCCGTAGAACAGAGCCAGCCCCAGGCTCCCCGCCTGGAAGGCGCTGAGGTTGACGCCGACCGAGGCCAGGCCGAAGTACAGGATGTAGAGTTCGGTGATCAGCGGGAGGTTCTTGAACGTCTCGGTGTAGATCTGCGCTGCCGCGCTGACCGGTCTGAACTTCGCCAGCCGGGCCAGCGCCGTCACCAGGCCGATGACGGCCGCCGCCACGAAGCTGACCACGGTGTAGCTGAGAGTGCTGAGAAACGCGGCCCACAGATCCGGCACGTAGTCGGCCCACGGCACGCCCTGGAACAGGTCGTTCATGCGTCATCCCTCTTTTCGAAATCCCTCTTTCTCGAAATCCCTCCTTCACGAGCACCCTCTGATCAGGGGATGCTCGGAGCTTTCCAATCCGCGGGCCGATCCGTCGCGCGCCGCTGGGCGCTGAACTCCCGGTAGGGCCTGAGCATCGTCTCCGGATCACCGCCGTACTTACGGACTATCTGGCCGGCCTCTCCCGACGCGTAGAACTCGCGGATGATCTTGCTGAGCCTGCCCTCCAACGCGCTCTCGGCCTTGTTGAGATACCACCCCGTCATGAGCGGGAGGAATGCCGAGTACTGGGGCTGGGCGGCGAGTTGTGCCGCGTCCGGTGGGGTGAGCGGCACGACATCGTAAGTGGACTTCGGGTCCCGCTGCCGGGAGTAGGAGACAGTGAGCGGGTCGAGGAAGGCTATGTCGATGCGACCGGCGTTCAAATCTTGCAGCGTGTCCTGATAAGTCGGGTATGTGTGGACTTTCGCGCCCGGCACCTTCTGCAGGGCCGGAACGTAGACGAAGCCCTGACCGGTGCCCAACTGCTTGCCCTTCAGCCCGTCGACGGTCGTGACCTTCAGGCCATGCCGCTCAGCGAGCACGACCGGCGAGTAGAAGGGCGGGTCGGTGAAGATCCCTTCCTGCGCCCGCTCGGCTTTCCAGAAGATGTCGCCGATCCCGATGTCATAGCGGTGGGCCTGGACGCCGGCCATCAGGCCGGTGAAGTTGACGGTGTACGGCTTCACTTCCAGGCCGAGCTTGTCCGCTGCCTTGTTGAACAGCTCACCGTCGAGGCCGATGAGCTTGCCGTTCTGCACGCCGATGTAGGGCATCGTGGGGACGATCGCCACCTTGACCACGCGAGCGCCGGAACCTTCTTCGGCGGCGGAGCCGCCGGCCCCGCAGGCGACGAGCAGAGTCGCGAGCGAGACGCCCGACATGATGGCAAGGCTCCGTCGCATCTGGCCGATCGTTGTCAGGGCGCGCATGTCGTCTCCTTCTAGCAGCGAGGCTTCTAGAACGTTAAAGCTTCGATGTCCAGGATGCTAACTGTTGCTACTAGAACGTTCAAGGGGGTGCTGGCGATTATCAGGCAGATGCGCGGAGAACCAGCTGATTGCTCAGGACCACGTGGGGCTCGCTGATGGGCCGCCCGGCCAGGCGGTCGAGCAGCAAACCAGCGGCCGTCCGGCCCATCTCGTACGCGGGAACGCGGACCGTGGTCAGTGGTGGATCGACGAAGCGGGAGAACTCGAAGTCGTCGAACCCGCAGATGGCGACGTCATCCGGAACCCGGCGCCCTAGTTCCTTGGCCGTGTGGATGGCCCCGATGGCCAGCACGTCGCTGGCGCACATGATGGCCGATGGCGGATCGGCCAGCTCCAGCAGCCGGCGGGCCATCCGCTCGCCGCCATCCGCCTGCCAGGTCGCCTCGAAGAGCTCCAGGTGTGGCGCCACGCTGCGCCCGGCGGCGGCCAGGGCGTCCCGGTAGCCGAGGTGACGCTGCTCCACCACCGCCCACGGCAGCTTCGCCGCGATGAACGCGATCCGCTGGTGCCCCGCGGCCAGCAGATGCTCGGTAAGCCTGCGCGCGCATTGACGCTCGTCGGTCCGCACCGAGAGCAGCGCCGTATCGTCGACGACCTCATCGAACAAGACGAACGGCACGCCCGTCCCGGCCAACTGCCCGATGTAGTCCTGTCGCAGCCCTGGCTCGCCGGACATCAGCACGAACGCGCCGTCCACCCGCCCCGCGTGCAGCGGACGCACCAGCGAGCGTTCGGCCGCAAGGGGGCGCTCGGCCCGCAGCAGCAGCTCATAGCCCTCGTCGCGGGCGATGTCCCCCACCCCCGCGACGAGCAGGCTGGTCAATGGATCGGCCATGAAGCTCGGAGCCTCATCGAGAAGCAGAAAGCCGAACGTCCGCGTGCTCGACGAGCGCAGCCCACGAGCCGCGGCGTTGGGGTGGTAGGCCAAATCCTTCATCGCCTGCTCCACCCGCGCCCGCGTCTCGGGGGTCATCTGGCTGGACCTGTTGTGCAGCACGTTGGAGACCGTCTGCATGGAGACGTTGGCCAGCTTGGCCACGTCACGCACCGTCGGCCGACGGTTGCCCGGATTAGATGACTGAGCCATGGTTACTTGAACGTTACAGATTCGGTAGGCCGCGGACAAATCGCTGAGCCTGGATGAGTGCAACGCCGCTGAGGCAACTGCGGGATCCTCAAGCTGAAGATCGCGGAGTGCGACCGCGAGCTCGCCCAGCATCGCAGAGATTCACGCCGTGATGACCGCACTCGGAGACCTCGTCAAGGTCATCCAGGAGGCTGATCCGCTGGACAAGGCGGAGCTCTATGCCCAGATCGGGCTGCGCCTGACGTACAGGCCCCAGAAACAGCTAGTGGAGGCTCAGGTTGTCCCTGGCCCCCACGTGTGCGAAAGGTATGTGTCCGAGGGGGGACACCGCCGATACGTACATGCCCTTCAGCGCCTCCACCACACTCGTTCTCCCAAGTCGGGAGGGTTGAGCAGCTATGGAGACGAACATGCGAGCCGTGCGCCGCATTCACCGTACGACGATCACAGGAGTCCTGCTTCTCGCAACCATCGCGGCGGTCGTGTCGTTCCGGCACATGCATGAGCTCTGCCTCCGCCACGGTGAGGATCATGCGGCGGCGGTGCTCATCCCGCTCGCGGTCGACGGCGCGATCGTCGTCGCCTCAAGGTCCATCCTCCTGGCCAACCGGTACGGCTCCCGCGGCGGGTTGCTGGCGTGGACCATGTTGCTGATCGGCAGTCTCGCCAGCCTCGGAGCCAACATCGCCGTCGCTGAGCCGAGCCTAATCGGCCGCGTCATCGCGGCGTGGCCGAGCGTCGCGTTGATCGGTAGTTACGAGCTCTTGATGTCCCAGATTCGCAGGGCTTCTACGCAGGAGCCTGCTGTCTTGCAGGGTGAGATGGCAGGGGATCGGGAACTTGTTGGCGAGGATGACCACGATTCCTCAGATCACCCGGGTTCTCATAGCTGCGAGGTGGAAGACCTCCGTCGCGCCGCTTGGCGGTGGGCCCTGGCGAATCGCCTTCCTGATGGGGCGCTCCCGTCGGGCCGGGTTATCGCTGAGAAGTTCGCGCGGAGTGCTCGCTGGGGGTGTTGGATCAAGCGAGTAGGTCTCGAAGGGAAGCTCGTGGAGCATGATCACTCCACCGCCGCATGACGCAGTGAGCTACTGGGATGCGGTTGAGCCACTGAGGGAAATCCTCGGGCTGTTCCCACAGAACGCCCCCGCATGCGCGGGGCCGACGTGGCGACGCCGTTTCGGCAGCAGGAATAAGGCGGAACACCCCCCCGCCGACGTTGTTCCGGCCATCTGGTCTGTAGATGTTGGTACCGGGGTTGTTGTCAGTCTCGTTGGCCGGAACGCGCAGCGCGGTCGGCAGCCCAATCGGCGGCATCGGCTCGACTCCTCGCCGAGGAGCCCGCTCGGGCCGTGGACTGCTGGTCGATCTCGGCGCCGACGTCGATGTTGGTGGCTGCGCCGCCTGGATAGTAGCGGCATAGAACCTGGGACGCTTCAGATGCCACCCATCGTGTGGTGCCTGCTCAGATCTGGTTCGTGCCACCGTCGACGTAGATGTTCGCGCCGACGACGTAGCTGCTCTGTTCCGAGGCCAGGAAGGCCACGACTGCGGCGGCCTCCTCAGGCTGACCCATGCGGCCCTTGGCCACGGTCGCGGCGACATTCTCCTTGACGGCCCGGGCGGTCTCCTCGTCGCCGAAAGCGGCGGTGCCCCCGGGAGTCTCGATCCATGCCGGTGAGACCACGTTGACCCGGATGCCGCGGCCCTTGAGCTCGTTGGACCACGTCCGCGCGAAGGACCGGACGGCCGCCTTCGACGCCGCGTACGCGCC
>NZ_JBFAVX010000028.1:0-167630 GCF_040680095.1 Nonomuraea sp. NPDC052129 | reverse complement strand
GGCTGCCTCCCACTTCGCACGACCTGCTACGACAGGCCGTCGGCGGAGCCCTTTCATCTCCGCACGGTCATACAGCGCCTCGTGGCGCACGCCGCACCGCTTCCGGTGCTCGGGCCTTAGCGGCCCTGCGCTCCGGGTCGGCTTGCCAACGGATGACGTGGTTGCTGTCGCGATCGGGGCCGGGGATATGCGTGGGGTGATCTTGCGCGCCCCGGGCGTCGCGTAGGCCATTTACCCGGCTCAAGCCTCCTGACGAGGCGGATTGTCCTCCACTCCCCTAAAGGTGGTCCTGCGGTGCAGGGTGTCCACTTGCCACGAGGCATGAGGGCGAGGTCGTCGTATCGAGGCTTGCCGGCGAGGTCAGGATAGAGGCTCGATCCCGGGTTCGACTCGTCTTCTCCGCCAGCCCCCGAGCTACTCCTTTCACCACATGGCCCTCCAGAGATTCTGTTGCCCGGATGGTTGTTTCATGCCGCACGCGGCCATGGCTAGGAAAGTGCTGTTCCTCGGCATCAGTATCGGGTGATACTGACCATCAGTTTTGCCGACTTGATTCCAGGGCCATTGCCAGCCTTTGCGGATAGGGTGGATCACGAGCAACCAGTGCATCGGCCGGACGATGGCTGCCTAAGACTGCCGTGAGCATCTCTGTTTCTGAGATTTACGGTCAGTTGGAAGAGCGAAGTCTCCGAGGCCAGGGAGACCACGTCTACGGGATGGTGCAGGTGAGTACGGTAAGGCATGGCCGAGGGCGTGCAGCTTGGTTGGTCCGTAGCGGTGAGAAGGGCGAAGCCGAGCCGCGTGCGCTTCAGGAAGGCCTGGCACTCATCGGCTGGGCCGAGCTCGGTGATCTCGCAGCGTATGCGACCACGGATGAGCTTCGTACGTCGGTTAGCCGTGTCTATCCCGAGTCACCCGCGGGAAATGTGACCAGCCAGCTGTGGGGCTTCTCTCGGGAGATGGAGCCCGGAGATCTTGTAGTCATGCCCTTGAAGAGCCAACCAGGAAAGATCGCGATCGGCCAGGTCGTCAGCTCCTACGAGTATCAGCCGGGTAATCTCAAAGACTTCCCGAACGTGCGAGCCGTCGAATGGTTCCCAGATCGGCGGGCACGCGAGATCGTGAAGCCCGATCTCCGCGCGAGCATGGGATCGCTGCTTACCGTTTCCAGGCTGCGACGACACGAAGCTCCCCGTCGAATCGCCCAGCTTGCGACAGAGGGCATCGACCCTGGGGTCGACGGCGAACCCGAGATCACAGATGTGGCCAAGCTCCTGGAGAACGCCGTCGAGCGCGCCGAATCCGACCCTAGGAAATTGCCTATTCGACATCTCCTCGCACACTGGGGAGTGTGGCGGCGCACCTCCGCCGTGATCGAAATGATCAGAGACGACCTCGCGGAGGTCGGTCTGACGACACGTCCGCTCTTCACCGAGGGGTCTGTGGATACCGAGATCGCCCTGGTGCCCATCGCCAGCGAGCCGAGCCCGGCTGACGCTACGGCTAAAGAGGGAGAACAGGCTGGCGACCAAGCCAAACCCACATCTGGAAAACTGCGGCTGGGAAACCTGCCGTCCAAGCTGGTGTCCGTAACGCCGCACACTTCCCTCAACAGGGCTAGGACCCTGATGCTCCAGAAGGGCTTCTCTCAGCTCGCCGTCGTCGCTGAAGATGGGACGCTTCACGGCGCAGTGACCTGGGAGTCGATCGGCAAGGCCCACATCTCCTCCAACAATCCGACACTTCGGGATGCGCTCACTCCCCCCAGCGTCGTCGACCATGACGCTCTCCTGCTCGATCAGATCGAGGAGATCCGCCGTCGTGGCTTCATTCTCGTCAGAAACATCGACCGCAAGAACGTGACGGGAATTGTGACCGCCGCGGACCTTACAGGTCAGTTCGGGCAACACGCGAAGCCCTTCCTGCTGATCGAAGACGCGGAGAGCCGACTTCGTCGAGCCGCCGAGGTGTTCAGCGTGGAGGACCTTCGAGCTGCGGTGCCCAGGCATCAGCAAGCGAGAGTTCATGCACCGAAAGACCTCACCTTCGGGAACTACAAATACCTCCTTGAGGATCAGGGACGCTGGCAAACTCTTGGCTGGAAGATCGATCACTCGACTCTGCTCAACCTGCTGGAAGAGGTCAAACAAATCCGTAATGAGATCATGCATTTCGCTCTGGACTCACTGTCGGATCGTCAGCACGAGGCCATCGAGGAGCTGCTGATCCTGTTGGACGCGGCGGCCCCAGAGAAGTAGCGCCTCGTGTATCGTCATGTGCCTTCGCGGTAGCGCTAGACTTTCTAGCCGAGCTTGCCGTACTCTGCCGGCTGATCAGTGAGCGACGCAGGGCGACGTTGCTCATGGGCATTTCCCAGCGCCGCCCCCGACATCCGCGATATCATCGCCCGCCATGGGGATAGTTCACTTTTCTCGGTACGAGTGGGTACCGTCACCTACAGGGAACAGCAAAATTGACCGTCGCTACCAAGCCGATATAGCGATCAGCTTGGCTCGCGTAATCCTGGTCAATGGCCTCGCCTCGATCGCCAACAATAGGTACGGCTCCTATGAGTCGTTACGGCTCGAGGCGCAGCTTTTAGCGACCATGCTCACCAATAGCCATGCACAGGGTCATGGTGCACTTAGAAGAGCCCGAGCCTTTGACTGCTCTTCTCTGCATCTCCAATCGTTTGCTATAACGAGCGCCGGCCTTGGCCTGCTAACCGCAAGCATAGAGAGTCTACTTATTCAAGGCAAGCTTCGTCCGTTTCAAATCACTCAATTCGACCTGCTGCCAGCCAGCACGCGACGCGGAAGCGGAAAAAAGAACGAGCGGCCGGATCTTTTAATCAATCTTCCAAACAATCGAATCATGGTTGGCGAAGCGAAGGGGCGACGGCGCGGATCGACAAAGGTCACAAAAGCCAAGATATCCACCCTAGACAAACTATATCGCTGGGCGTCGACCAGCCCCTACAAAGGCTGTCCTCTCCTCATGAGTTGGGCGTCGATACTCGAAAAGAAAACGATTGTTGATCTATTTCACACCCCGCCAAATATCGACGTTGACCCTTACCGCGAAGAAGAGATTATCCGCGAGGAGGACCGCCACCCTTCCCGTCCTCAACTGGGGGAGCAGCCTCCTTATCGCTTCCCACCTCTCCCAATCACCCCACTGGACTGGGACGATCTACTAGACGAGGATGATCTACTGAATGACATTACAGTCGATTCCTCCCCCGAGATGATCCAAGATCTACTATTCCTTAGCGCCCCCGAACTCCCCGAACCATATTCCTCCCTCGCCAACGTTCCCATCAGAGGGTCTTGGGTGCCTCTTGAATCCAATCCGAAAGGCCGTTCAATGTTCGTTGGAGTCTTTAGAGAAGAACCTGACGAAGTACACAAGGCCAGGCTTCGAAGAGCTTACGTCACATCTGTAGCAGAGAACTATATCGCACCGCTTGATGTCGCAGCACAAGGACGCCTCGTCTTTGCGCTAGCACAAGACGCAGAATTTTCTACATGGGGCGCGCTAAGGCAAGCCATCCAGTAGATTCACGCGTTCCAAAGCTAATTAAACAAGGCCAGAGAGGCTGTGAGCATCAATACATTCAATCGCTATAAATCCCCCCGTTCTTACGTCAAAGCGTTATTCATCAAGCACTCAGATCCGGCAACGATCACTTCCGCGCCTCGGACTGCGGGAGTTCACCGCATCCGACGTCGACACGCTGCAGGCCATCTACGGCGGCCCGAAGGTGACCGAGCGCATGAGCTTCGAGCGCCGCACCGCAATCAGGCCTCGGCCACCATCACAGGAAATGATGCGCGCATCAGCAGGCCGCCGAATGACGCGAGTGCTCTCTTGGCGAACTGGGGATGCACGGGGGATGATCTTGTGCAGCAGACGCGCGCTACAGGCCATTTATGCAGTTCAAGCTAGCAGAACAGACGGAGTGGCCCCCACTCTCCTACGGCGGGCGCTCAATAGAGTTGCCGCACCGCTTCGGGCACTCGGACCTGGCGGGTGCTGCGACCGTCTGCACCGTTCCTGGTTTAGACATCTACCCCGGCCCCGCCTACGGCAGCCAGGCGCCTCAGGGAGTCTGCCCTCGCGCTGGCTGAGGGCGTCAAGGGAGTCAGGGGCGAAGGTTCGCTTCGCGTGCTTGAGCGGATCACGCTGGGTATCTGACTCCGTATGGGTGACTTATCGATCCCGGGTCTGGCATGCCATGCCGCGGTGATCACCGCGAGCGTGGTCGTGGCGGTCCTGATCTTCGTGCTCAACCAGTTGAGCCAGATGCGCCAGGCCCAGTTGACGGGATCAACGACCAATTGCGCGAGCTGTACGGCCCACTCCATGCGCTCGTCGACGTCAACACGCGGATCTGGGACGCCATGCCGCGCAAGAAGGGCGACGAGAGCTGGCGCAGATGGCGCAACCAAGCTTCATGCCGGCGACCCTGCGGATACGCGAACTCATCATCCAGCATGCTGCCCTGCTGATCGAGCAGGAGTTCCCCAAGCCGGTGCAGGACTTCTGCGCCCACGTACCTCTTACGAGGTGTTCTTCACCGACGAGGGAGCCGGGCCGGTCCTGATCGGACATCCTCCGGGTGACGCCTATGTCGACTACGTGCGCCCATCCTTCACCCGGCTGAAGGCAAAGCAGCGGCGGCTACTGCGGCTCGCCAAGCCGGTCTATCCGTGAAGTTTCCGAATCCGAGGGCGGGGAGCGAAAGGCTATCAACTGTGACAGGGGCCCCGGTCGGCGTGCCGCTTGAGTCGGACAAACTTCGCGTGGCATGCGCGTCTTGCCGTACACGCTGACGCGCTTGATCGTCCCTGCCATGGTCGGGACGAGGACCTTCGCCTCATAGCGACCGTCTTTGCGGGCAACGATCGTTCCTTCGCCGTTCGAGCTGGCGACGCGGCTTCCGTAGCTGGCGGTACTCGGGGCCGCTGTATTCAGTCACATGCGCCTGGCATGATCGCCCTATGACCAAACGTGGGCTATTGCAGGAGTTCCGGGCTATCACGTCGATCAAACGGCCCGCGCAGCGTGGTTACGCCCTCGAACGGTTTATGGTCGATCTGTTCCGCGCTCATCACTTTCAAACTACGCCGAACGCTGGAGCTGCCAAGCCTCGACAGGTGGATCTCTTCGCGACACGGGACGCGGAGAGCTACCTGATCGAAACAAAGTGGCGAAGCGACAAGTTGGACATCAGTGATATCGATGGTCTGCGGTCGCGGCTACGCCGAGTACCTGCTTATGTAGCCGGGCTCCTGGTCAGCGTTGAGGGATTCTCTGAGTCCGTGATCGCAGACGTGGTGGCGAACGCCGCCCAACCAGTCATTCTTCTGTCCGGTGGCGAACTTGAGCGAATCCTGCTCGATCGCGAGTCCCTGCTGCGGCTCCTGCATCGGAAGAAAGATGCCCTGCTTACCCACGGCGAGGTGCTACTGGACGCGCCGCTCGTGCAACCCAAGCCAGCGAGGCGCAAGAAGTCGGCCACGGCGCTGCCCGCGTCACCTGCGGAGTTCGTATGGCCTGACGGTCATCGCAGCCGCGTGCTGGACTGTCGTGGCGGGTTCGGGCAGTTCGTGTTCACCCAGGAGATCCCGGACATCGACTGGGTACCGGCTGCCGGCGTCGGCGTGACACTTGATCTGTACCCGGAGATCTTCAGCGAGCAGGCAGTCCTAAATTTGATCGATACGCTCGCGAGCCTCGGATGGGCGACCGGGCAAGCGCGCTGGAGCATCCAGCAGTCCTCCCAGAACTGGCACGGCCTTGGCACAGACGAGTTCACCGCAGCGCTCCCTCGGTGGGCAGAGCGAGCCTCGTCCGAGGATTCTCACCATTCTGAGGAGCTCTGCTACACCGATGTGTGCGACGGCGGGTTCTATACCCTCACGGCTAAACTCGCCGCTCACAAGTCGCGGCTCGCGTCGATAGTCAATCTGTCGTTTCAGCTACAAGGTATCCCGCTGGACCTAGCCCCGCTGATGCAACTGTGTAAGGCCATCGGACTTCATGAGGCGGTGTACTTCCGGCCTTTGGAAGGCCGATCGATCACCCATTCCCGGAGCTTCTCTACGGGAAGGCAGATCGATATCAGGGAAGTGGCCTACATCGTTCAGCCAGATGTGTTCGACCTAGACTTCGATCTTGACGACGAAGATGCAGGGCCAATCGCCAACATGCGAGTGCGGGAGTGGGTTACCGGAATTGTCATCGAGAACCCACTTTTCGGCGATCCTGAGCTTGCGCGTTCAGAGGTGGAACTGGAGCTGCGACCGCTTGAATCCAGTGAACTCGTAATCTGTAACCTCACCCACCACCATCCACTCGACTATGAGCCGGTGATCTACCGCACCAACCGAGTGGAGTGCGCAAGCTCCACGAGCGCACAGCTGTACGCACTGAGCTGTGACTGGGAGCCAGTCGAGCCGCGGAGCCGAATCCGCGATCTCATTCCGGGCGAGCCACGAGACTCTGGACGTCACCGGCCTCGTCCCACTGCTGGCCTGTAAGGTAGCCCGGTGCCGCGTCGTGGAGCAGTTCGTAAGACAGCGGAAAGGTGAGTCCCAGCCGCCGGACGTCCATGGCCGCATGGCGCAGTGCCTTGGCGGCGCGTTGCGGTATCGCTCCATTAGGACGGGAACACCGGCGAGGAACTGGGTGATTTGGCCATTGGAAGCTTGTCGCCCGGCCAGTTCCAGTCGAGGATCAGAGGTCGCCCGTAGAGCGTCGAGGTCCTGGTCGGAGAACGACTCGGGTATGGAGATCCCCATGCCGCTCAACAGAGCTCTGCTCTGGGCGTGCGGATCAGCGGCACCGGGAGAGGGCGTGGCCGTCAGGGTGGCCCAGTGCTCGGGCCACAGTGTGCCCAGCACGAGCACCGGTGCCCTGCCAGGGTTGCGCAGGAGCTCCCGCAGGCCTGCGACCACCCGCTCACCCAGCGAGTCCGGAGCAAGGTGGAACTGAGACTCGTTCAGCCACACCACGGTGCGGGGACCGATCTCGGACAGCACTTCGGCTGCCGCGTTGGGTCTGTTCGGGTCGATGGGGTGCCATAAGCGCCATCCGCTGCCGCGCAACCTCTGGACGGCCTCCCAACAGGCGCGGGTCTTGCCGGTCGATGATCCGCCCACCAGTACCGCCAGAGAATGAATATCCATCCATTGAGTTTCTGAGAAGGGCTACCGCACGTGACTTCCTGCGGCGGGTATGAGAGTCCCGGAGTTGGTAGAGATCTCGTAATTCGGCGCACATGGTTACGGCCGTTTGTCACGATCTGAATCACCACGATCTGATCACGAAGCACGGCCGTAGGGCGTCATTGTGCTGCACCGGGTCATCGGTAACCAAGCTCGTCTCCTTGTCCTGCTTTTCCGCACCTGGACGACAAGGCGTTCGTATCTTGTCTGGTCATACGCTGAATGACAGCTGCGGTACTAGGTCAACACCGTCAAGATCAACCGATAGTCGTTGGCACGCATCTCAGCCGGGCACCAAATGGCCGCTGGCAAGCGGCACTGCCCTCGGGCATGGTGAGGTTGTGGCCAACCCTGAGGAATCAGCACCCGATGTTCCTGGGAAGGACCTCGCGAAGCCTGCACGCAAGGAGGAACTGCCCAGCGCGGAGCTCCGGCACATGGTCGCCTTAGCGGTGACCTGCTCGGTTGTCCTCGTCAGCGGTCTCTTCATCGGCGTCCTCTGGCTGCTTGGTTTTCCTCCCCTCGTCCCGGTCGGACAGCAAGGCATTTCGCTGGCTCGCGCTCTGGACCTCCTGAAGCTCTCATTCGCCGTAGTCGCCGGTGTCGGTGGTGTCATCGCTCTGGTGGTCGCCTACCGCAAGCAGCAGGTCACCGAAGCCGCCGAACACCGCCAGCAGGCCGCTCATCAGCGGGAAGACACCAAGCTGTTCAATGAACGCTTTTCCACGGTCAGCGACAAGCTCGGCCACGACTCACCCGCCGTCCGCCTTGCCGGGATCCACGCCCTCGCCGGCTTGGCCGATGACGCCCCCACCCGAGACCTTCGTCAGACCGTGATCGACGTGCTGTGTGCTTACCTCCGCATGCCGTATGAGCCCGATCCCGGCGACGATGGAGACCGGGCTGAGCGGCTGCGGTAGCACAGTCAGGTTCAACAGAGCGAAGTTTGCCGATGGCACGGTTCGCTTCGTTGGAGCGGAGTTCTCTAGCCGTGTCGTGGACTTTGGTGGTGCCGAGTTCTCCGGTGCCCGGGTCAACTTCGGGCCGAGGTACTACGAAGAAGGCACGGTCACCAGCCTCGGCGCGAAATTCAGCGGCGCCCTGGTGAGCTTCGCCGGAGGGAGCTTCTCTGGCGGCACCATCTCTTTCGGCGCAGGGTTCTCGGGCGGCGAAGTCATGTTTACGGGCGCTATGTTCTCCAACGGCCAGGTCGACTTCGAGGGGGCCGAGTTCTCCGGTGGCATGGTGGACTTCGACAGCGCGAAGTTTTCCGGCAGCACGGTCAGCCTTGTTGGTGCTGAGTTCTCCGGCGGTCGGGTCGACTTCCGTCGCGTGACCGACTGGACGCATCCGCCACAGCTGCCAGACGGCATACCGGCCAACGTCGTGTTATTGCCGGCCAATACCGCCGTGGACGATGAGGAGGAGGATGGACCAGAGCGCCAGATGACGTGGTGACTGTAGTCCATCGTCTGGGGACATACACGGGATGATCAAGCAAGCCATGCGCATCCGCCACGGCGTTTCTGCAGGTCATACCAGACGGATAGGTGTCTCCACCCTCGCTCTCCTAAAGCGGGTGCCGCAGGTTCGAATCCTGCCGGGGGCGCTCTTCTTCACCAGGTATTTCTGCCTCTGGCCTGCGGCTTCTTGGCCGCAGATCTCTTGCTTTCCAGACCCTTGCTAGGTCGCCGAGGGCAGCCACATGCAGCCGTAGGACCATGATCACGAGATACATATGCGGGATGATCTTGAACGTATTCCCCAGGTCGGGCGCTGCTTGCATGCCAACAGTCGACCTGCTCTCAACAGGAAACCACGAAGGCACTTCGAGTTTCCCCTAAGAACTGTTTCTTAGATCTACTGACTAAAAGTGGCTAGGTTGTCACGATGGGTTTATGTGTCGTGGTGACTTAACGAACGCAGAATGGGAACGGCTCGAGCCGCTGCTGCCCGAGGGTGGCCAGCGGGGCGGGCGGTGGAATGACCACCGCACGACGATCGATGGGGTGTTGTACCGGGCCCGGACCGGGCTGCCGTGGCGTGATCTGCCCGAACGGTTCGGCTCCTGGATCACGGTCTACAAGCGGCATCGCCGTTGGTCGGCCGATGGCACCTGGCAGATGCTGCTGACCGCGATCCAGGCCGAGCAGGACGCCGAGGGCCGGGTGGACTGGGACATCTCCGTGGACTCCACCACCGTCCGGGCGCATCAGCACGCCGCCGGTGCGCCCCGTACCCCGCCGCGCCAGGGCGGCAAAAGGGGGACGTCGCGGGGACAAACCGGGGCGACCCGGTGCTGGCCGCTCTGGCGGCCCGGCTGGCGGAGGTGGTCAGGCTGGGGAGTGTTTAGGCCGTTCCCGGGGTGGGTTCACCGCCAAGATCCACCTGTCGGCGGACGGCCGCTGCCGGGTGCTGTCGTTGGTCTTGACGCCAGGCCAGTACGGCGACAGCCCGCAGTTCCGGCGGGTGCTGGAGGCCATCCGGGTGCCCCGGCCGGGGCCGGGACGCCCGCGCACCCGGCCCGACAGCCTGGCCGCGGACAAGGCTTACTCCTGTCGCGCCAACCGTGCCTACCTGCGCCGCCGCAAGATCCGTCACACCATCCCCGAACCACGCGATCAACGCGCCCACCGCCGTCGGCGCGGCTCAGCCGGAGGACGCCCCACCGGCTTCGACGCCGAACGCTACAAGGGCAGGAACGTCGTCGAACGGGCGATCAACCGGCTGAAGAACTTCCGGGCCGTGGCAACGCGATACGACAAACGCGCCTACATCTTCCTCGGCACCGTCACCCTGGCCGCCCTGGCCATCTGGCTCCGAACTTGATCTAAGGGCGTGTTTGAGAAGATCGTTCATGTTCCGCGTGGTGGTGTGACGGCTGGTACAGATGCCGCCCGACACTTTGGGCCGTCAAGGGTAGAGGGGTCGCTCCTCCACCGGATGTCCAACGGAGAACTCTCCAGGATCAACCGGGGACACGGCGTGCATGGAAGCCGTCCGGAACCGGTGCAAGCCCATGAGCTGGGACGGGTCCCTTCGCGGGGGCAGGGGAAGGCGCAGCCCTGGCAAGGATTGCTCCACTGCTCCGTTGCTACTAATCACTCTTAACGAGTCCAGCCGCTCCGGCAGACTCGGGCCTGGACAGCCGCCAGTGGGTGAGCACTCATAGCTACTGGACCTTGAGTCCCGCCCAAAGATCGTGCCCCCACTGGTCGGCCGGGAGAGTTGATCGCCGCTGGGATGTCGTGCCCATCCGTAGGGGTGTGAGCACTGCTTGATTAGTTCGCTGACGGTTCTCCCGCAGGCTGTTGAAATCGATCGGCATCGGAAAACGGGAGAAGCGTTGCGCCTGTTCGTGGGAGATGACTGGGCCGAACAGCATCACGACGTCGAGCTGATGGACGCCTCGGGGCGCAGGCTGGCCAAGGCCCGCCTGCCCGAGGGAATAGCCGGGATGACCAAACTGCACGCGATGATCGCTGAGCAGGTTGGTCAGGAGGTGGAGGCCGCCGACGTCGAAGTGCTGGTGGGGATCGAAACCGACCGCGGCCCGTGGGTGCAGGCGCTGCTGGCGGCCGGATACACGGTGCTGGCGGTCAATCCGCTGCAGGCGGCACGGTATCGGGAACGCCTGAGCGTATCGGGCGCCAAAAGCGACGCGGCAGATGCGCACATGCTGGCCGACATGGCCCGCACCGACTCCCACCAGCTGCGTCCGGTGGCCGGCGATAGCGCCGAAGCCGAGGCGATCAAGGTGGTGACACGGGCGCACAAGACACTGATTTGGGAACGGACCCGCCATGCTCAGCGGTTGCGGCACGCGCTGCGCGACTACTTCCCCGCAGCCCTGGAGGCGTTCGAGGACCTGGCCGCAACCGACACCCTGGAGTTGCTGGCCAAGGCCCCTGATCCCGCGTCGGCGGCCAAGCTGACCATTGGCCAGATCACCGCCGCGCTCAAACGAGCTCGCCGCCGGGGCATTGCCGACAAGGCCGCCGCGATCCAGGCGGCGCTGCGCACCGAGCACCTGAGGCAGCCAGCAGCCGTGACCGCTGCCTACGCCGCCACCATCGGCTCGGCGGTGGCGGTCCTCACCGTGCTAGGCGAGCAGATCAAGGCCCTGCAAGGGCAGGTGGAGGACCATTTTGGCCGGCACCCGGCCGCTAAGATCGTCCTATCGCAGCCTGGACTGGGACTGGTCCTCGGCGCCCGGGTGCTCGCAGAGTTCGGCGACGCCGAAGGCCGCTACGTCAACGCCAAAGCACGCAAGAACTACGCCGGCACCAGCCCGATCACCCGGGCTTCCGGCAAGAAGAAGGTCGTCCTCGCCCGCTACGTGCACAACGACCGGCTCATCGACGCCCTCGATTCTCAAGCCTTCACCGCCCTGCAGGCCTCACCGGGCGCTCGCGTCTACTACGACCGGCTCCGCGCCCGCGACGTCTGCCATCACGCCGCCCTCCGCCAGGTGGCCAACCGACTCGTCGGCATCCTGCATGGATGCCTGAAGACCAACACTCTCTACGACGAAGCAACCGCCTGGTCACACCACACCAAACCCCTCGCCGCTTGACACCCTAAGCACCTGGGATGTCTTTGAGGAGAACCGAACAGAGAGCGGGTTCAGCTACCGCACCATGTTCATCAACGTCAGCCGCCTGATCGACTATGATCCATTCCGGGTCAAGATCGTCAAGGAGGAAGGCGTTGGCCGTGACCGAGCCCCTTCAGGCCATCACAGCCCGCATGTCCGTCCCCGAGGGCCAGTACGCCGTCTCTGGCACCGGCCCCGACGCCGACACCGCCATTCCCTGCCCTGACAGCATCGACCCCACTGGTCTGATGGCTGCGGGCACCGACGGCGCGCTTGTCATCACCGGCGCCGACTATGAAGAGATCACCCTCACCGTGCAACTGTGGGACACCCCTCCTCCGCTGGAGCTCACCCCGTGGAGCGATTGCGTCGAGGATTCCTACACGGCCACCGGCCAGGCCTACCTGCACGACGTCGAGGGCCGAACGCCGCGGAACCTCCCGGACCTGGCCTTCGCCGGTCCCGGCAGCTACCGTTTCCGCCTCAGCGTCCGGGGTCGCGACGAGGCGGCCTTCGGTGCGGAAGACGCCGAGAACGAGGCCCCCGGCAGCTGCGCAGAGGAACACCTCCTGCAAATCTGGCCCGCCGCGCCCGCCCCCGCTGTGAGCCACAAGCTCACCGACCAGGTCGGCGCCGAGTGGCGCGGAAGCAGCGCAGAGCGCTAATCAGGGCCGACCAAGCTCGGTCCGGAGCTGCGAGAACCGCTGCCAACGACACGGTCGGCGTGGCTGGGTGACGACGACGGGCGCTGGTGCCGTCAGGGTGGCCGAATGCCTCTTGACCGTTACCCGTCGGACCTCACCGATGCGCAGTGGGAGCTGATCGAGCCTTTACTACCCGAGCCGAACAGCGGCGGGCGCCCGGAGAAGCATCCACGCAGGGAGATCGTGAATGCAATCCTGTACGTGGTGCGCTCGGGCTGCCCTTGGCGGTATCTGCCTACCGACCTGCCGCCCTGGCAGACCGTGTACTGGTACTTCCAGCAGTGGGAGCAGGCAGGAGTCACCGAGACGCTGCTGGCCGAGCTGCGCATCAAGGCCCGCCGCCAGGCCGGCCGAGACGATGCGCCGTCGGCCGGCATCATCGACTCCCAGATCGTCAAGGGCGCCGACACCGTCGGGCGCGACAGTCGGGGCTACGACGCCGGCAAGAAGATCAACAGCCGGAAACGGTTCATCATCACCGACACCACCGGCCTCCTCGTCACGGTCGCAGCCATGGCCGCCAGATGGCAGGACCGCGACGGCGCCAAGACCGCCCTGCTGTCGGCATACCTCACCACCCCCATCCGGCACGTCTTCGCCGACCAAGGCTTCGCTGGACGCCTGGTGGACTGGGCCCATGACACCCTGCGCACCACCCTGGATATCGTGCGCAAGCCCGTCGACCAGCGCGGCTTCAACGTCATCTCCCGCAGGTGGGTTGTAGAGAGAACGCTCGCGTGGCTGACTGCCTGCCGCCGATTGGCTCGTGACTACGAACGCGACCCCGCCATCTCCGAGGCGATCATCCGCTGGGCCGCTATCGCCGGCATGGCCCGCCGCCTCACCCGAGGAGGACCTGCCCGACGTCAACCGCGCTATATCTGCGACTGACGCACACTACAAAACGATCTTCTCAAACACGCTCTAAGAAACAGCTCTTAACCTCGCCAGCGCCTGGCCAGGCTCCTTTAAGTCAGTCCAGCCTCGCCGATTGAGCGCCGGTTCGAAAATGACATCGAGGCGAGCATGGGCCTCGTACAGTTCGACGTCCGCAAGCACTACCTCTTGACCGCTCCTAGAGGCTGGGACAGTTACGCCTTTGATCACGCGCGAGCGGTCCCGACACAGAAGCGATCAACGAGCCGCCGGTTGCGGTTCGGGGCTGCAATGCCCCTTTCAGGGCCAGAGATCAGGCCAGGCCACCCGAACCCCCGCAGGTCTATGACCTGGTCGCATAGCATTCACGGTACGCAATGTCCGCATATGAGAAGATTCGAGTTATTTCTCATATCATCAAGCGTCTGCGCCGGATTTGCCGTGCAAGATATGATGCGCTATCTGTGTATCGTGCGCATGGCCAGGTGATCGATGGTACGTCCCAAGAACAGACTTCCTAGCTTGTTGCTGGTCGTTACCACCCTTCTCGGGATCGTGATAGGCCTGCCGGTCAATGTGGTCAGCGATTATCTTCCGGCCGCCGTGGTCGGTTACAAGGGCATCTGGATAACAGGTCTCCTCATTCTGGCCCTGCTGATCGGATGTCTAACCTGGGCAATCCCACGGTTGCAGGAACGACGTCCCGTCGGGGCGCTGTTCAGCGTACCGGCGCGGGAATCCTGGATGGACCGGCCCGAACTGGAGGCGGTCATCACGGAATTGACGAAAGAGCCGAAGAGGTTCGCGCCTCTGCGTCGAATCGCTCAGAAGGTTCGCCGGCATGTTTTCCCGCCCGTGGGTAAGCGCGTACTCATCGCTTCATGGGGCGGGCTGGAGGATCCGGGAAGTATTACGAACAGTGTGAGCGTCGTGGGAATCTTCGGCCATGGGGGCGCCGGCAAAACCAGCCTGGCCACGACTGCATGTTATAGCCCCGGTATTCGCCGCTATTTCAAAGGTGGAATACTCTGGATAACCTTGGGCCGTGACAAGGGTGGCCTGGATCTGGTGGAGCGCATCAATGACGCGGTCGCTGAAATAAGCGAAGTGCGTCCGATGACCTCTGATCCGGAGCAGGCGAGCCACTGTCTGAAGCGAGCCCTCGCGGATCGCAAGATGACCCTGCTGGTCGTCGACGACGTATGGGACGACCGGGAGCTGGAGTTGTTCCTGCCCAATGAACCGACGTATCGCCTGCTGTTCACCACCCGGCTGCGTGCTCTGGTGCCCCCTTACGCCTGCCCCGTGAGCGTCGAGTATCTGTTCGAGGGCACGGCGTCCCAAATTCTCCGCGACGGCCTGCCGGTGCTGCCGGTGGGCGCGGAAGGCGAATTGCTCGATGTCGCAGGTCGTCTGCCGTTGCTGCTGAGCTTGGTGAACCGGCGCCTGCGGGAGGAGGTGGCGCGAGGCGGAGACATCAGCCTGGCAGTCGACCAGGCGATCGGACGGCTGCGCGAGAAAGGCCCGTCCGTCTTCGACATGCGGTCGCGAACCGTCCGCAAAAGGTTGGTCGCCGACACCATGGAATACAGCCTCTGCATTCTTGAACCTCAGGAGCGAGAGCGGTTCCTGGAGCTGTCCATTTTTCCGGAGAACACCGACGTACCCATCGAGATTGTCGAGCTTCTCTGGTCCGGGACCGGCGGACTCGCACCCCCGCAGACGGTTCAGCTCTGTGAGCGCTTGGAGGAGTTATCGCTGGTGTCGAGGAAGTGGCACTCCGGGCGCCAGCTTCTCGCTCTGCACGCGACCGTCCGCGCCTACGCTCGTGTGACGCTGACCGCGGAGGGGGTGGTCCGCTGCAACACCCGCCTGCTGGAGTCCCTCCCGGTCTCCTCAGCCGCCGCGTCCGAAAAGCGTCGATGGTGGTCGTTGCCCGTCGGCGCGGACTACTTCTGGGACAACCTTGTTTATCATTTCAAGGAGGCCGCGCTGGCTCACGAAGTCGAGAAAGTCGTCTGTGACCTGCGATGGCTCAGCGGCAGGATGGCTCGATCCGGTGTCTCTGCGGCCGAAAAGGACCTGTCGGAGCTGCGCACGCCTCTCGCGGACAAGCTTTGCAGCGTCATTCTACAGAACATTCATCTCTTCGACCCGGCGGATCCCGCCGAGGTCGTGGCGGCGACGCTGCTGACCCGCTTGTATGACATGCCCGAGTTATCCAAAGGGATTAAAGAGTATGTGGAGTCGTCGTCGGCATGGCACCTGAACATGCGATGGCCGTTTCCCGACCAGTCCCCCGATCCCTGGCTGGCCGTACGAGGGCACAGGTCCAGCGTGGCCGCCATCGCCATCGCCTCCGGCGGATCCTGGTTCGCGTCGGCGGGTTTGGACGGGGTGCTCAGCAGATGGAGTGTGGAGGGGCTTCAGCAGACGACATTGATCACCCAGGGCGCCGGAATGACGTCAGTGGCCATAGCGCCCACGGAAAAATGGATAGTGGCCGGCGACAGCGAAGGTGTCGTGCACGTGGTCGCGGCCGATGGCGGCGATGTCGTGTCGCTGCGAGGCCATCAGGAGGCGATCAATTCGGTCGCCATTTCTCACGACGGTTCGTGGTTCGCGTCCGCGGGAAATGACGGAAGCATTCTGCTATGGGGAGTCGACGGCTCTCGTCACGGCCGTCTTTACGCCCGAAGGGGCGAGGTGCAGGCCGTGGCCATTCCGGAGATGGGGCCGTGGCTGGCCTCGGCGGATTCGGACGGCGCGGTGCGACTGTGGGACGCAAAGGGCGGCATCAGCCGGGTGATTTTCGGCCGTTCCCGGCGACTGCGGGATTTGGCAATATCGCCCGACGGACAATGGCTCGCCGCGGTCGGCGACCTGGGCGTTGTCCAGCTCTGGGACTCCGACGGACGCGAACGGGCCGTTCTGCAGGGACATCGGGGCGCGGTGCGCACGGTGGCCATAGCACCTGACGGTGAGTGGCTCGTGTCCGGAGGACTGGACGGGACTCTTCGTCTCTGGACGGCTGACGCGACAAGAAGTCGTGTCGCCGAGTGCGACGGCGGCGGTGTGTCGGCGCTGGCCGTTGAGCCCCACGGTGCCTGGCTCGTGTCGGGAGGACTGGACGGCAGCCTCCAGATCTGGAACACCGAATCTCTCTGGCGAAGGGGATCCGCCAGCCATGGCGTAGATGTCAGGTCGGTCGCTGTTTCGCCCGACGGAACCTGGCTGGCGTCCGCCTGCAGTGACGGTTCCGTCCGTCTCTGGGATGCGAACGGAGTTTCGCGGGAGCTGCTGGGGCGGCATGGCCGCTGGATCAGTCAGGTCGCCATCGCCGCAGACGGCACCTGGTTCGCGTCTGCGGGATGGGACGGCCGGGTGTGTCTCTGGGACCCGGATGGTTCCCAGAGAGGAATGCTGTCTGGACATCGAGGCGGTGCGACCGCCGTCGCGATCGCGCCGGATGGGTCATGGCTCGCCGCTGCTGACTGGAGCGGCTCGGTGCGCGTCTGGGATGTGGGCTGCCGGGAGGTTCGCCGTGTGCTGACCGGTAGCCGGCTGTGGGTGAGCTCCATCGCGATCGCACCCGATGGCGGCTGGTGGGTGACAGCTGCGGAGGACGGTGCGCTGCTTTTGTGGGAGGCGGATGGCTCGTCCCGTGGCGAGCTGCGCGGGCATCGGAGCGGAATCCGCTCGGTGGCGATCGCGCCCGACGGCTCATGGCTCGTCTCGGCCGACACGAACGGTGAGATGCGGCTATGGGACGCAAAGGGCTGCCTCAGGCGCGTGCTCTCAGAAGGTGGCGGCGCTATAGAGAGCGTCGCCATCTCGTTCGACGGCTCGCTGATCGCTGCGGCATATTCGGATGGCCTGGTCCGTTTGTGGGATCCGCATCGTGCCAGCAGCCTGGTCGTAGTCCGGCTCTCCGGACCGTTGCGTTCGTGCGCATGGTTTCCTGACACCCTCATCCTGTGCGTAACCGGCGCGATGGGCATGTACTGCTTCACGGCCAAAGGACCGTCGGCGAGTGGCGAGCGGCAGCCGCTGGCGTGAACGTGACGGAAGGCCGGTATGCAGGTGAACAGCCGATTTGGGCGAAAGAGTCAGGCGACGCTGTGTCGACCGATGTCCATGCGAGCGGTCTCGTTCGCCTTGATCGATCGAAACCCAGAAGCGGCCTGATGGGCCGGGAGGGGTCCAGCTCCTCCTCGGCGCCAGACTTCACGATCCACTGGGCTGTGGTGTAAGCCTGCTCGAGGGCCACCGGGTAGCGTGCGGTCGTACTCGACGAAGACGGCGGCCGCGCTCGCGCCGACGGCGAGCTCGCGCACGAGCCGGTTCAGCCGGACGGCGAACTGGAGAACCTGCGGGCCCCTGGCCACGACCACCGAGAGCCCGAGCGAAGCGCCGGGCTTGAGCACCCGGTGGATCTCCCTGAGCACCCCGGCCTTGTCCCGCACGGTGCACAGCATGCCCAGGCACCAGGCGGCGTCGGCGGTTGCCGTGCGGAGCGGGATCTCTCGCCCGTCGGCCGCGATGATCGGCAGTCCGAACAGCCGGGCGGCCGCGTGGCCGGCGGCCGGCATCGGCTCGATCAGGATTGGCCGGACCCCGAACCGCTCGGCCGCCCAGGCCGCCGGCCCGCCGACTCCCGCACCCACATCGAGCAGCCGCATCCCGGGCGCCAGCTCGCACGCCTCGGCCAGCCATGCCAGCGCCGCGGGGCTCGCGCTGCCACGGCAGGCAGCCGGTACGGCATGCCGCTCCCCGAGCAACTCGACCGCGTCGGCGGTCCAGCCCGCGACATCGTCGAACTCGGCGACCATCGCCAACGCGGTCACAACGACTTCCCCTGTTCAGTGATGTGGCCCGATCGGCAGCCAAGACAGGACAGCCCCGGCACTTGTGACAAGATCCGGCTACTCGACGAGCTTTCCCGCGGTCGAGACCTCGCGCATGAGCGCCGCG
This sequence comes from Nonomuraea sp. NPDC052129, assembly GCF_040680095.1. Classification (NCBI taxonomy): domain Bacteria; kingdom Bacillati; phylum Actinomycetota; class Actinomycetes; order Streptosporangiales; family Streptosporangiaceae; genus Nonomuraea; species Nonomuraea sp. NPDC052129. Next base: position 149,247 of record NZ_JBFAVX010000028.1, on the reverse strand, counting down.
ATCTCGGCGGGAATCGGCGGGATGCTCTCCCTCTCCACCGATCCGGGGCCGGACCACACAAGGTTGACCTGCCGCGCGGGGTCGAGTTCCGGGTAGTCGGAGCGGTTGTGGCAGCCGCGGGTCTCGCGGCGCTCGATCGCCGTTTCGACGGTCGCGCGCGGCGAGCGCCGCGGACTTCAGGTCGAAGGCGTGGGCCAGGTCCTAGAAGCCGGCGATGTCTGGACGCACGCCCATCCCGCTGATGCGCCCCTTGACCGCGGCCAGTTCGGCGAGGCCTTTTCGCAGGCCGCCCTCGTCGCGTACCACTCCGGCGTGCTCCGTCATGATGTCGCGGAGCGCTCGCTGCAGCGCGCGTACGTTCTCGGGGCCGTCCGCGGCGAGGAGTTCGTCCCTCACCCCGGGCCGCTTCGGAGACGAGGGTGCCGGCCGCGTTTAGCACCGCACATCATAAGAAGCCCACGGCGAGGAGGAGAACCGGGTGTTTGGTAACTACGTGCCCGGCAACCAAATCCGTGCCACAGGTCCTGCGGCCGCACCACACGGTTGGATCAGCTCTGCGAGGCACGCTCAGTGATCTGCCTGATCCGATCATGGTGCGCGTCAGCGAGACGTTCGAGCTGTCCCGGGTAGCGCTTGTCATACTGGATGAGCGACAACAGCAGAGCAGGGTGTCGTAGCTGTGGCACGGACTCCCATACTCCACGGGCGATCGGGTCGGTGCTGTTCTTGTCGACCATCCACGCGATGTGGCCCAAGGCCGCGTCCAGATCTCGCAGCACGTCCATGACGTGTTTCAACGACTCGGGCGGGCACGTGGCTAGCGTTTTGGCCAGAAAATCCGTCTCAGGCATTGCCCAGTTCCTGGTGCCTGTGCCGGGTTTGCCGGGGAAGTCTGCGCGGCCGGCCCGGTCCAGCATCGCGAGCAATTCCTCGGCGGTGAGGTGGCCGCTGGCTACGCGGCCGATGACACGCCGTCGCTTGATATTCCGCTGCCACTTGGAGAGAACGTTCCCGATGAAGAAACCCACAATGATCAGACCCACCGCCACCGCGCCGCGCGCCGCGGTCTGTTGGTCCGGGGTCACGTTCGGGAGTTCGATGGGCAGCCCGAGGACGACGAGTACGAGGGTCAAGCAGAGCCCGCGGTTGAACCAGCGGAGCACGGTAGCGATGTCGATCGACTGCACCAGGTTCCGCTGGACGCCGCGGAGGATCAGGTTCGGGTCGCGGGAGGCGACGTACTGGTTGAAGAGGTCACGCAGCGGGCGCAGATGGGGGAGGACCCAGTCTCGTACGTCCTGGGGCAGCCGTCCTGTCCAGCCCATGTAGACCACTAGCGCGACAGGCCATGTATCGGCTGCCGCCCTGAACATCTCGAGCGCTGCGGTTCCCACCTCCCCCATCAGGAGGGAGACGGCCGCGTGCACGGCCAGGACGGTGGTGGCGATCGTGAGGATGAGCCCGGCGAGCGCTGGGATAAAGGCAGCGGTGTACGCCTGTCGGGAGATGGTCCTCAGCTGCAGGCCGGAGCCGTACAGGAAGAAGGCGCAGACCAGTAGCAGCGGCGTCCAGAACCACCACTCACTGAGATGTGTGACCAGTTGGCCGCCGATCTGGACGATGCTCACCACCGCCCATGCCTGGAGCAGGCGCATGGTGGCGCGAATAATGGCCGCCAGGCCAAGGACGTCGTCGTGGAGCCGGATCCTGGCCCGTGGCACCAGCAGGGTGACCAATGGCGGGGACTGCAGGACCCGGCCGACGAGCAGCAGCCGGACGTGTCCCGGCAGGCGCAGGAAGGTCTCGGGGGAGGCGCTGAGCTGCTCAGCCGCGTCGAGTACCAGCTCGTCGGAGCGGTTCGCCCGTACCAACCGGGTCACCGCCCACGCCCCGACCTCTGGCGACGCGAGCGGCAGCAGGGCCAGGGCACGGTTCTGCTCCGCCGGTCTGCCGCGTACGAACGCGCTGACCACGATGCGGTCGATGAGCGGCGTCAGCTGGGCGAACTCAGGCACGTTGCCCTCCACCCTGTTCAGCAGATCGAGCACGTGCCTCATCGGTGCGGGCCAGGCCAGCCCGGACGGTGCAGTCGCGGTGGGAGCGTTCGGTGGAGCCGCCAGGTATGGGGTCACGTCCTCGATTCCCCACTCCGCCTTGGTCATCTGCTCGTCGAGCACCTCGCGGGCTGCGGTGATCAGCTTCTCCCGCAGCTCACCTTGATGGAGGCCAAGACAGAGCGCCACGGAGTCGCGCCAGACCGGCGTCGTGATCAGGGGTCTCGGGTCAAGGCTCCCACGCATGCGTACGAGCCAGCGCGCCGCGAAGTAGTCCCTGAACATGCGGCTGGCGAATACCGCTGACCCGTTCCGGTAGGCGTGTATGAGTCCCGCCGCCGTCAAGGCCTGGACGGTCGCGGGAGCCGGGGACTCGGTGCCCGCTGTCAGGTCGGGCTCGATCGCGTGGGCGGCCAGGGCCTCGGCGACCTCTGCGGCCTGGAGCGAACCATCAACGGCCGCCAGCCGCTCGGCTACGGCCGCCTCCAGCAGTTCGTACGAGGTGCTGGGGAAGTGCTCGGCTCCCGCTCGCCGCACGTAGTCGCAGAGGAGCTGCAGGAACAGTGGGTTGGCCGCACGCCGCGCCAAGTCAGGGTGCTCAGCCAGGTGCGTGAAGAGTCCAAACAGCGCACTGTCGGCGATGCCTCTTCTCGTGGCTATGTCCTGTTGCTGTGCGTAGGTCAGCGGCGAGACGCGCAGGATGTCCTCACCGGCGAGCATGTCGGGCTCGTCCTGGATCACGACGACCGCCCTGAATGTCGGCCCGCTGTCGGTGAACTGACGAATGGCCTTCAGCAGCGTCTCTCTCGACTCGGCGGTGTCGAAACCGTCGAACAAGAAGACCCACCTCAGCTTCCGTCGTTCGGTCAGCAGGCGACGGAGGTCGTCCTCGATGATCGAGTTCCCATCAGCGACGAACCTGTAGATGTGGCTGCGTATGACGTCCGCCGTGACAGGAACAGCCAGCGCGGCGAGATCAACATATAAAGCGATTCGGCGAGGCTTCTTCGTGTTCAGGATGTGTCGGCGTGTGCGCCACACTGCCTTCCGCAGGGCCAAGGTCCTACCGGAGCCGGCTTCTCCAAGGATGAACGTAACCTTGGCGTCGGACCGCAGCAGCTCCCGAGAAACAGGCCGCCGGCGGCGGAACCTCTTCTCGATGGTTATGAGAGGCTCGGTGACCTGGACCGGCTCGCCAAGCCTCTCGACGACAGTCTTGGAGATATACCGCAACTGGTCCACATACGTCTCCGGCCCCGTCCGCGCGACACGTACGGCCCCCAAGATGAACACGGCGCAGCCGATCCCTGAAGCCACCCACGGCGTCAAGCCCGGCCAGGCGCGAGGCGGAACCCCGGCGGCAGTGAGCCAGATGTACAGGCCGAACCCGATCAATAGCAGGCCCAACACCGAGAAGGTCCGCCCGCTGATCCTCCGGAACGCCTCCTCACGACCGTGCGCGTGCGTGAAGGCGTCGAACCGCAGGCTGATCAGGGCCGCCACGGTGGCGATGGCGGACAGTGTCCAGGTGATCTGGTTGAGGAGCTCTTGCGTCACGACCGCACTCCCAGATGTTCGGCTACCTGAACAACGGAGCGTCCGCGACGAGCGTTACTCACTGGGCAGAGCTGCTCACCCGGGGCAGAAGACGATCGCGGCAGCCGGGGTGCCGTTCGAGCCGCCGCCGGCCGCCGAGCGCCGGGAGGGGCCGGGCGGCGTGCTCAACGTCCTCTACGTGATCTTCACTGAGGGGTCGGCGGCCACGTCGGGCGACCGGCTGCTGCGTCCCGATGTCGCGTACGAGGCGGTGCGGCTGGCCCGCACGCTGGCCGGGCTGCAGCCGGACGAGCCCGAGGTGCACGGCCTGCTCGCGTTGTGCGAGCCGATTCGACCGGTGATCGGTTTAGACCCGCGGTTGAAGGCAGGTTCGAACTCATCCCCAGTCGCAGGAGTAGCCGTAGTGACTCGTGCCCACCGGGTGGCCCGCGGGGAGCGGCTCGCCGGTGAGCGGCGGTATCTCGACCGCGTCCCAGTCGAGCATGCCGTCGGCGGTGAAATGCTCGCCGAGGTTGATCGAGCCGGCGAACCGCCCGTCCGAATAGGTGAAGAGGCAAAGGTCTACGCCGAAGGGAGGTTCCTCCACCTCCGCCACCACCGGAGCCATGAGCCATGAGCAGGCCCAGCGGACCTCGTCCGGATGAGTGGTGACAACGGACTCGGTATGGAGGAATGAGCCTGACCCAGCCTCAAGATTGAGCTCGTAGTACGAGAAGGGAGGTTCCTTCTCCAGTACGTCGATGCCGCCGGTGTCGTCGGTCAACGCGTTCAGGGTGGCGACTCCGGCGCGCGCGGCGGGATTGCCGGGATCCGCTTTCAGCACTCGCGCGTAGAGGGCGTGTGCTTCGTCCCGCCTGCGAGCGAGGGTGTGGTCGTCCTCGCCCTGCGCGATCGCGTGGTCATCATCGATCTGCCAGTAGGCGATCTGCTGGACGAGCCGCCCGGCGAGCATGACGGCGGCGAGTTGATCGTCGGGGCGGGCGCGCAGGGCGGCGCGGAGCCACGGCTCCTCCGGCCAAGTAGCGAGGAACTCCCCGTCCATGGCGTCTTCCCGAGAGTCGGTCCTGAGCATGCACAGCAGGCGGCCTAGCTCGCGAGCGGCGTCCGGATCCCCCGCAGTGGCCGAAGCCCGCAACCTCGTGATCAACTCCTCAGTGATCGCCATGGCACGCCATGCTAGCCGAACTACCACTACTCGACCGTACGTTCTAGAAGCTCCAAACGCCACGAGAGGAAAGACACCGCATGACCAGCCCCGAGCGCTACGACTACTGCGGGCTCTACCTACGGGGCGCCAGCGAAGATGCTGCGATCGCGCTGGCCGCCCGCGCCACCGGCGCGACACGTGATGGCCGCCTGCTGTGCGTCGGCACCATAGAGATCGAGATCCGGCGCAATGACAACGGCATTCACGATGGGGCTGACTTCCCTACCTGGCCGATCAAGATGGAGATCGAAAGAGGGAACGCCACCAGCCGCCAGGTCATCGAGACGGTTTCCAAGATCCTCACCCACGCCTGGCAGGCAGGCTGTGACGCAGTCGCTGCCTGCGATTACGAAGACGAACTTCCCGAGCAGGGCGGATACCCGCGCTACCGAGACTGACCAGCTACCCGATCCACAGGCTATCCATGGTTTCACTGGGCGTTAAATGGCCCCCACCGGCGAGTTCTTGCGGCTGTCCGGACTGTCGGGGGAGGTGAGGTCCTGCATGCGCTGCAGCAACTCCAACTCGTCCTTTACCAGCTCAGCGCCGAACAGCCGCCGCGTCTCCGGCTGCAGGGCCCGCGCCTTGCGCGCCTGGCGCAGTGTGGTGGCGATGAGGGCCACCTTCCGCCGGTACCACCACGAACGCACGAGCCCGGGCGCGGCGAGCGCCCGCTGGCCGGCCTCGACGCCCAGCTTGGCAACGCTGGCCGGGCTTGCGGTCGCGGCGGCCTCGCTCGCCGTTTTGACCAGGGACCAGACGACCTCTGTGGCGCCCTGCCGATCCCCGAACTCCCGCTTGAGCAGCGCCCCGTAGCGTGTCACCTCGCCGATGAGCTGCCGCACCTTACCTGCGTCCTCCGCCTCATGGAGCGAGGCCAGGTGAGCGCGGAATCTGCGGGCATGGTCAGACTGTCGCAGGGATTGGGCGACCGCCATGACATCCTCGGCCACGGCGCTCTCGCGCAGGACACGACCCAAAAAGAGGGGCAGGGCGGCGAAGGCGGGGCGGCCGTAGAAGTCATTCAGCGACGCGATCTGCGCCGAGGCCGTCCGCTCTGCGGCATCGACCATGCGCTCCTCGAGGGAGATCTCCGCGAAGGAGCCCTGCCTGAAGAACTTCCAGCAGATGGGGACGCGGAACAGGTCCGGCCGATAGGGAGCATCCAGCACCTCGGAGGCCATGATGTACAGGTGCGCGCGAACGATCATGGACTTGTCGAACTGCCGCAGCCCGCGCATCTGCGCCAGCTTCCGGTGCTCCCACGAACTGGTTCCGGCCAGCCGGGAATACCGCTCGACGAATTCGATGCGCACTCCGGCGGCGTCGTCGTCCGCGCCGAGCGTTCCCAGCATTGTGCCGTCGGAGGTGGGCTGGTCCGGGCCGGTGACCACGTGGCCAACCTGGCTCATCATCTCACCCCAGCCGTAGGTGAGGTCGTGGAGCCGGGGCGCGCGACGCTTCAGGAACCGATTGACCCGCGATCGGGCCTGATCCTTGATGCCCGCCAGCTGTGCGTCGTGCGCATTCCTCAACTCGGTGAGGTATTCCGCCGGTTCCTGGTCGGGTTTCGGGTTCACGAGCCTACTGAGGTGCTGGTCGGCCTGACGCAACGGGGAGATTGTCTCCGGGACGTGGACCACGAAACGCGGGAGCTCCATGGCCAGAGATGACTGCTTGACGTCCCACCGTCCATGCACCCTATCCCTCCCCGTCGCAATCCCTCCCCGTCCCTATCCCTCCCCGTCGCAATCCCTCCCCGTCGCAATCCCTCCCCGTCGCGTCCGGAGCTGCGGCACCCATGAACAAAAGGGGGACGGCTCCGCGCCGTTCGACGCGGAGCCATCCCCTTCGTGCTACTTGAAACGGCGCAGCCGGAGGCTGTTGCTGACCACGAAGACGCTGGAGAACGCCATCGCGGCTCCCGCGATCATCGGGTTGAGCAGGCCCAGGGCGGCCAGTGGCAGGGCGGCCACGTTGTAGGCGAAGGCCCAGAACAGGTTGCCCTTGATGGTGGACAGCGTGCGGCGGGACAGGCGCAGCGCGTCGGCCGCCACCCGCAGATCGCCCCTGACCAGGGTCAGGTCGGAGGCCTCGATGGCGGCGTCGGTGCCGGTGCCCATCGCCAGGCCCAGGTCGGCCTGGGCTAGGGCGGCGGCGTCGTTGACCCCGTCGCCCACCATGGCCACGACCTTGCCCTCGGCCTGCAGCTTCTTGACCACGTCCACCTTGTCGGCGGGCAGAACCTCGGCGATGACCTCGTCGATGCCCACCTCGGCGGCCACTGTCTTGGCCACGGCCTCGTTGTCGCCGGTCAGCAGCACCGGTGTGAGGCCGAGGGCGCGAAGCTGGGCGATGGCCTCCTTGCTGGTCGGCTTGACCACGTCGGCCACCACGAGCACGGCGCGGGCCTGGCCGTCCCAGCCGACCGCGACCGCGGTGCGGCCGGCGGCCTGAGCCTCGTGCAGGTCTCGCTCCAGGTCCGCTGGAAGATGTTGCGACCACTCCGCCAGCAGCCGGGGACGGCCGACCAGCACGGCATGCCCGTCCACGATGCCCTGCACACCGAGGCCCTCGACGTTGGCGAAGTCCTCGAGCGCCGGCAGATCACCGACGCGGGCGGCGGCGCCCTTGGCGATGGCCTGGGCGATGGGGTGCTCGGAGGCGTACTCCAGCGCGCCGGCCAGGCGTAGCACCTCCTCCTCGCTCTCCCCCTCGGCCACGTGGACGGCCGTCAAGGTCATCTTGCCCTCGGTGACCGTGCCGGTCTTGTCCAGCACCACAGTGTTGATCTTGCGGGTGGACTCGAGCACTTCCGGGCCCTTGATCAGGATGCCGAGCTGGGCGCCCCGGCCGGTGCCGACCAGTAGCGCGGTCGGAGTGGCCAGGCCGAGCGCGCATGGGCAGGCGATGATCAGAACCGCCACCGCGGCGGTGAAGGCCGCCCCCACGCCGTCCCCAGTGCCGAGCCAGAAGCCGAGCGTGCCGAGGGCGAGCGCGATCACGATGGGCACGAAGATGCCGGAGATGCGGTCGGCCAGGCGTTGCACCTGCGCCTTGCCGGTCTGCGCGTCCTCCACCAGCTTGGCCATCTGGGACAGCTGGGTGTCGGAGCCGACCCGGGTGGTGCGGACGACCAGCCGTCCGCCCGCGTTCACCGTGGCACCGGTGACGGCGTCGCCCACCCCGACCTCGACCGGCACGGACTCGCCGGTGAGCATCGAGGCGTCCACCGCGGAGGTGCCCTCTTCGACCACGCCGTCGGTGGCGATCTTTTCGCCGGGCCGGACGATGAACCGGTCCCCCACCTTGAGTTGCTCGACCGGGACGCGGCGGCCGTCGGCCAGCTCCACGTCCTTGGCGCCCAGCTCCAGCAGGGCACGCAGCGCGGCACCGGCGCGCCGCTTGGAGCGGGCCTCGAAGTAGCGGCCGGCCAGGATGAACGCCGTCACCGCCGCGGCCGTCTCCAGGTAGATGTTGCCCGAGCCGTCGGTGCGTTCGATGGTGAACGCGAACGGGTGCGTCATGCCCGGCGTGCCCGCCGTACCGAAGAACAGCGCCCACAGCGACCAGGCCAGCGCGGCGATGGTGCCGACCGAGATCAGCGTGTCCATGGTGGCCGCGCCGTGCCGCAGGTTGGTCCAGGCGGCCTTGTGGAAGGGCCAGCCCGCGTACGCCACCACGGGGGCGGCCAGCACCAGCGACAACCACTGCCAGTTGGTGAACTGCAACGGCGGGATCATCGCCATGGCCACCACCGGCACCGACAGCACCACGGAGGTGATGAGGCGGCTGCGCAGCGGCTGGAGCTCGTCCTGCGGCTCCTGCTCGCCCGCCTCAGCCTTGGGTGGGGCGGGCAGCGCGGCCGAGTAGCCGGCCTTCTCCACCTCCGCGATGAGCTGCTGCGGGTCGACGTCTTCGGGGAAGGTGACCTTCGCCTTCTCAGTGGCGTAGTTGACCGTCGCGGTCACGCCGTCCATTTTGTTCAGCTTGCGCTCGATGCGGTTCGCGCACGACGCGCAGGTCATGCCGCCGATCGAGAGTTCAACCGCGTTCTGCCGGTCCTCGGTGATCTGGGACATCACCGTTCTCCCTTCTCTCGGTCAGTGGCCATCGTCGCCGTGCCCGGTCGGGGCCGGCGTGGGCTCGGATGCCGGGACCTGCGGCCGCTCACCCGCGCTCAGGGTGAAGTCGGCCGTACGGACCTCGCCCTCGTGCTGAAAATCGAGGAAGAGGCGGTAGTCGCCGGTGCTGGGCACCTCGGCGTAGAAGGTGATCTCGGGCCCCGGCTGGGTCTTGCCGTCGCCGGGCGCGCCGTCCGGGTGGACGTGCAGGTAGGCCAGGTCCCTGGCGCGCAGGGCGACCAGGTGGCCGTAGGCGCCGAGGTACGGCTGGAGGTCGGTGACGGGCTTGCCGTCCTTGCTCACCTTGAGGGTCAGCTTGCTGGACTGTCCGGGCGTCAGCGCGCCGTCGAGGGTGACTTCGTAGCCGTCGACCGTCGCCGTACGGCTTTCGCCGGGGAGCGCCTCAGGCTGGTAGTCGCCGGCCACGGACAGGTCGGCTCCCAAGGTCAGGGCGCTGCCGCCGGTCGGGGCGAAGTCGGCGAAGGCCCGGTACGGTCCGGCCGTCGGGAGCGTCAGCTTGACCGACCAGATGCCGTCGGGCGCCATCTCGGGGTGCAGGTGCTGGAAGGTCTTCAGGTCACGGGACACGACGATGAAATGCAGCTTCTTGTCGTGCTCGACCTTGTAGTCGGTGACCGGCTTGCCGTCGGCGCCGGTCACGGTGAAGCGGAAGTCGGTGGGCTCATCGGGCTTGATCATCGCGGTGAGCGGGTTGAGGGTGTAGCCGTTCTCGGACACTTGGAGCCCCCCAGGGGTATCGTCCTTCACCTGTGCCTGTTCGGTGGCGTGCCCTCCGTGTCCCGCACTCGCGCTCGCCGTTGGCATGGCCATGGCGGAGTGGTCCTTGGCCGGGGGTGTCCCGACCGGTCCTACGGCCTTTCCCACGCCCAGGGCGCCGCCGAAGACGACGGCCAACCCCACGACGTACGAGCCGAGCTTGGCTGCGGTGTTCACTGGTTCGCCACTTCGTAACCGGCCTCTTCAACAGCGGCAACGATCTTCGCCGCGTCGATGGGGCCATCGCTGTCCACGGTCAGCAGGCCGGTCGCCAGGTCCACCTCGATATTGGTGACACCGGCCACTTCGCCGACCTCTTCCTTGACCGAGCTCACGCAGTGGCCGCAGGTCATGCCCTTGACGGTGTATGTGGCAGTGCTCATGTCGATCTCTCCTTCAATCCGTGAGTCAGGAACGAACAAGTCGCGTAATGGCGTTGGTGGCCTCTTTGACCTTCGCGTCGGCCTCAGGCCCACCCTTGAGCGTGGCCTCGGCGACGCAGTGGGCCAGGTGCTCCTCGAGCAGCGACAGTGAGAACGACTTCAGCGCGCTGGTCGCCGCGGACACCTGGGTCAGGATGTCGATGCAGTATTTGTCGTCCTCGACCATGCGCTGCAGGCCCCGGATCTGCCCTTCCACGCGACGCAGCCGCATCGCGTGGTCCTGCTTGCTTGTGCTGTATCCCGCCATGTTCACCCCTCCTCAGGTCGCTGCTCGTGGCAACACCATACCCCCCTAGGGTATTCCTGGCAACAACACGAAGGAGCTCGACATGCCACACGTAATCCGCAAGCCAGGCGTCCTCGGCGGGACATCGCTCGCCCTCTTCCTCGCCACCATCCACTTCGTCAACGACGCGATCACCGCGATGCTCGGGGCCTTGCTGCCGACGTTGCAGGCACGATTCGAGCTGGGGCCGACACTGCTCGCCCTGCTCGTGGCCGTCTACTCGATCTCGTCATCGGTCACCCAGCCACATTCGCTCTCGGGCCAGTGCTGATCCTCGCCGTCGTAGCCGCCTTCGGCCTCGATACCACCCCCTGGCTGATGGCACCTGGCATCATGCTCGCCGTACTGGTCTACGCGCTGCTGCCCGACTGGGAACCGCACGGCCGCAGACCGCTGCGGGCGCTCTTCCAGCCACGGCTGCTGCGCGGGCCTATCGGCGGGCTCACGCTGGCCGCGTTCTCCCTGGCCGCCGGACTGGGTTCGCTGCTCGGCGGGGTGCTCGCGCCACGTTTCGGCCGCCGGACGGTACTGGTGGGCTCGCTGGGCGCGGCATCCGTACCACTGCTCGCGACCCTGGCACTCGAGCCGGGCGGGGTGCCGTACTTCACCGCCGCCATCCTGGCGGGCGCCCTCCTGTACGTGGGCAGCCCGATCACCGTGGTGATCGCCCAAGACCTCGAACCGGGCGCGCCGGCGAGCGCGGCGGGCATGGTCCTCGGCGTGTCGGCTGCCCTGGCAGGCGTGCTGTACGTGGCCCTTGGGTGGCTTCAGGAACTGGCCGGACTCACCGGCGGGATGGCCGTCGGCTTCGCCCTGGCCAGCCCGGCGGCGCTGATCGCCCTGGCAGTCTTGCGGCGCCACCCGCAGGCCGGCGTCTGATCTCGGCGACTTGACAGATACCCCCCGGGGTATTGCCGCTGGAAGACCAGGCGGGTGAGGGCCGGAGTGGTGGCGATGTCCACCTCGTCGGGAACGCCCGCCCCCTTGCGCCGCGCCGCGCTCTCCGCCCAGACCAGCGCACCCGCCCGTCGTTGTCTAGCAGACATACAAGCCCGTAAGGCCGAAAACCGTTTGCCCCGCTTGGCGGGCTCAGGGGAATGTGGTGTCCATGAGGCTCTGACGGACAGCACCCCACAAATCCGAGATGCCACGGCGCCGACTCGCGCCGTGATGCCGCCCGCCCATCCCCTGTTCAGCGAAGAGAGCGTCTTTGTCTCAGCAACACTCCCAGCTGCCGTCCACCCCGGCCACGAGGTCGGCCGGCGTCACCGTGTTCGCCTCCCCCACCAGCTGGATCGAGTCCGATGCCGTCGCGCAATGCCACCAGGTGGCCGCCCTCGACGGCATGATGCACGTCGCCGCCATGCCAGACCTGCACCCCGGCAAGGGCGCCCCCATCGGCGCCGCCATGGCGTCGACAATCCTGTACCCGTTCCTGGTGGGCTCCGACATCGGTTGCGGCATCGCCGTGTTCCCCGTCAAGCTCAAGCGCGCCGTACCCGAGAAGCTCGCCGCCCGGTTCCCCGACCTCGATCGCGCGCTCGACCCTGAGCGGGATGTCGACGACCCGGCCTGGGCCGTTGTAAAGGGTGATATTCCCGCCGGTCACGTCGAGGGTCTCGGGACGGTCGGCCGAGGTAACCACTTCGTCGAGCTGGCGCGAATCGGGACCGTCTTCGAGCCGGACCACGCGAGCCGGCTCGGACTCGCCACCGATGACCTGGTTCTCATCGTCCACAGCGGTTCCCGAGGGCTGGGCGAACGGATCCTGCGCGCGCACACCGAGGTCCACGGCGCGGGCCCCGCCCCTGATCCCGATGCCTACCTGGCAATGCATGACGACGCCGTACGCTGGGGATCACTCAACCGGCGGCTGCTGGCCGCCCGGGTCGCCCATGCCCTGGGGGCCGAGCCCACCGAGCCGATCATCGACCAGTGCCACAACCTGGTCGAAATCCGCGACGGGATCTACCTGCACCGCAAGGGAGCAGCGCCGGGTGACGGCCGCGACGTGCTCATCGCCGGTACGCGAGGCACCCCTTCCTACCTCGTGGCCGCCCACGCCGGGCCGGACGCCGGCCATTCCGTGGCGCACGGCGCGGGCCGCAAGATGTCCCGTGCCGACGCCCTGCGGCGCGGGCGGGCCAAGCACACGGTCGAAGAACTGCGTCGCACACCGGTGGGATCGCTGGTGGTGTGCGGCGACCGCCAGTTGCTCTTCGAGGAGGCGCCGACGGCGTACAAGCGCATCGAGCAAGTGATCGCCGACCTCGTCGAGCATGACCTGGCCACGCCCGTGGCCACCACGATCCCTCTGGTCACCTACAAGACGCCCGACCTCGGGTCGGCGCCCCAGAGGGCCGGCCGGGAGCAGCGCCGCAAGCGGGGGCGGCGGTGAGCGACCATCTGACAGTGAGCGTCCACCTGCTTCTGTCGGCCGGGCGCGGCCCGCAGGAGTGTGCCTGGGCGCTGGCCCGGCTGCTGCACCGCCTGGAAGCCGACGCCGCCCGGCAGAATCTGGAGATCCACCGGGCCCATACTGTTCCCGGTGACCGGCCCGGCACCTATCGATCGGTTCTCATCCGGATCGCAGGAGACGACTCCGAGGCGTTCGCCGCCTCATGGTCCGGAACTCTGTGCTGGCAGGCGCCCAGCCCGTACCGGGTAAACACCGGCCGGAAGAACTGGTACGTCATCTCCCAACCGTGCCAGGTCGACGCCCCGCGCACGACGTTCGCGGAAGAAGACGTCGACATCGTCGCCTGCCGCACCGGCGGCCCCGGCGGTCAACATCGCAACAAGGCCAGCACGGCCGTACGAGCGACCCACCGGCCCACGGGGATCGTCGTCGTGGTCGACACCGAGCGGCAGTTCAGCCTCAATCGCCGGATCGCCATACGGCTGCTGCGGGAGCGCATAGAGCATGGCGACGAGGCGGCGGAGCGCGCCGTCACCGCCGCCCGGTGGCGTATCCACGATGAGCTCGTACGCGGCGACCCCACCCGCGTCGAACACCCGGAACCGTCGAAGCAGGACCTGATCCCGCAGGTGCGGACACGCCGGCGACGGTGACAGTCCACCCCGACCACGTCCACCGCTCTGGGTCAGGTGGAGATCGACAACCTCGGATCGACCAGGCGCTCGTTGCGCGGGTGGTGGATGTGGAAGTCCGGCATCGGCACCGCCGGTAGCTGGCCGAACGCTCCAGCCATATACCGCACCAGTCCCCTGCACCTCTCCGGATCGAACACCTCTTCATCGGTATCCTCGACGGTGCCCCCGATGACGACGTGGTCGTTGCGCGGGAACAGGTACCCGTTCTGGCCATACAGGTATTCAAGGTTGACCTGCGGCCGCAACATCGCGAGCTGTCCTCTGAGTGAGAGCATTTCGGAGTCGTTCCACAGCTCCTTCGCGCCGAGCCCGGTGCAGTTGATGATCACCTTCTGCGTCAAGGACGTGAGCACGTCCGCGCTGTTGATGAATCTCCGATTCACGAACGTGATGCCGCGCGCCCTCAGGTCGCGTTCCAACCTGGGTATGAAGATGGGCGGTTCGACGAGCAACGTCCGGTACCTGTATCCGGATGTGTTGTGCCCCTCGAACGGCAGACGCTGCAGGTATTCGCGCTGCGGCAACAGCCCTGGCACGAGGTCGTGCACCACCTCGATACCTGAGGTGGCGTTGACGCTGTAGTTGTCACACTCGGAGACGCCGAAGCCCTTGCCGATGCAGGCCTTGAACATCGTGTAGGCGGTTCTGATGATGTATTGGAGCTCCTGGACCTTCGTGAATTCCTTGGAATACTCCAAGATGGACACGGCCCATTGGCCGCCGGCCTTGTACGACGTGGTGTCGACCGGCTTGCGGTCGGAGTAGATGGTGACGTTGAGGCCGAGGTCGAGCAGCAGCGTGGCGGCGGTCATCCCCATGACGCCGGCGCCGAGCACCGCGACCTCCCTTTCTACCGTCCCGGTCTCGGTCTGGCGCCGGAGCACCATGTCGCGCACCTTGGCGGCACAGCCCCAGCTCAGCGTGATGCCTCCGCCGCCATGGCCATAGTTGTGGACGACGAACTTGTCTCCCAGCACCTCCTTGTCGAGCCGGTAGGACCCTTTGCGGTAGGGCCTCAGACCTGCGACGCACGCGCCCGGTTGATGAGGATCGAAGGTGAAATCCGGGGTGGGCAAGTTAGGGAGGGTGCTCACGCCACGCTCGTCCAGCAGCATTTCCGACCTCCGATGAGTACTGCCCTGTGCGGTATGCCTACCCACGTGTTCGCTCCACTACTCTGGGTAAGCACCCCAAGCGGCCGGACGATCCGCGCCTGCCCCTATCCGACCGAGCTGCCGTACGGCGGGCGTTTCCAGGAGCGTCATCGTGCCCTTCACCGTTGCCGACTACATCCTCAAGCGGCTCAGCCAGCAGCAGGTCGACACTCTGTTCGGCGTGCCCGCCACGTACTGTGCACCGCTGTTCGACGCCGTGGGCGCGCACAACATCGAGCCGGTCGTGACCGCCACCGACCTCGAAGCGGGTTACGCGGCCGACGGCTACGCGCGGACGAAGGGGCTCGGCGCCGTCGCGGTGGCCAACGGTGTCGGCATGCTCAGCATGATCAACGCCATCGCCGGCGCGTACGTCGAGCGCAGTCCGGTCGTCGTCCTGAACGGCGGCCCGAACGCCGCCAACCTGGCCAACCTGAAGGACTTCGACGTCCTGTTCTCACACTCGACCGGCCAGCCGGACGGGGACCTCAACGCCTATCGGCTGGTCACCGCGAGTGCGGCCCGCGCCGAGCGGGCCACCGACGTGCCCGCGCTGGTCGACCACGCGATCTCGACGGCGATCAGGAGGAAGCGGCCCGTCTACATCGAGATCGACCGGACCATCTGGACGGCGCCCTGTACGCCCCCCGCCGGGACACTGTCCGTCACCAACCCGGCGGCGGGCACCGAGCAGCAGCTCGCCACCACGATCGTCGGCCTCATCCGCGCCGCCGCGAAGCCGGTGCTCATGGTGGGCACCGAGATCCAGCGCTACGGGCTGGCTGACAAGGTGGCCGAGCTGATCGCCAAGCTCGGTGTCTTGTGGGTGACCCAGGTGCCGGCCAAGTCGGTGCTTTCCGAGCAGGAAGACGGCTGGGCCGGGGTCTTCGCCCCGCCGAACTCCCAGCCCGCCGCCGTCCAGGAGGCCGACCTCATCGTGATGCTCGGCTGCGTCTTCCCCAGCAGCTACGCCTCGTTCGTCCGCGACGGCACCAACCGCATCGTCATCGCCTACGACGGCAAGGTGAAGATCAAGAACGGGAGCAAGCAGAACGCGGAGATCACCGCCCTGGTGAGCGCACTCGTGGCCGAGGCGGCCAAGGAGGCGCCGGAGCCCCTGCCCGTGGCCGTTGACCCGGCCCCGCCCGCCGCCTCGGGCCCGCTGACCTACGGCCAGGTGTTCGACCGCATCGGCGCCGCCCTGGACACCTCATGGCTCGTGATCCCCGACACCTTCCTCGGCGGCGCCTCAGCCGCGAACCTGCCGGTCAAGGGCCGCGACGGGTTCCTGTGCGGCGCTGTGTGGGCCTCCATCGGCCATTCCGTGGCCGCCGCGGTCGGCGCGTCCTTCGGGTCGAGCCGGCGCCCTCTGGTCATCTGCGGGGACGGCGGCTTCCACATGACCGCCCAGGCACTGTCCACGTTCGCGCGCTACGGCCGCAACCCCGTCGTCGTGGTCATCGACAACGGCATCTATGGCCTGGAGCAGTACCTCATCGACGCGCACTACTTCAGCGATCCCAGCGTGCCGCCGAAGCCCTACGTCCTGCTCAACCAATGGGACTTCGTCAAGCTGGCCAACGGCCTCGGCGTCCGGTCCACCCACTCCGTCGACACTGCGGCGGAGCTCGACCAGGCGCTCGCCACCGTGAAGACATCCAGGGCCCCGGCGCTGATCATCGCGAAGGTCAACCCGCGCGGCCTGCCGGCGCAGTTGCCCTGACCCGCGGGGTGGCTCTCAGCTCTCAGTCCCGCGGCGGCTGGATATGCCGCCGGCCCACCTATGAGCGGATCGTGAGCAGGCTCACCAGGAGGGTGGTCAGATTCGCCAGGGACAGTTCGCGTCCCCGGGCCGTCAGGCGTTCGTACTCGTCCTGCGGGAGGGCTTCGCGTACGGCGGCGGCCTCGCGGGGGCCATCCATCGGGTCCATCAGCTCGGGGGAGAAGCCCACCCGGCGGCCGACCGCCTCCACGCCGCCCATCAGCACGGCTGCCTGCTCGGCCTGTCCGGTCAGTACGAGTGCGTGGGCGGCGGTGTGGATGAGTACAAGCCTGGAGGTGACGTCCTGGTGACGGTCGAGCGCGGTCAGAATGCCGGCGGCGATCTCCAGAGCACGCCGGCCGTCGCCACGATCGCACGCGGTCTTCATGGCGGCCCACGCGGCAGAGCCGGCCGCCCAGTCGTGGCCGCAGGAGTCGGCGGTCGTGATGGCTTCGGCCAGGATCGCGGCAGCGGTCGGAAGATCTCCTAGAACGCGGGCGAGCGTGCCCTGAACCATCAGCGCCTCGGCCACCAGCCAGTCCTCGCCGGCCCGCCGGGCGAGTTCGACCGCGCTGCGGGCGAGCGCCGGAGCGTCGACGGGTAGTCCGGCGAGTACGCCGAAGTGCGTCTGGTAGACCCGTGCGGAAGCCTCGACCACCAGGTCACCGGCCTCCCGTGCCTCCTGCTCCGCCAGCACGACGGACTCGTACGCCTGCGCCGGATTCCCGGCCAGGTAGCTGAGCCCGCTGACGGCGAGCCGGGCCCTCCCCCGGACCGCCGGCTCGGCGTGCGGCGCCGCGGCGAAAGCCTTCGACATCCAGGACAGGCCTTCGGCGATGTGGCCCATGCGGTACCAGAACCAGTACAGGGCTCCGCCTAATCGCAGCGCGTAGTCGCCATCACCGGCGGCCAGCGCGGAAGCGAAGGCGGCGCGGAACTCCGGCTGCTCCCGGGTCAGCCGGCCCAGCAGCACGACAGCCTGAGGGCCGTGGAGCCTGCGCTCGGCGCTCTCCGCCTGGGCCAGGACCCAGGCGCGGTGCCGTTGCTGGGTCCGCGCGAGGTCGTCCAGGTCGAGTTCGCGCAGCGCGTACTGACGCAGCGTCTCCAGCAGCCGGTAGCGGCGTGGAGCGGTCCCGGGCTCGACACCGACCAGCGACTTGCGGACCAGGGCCGACAAAGGAGGCAGCACGGGAGTCTGGCCTCCGACCACGCCCGCGGCGTCGAGGTCGAACCCGGCGGCGAACACGCTCAGCCGGTGGAAGAGCCGCCGTTCCTCGGGTTCGAGCAGCCGGTGGCTCCAGGCGATCGTGGACTCCAGCGCGCGATGCCGGGCGGGCAGGTCGAGAGGGCCGCCGACCAGGACGCTGAAGCGGTTTTCCAAGGCGTCGGCGATCTGGCCGATGGAGAGCATCCGGCATTGCGCGGCGGCCAGTTCGATGGCGAGCGGAATGCCGTCGAGGCCGGCGCAGAGCCCGGGGATCCGGTCGAGGTCGTCCACGTCGGGGGACCACGTGGATAGCGCGGCAGCCCGTTCCCGGAAGAGTTCGGCGCCATCGCCGTCAGGGTCGAGCGGCCGTACCTCGTAGACCGCCTCGCCCTCGACGCCCAGCGCTTCGCGGCTGGTGGACAGCACCCGCAGGCCGCCGCAGCGGCTCAGCAGCACACCAGTCAGGGTGGTGACCTCGTCCAGCAGGTGTTCGCAGTTGTCGAGGACCAGCAGCAGTCGCCGTCCGGCGAGCACGGCCGACAGGTCTTCGGCCGAGGATGCCCCGGGGATGCCGACGGCGGTGCCGATCGTGGCGGGCAGCAGCTCGGGTGAGGTGAGGCCGGCCAGTTCGACCAGCCACGACCCGTCGGTGCTGTCGGTACGGGCTCTGGCCGTCTCCAGCGCGAGGCGGGTCTTGCCCACCCCGCCCGGGCCGGTGAGGGTGACCAGCCGGTACTCGGTCAGCAGATGCTCCACGGCGGCGATGTCGTCCGTACGTCCGAGCAGGCTGGTCAAAGCGAACGGCAGGTTACCGACGGGCGCCGTCGCCGGACGGTTGTCAGAAACGACGGGAGTGGCGCCGCCGGCGGAGCGGGCGGGCGGCGGGTCGAGCCGGGGGTCCTGGGCGAGCACCGCGGATTCCAGGTCGCATAACGCGGGTCCGGGGTCGATGCCCAGCTCGTCAGCGAGCCGTCGCCGTGCCGTGCGCAGCGCCGCGATCGCGTCAACCTGCCGCCCGGACCGGTACAGGGCGAGGACGAGCAGCTCCCAGCCGCGTTCGCGCAGCGGTTGCTCGGCCACCAGGGCCTCCAGCTCGCCGACCGCCGCGGCGTGCCTGCCCAGGTCGATGGTGGCGGCCAGCCGGTCCTCGTACGCCGCCGCACGCAGGTCCTCCAGCCGGGCCGCTTCCGTGAAGGCGAAACCGGCCCCGTCGAAGTCCGCGTAGGCGGGACCACGCCACAGCTCCAGCGCCTCGGTGAGCACTTCCACGGCGGGGCCCGGTCTGCCGCCGTCCAAAACCCGCCGCCCCGCCATGGCGAGCTCGGCGAAGCGCTCGGCGTCCACCGCGGACGGATCCGTCCGTAGCGCGTACCCCGTCCCCTCACGGACCAGCAGCCGGGGCAGAGCGCCGGCCGGGCGTTCCGGCTCCAGGGCCCGGCGCAGCTGGGAGATGTATGCGTGGAGGGTCGTCGGTGAGGAGGGTGGCGAGCCTTCCCACGCCTGGGACGTGATCCGCTCGGCGGAGACCATCCTGCCCCCGGCGATCAGCAGGATCGCAAGGATTGCCCGCTGCCGCAGACCCCCCAGGCCGACCGGCCGTCCCGCCAGCTCGGCCCGGAGAGGACCGAGCACCCCGAACCGCACAATATCGGGAGCGACCCCACCCATCGGCCTCCCTCTCGCACTTTATGAAGATCTCCTGCGAGAGTAATCGAAGGGCTGCGGCCCAGGAAGGGGCGGGAACAGGTGCCTGGTGCGGCTGTGGAGACGGTCAGCTCGAGCAGGTGGCCGTGACCGAGACGTACCGGCGGACGGCGTCTCCGTTCGTGGCCGTCACCGTGAGCATGTCGCGGCTGAAGGCGTCGGAGTCCGTGTCCAGGCTGGTCGAGACCGACACTCCGGTGGCGGCGGTGATCTTGATCGTGCCGGTCAGCATCGTGGGGGCGTACGAAGGGCACATGACCAGGAAAGATCTGGTGGCGCCGGGCTCGACCCAGACCGCGTTGCCCGCGCCGGCCGTCGCCGCCGAGGCCGGAGCCGCGATGGCCGTCAGCCCACCGGCCACGGCGGTCGCCAGGACGATGCCCGCAGTGATGTTCTTGAACATGATGATGTCCTTTCGGGTTTCGGATGCCGAGGCTCAGGATGAGCCGCGACGTCATTGACCGGCCGGGATCTGCTCCCGGGCCGGAAGTCGGAGGTGGGCCGGGCCGCCGCCAGGACGCGGCCGGAGCACACGGGCCAGGACGCCGGGCGACAACAGGAGCTGTGGAGGGGCCTGCAGGTTGGCGACGCTCAGGAAGGCGTGCCCGACCGCCGGGTCCGCTTCCGCGGCCACGTGGAGGCGGGCGATGTAGCGGTTGAGCAGCTTCACGCGCAGCGGGCGTGGCGCTTCGACGGACGGGAACCGCAGATCACCACCGACCGACAGGTCCCAGGGCACGTCGATGATCCGCGCCGCCCGCTCGAAGAAGCGGCGGGCCAGGCCGTCGCGCCGGCCGTCCGCCAAGCACTCACGCAGGGCGACGGCCTCGCAGGCGGCCACCGTCATGCCCTGCCCGTAGCTGGGATTGAACTGGCACAAGGCGTCGCCGAACACCACATAGCCCTCGGGGAAACGGCCCATCCGTTCGTAGCGGCGCCGGATGCTCACGGGAATGCGCATCCGCCGCGGCTCCCCCAGGGGTTCCAGGCGCTCCAGAAGGCGGTGCAGGTCCGGGACCGGAAGCCGGGCGGCGAACCCGTGGTACCCGTCCGGGTCGACGGGTGGGACGTCGTCGCCCATGCCGAACAGGGTGACGAGCCAGCGGTCTCCCTCGCCGCTGAGTGCGACGCCGCCTCTGGGTACCGACGCGCTGTGCCCCACCACCATGGCGATGAAGTCGGCGTCGCCCGGCCGCCGGCGGTACTCACGCGAGACGTACTGCAGCCCGGAGTCGACACGTTCCTCCGGCGCGGGCTCGTATCCCAGCCGGCGTAGCCACTCCGCGCCCCGGTTTCCCCGGCCCACGGCGTTCACCACGAGATCGGCCGCCATGTCCTCGGGCCGGTGCCCCGAACGCTGCAGACGTACTCCGGTGACCGCGCCGTCCCCGCCGGCGATCGGCTCGACCACCTCGCAGCGTTCGTGGATCACCACGCCGGGAAGATCCGCGACGCGGGACCGCAGGTACCGTTCGAGTTCCGGCCGGCTCACCGTCAGGCCGCGCAGCCGCGAAGGCGCGGGGTGCAGCAGCCGGCCGTCGTTGTACCAGCGGACGTCGTCCTGGATGTCGCAGGCGGTGGCGCCCGCGGCGACCAGGTCCGCGGTCAGCCCGGGGAACAGCTCCTCGAGGATCTCGCAGCCCCGGGACAGCAACCCGTGCGCGTGATGCCCCTGTGGCACACCCCGCCGGGGGACACCCTGGGCGGGCAATGCATCGCGGTCGATCACCGTGACCCGGTCGAACGTCTCGCGCAGCACCCGGGCCGCCAGGAGCCCGCCGATCCCCGCTCCCGCGACGACGGCGTGTCCGGTATGGATCATCCGCTTGATCATGATTCACCTCGTTGTCCGGCCGCCCGGACCAGGCGGCGCCGCGTTCACAACAACGAGAGTGGGCCGGCCCGCTTCGAGGCCGGTGGGAACCGGCTTTCCCAGCGACTTCCAAGGCTTCCAAGCCTCAAGGCGTGGAAGGCCCGATCAGCGGATCAACGAGGTGAGCAGGGCGCTCGCATCCCGCCGGGACATCGCGCGCCCGTGGGCCGCATGACGTTCGTACTCCTCCGGCGGAAGTGCCCCGCGTACGGCGGCGGCCTCGCGCGGCCCGTCCAGCGGATCCATCAGCTCCGGGGAGACGCCGGCTCGCTTGCCGATGGCCTCCACGGCCCCCATGAGCACGGCCGCGTGCTCGGCCTGCCCGGTCAGCGCGAGGGCGCGGGCCGCGCTGTGCACCGTCACCAGCCAGAAGGAGATGTCTCCGTAACGATCCATCGTGGCCAGGATGTCCGCCGCGATGGCCAGCGCCCGAGCGCCGTCCCCGCGGTCCGAGGCCGTTTTCATCTCGCACCAGGCTGCCCCGTCCGCCGCCCAGTCGTGGCCACTGGCGCGAGCGGCGCCGATGGCCTTATGGAAGACGCTGTCGGCGCCCGGCAGATCCCCCAGCAGCCGCAGGACCATGCCCTGGATCATGAGCGTTTCTGCCTCCAGCCAGTCCAGGCCGCAGCGCCGGGCCACCTCGACGGCCTCGCGGGCGAGAGCCTCGGCGTCGAGCGCCGCCCCGGTCAGCAGCCCCAGGTAGGCGGCGTACGCGGTCGCGAGCGCCTCCGTCACCGGGTCGCCTGCCTGACGGGCCTCCTCCATCGCCGAACGGGCCGCCTGGTACGCCTGTGGCGGCTGTCCGGCCAGGTAGTGCAGTCCCACGACCGCGAACCGGGCACGCGCCCGGACATCCGCGCCGGCCTGCGGGGCCGCCGCGAACGCCTCGGACAGCCAGGCCAGACCCTCCGCGACATGACCCATGCGGAACCAGAACCAGAACAGCGCGCCGCCCAGCCGTAGCGCGTACTCGCCGTCACCTGCTGCCAGTGACGAGGCGAACGCGGCCCGGAACTCCGCCTGATCGCGGCTCAGCCCGTTCAGCAACGCCGCTCCCTGCGGGCCGCGGAGATGACGTTCGGCGTTCTCGGCCCGGGCCAGGGCCCAGGCGCGGTGGCGTTCCCGCGCCCGGGCCAGCTCGTCGGTGGAGAGCGAGGCCAGGGCGTACTGGCGCAAGGTCTCCAGCATCCGGTAGCGGCGTGGTGCCGTGCCGGTTTCCGCGGTGACCAGCGATTTGCGGACCAACGCCAGCAGCGGCGCCAGGACGGGATCGACTCCTCCCACAGCGGCGGCCGCCTCCAGGTCGAAGCCGGCTTCGAACACGCCGAGCCGATGGAAGAGCCGGCGTTCGGCCGGCTGCAGCAGCTGATCGCTCCAGGCGACCGTGTCCAGTAGCGTGCGATGACGGTCCGGCCGTCCGGCTGATCCGTCCACCAGCAAGGTGAAGCGGTCCGCTACGGCATCGGCTATCTGGGCCACGGACAGCGCCCGGCTCTGCGCGGCGGCGAGTTCGATGGCCAGCGGGATGCCGTCGAGCCGTACGCACAGGGCGGCGATCCTTTCCCTGTCGCCCGGCTCGGCCGCCCAGCCGGGCGAGACGGCTGCCGCACGGCGCAGGAACAGGTCCGCTGCCTCCGTGGCGGCATCCAGCGGCGGTACTTCGTAGACCGTCTCACCCGAGATGCCCAGGGGTTCGCGGCTGGTGCACAGCATCCGTACGGTGCCGCAGCGGGTCAGCAGGGTGTGGACCAGCATGGCGGCGGGGACCAGCAGATGCTCGCAGTTGTCCAGGACGATCAGCATGTCACGGTCGGCGATCATCCCGGCCAGCTGATCGGGGGACGCCGCGGTGGGCAGCCCCAGGGCGGCGGCCATGGTCCCGGTGAGCAGTTCGGGTGCGTGCAGACCTGCCAGTTCCACGAGCCAGGGCCCGTCGGCGTCGGTACGGGCGCGTGCGACCTCCAAGGCCAGGCGGGTCTTGCCGACCCCGCCCGGGCCGGTGAGCGTGACCAGCCGGTGCCCGTCCAGCAGGGACGCGACGGCCGTGAGGTCGCCGCCGCGGCCGACGAAGCTGGACAGCGCGAACGGCAGATTGCCCGAGGGCTGCGCCGGAGCCGCGGCCGAAGGGTATGACATGCGGGTGGGCTCAGCCGGCACCGGGGCCAGCCGCGGGTCCTGGGCGAGTACGGCCGCCTCCAGGTCGCGCAGGCCGCGTCCCGGGTCGATGCCCAGTTCGTCGGCCAGCCTTCTGCGTACCGCTCGAAGGGTGGCGAGCGCGTCGGCCTGCCGTCCAGACCGGTATAAGGCGAGGACGAGCAGCTCCCAGCCGCGCTCCCGCAGTGGTTGCTCGGCGATCACCGCCTCCAGCTCGCCTACGGCGGCGGCATGCTCCCCCGACGCGATGACGGCCGCAAGCCAGTCCTCGCGGATGGTGGCCCGCAGATCCTCCAGCCGGGTCGCGTCGGGCACCGCGAAGGCGGCTCCGCCGAAGTCGGCATAGGCCGGGCCCCGCCACAGCGCGAGCGCCTGTCCGAGCACGTCCGCGGCGAGTCTCGGCTCGCCGCCGTCCAACGCGCGCCGGCCACGAGCGGCCAGATCGGTGAAGCGCTCGGCGTCAACCGCGGCGGGTACCGCCCGAAGGGCGTATCCGGGCCCCTCGCGCACCAGCAACCGGGCCGGGGCGCCGGGCGCTCTTTCCGGCTCCAGCGTCCTGCGCAGATCGGCGACATATCCATGAAGTGTCGTCAGGGAGGGAGGTCGCGAACCCTCCCACACTTCGGTCAGGATCCGCTCCGCCGAGACGCTCCTGCCCCGCGCGATCAGCAGCAGCGCCAGCACGGCCCGCTGGCGAGGTCCGCCAAGCCCTGCCGGGCGACCGCCGACCTCGGCCCGGAGCGGCCCGAGAACACCGAATCTCACGTCCTCGGCCACCACGCTCACCAGCAGACCTCCCGCCGCACCAAACGCGCTGTGAGAATATCTTCCGCATCCTGAAGCGCCGCAAAACTCGCGTGTCGGGCGGCTCCTGCGCTGCCTCGAACCATGTGACCGGAGGGGTTGATGCTGAGATGACGGCAGAGCGACCGATGCCCACACAGGACGACGTGCTCGGGTACTTCAACACGCTGTCGAACTGGGGACGGTGGGGCGACGACGACGAGCTCGGCACCCTGAACCACATCACCGACGACGTCCGGCTGGCGGCGGCTCGGGCCGTGCGCCACGGCAGGAGTGTGTCGTGCGCGTGGGAGGTCGCCGTGCCGGAGGAGATGGAGCGGTCGACGACGACGTGCCCGTGCGCCGCCGACATACCAGGTGCCGAGAACATGCCGCTGCCCGGATTCCGCAACGACCGGCACTGGGGCTATTCGAACGAGCGGCTCGGCATCATGTTCCACGGCAACACCGTCACCCACATCGACTCGCCGTGCCACATCTTCTGGGACGGCACGATGTACAACGGGCGGTCGCACTCGCTGGTCGACGCCGCAACGGGATCGGCGTGGGCGGCCGTCACGGCGGCGGCGAACGGGATCATCACGCGTGGTGTCCTGCTGGACATTGCGCGCGTGCGGGATGTGCCGTGGCTGGAACCGGGTCAGGGTGTGTTTCCCGACGATCTCGAGGAGGCCGAGCGTCGCCAGGGTGTGCGGGTGCGATCCGGCGATGCGGTACTCCTGCGGACCGGCTATGGCCGCGTCCGGCACGAGGCCGGTGCGGCCGGCGGTTTCACGCAGGCCGGCTGGCACGCGTCCTGCCTGCCGTGGCTGCATGAACGGGGAGTGGCGCTGATCGGCGCTGACACCCCCCAGGACGTTCAGCCGTCGGGGTACGAAGACGTGTTGATGCCGGTTCATGCCGTGAGCCTCGTCGCGATGGGTCTGTGGCTGCTCGACAACTGCGACCTGGAGGCGTGCGCGACGACGGCTGCCGAGCTCGGCCAGTGGGACTTCCACCTCGCGGTCGCGCCGGTCCGCTTCGCCGGCACGTCCGGCAGCCCAGTCAACCCGATCGCCACATTCTGACCCCGGTGCTGCGCGAGTCGAGCGACCTCGCGCCGCTCAGCCGCGCTGACGCTCCTCCCGCTGTCGGAGCAGCTCCTCGACCGCGCTCGGCAGGGTCGTCTCGAAGTCGATCAACTTCGCCCAGGTCGGGGTCACGACGATCCGGACCATGCCGTCGTGGTAGAGGGAACGCACCTCCGTCTCCCACTCGACCCGTTGCTCGGGCGTCATCTCATAGGTGCTGGTCGTCTGGAGGTATTCATCCGGGATGCCATCGACGAAGTCCAGCTCGGCCCGACCTCGGATGAGCAAGATCTTGGGCGGGTGCACCTCGGTGTCGATCGTCAGGGCGACCATCGGGTTCTCGCTCAAGGCATGGAGCTTCGGCGCGTTCTTCGGAGTGCACATGACGATCTCCGAGCCGTTCCAGGCAAAGATGATCGGGATGTTGCGGGGTGTGCCGTCCTTGGCGACGTAGGCCAAGCGGGCCACGTCGCGGGCCAGCAGTTCTTGGCTGATCGGCCGGTTCAGAATCTCGGTGATCTCGTACGGTTGCACGGTCATCCCTCTCATTGTGGTTTCTTGGTGGACAGCGCACTTCACGGCGCCGAACTCGTCGGCGAGGCGGCGCGGTACGAGGACAGCTGCCGGCTGGTCCGACGGGGTGACTGAATCGGATCCGACAGCCGCAGACCTGGGCTGAGGGCCGCGGTGACGGCGAGCGCCGCCACGGCCATCAGGCCCATCGCCGCGCCCGCGGGTACGTACTGCGCGATCAGGCCGGCCAGCGTGGCACCGATCGCCTGCATCGCCTTCATGCCACTGACGTGCAGGCCCAGTGCTTGGCCGCGGACGTCCTCGCCGGTCAGCGCGATCAGGCGCTCCTGCAGCAGCAGCGTGGAGGCGAAGCCGACCGAGGCCACCGCCGCGGCGCCGGCCAAGACCGGCGTGCCGAGCGGCAGCGCGAACAGCAGGTACGGGGCCGCGAGCAGGAACCGCAACGGGGTGACGAAAAGCCCTCGCACCCCCGGCGGCACGAACCGCCCGGCCGCCAGATCGCCGAACAGCATCCCCAGCGCCGCCGCCACGAACAATACGGCGGCCGCCCCAGGCGCGTACGGCACGAACAGCGCCTCGCAGCCCACCACCAGCCCGTTGGGCACCCACATCGACAGATAGACGGCCCGGCGGGCACGCGTGGACAGCAGGTGACGATTGACCCGCCAGGTGGCCGCGACGGACGGACGCCCGACCGACCGCGCCGGCCGGGCGCCGAGCCCGCACCACAGCACCAGCGCGGCGACAAAAGCCAGCGCCGCACCGATGGCCAGCGTCATGCGCGGCGACACCACCGCCAGCAGGACGCCACCGACCGCGAACCCGGCGATCTGCATCGCGCCGACCGAGATGTTGAGCACCGAGCGGCCGAGCACGTACCCGTCCGGCGGCACGATGTCGCTGAGCAGCCCGTACCGGACGCCACTGCCGATCGAGTTGACCAGGCCCAGCGCGAGGATGACCGCGAACATCGCCCACAACGGCATGCCCGGCGCGGCCAGCGCCGCACTGGCCGCGCCGCCGGCGAGCGCGGTCAGCGTCAGCGCCGTACGCGGCCGCACCCGGTCGGCCACCGACAGCAGCAGGGTGGCACCCACCAACTCGGCGAACGACGGCCCGAACATGCCCAGCGCCGCCAGCAGCGCCGAGTCCGTACGGGCGTACACCAGCGTGGCGAGCGCCAGCCCGTTCAGCGTGGTCGAGGCCACCTGCGCGCACGAGGCCGCGAACAGCGGCGTGAACTCGGGCGTGCGGAACAGTTCCCGGTACGTGTACATATCGGCGACCCTCCAGGTGATCTCACCGCCGAGTCTGCCCATGAGGTGCCACATGCGTCTAATGCCACTATTGGCGAAAATCCATAGATACCCTTGATGAATGCTCGATATCGTCCGGCTGCGCGTCCTGGCCGCGGTCGCCGCCCACGGCTCGGTCACCGAAGCCGCCAAGGCCCTGCACTACTCGCAGCCTTCGATCAGCCACCACCTGGCGCGACTGGAGACGGCGACCGGCGCCAGGCTCATCCAGCGCGTGGGGCGCGGCATCCGGCTCACCCCCGAAGGAGAACTGCTCGCCCGCCGGGCCACGGAGATCGTCGGCCGGGTCGACGCCGCCGACGCCGAACTGGCCGCCCAGCTCGGGTTGCGCACCGGCCGGGTCCGAATCGTCGCCTTCAGCTCCGCCCTGAGCGTCCTGGTCCCCCCGGCGGCCGTGGCCCTGCGCGAGTCGTACCCGAACATCGAACTGCACCTCGGCGACGCCCATCCCACGGCCGCCCGCCGGATGCTGCGCGAGGGATCGGCTGACCTGGCCATCATGTTCTCGTACGAGGACACGATGCCGGACGACGGCATCCGCTACTCCTACCTGCTCGACGACCCGGTGTACCTGCTCAGCCGCGAGCCCGGGCAGACCCTCACCGACCACCGGGACTCGGCCTGGATCGCCGGGTGCCCGAACTGCCGCGGCGACCTCGTCCGGATCTGCGAGGACGCCGGGTTCACCCCCCGCATCGCCTACAGCAGCGACGACATCCTCGTCCAGCAGGCCTTCGTCGCCGCCGGGCTGGGCGTCACCACCATGCCGGGACTGGCTCTGCGCACCCACCACGCGGACGGAGTCAAGGCCACCGAACTGACCGCCGCGCGGCGCCGGATCCACCTGGCGGCGTTCGGCGAGCCACCCGACCCGCCCGCCACCACCGCATTCATCACCGCCCTGCGCGCCACCCTCGACGAGCGCCCCTCGAAGAAGGCTGTGAGCGACATCACGCGTTGACCGTGACATAAGGGTGTCGCGGCGTGGCGGCACGGTTGGCCGCATGAACGTACCCACCATTCATCTGCTCGGCCTGGATCTCGACGAGTTGGCTGAGACCCGTGCCGTCAATGACCGCATGGAGAAGCTGCTCGACGGCCAGGTGCCGCTGCATGTCCAGGACGACCCCGTGGCGGCTCGTGAGTTTCAGCGCGCGGGCGGAGGCGGGTTTCCCACCCTCGCGACGGTTCCCGAGGCGAGTTGGCGGACCGTGACCACCTCCGACGGCGGCCGGCTCCGGCTCCGGGCCTTTCTCCCTCCGGACGGGCGTGCACCGGAGGGCGTGTTCCTGCACTTTCACGGCGGCGGCGGGGTGATCGGCTCGGCGGACGGGCAGGATCCGCGCCTTCGCGATGTGGCCGCCAACTGCGGTGCGGCGGTGCTCAGCGTCGAGTACCGGCTGGCCCCGGAGCACCCTTACCCTGCGGGCAACGACGACGCCGAGCAGGCGGGGCTCTGGCTGGTGGCGAACGCCGCCGCCGAGTTCGGCACGCGACGGCTGCTCATCGGCGGCGAGTCGGGCGGCGCGCGGCTGGCCGTCACCACGCTTCTGCGGCTGCGTGACCGGCACGGCGTGGCACCCGCCGAGGCGTTCCTGGCCGCACAGCTGTCCTTCGGCGGCTACGACGTGGGGCACGGCACACCCAGCGGCCGCGCGTCGGGCGATCGAAACCGGCTGATCAACAGGCCGATCCAGGAATGGTTCTGGAGCAAGCAGTTTCCGGGGCTGTCGCCCGACAAACGACTCGACCCTGACATCTCACCCCTCTATGGCGACCTGCGTGGTCTGCCGCTCGCGCGGTTCACGGTAGGAACAGCCGATCCCCTGCTTGACGACACGCTGTTCATGGCGGCCCGCTGGGCGGCGGCCGGCAACGCGGCCGAGCTGGTGGTGGCGGAGGAGGGCTGGCACGGGTTCACCTTGCATCCCACGACGCTGGCTCAGCGGGAGTTGGCGGCCCAGGAGGAGTTCCTACGCAGATGTCTGGCCTAACCTGGTACGCGTCCGTGCCTGTGACCCGATGATGCGATGAACCGTACCGAACGCCTCTATGCCCTGGTAGACGAGCTGCGCGCGACCGCGCCCCGGCCGCGCACCGTGGGCTGGCTGGCGGACCGGTTCGGGGTGTCGCGGCGTACCATCCAGCGCGATCTACAGGCGCTGATGGAGGCCAGGGTGCCGGTACGTGCGGAGGCCGGGCCGCGCGGGGGCTGGTTCATCGACCGCGACACCGCTCTGCCGCCGATCAACCTCACCGCCGCGGAGGCGCTGGCGGTGGCCGCGGCGCTGGCCGGGGCAGAGCAGACGACGCCGTTCTCGGCCGCGGGGCCGGCCGCCATGCGCAAGCTGGCGGCCGCCCTGAGCGAGTCCGCCGTGGAGGAAGTGCGCGCCCTGACCGAACGCATCCATGTGCTGCCCGCCCGCACTGCCTCAGGCGTACTTCCGGTGGTTGAGCAGGCGG
The DNA here is from genome assembly GCF_040680095.1 of Nonomuraea sp. NPDC052129. Lineage (NCBI taxonomy): Bacteria > Bacillati > Actinomycetota > Actinomycetes > Streptosporangiales > Streptosporangiaceae > Nonomuraea > Nonomuraea sp. NPDC052129. Next base: position 119,644 of record NZ_JBFAVX010000028.1, on the reverse strand, counting down.
TGGCCCGCCGGCGGGTTGTCTGGATCCGATACGCCGACTCGGCGGGGCGGGAAAGCGAGCGTGAGGTGGAGCCGGGCGGCCTGCTCACCGCCTCGGGCTCGTGGTATCTGATCGGCTGGTGCCGCAGCCGCCGAGCTGGGCGGGGCTTCCGCCTCGACCGCATCCTCGCCGCCGAACTGCGGGACGAGCCCTGCCCAGCCCGTACGGTGCCATCCTTGGACCACACGCTGGCCGACCGCGTCCGCCGGGCCGAAACGCTACGGACCCTCAGCCGGGGTACGACGCCCTCGTGATCAAAGCCGTCGCCCCATGGCATTTCCTTTTGCGCTCGCCCGCCCGAAGGAGACGGTGATGTTTCGGTAGCGGAGACTATTCGCAGCGTATGCGCGCGTTTATCGTTCGGAGCCTGACGGAAGCGAACAGCCAACAAATGGGGGGCTCCATGTCAGCGCGTTTACGACTGGCCGTGGTGACCATTCTCGCCGTCACATGGATCGGCGGAGGAGGCGCGAACGGAGCTGAGGCGGGGGTGAAAGTCGACGGCCTCCAGGAGGACATCGCGACGGCCGTCTACGCGGTCAATCGATTCTGGTCGGATCACTGGTCGGACTACTTCCCCGGCAGATATTCGCCGCCCCACGTCCTGGGTTCCTACGACGGGCGCAGCCCGAACCGGCCTGCGTGCTCGGGATACAAGGTGCTGCCCTACAACGCCTCCTACTGCACGACCCAGCATTTCATCGCCTGGGACATCAACCTGATGAGGATGAGCTACACCTACGGCGACGGGCTCGTGTACCAGGTCATCTCACACGAATGGAGCCACTCCATCCAGAATCGTATGCCGCCCGGATATCTGGTGCCGCAGGTCGAACTGCAGGCGGACTGCATGGGAGGGGCGGCACTCGCGGGAGCGTCGAGGGACGGCACACTCACGTGGGAGCGGGGCGACAACCGAGAGATCGCGGCGACGCTGCGGGGCCTGTCGGGTGACACGCCGTGGACGAACCCGCGCGATCACGGCAGCGCCACCGAACGGATCAACGCGTTCAACACCGGCGTCCGGTACGGCGTCAGGGCGTGCCTGGCCTAGCTTGTCCGCGGAACGACGCTTGTCTGCGGAACGACGCTCGCCTGCAGATCGACTTGGTGTTCGCCCCCGACGAGCACGCAGTAGTGCAGCACTCTGGTGACTACTTTGGTGACCATGTCCGCGCGACCCCTGTCCAGCCAGATGTATCCGGCCTGGGCCATCGCCCGCAGGGCGGAGTCGTCGGACGAGGCGACATGGTTGATGAGCCCGGCCGCCAGCACGTAGTAGCGCTGGTCGGTGTTGAGCGCGTCGCGCACTCCCGGGCCGGCGAACACGCGCAATGCGTGGCGGCAGGCGTCGAGTTGCGGAACCGAGCCCGGCTTGATCGGCTGGTCGGCCGCCTCCATGACCGCCCGCTGCCAGGTCATGCGCGCCGCGGGGATGGCCCCGACGGTCAGCCGCCAGTTCAGCAGGGCGCCGTAGACGCCGGCCGCCAGGGCGAGGGTTATCACGATCGTCGCGCTCGCCAGGGCTGGGCGGTTGACGTTCCGACGTGGTTCTGACAAGGGCGGTCGTCTCCGGGCTCTGATGAGGCTGCCGCACCCGGCGAGCAGAAGACCGGGGTAGATCGCGTACGCGTACGTGAGCGTGGCGTAGTTGCCGATCGCCACCTGGAGCGGCGTGCCCTGCGCGAAGCAGGCGCCCGCCCGCTCCCATCCGCATTCGGCCACGGCGACATGGCCGAGGATCACCAGGGCCATCGGAACGGCCGCCGTCAGGAGCATGACCCCCGCATGAGCCACGGCCCACGTTCCCGCGCCGCGGCCGCCGACCAGGATCCCGGCCGCCAGCGCGGCCAGCGCCAGCAGGCCCACGGCCACGCCCATGGTCACGTAGACGGCCTCGAGGAACTGGCCCGTACCCGCCTGCCTGCTGGCCGCGGTGAGCATGGGTTGCAGCGCGAAACCGCCGACCGCCATGAGGCAGCAGGCCACGGCGAACGGCAGGGATGCCCGTACGAGGTGGGCGGACAGGCGCTGGAGCGGGACGGGCGCGGCGTCGTCGAGATGAAGCCGCAGACCGCTCCCCGGTGCCGGCCGCGCTCGCGTCCCGGCCGCCACAAGGTAGGCGCAGGCCAGCGCGATGGTGAGCACCAGTGGGGTGTATCTGACCATCGTCACCAGTGTCACCACCAGCAGGTCCCACGTGACACCGGCCTGGACGACGGTGGCGATGCCATAGAACCAGAAACCCAGCCACGGGCCGATCACCACCGCCGACACCGCCACGGCCGCCAGGGTGATCGTCCGGGGGTGGGTGGCGCCGGCCGGCCAAGCCGAGGAGCAGGCCTTGGCCCAGGAAAGGAAGGCCCGGATGATCAGCAGAAGCACGAGACAGTAGGTGAGTCCGATCAGCGGGTTCACGAAGGCGAGGGTCCAGATCCACACCTCCGCGCGGATCATGGCCGCGTACTGGCCGGCGATGACGCCCACCGTGAAGCTGGCCGAGGCCCACCACAGACTCATCCGCGAACCATGTCCCGCGAGCCGCCCGGTGTTCGCCCTCCAGATGGCCACGACAAGGACGCCTGAGATGAGCAGCCCGAACATGAGCCCGGGCATGAAGTAGCGGGCGTCGATCACCCCCTCGGTGTCGAGCTGGGAATAGGAGTGGTAGACGGGTGCGAAACCCAGGCCCGCCAGCGACCCCGCGCTGAACATCTCCCACTGGTCCAGGCGCAGGAGCCTGCCCGGCTCGTTCAGTACGTCCAGGCGATACCGCCGGACGGGATGGCTGCTGAAGAAGCGCAGCGGCCCCGGGTAGCGCCGGGTCGACGAGGCGATCTCGATCGCCGCGTCCATCGTCTCCTGCCGTTCGGCGGTGTCGCCCGCTCTGACGTCCGCGTGGTGCTCGCGGGCGCGAAGCACCGCGGTCCTGGCCAGCCACAACACCAGGGTCATCACCGCCAGCCTGGCGCACTGCGCAAGCAGGCCGCCGGGAATCCAGATCGCCGTGGCGACCAGCGCGGGCACGCAGGCCACCAGCAGGAACGACCACCAGATCGCCACCGTGAAGTGCGCGATACCGACGTCGCGGTTGCGAATGTGCGCCAGTTCGTGCCGCAGGACCGCCTCGGTAACGGCGGGCGTCGTCGCGTGCGCGAGGACCAGCCCCATGCTCAGCACCACCATGTGGCGTCGCGGCAGGCCGAGCGCGCGTCCGGTGACTTCTCCCCTTCCCGGATCCACCAGCAACCGGACGTTCTTGCCGGGAGCCTCCTCCTCGGCGATGGAGGTGAACGTACGTACCAGGTTCGCGTGGGCTTCGCCGTCACTCACCTCCGCGAGGGTCATGAGTCCGCGGCGGAAGGCCCACAACGGGTGAAGCGCGTAGAGCAGCAGGGCGAACAGCGCGGGCACGACGAGCGATCCGATCGGCAGGAGTGCCTCGCCCGCCGTCACTGCCGCGGTGCACTCGCCGTACCTGTCCACGAGCAGGGTCGGTTCGACCGAGCCCACGCCGGAACGCAGCGATGCCAGGCACTCCGCGTGCCGGACGTGCTCGGGCAGATAGGCGACGCGCAGCCGAAGCTCGAACAGGAACAGGGCGAGGTAGAGGGAGCAGGCGATCGTCGCGGTGATCAGGATGAGGAACCGGGACGTCGTCGACGACGGCAGGGTGAACGGATTCAGCCTGCGGCCTGACACCATCTCGCCCGCCGCGGTCACCTCTCGCCCGACAAGTGCCCGAAGGTCGCCTGTCGCAGGCGGAGGGCGGTCGCCTTGTCCACGCCCAGCGCGAGTGCGATCTCCTCGACCGCCTGCGCGGTCTCCTTCACCTGAGCAGGGTCGAGAACGGGAACAACGGTCTCAGAGCCGGCGATCGGCGCCGGGCGCGAAGGGAAGAGTTTGTTCCACACGCTCTTGGAGACCTGTTTCGAGGTACGTTCGACGGCCTGAGTGAGCGTGTTGGTCGCCGCGCCGGTCAGGACGGTCAGGACGATGGGAGTCAGGAGCGTCACCGCGTCCGCGAGCGAGAACCCGAGAAGGTCGTCACCGCCGCCGCGGAAGGCTCGCCGAGGGTTTCTCCGGGTTGCCTGGGCGATCGCCGGAAAGTATTCCGCCTCTTTGGGGGCGGCCTCGGCGACAATGGCGCGAGCGATGTCGTCGAGGCGCCGAACGGACCCGTTCTCCGATTCCAACGCCATATCTGTCCTTAGCGAATGAATGGCCAGAGTCACCGCATGCTAACTTCCGTTCCGACAGGAACACCAGAAAGAAAAGTTCCGGCCACCGTGATACGTGTTGCGCGTCAAGTCCAAAAGTAATTCCGATTCGGGCGGAAATGATGCGCTATGTCCGGCTGAGCATCCAAGGGCGGCCGCCCGCAAGACCTTTATGTGCTCGGGCAGTCGAACGCGTCCTTGGGCCCCCAGGTGGTCCTGAGGTCATTGGTGTCGCGCTGCCCGCACTCCATGACGATCGATGGTCCCGAAGGCGTCGCGCGGAGCATCAGGAACCGCTTCTGGAGAGGCGCGGGAACCGCGGTCGCCCACGGATCCTTGACGAAACGGATGATCCCTGTCGCGCCCCGAAGCCCGGACTCTCCTCCGATGCGGTAGCGGAAATGGCTGGCCACTGATCCCCTCCCGCAGCCGGCCGGCCCGTTCTCCCGGCACACGGTGTTGATTCCCGACACCATGGTGACGAGACCGTCATAGGCAATCGGTCCTCGCCAGTTGTCGTACCAGGGGTCGTTGGTGGTCTTGTACAGGTCCAGGTAACGGTGGGCGTAGTCATCCCCGGCGCTGTTGGGCGGGCTGCTCGGCAGCGCGTGCGCGGAGTAGAAGAGCGTCACGCCGGCGAAGTCGGTGGGAAATCGCTCTTTGAGGACGGCCGTGGTCGAGATGTCGCCACCGCTGACCACCGTGAACGACGCGGGGCAGGCGGCGCTGTCCTTGGCCGCGACGAGAAAGTCCCGCAGGCGCTCCCCCCTGCCGGACCAGAAGACCACGGTGCGGTCGTCGGCACTTTGAGCCAGTTGCGCGCACGCCTTTTCGAGCAACTCCGAGTCGCTGGTCACGAACGTGCCCGCGGGATGGACGGACGTCGCCGATCCCGGCGGCGGGAACCAGATGACGTGAGCCTTGTCCATGGGGAACTCGGTCACGAGGTCCTCTCCGAGCCGGAGGCTGTAGTTGTCAGTGGGGTCGCCGATGACCAGTGCTTTGTCAGCGGGGACACAGCGGCCGGATTCACCTGCCCGGATGATGTTGGCCTGTCGAGCGAACGCCGCGAACATGCGCGCCTGGTACGGGTTGTCGAAGGAGATCTGATGGTAGAGCGGATGGGCCTGCATATCCTCGGAGGTAGCGCCCATGCCGAGGATGGGCAGCCCGCCGTCGCCGAGGGTCTTCAGGGCCTCGAGTGTCTGCTGTCTGCTCTCGCCAAGCCCGATGACACCGAGGACGGTCTCGGTTGACTGCCGCACCACCTGCTGAGCGATCTGAGGCGCTTGGGCATAGTCTTTGCCGGCCTCCCGGATGTCGACGATGACGAAGACGTTGCCCGAGAGCTGATCCTTCGTTCGCGGATTGCCCTCGGCGAGTTCGTTCATCTTCCGTTGCGCCAGTCGGATGCCGTGCAGTTCTGGGATCACGCCGTTGTAGGCGACTCCGGCGTCGAAGGCGCCCGCGACGCCGGAGCCCAGGTAGACGATCCTCTTGATCGTGTATCTCATGTCGGGGTTCTTACTGGCCAGGCCCCTGACCCGGGTGTTCTCGTCGTCGATCGCCTGCTTGTCGGCGTTGTAGAGACGGGTCGCCTCCTGAGAGGAGAGCAGGCCGACCGGCGTGGTCGCCGTCGCCGCATGACCAGCGGTCTCGCCGAGACAGGTCTCATCCCTGGACCAGGGCCAGAATTGGAAAAGCCGCGCGGCGCCGAAATAGCCACCGACGGCGGGGATCACGATCTGCAGGACAGCGACGACAACAACCAGGGCGGAGCTTCTCAGCCGCACCGGAATCTTGTACGCGCCGGCGAGCTTCTCCGCGGTGGCACCCGCCGCTATGTCCCTCGTCGTCACCTGAAGCTCGGTGTCTCCGTGCAGGATGAGACGGAGCGTGCCCTCCGCGAGATTCGGCGCACCCGCGGCTTGACCGGATCGAGCGAAAATCACGGTGATGTGTCGCGCTTTGGTGTCCTCTATCGCCTGCCGAACGAGATCAGCGAGCTCGTCGCCGTTCTTGATGAACAGCATGAATCCGCTCTGCCGGCGTCTCCGCCAAGGAGACAGACACGGGGTGAACGCCGCGTCCAGATCGCACAGGAGCGCGCGCAGAAGCACGCCTTCCTTCTTCTGCTCATCGCTGCCGCGCATGATGGTCGCGGCCTGCTCGAAAAAATCCCCGTGGCTTCCCCCAGCGAATTTCGCGAACCAGTTGCGGCGCATGCGATGTCGCCATGCCCCGCCGAACCGCAGCTGTTCGAACCAGCCCGCGAACACGATGACGAAGCCGACCAAGCGGATCCACCAAAGAACCGGATCAGGCGCGCCCGGAAGTTGGATGAACCGGCACAGGAAAGGGTGGAGCTTTCTGAAGGCACAATCCTGCGGATCCATTCCGGCGAAGGCATCCGACTCGAGTGCCCTGAAGACGTTGTATTGGGGGAAGCGAAGCGTGCCCCACCCTCTCGGAGCTGTCAGCCCGGTCGCGATCTGCTGCGCCACATGAGCCCGCTCATCCACCACCGCGTGCGGCACCAGCGGTGTCTTGCCCAGTCGCAGCCGGTTTGTCAGGGCATCGATGAGTACCGTGGCCGCCAAAGTGGCCGGACCGCCCGCGGCTCCCTCATGAATTCCTATGAGCAGGCGGCTCCGCCACTTCCTGCGGCGAAGCACCTTTGTGAAGACGGCTTTGGCGAAGTCGTCGAAGATCTGCTCCCGGCTGGTCATGTGGAGAAGTATTTTCCGGCAAGCGTCTGTGGCGGGTAAGAGAGGTCAAGCCGCAACACAGATGTGACGGGCACGGCCGTTTCAAGATCGGCCCCTACTGGTGGAACAAGGGAGCGGCCAATAGCGGTAAAAGCGACCTTCCACTCGGATCTCTGCGATTACCCGAAAGGTATCCAAGAGTCACATGCCCGACGAGACCACAGCATCGGCTGCGGACGGCCAACAGGCCGGCCGGGAGTGTGTTGTCCTGGCCCCGACCCAGTCATGCAGGGGTGAAAATTTCACTGACCGGCCGAGTCGGCGCGGGTATCCGACCACATGAGGCGTTTGCCGACCGTTGGGGGCGCCTTTTTCCGGGGACCGAGATTGACAGCTCACGATCAGCTTTCAGAAACTCGTTGGGAGCGCTCCCAATGTCCTTCTAGCGGGTCATGCCGTGGCACGGCATCGCGGCCGCCCTCCGCCGGGCCGGCTGCCGACATGCCATGAACCCGCTTCTCGATCTCTTTCTGGAAGGGATGCGCCATGGAGCTTCTGGCCAAGAATCAGGGACTGGTCCTGGCCCTGTACCGGTTCGTGGTGGGTCTGCTGTTCGCCTGCCACGGCGCCGCGACCCTCTTCAACGTGCTGGGCGGGCCGCACGGCCAGGCACCCGGCTTCGGGCAGTGGCCCGGGTGGTGGGCCGCGGTCATCGAACTGGCCGGCGGGATCTTCGTCCTGCTCGGGCTGGGCACCCGTATCGCCGCCATCGTCTGCTCCGGCACCATGGCGTACGCCTACTTCGTGGTCCACCAGCCCCAGGCGCTGTTCCCGATCCAGAACGGCGGCGAACAGGCCGCCCTCTTCTGCTGGTCGTTCCTGATCATCGCCGTCTTCGGGCCAGGACGCTGGGCACTGGCCACGCTGCTGCCCTCGCGAACTCTGGAGTACGACAGCGGCAGATGACCGCCCGCCGATCCCTGAGTAGCCCCGGATGGCTCCCAAACTACCAACAAGAACCTTCGCGTCTGGATGACCGGACTGCTCGCCAGCACCGCCTACAGCACGGGCCAGATGACCTACGACCTGCGATGCCTGCGACTCAACGGGCTGATCCGCCGCCTTCCCCGCTCCAACCGCTACGTGCTCACCAATGACGGGGTGCGCATGGCTTATCACCTCCGCTGATCAGGAGAGGTCGCACGTCTGCCGGCTCAGGGCCGCGCATGCCCAACTGAGCGCGGCGGAGGCCGCCATCGTTGGGGGGATGCGGTCTGCAGGCGTGTAGCTGAGCCACTGGTCAATGAGCCGGCTCAGGCACTCGGGTACGAGCGGGTTGTAGCGGTCAACGGGTTCGGGCCGGGTTCCGGCCCGCATCAGGTGGTGCACCTGCAGCGGATCGGTGCCGGCGTCGGTTTCGCGTCGCAGCGGGGCCAGGCCGGTCAGCAGCCAGTAGGCCAGGGCACCGACGCCGTACAGATCGGACAGACTGCTGGGGGCGGCGTCGGTGACGCCGAGTTGCTCGGGGCTGGCGAACCATTTGGTGCCGCCGGGCAGGACCGTCGACACGCTTTTGCCGGCCTGGTGCAGTTGTGACATTCCCCAGTCGATGATCTTGATGGTGGCGGGGCCGTCCAGGACGATGTTCTGCGGCTTGATGTCGAGGTGGATGATGTCGCTCAGGGCGGCGGCCTGCAACCCGGCCAGCACCTGGCCCAGGATCCGCAGGCTCCACCCCAGGGAGACGTCGGCGCCTGGCCTGCCGTGGAGGTGGAGGTTGAGACTGCCTGGCTGGTAGAGGGGCGAGATGAGGTAGACCGCCTGGGATCTGGGATCCTGGCCGGCGTCGATGATCTGCCCGATGTGCCGGTGGTGCAGGCGCATGCTCCGTGCTTCCCGTAGGAAGGTGCGAAACCGCTGGGGGTCGTTGTGGGCCTGGGCGAGGATCGCCACGGCTTGGATCCGGGCTTCGCCCAGCACCTGATGGCGTAGCCGATCCAGCTCGGCCGTCGCCTCAACGGGAAGGCAAGGGCGTGGCCCGGCGGTCGTCCTGGTGGCAGCGGCGGCGAGAACAGACATGTGCCGACGACGTCTCAGCGCGCTGCCGCGGAGCCGAACCCGGCCCTGCCTCGGCCCGGGGTGCCGTACATCGGGAAGCTGTGGTCCAGGCCGGTGAGGCGCAGCACTCTGGCCAGGTGCGGGCGGGGGGCGGCCAGGCCGAGGACGATGTCCAACTCGTCGCACAGGCGGACGACGGTGGCGGTGGCGGGGACGAGCCACAGACCTGTCCCGATGCGGGGATGGAGGGCCGTCATGAGGTGCTCCGAGCCTGTAGGCGAAGACCGGCCGTCTGGTGCCAGCCGGTGAGCTGGAACAGGCGTCGCAGCTGCGGGGAGGGCGAGCGCAACGTCAGAGCATGGCCGTCGCGCATACCGGCGGCGGCGGCGACCAGGGCGCGCAGTCCGCCGACGTCGCAGAACACCAGGCCGCTCAGGTCGACGCAGAAGCCGCCGCCGCCCGCCAGCGCGGCCAGTGCCCCGGTCAGGGCCGGTAGGGTGGCGTGGTCGAGCTCACCTTCGATCCGCAGGCCCACGGGATCGACCAGCGGCGTGATGCGCAAGAGCCGATCGGCGAGCGTGTCAGGGGTGCGTGCGCCGAGTGTGTCCGCGGTGTTCATGCTGGCTCCTACGGGCGGGGAGTGCGGGATAAGGTGGCCGCGGGTGTGAGGCGGTCATGAACACGTTGCGGAGGGGCGGCGTGAGCGGAGCCGTCTGGTGCGATGGTCTGATCATCTGGCGGGCTCGACCAGGTGGAAAGCGGCAATCCGCACAAGGCTTATCATCAGCCGTGATCATCGGGGCGGATCGCGGTCGGAGCTCAAGGACGGCATGGTGAATGGCGTTGACTGCTCAACCTCCGCTGCCGCCGGATCAGAACGACGGCGTGGACCAGGCTCTGACCGACGTCTTGATGGCGATCGGTACCGCTTCGCGCGCCCTCGCCTTTCAGCACGCGATGCGCATGGCCTGTCGTGGTGACCGGCAGCGGCTGGCCGCCTGTCTGGAGACGATGACGCCTGGTCGGCTCGCCGAGGTGGCCGCCGCCTCCCGATTGCTGAGCGCCGCGGCCGAGCAGACGCTCGCCAGGAGGAACCCGTAGCGCTCGGGCAGTGTCCCGCCAAGACGTGTGATCAGGAGGCGTGGTCGCCGGGGCGGGGAAAGTGTTCGCCGGTCAGCGGTTCTGACCGCGTCGCCGGCTGGCCAGACGCCGGAGTTGGGTGATGCGAGCGGTGCCGAGCACAAGAGTGAGCAGGATCCCGCTGAGCATGGCGATCAGCATCGCGACCGCGAGCGGCAGCGTGCCGTGCAGGCCGAGGAAGGACACCTGCGTGGCGGTGGTGTTCTGCAGCATGAACACGATGAAGGCGACGGACACGAGCGTGGCGACCCACACACCCGCCCAGGCCACGCTGGTACGGGTGACGGGCACCGGCCTGGAGTTCTCGGCGCTTGAGCCCGGGCCCGCGGGGCGCTCGGCCGGCGCCGGTAAGCTCTCGCCTTGAGGCACATCGGCTTCAGCCGTCTCAGCAGATGGCCCGGATCTGGTGCGGAAGCGGTGCAGGATGTCCATGACAACCCTTTCGGTGAGCCGGCCTGGCAGGCACCTCTAATGCGGCGGGATGTCGTCGTTTCCGGATACCTCGAATCTACGTCACTCACCCGGCACGCCAAGCGGGCGCTCACCAGAGCGGCCGGCCAGGCGGTCAACGCCGCACGGCCCCGTTCCGGGCCTTCGGTCATGCGGGATGTGAATCCCGGGTGCCCGGGACGCCGGCAGCTCCTTTGCCGCCCGCTCGATATTTGAAGGCCGGCATAAAAATGCCCGCGCCATGACGCGAGAATATTCTCGCACGCCACAGCACAGGCTGAGCTTTCCGCGATGTTCAGTTGATGATCAGCTCTTGTCGCGAATCACATCGTAGTTGGAGAACTCGATCGGGCCCTCGCACAGTTTGGCCATGTGCGCGTTGAACCGGTCGGTTTCCGGCAGCTTGCTGTTGTTCTGGGCCTCCTCGTAGGAGGAGAACTCCACGATGGCCACGTAGTGATCGGGTCGATCGCGGTGCTTCGCCACGACCTCGCGCTTTACATAGTGCTTGCCCTTGGCCTGCGTCCGCCACTCGTTCATGAGCGACTCGACTTCGCCGGCACGCTTGGTATCGAATTCCAGAATCTGTACGAAGCTCATAAGAGCCTCCCTTTTCTTTGGCTTGCATTCCCCATTCAATACCCATCCGCAATAAATAGCAAGGGAAATTTCGCACAACTGAGCGAATTCCACTCTCGGCATAAGATGGCAGGAGGTTTCGCACCGCTGAATTCTCCGGCCGATTTCGCTGTCCGGCTGGCCTCGAAGTCGCGATCCGGCAGGTCAAGCCGATCCGGTGGCCTCTTGAAAGATCTCCCCGCCCCTGGCAGGGCAGACATGGCGCGGCCGCGTGCTCGCAGGTGGCTATCGCCGCAGCTGATGAGGCGAGCTGGGATTGCGTGTTTCCGCCGGACGGCTGAGCACCTTGACTGGTGAGTGACCAGCTGGCGCACCTTGCGTCGCTGTCACCGTGAGGGGGTCGCGATGACCCTGGACGCACAGGGCATGGACGCGACCGACCGTGCAGGCCTGAACGGTCAGGCGCCCCGCTGCGATCACATCGACCAGCTTCCCACCGTGCGGTATGGACCGCCCGAATGCAAGGAATGCCTGGCCCTCGGCCAGACCTGGACACGCCTGCTGGTGTGCCTGACCTGCGGTTGGGTGGCCTGTTCCGACGATTCGCAGGGCGGTCACGCCAAGGCCCACTACCAGGAGACCGACCATCCGGTGGCCGCCACTCTGGGGCCCAGGTCGACCTGGCGCTGGTGCTACGTGCACCGGCGGACGGTATAGATGAGGAGAAAGCTACTTCATGACTGTTTCCGAACGACCGGTTTCTGAACGACCGGTTTCCGAACGACCGGTTTCTGAACGAGCGGTTTCTGAACGACCAGTGAAACGTCGGCAGGACTACGACGGCACCTCGCCGTTCCCCGGGGCCGGAGAGCACGTGCCGGCCGGGCGGGCGCAGATGGCGCTGACCTCGTCGATCGTGATCGCGCCGTTCGCCGCGCTCGGCGCGGTGATCTACCTGGCGTGGGGGCAGGGGGTCGCGCTCACCGACCTGCTTCTGGCCGCGGGCTTCTACGTGGTGACCGGGCTCGGGGTGACGGTCGGCTTCCACCGGCTGCTCACCCATGGCTCGTTCACCGCCCGGCCATGGCTGCGCGTGACGCTGGCGGTCGCGGGGTCGATGGGCTTCCAGGGCAACGTGATCGACTGGGTGGCGGTGCACCGCCGCCATCACGCCTTCACCGACCGACCGGGCGATCCCCATTCGCCCTACCGGTACGGGACCGGCCTGCGTGGGCAGCTTCGGGGGCTTGCCCACGCCCATCTGGGCTGGCTGTTCGCCGACGATCAGACTCCGGCCGAGCGTTACGCCCCGGACCTGCTGGCCGATCCTGCCATGACCCGGGTGGCCCGCGCCTTCCCCGCGCTGTGCGTGGTGTCGCTGGCACTGCCGTTCCTGGCCGGGTGGGCGATCACCGGCACCCTGTACGGCGGCCTGACCGCCTTCCTGTGGGCCGGGCTGATCCGCATCGCGTTGCTGCAGCACGTCACCTGGAGCGTCAACTCGCTGTGCCACCTCATCGGCAGCCGGCCGTTCAAGACCCGCAACCACGACCGGGCGACGAACCTGTGGCCGCTGGCCCTGCTGTCGTTCGGCGAGAGCTGGCACAACGGCCATCACAGCGAGCCGACCTGCGCCCGTCACGGTCTCGACCGGGGCCAGATCGACCTGTCCAGCGGGGTGATCCGCCTGTTCGAGCGGCTGGGCTGGGCAAGTGACGTGCACTGGCCCGACCCCGAACGCCTCCGGCACCGCCGTACCGGCCCGCTCTCACCGGCCGGAGACTGACCGATTCCCCGTCAATCCCGCTGCCGCGGATCCTCGTGTGGCTCTCCCTTACCGTGATCCTCACCGTTCTGGCCACGACCACGATCGCCGGCTTGGCAGCGCCCCGGCGCGAGAGGCAAGCGCCGGACGGCACGGCATCCGGCATCCAACCGCCCGCACAGCTCGTGACACAGACAAACAGGACATTCCACGATCACGATCCCGGATACGCCCAGCGATCATCGGTTCCGGTGATAACCGGCGCCGCCATTGCTCGTTTCCCCCCATCAGGCCGGGACGGACACTGGGCTTCCAAGCCGCCTGACCGCGGCACAGCAGTGAAGGAAGATCACGATGAGTCTGCGTTCGGAAATCAGCAACAAGGTCCAGGTCCTCAAGGGCTGGGTCAGGCAACTCTTCGGCCGCCTCACCGGCGACCGGCGCCAGCAGAACGCGGGCAAGAGCGATCAGGTCGCAGGCAATCTGAAGCAGGCCGGCGGAAAGATCTGGGACGCCTTCAAACGCTGACCCTCCGCTTCGACAACCGCTCGGCGGCTACGGAGTCGAGGTCGGACGCCGGCGAGCTCCGCGATGACCCCGTCCACCCCCGTGCAAGCACGAAGATGGAGGTAGAACCGATGCGCATAGCATCAGGAGCGCTGATCCTTTGGCTGATCGTCGGTGCCGTCGCCGCAGGCCAGCGCAACTACTACACGGGGCCGGTGGAGAACTGCAATCAGGTGGCCACTATCGCGGTGACGATCCTGGCCGGCCCCCTCAACTACTTCGGCATGAAGCCGCAGATCGCCTGCCAGACACCTCAGCCCAGCAAGTAGGGCCCGGCTCGCCTCCAGAAGTTCACCCGCCCACGAGGAACCTAGAGTGGGAGACGACAGTCCGCATCGGCGCCGCCTGGGCAGAGAGGGTGGCGGGCATGGAATTACGGCAGCTACGGTATTTCGTGACGCTGGCCGAAGAGCTGCATTTCGGCCGCGCGGCCGCCCGCGAGCACATCGTGCAGTCGGCACTGAGTCAGCAGATCCAGCGGCTCGAACGCGAGCTGGACGTGCGACTACTGGACCGCAGCACCCACCACGTCGACCTGACCCCGGCCGGTGCGGCCTTCCTCGTCGAAGCGCGCCAGATCCTCGATCACGTCAGCCGAGCCGCGCAGGTCGCGCGCACCGCCGCCGCCTCGGCGCCCACGCTGCGCGTCGGCATCATCGACGCCGGCTACGACACCATGCCGCAGATCCTGCGCGAGCTCCAGCGCAACCATCCCGGCATCACGATCCACCAGGTCGAGGCGGGCACCCCAGAGCAGTACCGGCAACTGGCCGACGGCCGCCTGGACATCGCCATCGGACACGCCTCCCAGACCCCGGCCGAGGTGACCTCCAAGCTCATCAGGCTCGATCCGCTCGGCGTGCTGGTACCCGACGACCACCGCTTCGCCGACCTCGACGGCGTGCCCGTAGCCGCCCTCGCCGACGAGCTGCTACTGCTCGGCGAGGAATCGCAGACGCCGGAGCTCAATCAGTTCGTCCTCGCGCTGTGCCGCTCGGCCGGGTTGGCGCCCACCCTCTACGAGGGCACCGTCGAAAGCTCCCGGGCCGCTGCCGACCTCGTACTCCAGCATCGCTGCGTGCACTGTGTCCCCTCCTCGTTCCGCTCCTCCAACCGGCCGGGCACCACCTGGCGGCCTCTGGCCGACCCCGCGACGCACTACCCCTGGTCGCTGCTGTGGCACGACGCCAACCCTTCCCCGCACATCGCCATCGTCATCGACATCGCCCGGCGGCTGGCCGAACGGCTCGACTGGCTGGAGCCCGTCGCCCCGGCCGCCGAGCCGGCGTCCGGCGAAGGTGCTCCGGCAGCCACCAGCCGCCGCAGCGATGATCCGTTGTGACGCGCCGGGCTCAACCCTGGTCGCGCCGCACCCTGGTGATCGGTCCTGGAGATGAATCCTTCACATATCGCCGGTTTCTGCCCCATTACGCAGGGTGTTGGCTGGAAGTGTTCGACGGTCGGTGCCGCCAATCATGCGGTGGCCGGCCTCCTGCTTCGACCGGTCCGGAAGACCGATCCCGCGCAGACATCGACGCACCGCCACAGGGAGTTCGGTCATGGGCATCATCGCTTGGATCATCCTCGGACTGGTCGCCGGACTGCTGGCCAGAATGCTGGTCCCCGGCAAAGACCAGCAAGGCTTGATCATCACCCTCGTACTCGGCGTCGCCGGCGCGCTGCTCGGCGGTTTCGTGGCCACCAAGGTGTTCCACGTCTCGGGCATCCAGGGCTTCTTCAACCTGTCCACCTGGGTCTGCGCCATCGTCGGCGCGGCAGTCCTGCTGCTCGTCTACAACCTGATCACCGGCCGGCGCACTGGCCCTCGTTCGGGCCGCTGGGCCAGCCGCCGATAACCCCGCCCAGCACGCCCCTCACCCCTTCCCCGTGCTCACACGCCTGCCGCGGCGGGGGTGGGGTGTGATGCACATCCCCGCGGCCATCCTCGTCGGCGCCATCCTCACCTTGGACGATCGTCCCTGGAAGAGAGGGGAGGCGCCGAGACGGTGGTCCTGGCGCTGTCGTCGACCGTTTGCGGATGATCCTTCCCAATGCCTTCCCAGGGGCCGCGTTGCTGGATACGGGTGGGCCGGCGAGGAGCCGACGATGAGATGACGAGCGTCGCCGGCACTGACCACCGTAGGCTCGCGCTCGAGTAGACGCGGCTACCGTGTTTGGTCGCCTGCACGAACCAGCATCTCGTTGACGGCTACCCGCCGCTCTCGTGTGACGATGTAGCTGATTGCGTCCGCGATGTCCTCCGGTCGCAGCGCTTCGATGCCGTCGATCGGTTGGCGGGTCGCGTCCCGGGTGGCGTCGCTGAGATGGTTCACCGGTTCGGTGTCCACGATTCCGGGCTCCACCACGCTGACCCGGACGCGTTCGCTGAGCAGTTCCTGGCGAAGCGATTCGGTGAACGCGTTCAGGCCGAACTTGGTCAGGCCGTAGACGCTGCTCCCCGGCCGGGCGACTCGCCCGGCCGTCGAGCTGATGTTCACCAGGTCCGCCACCTGCCGTGGGGATGTGGACGCCGCGTAGATCAGGTGCGGGATGGCGGCGTGCGTGACGTGCAACAGCGCCGCCACGTTGAGTGAGATCATCCGATCCCACTCCTCGACGGTGGTGTGCAGCGCCGAGTTGAGCAGCATGATCCCGGCGTTGTTGACCAGGATGTCCAGACGCCCGAACCGTTCCAGTGTGTCCTGCACCAGATCGTCGGCGCGTTCGGGTTCGGTGAGGTCGGCTTCCAAGGCGACCGCCTCTCCGCCCAGCTTCGCGATGTCGCTCGCGACCTGGTCCAGGCGGTTGCGGCGACGGGCGACCAGGGCTACCGCCGCGCCCTCGCGGGCGAGGCGGCGCGCGGTCGCGGCGCCGATTCCGCTGCTGGCGCCGGTGACGAGCGCGACGGCTCCGTCCAGCGGCCGATCGTACATGACTGCCTCATTCCCTCGGGTCGAGGACGACGCGGAAGCAGGCGTCGCCGCAGATCATTTACCGTTGCCGTCCGGGTCGCTGAACGAAAGGAACGAGCCCTGGCTTCTGCGCTGTGGATCCGGACCGGGCACCCGGGCGTCGGTTCCCGCGTGACAGAAGACGCCGATGGCGTCCAGCGCCGTGTAGAAGTTCTTGGCCCGGTTGGCGTCCGAGATCGGCAGCACGACGCCTTCAAGCTTCATGTCCATGATCGCTCTTCCTGCGCTCGGACGAAATGCCGACACGACGAGACTCACGCAGCCGGCTGCCGGGTCGCACCAGGGAGTGTCACCGGTCGACCGCGGCCAGGGCAGGCCCGGGTCGGCGCGACCGCCGCCGAGACCGACCCACGCCACGACGTAGACGGCGGCCGGAGGCTCAGCCCCAGAGCTTCGGTCAGGGATGCTCGCCGCGAGACAGGACGTCGCCAAGCTGCCTCCGCGAGCCGATCCCGAGCTTGGTGAAGATCTTGCGGAGGTGCCACTCGACCGTACGCGGGCTCAGGAAGAGTCGAGCCCCGATCTCCAGGTTGGAAAGGCCGTCCCGCACGAGCAGGGCGATCTGTTTCTCCTGCGCCGTCAACTCGCCACTCGCCGAGGTCTCGTTCTTGCGCTTGCGGACGGTCTCGCCCGTGGCGAGAAGTTCGCGGCGGGCACGCTCGGCGAACGCCTCCATCCCGATCGACATGAACATCTCGTACGCGGTACGCAGGTGAGCCCGCGCCTCGACCCGCTGACGGTCTCGGCGCAACCACTCGCCGTACAGCAGGTGAGCGCGCGCCAGTTCGGGGCGCAGGATCGTCCGGCCCAACCGCTCGATCGCCTCGCGGTAGAGGTCGCCCGCGGCGGCGGCGTCGCTCAGCAGCGCGCGGCAGCGAGCCAGGATTCCCTGTGCCCAGTCCGTGTCACACGGTTCTGCCGCGTCCGCCAGACCTTCGAGCGCCCCACGGGCGGCCGTGTCGTCTCCCACGCGCGCCGCCGCCTCGACGAGCTCGGGCAGGGCCCATTGGGAGACGATCAGGTTGGCGCTCCGGGTGGTGGCCTGGGCCGCCGGCAGCGCTTGCCCATAGCGGGCGAGGCCGTTGTAAAGGACCGCGGCCGCCCAGTGGGCGGACGCGACGCCGTTCAACTGACCGCTGGCACCGGCCTCCTCGATCGTGGCGGCGATCAGTGCCGAGGCCTCGGCTTCCTTGCCCTGCATTGCCGTCAGCAGGAGCTGGGTGTGCTGCGTCATGGGTACGCCCGTCGCATCGGCGACGGCTTCGGATTGGGCGGCGAGCGCGGCTGCGGCGGTCAATTCGCCGCTCAACAAGATCGGTATCCCCAACGAGTGGAGGTACAGGGGAATCTCGGACAGGGCACCGGCCGTGCGCACCTCCTCGAGCGCCCTGGCCGGCGCCTCGGGCATGATCCGGTCTTCCCAGAGGAGCGGGCTCACGCCAAAGGCCGCCCAGCCCCATTTCAGGAGGTCCTGTACGGGATAGTCCGTGAACGCGATCTGCGCCCTTCGCAACGTGGGAAGCGCGGCGCTCCGGCCGTCGGTGATGAGCAGCGCGTAGCCCTCGAGCACGAGGTCGAGGGCACGCGGACTACCTTCGGGAGTGGGGAGTTCCTTCACTGCCCGAGAGATGGCCATGAGGCTGTCCCGGTTTGCGGCACCGAATGACGCGGCACTCCAGGCGATGAGATACGTCTCCCGCGCCAGGTCCATGTCGAAGGGCTCCAGCCGCTGCGCGGCTGTCAGCAACATCAGCGGCGCCTCGTTGTTGAAGCCGGCCGCGAACGTGATGTGACCGCGTGCCAGGTGAGCTCGTACGCGTTGGAACTCGCTCTGGGCATCCCGGTCGGCGATGTCGGCGAATCGGCGCGCGGCTTCGATGTCGCCCGCCCGAAGGCTGGCGTCCGCGGCCGCCAGGGCGCGTTCGGCGCGCCGCGAGGGGTCGATGGTCAATGCCACGGATCGCTGCAGGAACGCCGCCGCGGCGGCCAGCCCACCGCGCGCCTGCGCACGGCCGGCGGATTGTTGTAGTTCGGCGGCTACGCTCTCATCGGGTACTGCCGTCGCGGACGCGAGGTGCCAGGCACGGCGGTCCGGGTCGACCTGCGCGTCGGTGACCTCCGCCAACGCGAGATGGACCGCACGGCGATCCCTCGCCTTCGCCGACCCGTACACGGCCGACCGCACGAGCGGGTGACGGAAGATCACCCGTACGTCGAACGACAGCAGCCCGTCCGTCCCACTCGCCAGGGCCGTCGCCGGCGTGATGCCGAGCCGTTCGGCGGCACGCCACACCAGCGAGGGGTCACCGACCGGCTCGGCGGCGGCGATGAGCAGGAGCAACTGGGTCTGCTCAGGTAAGTCTTGGATTCGGGCCAGGAAGCTCTGCTCGATCCGGCCCGGCAGCGTGTCGGCGTCCAGGAGGCCGAATCCGCCCGCCATCTGGGTCAGGGCCAGCTCACGCGGTAGCTCCAGTAAGGCGAGCGGGTTGCCTCTGGTCTCGGCCACGAACCGATCGCGGATGTGCTGATCGATCCGGACGTGCGTCACCGAGTTCAGCAGGGCGTGCGCGTCCGCGGCCGTCAGCCCGGTGACCTCCAGTTCCGGTAGTCCGAGCAGGTCCTGAACCCGCTGGCGAGATCCGAAGACGAGGGCGACCGACTCCGCCAGCAGTCGCCGGGCGACAAACCCGAGGACCTGCGCCGAGGCTCGGTCCATCCACTGCGCGTCGTCGACCACGCAGAGCAGGGGACCCCTCTCCGAAGCGTCCGACAGCAGACTCAGTACCGCCAGCCCGACCATGAAGCGTTCGGGCGGCGTACCCCCTCGCATCCCGAACACCGTCTCGAGCGCGTGGCGCTGCGGCGCGGGAAGGTTCTCCAGCCGATCCAGCAGCGGCGCACATAACTGATGCAATGTGGCGAAAGCCAATTCCATCTCGGACTCGACGCCGACCGCACGCAGCACCCGCATGCCGGTCGCCGAGTTCTCCGTGTACTCCAGCAGCGCCGATTTTCCGACTCCTGGCGCGCCGTGGACCAGGAGCACGCGGCTCTCTCCCATGCGGACGGCCGCGATCAGCTGATCGAGGAGAGCACACTCCGACCCACGCCCGAGCAACCCGACGCTATGTCCGACGCCCCGCTTACGTTGGTGCACAGTCCCCCGCTTTTTGCCCCAATTGCACGACTCTGCATACACCCAAGAACGCGCCAGGCCAAGTTCCCGGACTCGGGGTTTCGACGACCGAGCTGCCATGAAGTACACGTGACTACGTTCGACCAGGTCAGTGGCGATGATTGGCCGACTCGCACGAACCGCCTCCCGCGATCCTCGGCGCCTGCGCCGTAGCCGCTCTGCTCGCCATGAATACATTTGGGTGCTCACGATCATCGGCAGGAAGCGGAGTCGTACTCCGCCGGAGGACAGATGAAGAGACACATCCTCGCGACCACCATCACCACGCTGACCGCGACATGCCTCGGAATGCTTCAAGGCCCCTCCCCGGCCGTCGCCGCCCCGATCGCCGACCCGGCGCGGGCGACCGTGTCGGGCGCCGCGGCCAGGTGCCCGTCGCTCACCAGGCTGCGCTTGGACGCCACGGACATCGGCCTGCCCACCCGCGGTGGCGAGGTCGACTCCGCGACGCTCAACAGCGCCGACCCGGCCGGCGGCCGGCCCGAGTTCTGCCTGGCCCGGGGCAGGGTGCACAGCTTTGATACCAAAGCACCCGACATCAACTTCCAGGTCAATCTGCCGACCTCTTGGAACAGGAAGTCGGTGCAGTTCGGCGGCAGCGGCTTCAACGGAGTCGTCATCACCGGACTCGACGTGGCACCCGGTTTCGTCAATACCGATCCGGCGCACGGAGAGCCGCCGATCAACCGTGGCTACGCCACGTTCGGGAGCGACGGAGGCACCGCCGTGGGCACTGGCCCCACCGGATCCTTTGCTTTGAACAAGGAGGCGCTCGCCAATTGGTCCGGACAGAGCGTCAAACGCACCCGTGATGCTGTCATCGACCTCGTGAAGAGGTACTACGGTGAGCGGCCCAGCAAACAGTATTACGTGGGAGCCTCCAAGGGAGGACACGAGGCACTCGTCGCCGCCCAGCGATACGGTGCGGATTACGATGGGATCATCGCCTACTACCCGGCCATTGAGAACCAGGCGATGGTGCTCAGCTGGCACCACATATGGCAACAGGCATACAGCCGTCCCGGCGGCTATCTCAACCCCGCCAAGCAGCAGCTGGTCGCCAACGCCGTGTACGGCACGTGCGACAACCTCGACGGTGCCGTCGACGGAGTGATCTCCAATGTCCGGGGCTGCGACGATGCTTTCTCCGTCGAGTCGCTACGCTGCCCCGCTGGAACCGACAGCTCGGACACCTGTCTGTCCGAGACTCAGATCCAAACCCTGCGGACAGCGGCCTCTCGCTACACGTTCGCGTTCCCACTGGCGAACGGAGTCGCCGGGATAGGCCCCTATCCCGTCTTGCGGGGCGCCGACCTCGCCCCCCTGATGCTCGACAGCGCGGGAAATGGTGAAGCCACCGGCTACCACGCACTCTTCGGACCGGTGATCCGTTACTTCATCGAGCAGGACGCCGACGGGCCCCTGGCGAATTTCGACTATCGACAGTACGAGAAGCCGATCAAGGAGCTGTCCGGGCTTCTCAACGCGACGAACCCCGACATCGACCGTTTCGCGGACCACGGCGGCAAGCTCATCATCGTCCAGGGCACCACTGACATGGCGGTCCCAGAAGCGTTGACCAACGCCTACTACGAACGGATGGCCGAACGCTACGGCCCATCGATCCGCCGCTTCGTGCGCTACTACGTCCAGCCTGGCTACGCCCACGGGAGCGGACGCTTCGACCTGGCCTGGGACTCTCTCACAGCCCTGGACGACTGGAGGAGCCGGAACAACCCGCCGGCCAATCCCGTGGCGACCGACGCCAACCCCGCCACAAAGAACCGCACACGGCCCTTGTGCGAATACCCGCTGTGGCCGAAGTACAGAGGCCACGGTGATGTCGGCCAGGCCAAGAACTTCTCGTGTGCCGGCCAAGGGCCACGCTGACTCCGACATTCATCGTTTGCCGATCACGCTGCCCTCGTGAGGGGACGGCTGGGCGGCCGCACTCCGCGGCCGCCCGGACTCACCCGGGGCGCCGCGCTCCCGATCACGCGCAAGCCGTCGCATGACCGGTCAGTCAGCGGTTTCAGCGCAGATCTTGGTCGTTGTCGATGACGTCATCAGCGGCCGGAAAGAAATTTCGCGGCGGCTGTCACAAGCCTGGAGTCTGTCCGGTCTTAGCTGGCGACCGGGTGGCAACGGGTGGCCCGGTGGACGAAGGGATCGCGATGAAGATCGTGGTAGTCGGCGGGACGGGCCTGATCGGGTCGAAGCTGGTGACGAAGCTGGGCGAGCATGGTCACGAGGCGGTGGCGGCGTCGCCGAACACCGGCGTCAACACGCTGACCGGCGAGGGACTGGCCGAGGTGCTGCTGGGTGCGCAGGTGGTGATCGACGTGTCGAACTCGCCGTCGTTCGAGCGGGCGGCGGTGCTGAAGTTCTTCGAGACCTCCACGGGCAACCTGCTCGCGGCGGAGGCGGCGGCGGGTGTGGGGCACCACGTCGCGGTGTCGATCGTGGGCACGGAGCGGATGCCGGACAACGGCTACTTCGCGGCGAAGATCGCTCAGGAGCAGCTGATCGAGAAGTCAGGGATCCCGTTCTCGCTCGTGCACTCGACCCAGTTCTTCGAGTTCGCCCGCGGCATCGCCGACGAGGGCACGGTGGATGGCAAGGTGCACATGGCGCCCGTGCTCTTCCAGCCGATCGCGGGTGACGATGTGGCACAGGCGGTCGGCCGGACCGCGGTCGGATCGCCGCTGAACGGCAGAATCGAGATCGCCGGACCCGATCAGTTCGGGATGGACGAGTTCTTCCGCCAGGCGCTGGCCGCCTGGGGCGACTCGCGCGAGGTGGTCACCGACCCGCACGCGCGCTACTTCGGCAGCGAGTTGAGCGAGCGGTCGCTCGTTCCGGGTGACGGCGCCACCCTCGGCACGATCCGCTACCGCGACTGGCTCGGCCAGAACGCGACCGGAAAGTAGCCCCAGGCGCACGAGCGGCGCGGCACAACCGTCACCTGCCGTGGCAGCGCGAGTCCGGCCGCACCGGCCTGGCCGGCCGAGGTGTACGAGAGCGCGCAACTGATCCATGCGGTCAGCCGGACATTCACTCGAACCACGTATGGAGGAATGATGAGCGCTCCGAGCGGCGAGGACGACTCTCTACACGAGCTCGAAATCGAGATCGAGGCGGAAGTGATCCTGGCCGAGTCCAGTCATCCGGAGGAAGCCGTAAGCTTGTCGGTCACCGAGTGGCTGTTTGATCCGACGGATGTCGAACGCGAGGAGATCGGCCTGCGGGGTCTGCTCGACGCGGTGGAGGTGCTGGAGGACGGCTCAGGGTCAGGCGATCATGCCGCGTGAGACGCGGATCGACACGCTCGACAGTCTGCGTGAGCACCTGCAGTGGGCGATCGAGCTGGAACACGCGACACTGCCGCCGTACCTGTGCGCGCTGTACTCCCTCGACCCAGAACGCAACCCCGAGGCAACCGAGGTGCTGGGCAGCGTCTTCGCCGAGGAGATGCTGCATCTGGCACTGACCGCCAACCTCCTCAACGCCGTCGGCGGCCAACCCCGCCTCGACACACCAGGGATGCTCCCGCCCCACCCCCGGAAACTACCCCACAGCGACCTGGAACTGTCACTCCTCCCCTTCGGCCCACAAGCCCTGGAGATGTTCCTACGCCTGGAACAACCCGCACCACCCGACGCCCCCGCACAAGACGACCACTACCAGACCATCGGCCAGTTCTACGACGCCATCGAACAAGGACTACGCCACCTGTGCCGGCAACTTGGCGAGCAGGAAGTCTTCTGCGGCGA
Organism: Nonomuraea sp. NPDC052129; assembly: GCF_040680095.1. Lineage (NCBI taxonomy): Bacteria > Bacillati > Actinomycetota > Actinomycetes > Streptosporangiales > Streptosporangiaceae > Nonomuraea > Nonomuraea sp. NPDC052129. Next base: position 96,177 of record NZ_JBFAVX010000028.1, on the reverse strand, counting down.
CCCCGCCCGCCAAGTGACCGGCAGCCACTTCCGCCACACCGCGGGATCGCTGTTCGCGGTGAAGGATCTGAAATCGGCATTGGGAGCACTGGAAGAGATCGTCGAACAAGGCGAGGGCACCGCCCGCGGCGAAGTCTGGGACGGCGACCAGGACATCTTCCACCCCGATCGGGACGAGGTCGCCCACTACTACCGCTTCCAGGAACTCAAACTCGGCCGGCGCTACCAGCGCGGCGACACCCCACAATCCGGCCCCACCGGCGAAACATTCTCCATGAACCTCGCCACCGTCCGCCCCATGCGACACAACCCACAGCCAGCCGACCCGGGCAGCACCATCCGCAAGGCCCAGGACGAGTTCAACCACACCTACTGCGCGATCCTGCATCTGCTGGAGCAGGCCTTCAACGGCAACCCGAAACTACTCTCGGTCGCCACCGGCACCATGTACGCGCTCAAGGCCCAGGCACTGGCCCTGATGGGTATGCCCGACGGCGAGGGCACCACGGCCGGCCTCACCTTCGAGTACGTGGCGCCCGAACGCCGCCGGTGGAGTGTCGGCGACCAGCGGCGAATCGTCGTCCTGCGCGACGGCCCGTACGTCGTGTACGGAGGCATCCCACTCCGGCGCAAACGCAAGATCGTCTCCTCCGAGAACAACGCGCTGACCTGGAAGACCGCCGACGCCATAGCGACCGAGGACACCTACGCGCTGTGCCGCTGCGGCCACTCGGGCGCCAAGCCGTTCTGCGACGGGACCCACGCCGTGGTCGGTTTTGTCGGCACGGAGAGCCCGGTCATGCGTCCGTACGAGGAATTGCAGCACGTGCACGACGGTGCGGGCATCTCGGCGCAACGGGTGGGCGAGTTGTGCATCCACGCCGCCTTCTGTATCGGCCGCACCAGGCCGATCGCCGAAATGCTCGCCGACACCGGCGACAGCGACGTGCGCTCGAACGTCATGGGCCGCATCGACCATTGCCCCTCCGGCTCCTACAGCTACACCCTCGAACGCGGCGGCGACCCGATCGAGCCCGACCTCCCGCAGGCCATCTCGGTCCTGGAAGAAGAGGACGAGCTGGCCAGCGCGCTGTGGGTCACCGGCAAGGTCCCGGTCCTGCGGGCCGACGGCCAGCCAGTGGAGACCCGCAACAGGATGACGCTGTGCCGCTGCGGCCATTCCGGCAACAAACCGCTGTGCGACGGCACCCACCGAAAGATCGACTTCCGGGAGGAAATCCCGGCCCGAACAGATGAAGGAAACACATCATGAGCAACACGTTGAATGGAAAGGTCGTCCTGGTCACTGGAGCGTCGTCGGGCATCGGCGAGGCTACTGCGCTGGCCTTATCAGCGGAGGGGGCCCGTGTCGCGGTCGGGGCCCGGCGCGCCGACCGGCTGGAGGCTCTGGTGGGCAAGGCGCCCGGCGAGATGCTGGCCCTCGATCTGGACGTGGCCGACCCAGAGTCGGTGCGGGCCGCGGTCGCCAAGACCGTCGAGCACTTCGGCGCCCTGGACATCCTGGTGAACAACGCCGGGGTGATGCTCGCCGGTCCGATCGCGGGTGCGGACACCACGGAATGGACGCGCATGATCGACACCAACCTGCTCGGGTCGATGTACATGGTCCACGCGGCGCTGCCGCACCTACTGGAGCGCAAGGGCGCCGTCGTGCAGGTCTCCTCGACCTCGGGCCGGATCGCGTCGGCCGGCAACGGCGCCTACGCCGCGACCAAGTTCGGCATCAACGCCTTCTCCGAGGCGTTGCGGCAGGAGGTCACCACCCAGGGAGTGCGTGTCGTGGTCGTCGAGCCCGGCTTCGTCGCCACCGAACTGGTCGACCACATCACGCACCCCATGATGCAGGCCGCCGCGCAGAACATAGCCGCCTCAATGCGAACCCTGCAGCCCGACGACATCGCCAATGCCGTCGTGTACGCGATCAACCAGCCGGAGCACGTCGCGGTCAACGAGATCCTCATCCGCCCGACCGACCAGACTCAGTAGGCGAGTGACACGGAGATGACGGCCCGACCACCTGGGGGGCGACGTCGGCGGCGAGCAGTTCTTCCAGCTCGGCGAGGTCACCGGTCTGCGCGGCGGCGAGGAACGTCCGTACGAGGCGCAGGTGCGCGGCGGCGCTCACCGGGTGGCATCGCTCGCCGGCGAGGTGGTCGCGGCCGCGCCGCACGAGTTGCCGCGCGTGGTCTTCGCCCAGGTGGAGGATCTCGGAGATCCGGCGATAGGGGTAGTCGAAGGCTATGCGCAGGAGATAAGCCGCCCGTTCGGCGGGGGTCAGTCTCTCCAGCAGCAGCCGGATCGCGGTGTCGACCGCCTCGCGTCGTTCGGCCGCCGTCTCGGGGCTGACAGAGCGGTCCGCCGTCTCGGGAAGCCAGGGACCGGCGGAGGTCTCGTGGCGCTTGCGGGCGGACTGGGCGACGTTGAGGGCGAGCCTGGTGGTGGTCAGCGCGAGGAATGCGGGCGGGCTGATGACGACCGAGCGGTCGGCGCGGGCCCATCGCAGCCACGTCTCCTGTACCACGTCCTCGGCCTCGCCCACGTCTTGCAGGACGCGCAGACCGATCGCCAAGAGCCGGGGCGCGGCACTGACGAACGCCGAAACGGCTCCTTCCCATCTTCTGAACGCCTGGTCGTCGGTCTGCTCCGGGTGATCTCCGCGCGACTCCAACAGGTTCATGGTCACGATCTCGACTCCGTTCGCACCCCAGCATCCGGCGATGCCGCTGTGCTCACGGTCGTTTCTTGAACCCCTCCATCGCGCCCTGGGGAGAGCCTGGTCGGTACCCTGGCCCGGGCCACTAGGGGCTGGTGGTAGGTACCCAGCCTCGTCGTTCGGTCAGGTCCACGGCGGCGCCACCGGGACCTCAGCCGTAGCGCACGCCCCCGCTGTCACGAATCCAGGGGCTGTCCGGTCTAAGTGGGCGAATCACTCCGAACCGCCCACCTTCCGAAGGCCCGCGCGGACGACGCGCCGAGACCCGCAAGTTCCGTACGGAAAAACGACATAGAAACGGAGAATTCCGCATGAACGACAACGTCCTGGAGCCTGCGGCGCAGGAGCTCGCCGAAGCGACCTCCAAGCCCCCCTTCCTGTACGAGCTGGGCCCCGACGGCGCCCGCAAGGTGCTCGACGACCTCCAGGCCGCCCCGGTCACCAAGCCGGACGTGGACGAGAAGTGGATCACCGTGCCGGCCGAGGTCGGCGACGTGCGAGTCCGGATCGTCAAGCCCGCCGGGACGACGGCTGTGTTACCCACTGTCCTGTACGTCCACGGCGGCGGCTGGATCCTCGGCAACGCCGGCACCCATGACCGGCTCGTACGAGAGCTGGCCGTCGGGACGGGCGCGGCGGTGGTGTTCGTCGAGTATGACCGCTCCCCCGAAGCCCGTTACCCGGTGGCGATCGAGCAGGCGTACGCCACCGCCCAGTGGATCACCCGGAACGGTGCGGACGAGGGCCTGGACGCTTCCCGGCTGGCGGTGGCCGGCGATTCGGTCGGCGGCAACATGACCGCCGCGCTGACCATCATGGCCAAGCAGCGCGGCGACGTCACCTTCGTGCAGCAGTCGCTTTACTACCCGGTCACGGATGCCGCCCAGGACACCGACAGCTATCGCGAGTTCGCCGACGGCCCGTACCTGACCGCCAAGGCCATGGCGTGGTTCTGGGACGCCTACACCACCGACCCGGACCAGCGCGCCGAGATCACCGCCTCACCCCTGCGCACCACCCTCGACGACCTGGCCGGGCTGCCGCCCGCGTTCGTCATCGTCGACGAGAACGACGTGCTGCGCGACGAGGGCGAAGCCTACGCGCGCAAGCTGACCGCGGCCGGAGTGCCGACCACCAGCGTCCGCTACAACGGCACGCTGCACGACTTCATGATGCTCAATCCGGTTCGCGACACCCGCGCGGCGCGCGCCGCCACCGCCCAAGCCATCGAGGTCCTCAAGGCCGCCCTGAACACCGGAAGGGCGCACTCATGAGCGAGCAGCCCGTCATCGTCCTGGTCCACGGCGCCTTCGCCGAATCGGCCAGCTGGAACCGCGTCATCCAGCGCCTGCACGGCAATCAGCGCACCGCCGTCGCCGTGGCCAACCCGCTGCGCGGTGTCGAGGGCGACGCCACCTACGTGCGTGACGTGATCGCCGGCATCGGACGCCCGGTCGTCCTGGTCGGCCACTCCTACGGCGGCATGGTGATCACCCAGGCGGCGGCCGGCAACCCGGCCGTGCGCGCCCTGGTCTACGTCGCCGCCTTCGCCCCCGAACCCGGCGAGAACGCGTTCCTGCTGTCCGGCAAGTTCGAGGGCAGCACCCTCGGCAGCGCGCTGGAGGCCTACCCGGTGGCCTCCGGCGGCAACGAGTTCCGCATCGCCGGGGACAAGTTCCACCACCAGTTCTGCGCCGACCTCGACGCCGGTGAGGCCGCCTTGATGGCCGCGACCCAGCGGCCGGTGACCGAGCGGGCCTTGACCGACGCCCTGACGGCGAAGGAGCCCGCCTGGCGTACCACCCCGTCCTGGTTCGTCCACGGCGAGCGTGACCTCAACATCCCGGCCGCGGCGCTGCGCTTCATGGCCGAACGCGCCGGTTCCCGCGGAACCCGCGAGGTCGACGGCGCCTCCCACGCGGTCGCCGCCTCGCAGCCCGACGCCGTGACCGCGACCATCCTCGACGCCGCCGACCAGGCGCAGGAGTGACACTCCCGTGCCCGCGATCCTCATCCACGGCGTCCCCGACACCCACCGTGTCTGGGCGGGCGTCCGCCGGCACCTGACGCGTAGCGACGTGGAGGCCTGGGACCTGCCGGGCTTCGGCGCTCCACGTCCGGACGGCTTCGGCAGCACCAAGGAGGAGTACGCCCACTGGCTGATCGGCCGCCCGGAGGGGATCAGGACAGCATTCTCATGCTCTACCGCTCCGCGGTGCGGATGGGCAGCGAGTGGGAACCCGAGCTGGCGAAAATGACCGCGCCCAGCCTCGTGTTCTGGGGTGCACGCGACCCCGCCTGTCAGGTCGAGTTCGCCGACGAACTGGGCCGGGCCATCCGGGCGGAAAACGTGATCAAGCTCGACTGCAACCACTGGCCGGTGCTCCAGAGGCCGGCGCAGGTCGCCGCCGCCCTCGAAGAGCACTGGCAGCGCCACCAATCCGCCTGATCCGGCGGCCCCATGGGCCGGCTGCCGCGCCGATGAGACCCCTACGGCACCGGCTCGTCTGCCGGCGATCACGCTGCGCGAAACACCCCTTCCGACAATGAAGGTAGGACTCTGATGACGAATCTGGAACCGCAGGGGACTGCCGCTGTTCCCGGGTCTGCACGGATCGACACGCTCGACAGTCTGCGTGAGCACCTGCAGTGGGCGATCGAGCTGGAACACGCGACACTGCCGCCGTACCTGTGCGCGCTGTACTCCCTCGACCCCGAACACAACCCCGAGGCAACCGAGGTGCTGGGCAGCGTCTTCGCCGAAGAGATGCTGCATCTGGCACTGACCGCCAACCTCCTCAACGCCGTCGGCGGCCAACCCCGCCTCGACACACCAGGGATGCTCCCGCCCCACCCCCGGAAACTGCCCCACAGCGACCTGGAACTGTCACTCCTCCCCTTCGGCCCACAAGCCCTGGAGATGTTCCTACGCCTGGAACAACCCGCACCACCCGACGCCCCCGCACAAGACGACCACTACCAGACCATCGGCCAGTTCTACGACGCCATCGAACAAGGACTACGCCACCTGTGCCGGCAACTCGGCGAGCAGGAAGTCTTCTGCGGCGACCCCGCCCGCCAGGTGACCGGCAGCCACTTCCGCCACACCGCGGGATCGCTGTTCGCGGTGAAGGATCTGAAATCGGCATTGGGAGCACTGGAAGAGATCGTCGAACAAGGCGAGGGCACCGCCCGCGGCGAAGTCTGGGACGGCGACCAGGACATCTTCCACCCCGATCGGGACGAGGTCGCCCACTACTACCGCTTCCAGGAACTCAAACTCGGCCAGCGCTACCAGCGCGGCGACACCCCACAATCCGGCCCCACCGGCGAAACATTCTCCATGAACCTCGCCACCGTCCGCCCCATGCGACACAACCCACAGCCAGCCGACCCGGGCAGCACCATCCGCAAGGCCCAGGACGAGTTCAACAGCACCTACTGCACCCTGTTGAACCAGCTGGAGCAGGCTTTCAACGGCGACCCGAAACTACTCTCGGTCGCCACCGGCACCATGTACGCGCTCAAGGCCCAGGCACTGGCCCTGATGGGGATGCCCGACGAGGACGGCACTGTGGCCGGCCCTACCTTCGACTACGTGCCACCGGAGTCCCGATGAGCGGGCGGGCTGCCGCGAGCATCACCGGGTGCCGAAGCCCGGTCCTTCTCCGGGGCTTTTGGCGATCGTCGCCGCCTGATCGAGCTCGGCGAGCGCGGCCTTCAGCTCGGCGCGCCCCCTGATGCCGAGCTTCATGAAGACCTTGCGCAGGTGGTACTCGGCGGTGCGCGCGCTGATGAACAGCCGGGCGCCGATGTCCCGGTTGGTGAGCCCTTCGCGCGCGAGGCGCGCCACATTGAGCTCCTGGTCGGTGAGCTGCGCCGCCGACCCGTGCGCGCGCACGCGCAAGGTCTCGCCGTTCGCCCTCAGCTCGCGCGCGGCGCGCTCGGCGAAGCCGTTCAAGCCGATGCCCGACAACACCTCGTACGCGGCCCGGAGCTGCTCGCGCGCATCGTCGTGCCTGCCCTGGCGGCTCAGCTCCTCCCCGTACAGCAAGCGGCAGCGCCCCACCATGATCGGAATCCGCTCGCGCTCGAAGCGCTCGATCGCATTCTGGTACAGGGCCTGGGCCTCGTTGCCCGCGCGCAACTGCGCCTCTGCCATGGTCAGCACGGCCAAGGCCCAGTTGGTCCCCACCGGCCGCGTGACGCTCGCCAGTTTCTCGAACGCCTCCTCGGCGAGCGTCCGCTCGCCGGTGTGTGTGGCCGCCTCCACGAGTTCGAGCAGCGTGCGCATCGCGTGGCTCAGCTCGTGAGTGTAGGGCAGCTCACGGCGACCGGAGGTCACCCCCTCGGCGAACCGCCCCAGGCCGTTGTAGAGGATGGCCTCCCCGAAGTTGACCGCGCTCAGCCCGTACCCCTCGCCCCGCGCGAGCGCGTCGGGTCGGATCTGCTCCGCCAGGCGCTCCGCCTCGTCGGCCTGCCCTCGGTAGGCCGCGAGGAAGAACCGCCCGTACTGCGGCAGCGGGTGGCCGGTGACGTCCTTGATGGCGTCGATCTCGTCGCAGGAGGCCTCGGCCGCGCCCAGCTCGCCGTCGACCGTCTGCGCCACCATCAGCAGGCTCAGGGCGATCGGCAGCACCGTCACGACGCCTTCGGCGCGGGCGAGCTCGACCTGCCGATCGGCGAGCGCGCGGAGCCCACGGGCGTCCCAGAGGTCCTGCGCGGCACGGGAGGCGAACCACATCCAGTGCAGTTCGAGAGAGTCCGGGGCCTGCTCGAGAAACGCGCGCTGCGCCCGGCGCAGGGTCTCGAGCGCGGCCTCCTGCCCTTTGGCGGCGAGCAGCGCCTGGCCGCGCAGGATCAGGTCCCGCGCACGGTCGGACTCCTCGCCGGCGGTCGCCTCCAGGATCGCGTTCGAGACGGCGGCCACCTGCTCGGCGTCACCGAGCCGGCCGCCGTAGATCGCGGCCGACAGCGCCTCGATGTAGGTGTCGCGGGCGAGCACCGGGTCGAGCCCTTCGAGGCCCTGCGCTGCGGCGAGGAGGAGCTGCGCACCGCTGCTGTCGCGGCGCAGCGCGTATCCGGCGCGAGCGCGCAGGCGGGCGACGAGCGCCTGTTGCAACGCGGTGAGGGGATGGTCGCGGGCAGTGTCGAGCAGGTGCAGGGCGGCTGCGGGCGCGCCCGCCTCGTGCTTGGCGACGGCGGCCGCGATCAGCCGCTGCCCGCGGCGGGCCGGCTCGGGCGTCAGCTCGGCCGCCCGCTCCAGGAACGCACCTGCGGCGGCCGCGCCGCCGCGGGTGCGCGCACGTACCGCGGACCGCTCGAGATCGGCGGCGACCTGTTCATCCGGGTGCAGCGTCGCGCTGGCGCGATGCCATGCCCGGCGATCCGGGTCGTGATCGACGCTGGTGACGTCGGCCAGCGCGGCGTGGACGCGCCGCCGGTTCTGCGGCGACGCAGACCGGTAGACCGCCGACCGTACGAGCGGATGGCGAAAGCCGACGCGTGTGCCGACGACGAGCGCATCGGCGTCCTTGGCGGCGTCGAAGTCCTCTGGGCCCAATCCCAGCGCCGCACTCGCCCGCCACAGTAGCTCGGGGTCGCCAGTCGGGTCCGCAGCCGCGAGCAGCAGCAGGAGGCGCGCCGACTCGGGCAGCGGCTCGAGCTGCGCGACCAGGCTCTGCTCGATGCGGCTCTCCAACGGCATCGCGCCGATGAGAGCGAACCCGCCGGCGATCTCGGCCGGGCTCAGCGACCGGGGCAGCTCCCGCAGCGCCAGCGGGTTGCCGCGCGCCTCCACGATCAGCTGGTCGCGCACCCGCCGGTCGAGGCCGCCGGGGGCCGAGAGGCGCAGGAGCTCACGCGCATCGTCGTGGCCCACCCCTTCGACGACCATCTGCCGAAGACCGGCGAACACCTCGTCGACCGTACGCATGGCGAGCACGATGACGATCCCCTCGACGTCGAGACGCCGGGCGGCGAACGCGACAGCGCGTGCCGACGCCTCGTCGAGCCATTGCGCGTCGTCGACGACGCAGAGCAGCGCCCGGTCACCCGCGGCCTCGGTGAGCAACCCGAGCAGTGCGAGCCCGACGAGGAACGGGCTGGGCGCGGAGGCCTGACGCAGGCCGAACGCCGCCTCGATCGCCTCGCGCTGCGGGGCAGGAAGGCGCCCGGCCGAGCTCATCATGTGCCCGCACAACTGCTGTAGGCCGGCGTAGGCCAGCTCCATCTCGGACTCCGACGCGACGATGCGCTCGACCCGGGCATCGGTCGTCACACGCGTCACCATGTGGTCCAAGAGCGCGGTCTTGCCGACGCCGGCCTCACCGGAGACGACCAGAGCGCCGCTGTGACCGGCGCGGGCACGGCCCACCAGCGCGTCCAGCTCCGCCAACTCGCGATGCCGTCCCCGCAGCGGCGTGGTCTCTGTCACGGTGCCACCTTCGCTGGGGGTTTACCGATATGTACTGCCTTGGGCGCCAAATCCTATCTGAGACATTAGCGATGTATGAGTGGCGACACGGGCCACGGGTCTTCAGCGGCGGAGTTTCCGGCCAGCTGGTCGAATGACCTTCCGGCAACGCTGAAGGCGGGAACCGAACCCGGTTCCCGCCTTCTCCGCTTTCAACGTGCGCTGGTGAACAGGAACGCGCAGTCCTTGGTCATGACTGCGGCGCCCGGCGGTCTCGCCGAGCTTCCAACTCCTCCGCGCTGACCGGGATCAGCATCGGCTGCCCGGGCGCGCAGAACATGATCACCACGAACGCCTACTCCTCCTCGGCGAGGTGGTTGCCGTCCTGGTAGTGGATCACGTCCCCGCCAGGCTCCGAGAACGCCTCACCAGCCCGGACAACCCGCAACGTCCCGAACAGTGCACCTGCCGGCCGCGCTACTCGACGACGCGCAGGTGCACGGGGAGCTCCTGGTGACCGTTGCTGATGAGGGTGGGTATCGGCCGCAATGCGGCGGCCGGTACCGCGAGTGACATCGCGGGGAAACGCTCGAAGAGCTGACTCAGGGCTTCCGCGACTTCGAGGCGAGCCAGAGGAGCGCCGAGGCAGAAGTGCACGCCGTAGCCGAACGCCAGGTGGTCCTTCACTTTGCGGGTGACATCGAAGGTGTCGGCGTCCGGCCCGTGCCAGTCCGGGTGACGGTTGGCGGCCCCATACGCGGCGAGGATAGGGTCACCCGCGGCGACGACCTGTCCGTCGGGCAGCTTGATGTCGCTCACGGCGAAGCGCAGCGGCAAGTACTTGATGGCGGGCTCGGCGCGAAGGGTTTCCTCTATCACGTCCTCCCAGGTGGCCTGGCCGGTACGAACGAGGTGGAGCTGGTCGGGGGACGTCAGCATCGCGAACACGGCCTGGTCGATGACGTTGACGGTCGTTTCGTACCCGGCGCTGATCATGAGAATCATCGTGTCGCGCAGTTCGACGTCGGTGAAGCCGATGCCGTCCGACTCCTCGTCGCGTGCCGCGATGAGCAGGGAGGTCATGTCGTCGCCGGGGTCGCCGCGCTTGGTGGCGATCAACTGGTCGATGGTCTCAAAGAGAAGTGCGGTGTTGGCCTGGGCCTGCGCAGGCGTGAGCGTGCTGTCGAAGACGTTGTCGACGAGCTGCCGGAAATCGTCGCGCTGGTCTTCAGGTACGCCCATCAGGTGGCCGATCACGGCGATGGGCAGCGGGTAGGCCAGTCGCCCGCGCAGGTCCACCACCTGGCCGGGGGGCACCGCGGCCAGGTCGTCGATCAACTCCGTGACCAGGGATCGGATGATCGGCTTGAGTTCGGCGATGCGACGCGCGCTGAAGGCGGGGGCGACCATCCGCCGTAACCTGCGGTGGTCGGCGCCGTATGCGGTGAGCATGCTCTGCACCTCGATCCACAGGGCGAGCGGCCACGTGCTGATCGTCTGCTGAAAGGCCGGGTAGTGAGCGCGGCCGTTCTTGGAGACATCTGGGCTGGTGAACAGAGTCTTGAGCAGGACAGGGTCGGTGACTGCCCAGGCGCGCAGGCCGAGGATGTCCACGGAGGTGGCCGCGCCACGAGCCCGCAGAGCCTGGTATTCAGCATTCCGGTCGGCACCGGTCGGATCGATGACGAACGGGAGAGGCTGGGACATGTGTCTTCTCCTTCAGGTCGCAGCACCGAAGCGGAGGGAAAGGGGCCTCGGCGACGAGTCGAGGCGCTACACACGATTGACCGGATAGCCCGGGCTATCCGTGACAGGAAGCCGGGTGTGACGTGCGTCTGATCAGAGGCGATCTCAGCGAAACAGCGGCCGGGTGCAATGCAGCACAATCCAGGCATGGATCTTGCCGCCCTGGCCGCCGTCATCGGCCCGCCGCCCCCTGCCGCCTTTCCCGTCGACTGGCCCGGCGTTGAACAGTGGCTCGGTCTCCGGCTTCCCGACGACTACAAAGAGTTCACCGAGAGGTACGGACCTGTGCTGGTCGGGGAGTGGATCTGGGTCGTGGTGCCCCATCACTCCGGCCGCGGCGGCTCTTACCGACAGCTCGACCAGCGGCATGGGCTGCAACGCGCCATCCGTGCCGCCGACCCGCCGGCTCACCCGTACGCCTTTCATCCCGAACCGGGCGGGCTCCTGGTGTGGGGTGAGTCGCGCGGAAGCGAGTACTACTTCTGGGACACCTCGGTCTCCACCGACCCGAACGACTGGCCGACCAGCATCTTCACCCAGCATTGGCCGAATGAGACGTGGCGGCTGGTGGACGCACCCATGACGGAGGTGCTCGCCGCGCGAGTGAGCGGCAGTCTGGATCTGGGAGAGGCCCTGCCCGCGGTGTCGCCTCCGTACGCCTGGGACTTCGCCCCGCTCGTACTTGAGGACGTGCCGGAGAGTGTCTCCTTCCCGGGAGTGCCGCTCGCCCTCGAGGTCGTCAGCCCGGCGGCGACGGTCGAGGCCACGGGCGTGCCCGAGGACTATGCCGCGCTTGTCGGCGAGTACGGCGTGGGGAGGCTGGCCGGCGTACTGCGACTGCTTGCTCCGGGGGCGCCGAAGGGCTTCGACGTGGATGCGGAGGCCGTGGTGAGCGAGCGGTTGCGTTCGCGGCGGGCGGCGGGCGAGCGGGTGGTCCCGTCGCCGATCGCGCCTGAGCCGGCCGGGTTGCGATTGTGGGGGGTGTTCGACGGAGGTGAGACGTGCTGGTGGCTTCCGGTCAGCGGCGAGCCGGATGAGTGGCCGGTGGTGCTGCTGGACGCCGACGGCCTGGGATGGCAGCGGCTGCCGTACGGCGCGTCGGGGTTCCTCGACCGGTGGCTGGACGGGCGGCTGGACCTGCCCGTGCTGTCGGTGTCGGCGGTGCCGCGTCCGCGCGTGCTGTACCCGCCGGGCATCGACCCCGCCGCTTCGGCCACGACTGTGGAGGAGGGGCCGCGAGACACGCTGGCGCAGTTGGCGACGATCATCGGGGAGCCGCGGACCGGTTGCCACACCTACGACTGGCCGACGATCGAGCGGTCGCTCGGGTTGCGGCTGCCGAGCGACTACAAACGGTTGTTCGAGATGTACGGGACGATTGGCATCAACGGCATCACGATCGGGCAGCCGGAAGATCTCCAGGAGCAGCACGAAGAGCAAGCCGAATATCTCGACTGGAGCGAAGGCGAGGCGATGCCCGTGCATCCCGCGCCAGAAGGGCTGCTGTGGTGCGCGAACACCGAAAGCCGCGACACCATCTGGTGGGACACCAGCGAACCAGATCCCGACCGGTGGACGATGATCTGGGACGTCGAATTCGACCGGCACACCTTCCCCGGCACCCTCACCGAGCTGGTGATCGCCGACCTGACCGGCAGGCTGGCCGATCCGCTCACCGGACTGGATCCGTCAGCTGACGGGCCCACGATGTGGTTCTGAGGGGCGAGGCCGGATCAATCGCCGAGAGCGTTCGTGATCTTCCCGTACCACTATGACGGCTGAGGCACCTGGCCCACGGGACGTTCCGCCCCGGTTTCCGGAGTAGATGACGGCGGTGGTCGCCTGTGCAGGAGGAGTGCGGTCAGGCCGCCCGCGACCAAGCCCCAGAACGCCGCGCCGATGCCCAGGATCGTCATCCCCGATGCGGTGACCACGAAAGTGACCACCGCGGCCTCCCGTCCCTCCGGCTCGGTCACCGCGCCGGCCAGCGACGAGCCGAGCGCCGGCAGCAACGCGAGGCCGGCCACCGCGATGACCAGCACGGGTGGGGACAGTAGCACCAGAGCCATGGCCAGGCCGGCGCCGAGGCCGAGCGTCAGCTGCCCGGCGCCGAGGGCCACCGTCGCGATCCACCGGCGGCCGGGGTCAGGGTGGGTGTCCGGGCCGGCGGTCAGCGCCGCGGTGATCGCGGCCAGATTGATGGCGTGGCCACCGAACGGTGCCGCCGCCGCGCTCGCCAGGCCGGTCGCGACGAGGACCGGGCGCACGGGCGGCTCGTACCCGTATGTCGCCATGACCGCCATACCGGGGACGTTCTGCGCGGCCATGGTGACGAGGAACAGCGGGATGGCGATGCTCACCACTACGGACAGGTTCAGCGTCGGGGTGGTCAACTCGACCACGGGCCGCAGCGACGCGCCGGACAGGCCGTCGCCGGGCCCGTGCACCGCGATGGCGATGACCGCCACGACGAGCGCGCCCGGAACGGCCCACTGCCGCAGGTACCGCTGTAACACCGCCCAGGTCAGGACGACGGGCACGGCCAGCAGTGGGATGTCGACGATGGCGCGGACCGGTGCGGTGCACAGGCTGAGGATGACGCCCGCCAGCATGGCACCGGCGATCGGACGCGGGATGGCGGCGATCGCCCGGGCCAGCCATGGCGACAGGCCGGCGAGGACGATGAGCCCGGCGCAGACGATGAACGCGCCGACCGCGGCCGGGAAGCCGCCGGGCACGGGACCGGTCGCCACCAGCAGCGCCGCGCCGGGGGTGGACCAGGCGATGCTGATCGGCATGCGGTACCGCAGCCCAAGGACGACCGCCACCGCCCCGATGCCGCAGCACAGGGCGAGCAGCCCGGACGCGGCCTGCCCCGGCGTCGCCCCGACGGCACGCAGTCCGGCGAGCACGACGGTGAACGAACTGGCGTAACCCACCACCGCACTGACCAGCCCCGCCACGACGGCCTGCACCCGCACGCCCACCACCCGCTCCATCGTTCCGTTTACGGAACGAACCATAGCCACGTGGCCAGAGTGGGACAAGTCCGGCAGAGGAATGCAAGGATTGCCGGGTGGACGGCCGTGACACGGAAATCGGGAGCCGGTTGCGGCGATTGCGGGAGGCCCGCGGCATCTCCCTGTCGGCGCTGGCCCGCAGCGCCGGCATCGGCAAGGCCACCCTGTCCGGTCTGGAACTGGGCACCCGCAACCCAACGCTGGAGACGCTCTACGCGGTGGCGGGAGCCTTGGGCGTACCGTTGACGGCCCTGGTTCTGGAGCCCGGCGCACCGCCCGCGGAGGCCGTCCACGTGCCCGGGGCCGCCGTGACGGCCACGCTGCTGGAGGTCTTCGAGGAACCGACCGCGACGTTCGAGTTGCTGCGCATGCGCGTCCGCCCCGGCGTCGTACAACACTCGCCACCCCACGCCCCCGGCGTGACCGAACACGTAACGGTCTACGCGGGCGTGCTGCGCGCCGGCCCGGCCGACGTCCCCCTGCTGGCCGCCCCGGGTGAGCACATCTCCTGGCAGGCCGACGTCCCACACATCTATTGCGCTGTCGGCCCAGACGAAGTCCTGGCCACCCTACTGATCCGCTCCCCCCGACAGACCCAGTGACACGGCGGCGGCGAACCGGCCGGGAGGCCGCTGTCGGCCTCTACTGCTCGTCCTGGGGCAGGTGCGTCTTGGCGTCGTCGTAGGAGGCGTCGGCGGCGGCCTTGGCGGGCCGGTAGACCAGATACAGCACCCCAGTTGCGAACGTCTCGGATTTGACCAGCTCCAGCGGGACCGTCGTGTCCCCCTCGTCGAACAACCGCTCGCCCTTACGAACCGCGATCGGATGCACCAGCAGATGCAGCTCGTCCAGCAGCCCCGCCTGCAACAACTGCCGGACCACCGAGACCGAGCCGCTCACCGCGATCCGGCCACCCTGCTCGTTCTTCAGCGCGGTCACGGCCTCCACCAGATCGCCCTGAAGCAGCTCGGAGTTGCGCCAGGTGAACTCCAACGGCTGGCGCGACACCACGATCTTCCGCGCCTCGCCCAGCGTCTTGGCGAAGCCGGCGTCTTCGCCGCCCTCCGCCTCCCGCTCCGGCCACGCTCCGGCGAAGCTGTCATAGGTCTTGCGGCCCAGCAGCAGCGTGTCGGCCATCTGGCCACCCACAGCCGCGCCCATCTCGTCGTTGAAGTACGGGAAATGCCACTCCGCCGGCTCCTCAACGACGCCGTCGAGAGAGATGAAGAGGCTTGCGGCGATCGTCCTCATGATGTTCCTCCTGGTAAGGACCGGTTTTCGATGTGCCTGTAGCCTCGCAGAGCCGACTTACGACTCTCTTAAGGTCTTCCTCCCGCCTGAGGAACCCTCTCTAGGAGGCGGTTCGTTGCCCGGATAGGTTGCCGACCAATCGGGAGTCTCAGTATGGAAGTCACCGGCATCATCTCCGGCCTCATCATCGGCATCGCCATCGGTGCTCTGGGACGGCTCGTCATCCCCGGACGCCAGCGCATCCCCATCTGGCTGACCATCGTGATCGGCGTCGTCGCGGCGCTCGTCGGCACCGCCTTCGCCGCCGCGCTCGGCGTGGCCGACACCCGCGGGATCGACTGGATCGAGCTCGGCATCCAGGTCGCCCTGGCCGCGCTGGGCGTCTCGCTGACGGTCGGCCTGTACGGCAAACGCGGAAAATAGGGAAGCTAGAGCGTCCCGGCCACGGGTTGTGCCCGTGGCCGTTCGCTTGCCAGGGAACCCAGGGAACCTCCGTCTAGGTCACCCCAAGCGTGGTGAGTTGCTAAATTCCCTACGCAATGAGGCATATGTTGCCTATGGGGGAGGTTGGATGCGCAGGTGGACTGCTCCATCCGTGATCGGCTGGACGCTCGCGTCGGTCGTCGTTCCGGGCGTCGCGCACTTTCTGGCGGGCCGTAAGCGTACCGGCATGATCATGATGGGCACCTTCGGCGTGCTGCTGATCGGTGCCGTGATCGCGCTGATCAACCGTAACGCGCTGGCCGGCCTGTTGCTCGATCCGACCTGGCTGGCCGTGATCACCGTCCTGTGCGTGGTCGGCGGGCTGGCCTGGGCCGGGGTCGTGATCAGCTCGTACATCGTGCTGCGACCCGCCAGGCTCGGCAAGTGGGG
Organism: Nonomuraea sp. NPDC052129; assembly: GCF_040680095.1. Lineage (NCBI taxonomy): Bacteria > Bacillati > Actinomycetota > Actinomycetes > Streptosporangiales > Streptosporangiaceae > Nonomuraea > Nonomuraea sp. NPDC052129. Next base: position 80,138 of record NZ_JBFAVX010000028.1, on the reverse strand, counting down.
ACAGCTCGGTACGGCCACGGTCGCGGGCGTGCTGTCGGTGACCGTGGCGCTGCCTTTCGGGCTGGCCGCCACGACCGCTCGTACCTCTGACGACGCGATCGGCAGCGTCTTCAAGTCCTCACCGTCCAAGCCGATCGATCACAAGGATCCGTGGCGGGGACGCGATCGGCTCAACATCGCGCTGCTGGGCGGGGACGGCGCCGCCTCCCGCAAGGGCGTGAGCATCCGTACCGACAGCATCAACGTGGTCAGCATCGATGTCCACACCGGCAACTCCGTGGTCCTGGCGCTGCCGCGCGAGTTGGAGAACGCGCCGTTCCCGCCGGGATCCGCGCTGGCCAAGCGGTTCCCGCCGCCGAAGAACTTCTCGTTGCCGCCGGGCCAGGGCCGCGGTTCGGCCGACCTGCTCAACGGGGTCTGGGCGTACGCCGACATGCATCCCGAGGTCGTCGGCCGCTCCGCCGACCGCGCCCCGGAGGCCGTCAAGGGCACGCTCGGCCAGATCCTGGGCCTCAAGATCGACTACTACATGCTCGTCAACATGTGGGGCGTGGCACACCTGATCGACGCCCTCGGCGGCGTCACCATCAACGTCGAGCGGGACGTCTGCTACGGCGTGGGCCGCTCCGACGGCGGCGTGGTCAAGGCCGGCACCCGTACTCTCGATGGCAACGAGGCCCTCTGGTACGGCAGGGCCCGCGACCATCCGGGCAGCACCTGCGCCGGCGCCGACAACCACACCCGCATGCTCCGCCAGCAGTGCGTGATGAGCGCCATGCTCAAGCAGCTCAACCCGGGCAACGTGCTCTTGAAGTTCAACGCGTTGGCCAAGGCCGCCAAGCAGACCTTCCTCACCGACATCCCGCGCGATCTGCTGCAGGACCTGGTGCCGCTCGCTCAGCAGGTCAAGGGCGCCAAGGTGGCCAAGGTGAACTTCGTACCACCCGCGTACAACCCGGCCTATCCCAACTACCCGCGCATCCGCAGGGCGGTGAAGATAGCCATCGCCCGCGCGGGCAAGGTCGCGACCCCATCCCCTACCAGTGCGGCTACCAGTACGCCCACCACCACGCGGTCGCCACGCCAGCCCGCCCAGCAGTCCGACCGGCTGGACACGCTGGACTCGTCATGCGTGCCCGCCAAGGCGAAGACCTAGCGGAGCGACTTCGCTCCTTTGTTAGCGAGATGCAAGCGGCGGCATAGAAGTAAGGGGAAAATTGTGGCGATTGGTACTTTTCGCACATCCCCTACCGCCGCTGGCGAGAGGATGCCCAAAACGATGGGTTAGGTCATGGCCACACGACGAGAACGTCTGCGTTACCGGTTCGACAACAGCATGTCGAAGGGCACACCCGCCCTGATCGGCTGGCTCGCACTCGTCACCGTCGTGATGGTCGTGATCTTCGCGGGCCTGTCCATACTCTTCGCCGACAAGGACGTCCACGACAGCTGGTACGACGCCCTCTGGGGCAGCCTCATGCGCGCCATGGACCCGGGCACCGTCGCGGGCGACAACGAGGGCAGCACGATCTTCACGATCCTCGGGTTCGCCATCACGATCGGCGGCCTGCTGATCGTCTCCAGCCTCGTCGGCGTGCTCACCACGGGCTTGGACAACAAGCTGACCGAGCTGCGCAAGGGCCGGTCACGCATCGTCGAGTCCGGCCACACGGTGCTGGTCGGCTGGTCGGATCAGGTGTTCACGATCATCCCCGAGCTGGTCGAGGCCAACGCCAGCGAAGCCAAGTCCTGCATCGCCATCCTCGGCGACGGCGACAAGCTGGAGATGGAGGAGGAACTGCGCACGCGCGTCGGCGACACCGGCAAGACCCGCGTCGTCGTACGCAGTGGCAGCACCATAGAACCGACCGATCTCGACCTGCTCAGCCCGGACACCGCCCGGTCCATCATCGTCCTCTCCCCTGCGGGCGAGGATCCGGACGCGCACGTCGTCAAGACGCTCCTCGGTCTGACCAACCGCAACTGGCGCCGCCGCCGCCCGCCGATCATCGCCTCGGTGACCGACTCCGGCAACCGCGTCGCGGCCGAACTGGCCGCCAACGGGCACGCGCAGGTCGTCGACACCGACGACATCGCTTCCCGGCTCATCGTGCAGACCTGCCGCCAGTCGGGCCTGTCGGTGGTGGTCACCGATCTGCTGGACTTCGGCGGCGACGAGATCTACATGCGTACGGAGCCGAAGCTGACCGGTTTCCCGTACGGGGAGGCGCTGTTCGCGTACGAGACCGCCTCGCTGATCGGGATCCGGCGCGGCGACGGCTCGGTGGTCCTGAACCCGCCCATGGACACCCAGGTCATGGAGGGCGACCAGATGATCGTGATCGCCGAGGACGACTCCACCGTCCGGCTCGTCCGCAGCTTCCCACCCGTCGTTGAGCAGGCGATCAGCCTTCCCGCCCGCGAGGCCGAACCCCCGGAGAGCACACTGATGCTCGGCTGGAACAGCCGCGCCCCGAAAATCGTCGCCGAGCTCGACCAGTACGTGGCCCCCGGCTCGATCCTGAACGTGGCCGCCGCCGTCGACGAATCCGAGTTCGCGTTCGAGCTCACCAACCTGGCCCTGAACGTCAAGGAGTGCGACACCACCGACCGGATCACGCTGGAGTCGCTGGAGCCGGGCATGTTCGACCACATCATCGTGCTGGCCGACGACCGGCTGGAGTCGCAGTACGCGGATTCACGCACGCTGGTGACGCTGCTGCATCTGCGCGACCTGGCATCCCGTACCGGGCAGCGCTTCCCGATCGTCAGCGAGATGAACGACGACCGCAACCGCCGTCTGGCCCAGGTGACCAAGGCCGACGACTTCGTGGTCGGCACCAAACTGATCAGCCTGCTGATGACCCAGCTGTCGGAGAACCCGCACCTGGGCGCGGTGTTCCGCTACCTCTTCGACGCCGACGGCTCGGAGATCTACCTCAAGCCCGCGACCGACTACCTCCGCCCTGGGATGACGGTCAGCTTCGCCACCGTCATCGCCGCCGCCCGGGCCCGTGGCGAGACCGCCATCGGCTACCGGCTGGCGGTCGAGTCCACCGCCCCGCCCAGCTTCGGTGTGGTGCTCAACCCCGGCAAGTCCGACCCGGTCACGCTCGGCCCCCGCGACCTGGTCATCGTCCTCGCCGAAGACTGACCTGCTGGGAAATGACCCGACGGCCGAGGCGCTGCATGGGGCCTTCGATGAAGCGGTGGCTGAGCCAGCTGGCCGGCATGAGCAGGCTCAAAAAGACCACGCTGATCCCGATCTGCAGGGGCAACGGCGACCAGCGCATCTCACCGGCCAACTCCATGACGATCAGCAGCATCGGCAGGTGGACCAGGTAGAGGGAGTAGCTGATCGTGCCGAGCCAGGTGAGCACGGCAGGAAGGGGGCGCGCACGTAAGGCCATGCCACCGGCGAAGGTGAGGGCGGCGAGGAGGACGGTCAGCCCCCACACGTCCGGTCGCACCCACCACCAACCGGCGTTGAGCGCCCAGAGCGGCGTCGCGGCCACGACCATCGCGGTGACCACCACGGGCCAGAGCGGCGCCTGCCCTCGTTCCCAGCGACGGATCGCCGTACCGGCGAACATCACCGCCAGGATCGCCAGCCCGAACCAGGGGACGCGGCTGCTCAGCAACACCAACGCCAGCGCCATCAAACCCAGCGCGCAGGCCGCGACCGTGCGCCCGCGGCCGGAGACCACGCAGCCGAGCCCCACCACGAAGAGGCCGGACGACACCCAGGCCAGCCAGCCGCCCGACAGCGGCGGCCCGGCCAGGACCAGCCCAGCGACGGCGGCGATCAGCGCTAACGCGGCCGGAAGCAGGTTCCGTCCGTCGCGTACGCCGGTCACGAACAGGGCCGCGGCCAGCAGGTAGAACACCATCTCGTACGACAGCGTCCACATCGTGTTCAGCACACCTGCCGCACCCACCGTGTCCAGCAGCATCGTCAGGTGCGCGGCCACCGAGGACAGGTCCCTGGGCACCTCCGGCCGTACCGGGATCCACCAGGCCAGAGCGAGGACCAGGGCGATGACCGCCAGGTAGAGCGGATAAAGGCGGAAGAACCGGCCGATCCAGAAGGCTCGCACGTCGCCGTGCCGTTCCAGCGAGGACGGGATGATGTAGCCGCTGACCAGGAAGAACACCAGCACGCCGTAGACGCCGAGATTGAAGGAGGTAGGCCGCAGCCACGGCATCGCCCAGGTCGTCAGATGCTCCCCCACCACGGCCAGCGCGCCGATGCCGCGCAACGCGTCCAGCCAGGCGAACCGGGACGGAACCTGTCGCACGTCGGCACGAGCGGCTTGAGGGAGAGCGGGGAGCATACCGCCCAACGTATCGGAATCGTGATCCTTCGGACGCCAGGTCCGGCCCGACTCAGCGGGGCTGCCATGGGAGGACGATCTTGCGTATCGAATTCGCCAAGGCGGGGGAAACACTATCCCTCCACATGCCTTTACATCCCTTTCTGTCGTGTTTGTCGGGTTGGTGAGGGAAACAACTGGGGAGCGGCCTCGAACAAGGGAGCCAGGCCCCACGACGAAGTCAGAGCTCAAGGGGGATTTCGATGACCTATCACCAAGCACGCCATGTGACCGGCTGGGTCGGCTGGATCTGGTTCGGCGGGATGATGATGGTCCTGGCCGGGCTGTTCAACATCATCACCGGTCTCGCCGCCGTCTTCGCCAACCGGGTCTACGTGCAGACGCCCGCCCGGCTCCTGCTTTTCGACGTCACCGGCTGGGGCTGGCTCCATCTCCTCTTCGGCGTGCTCGTGCTGGCCACAGGCATCGCCGTCACCCTGGGCCAGGATTGGGCCAGGGTGGTCGGCATCGTTCTGGTGATGCTGAACGCCCTCACGCAACTGACCTGGATCGCCGTGAACCCCTGGTGGTCACTCGCCGTCATCGCGGTCGACGTGCTCGTGCTGTACGCGCTCATCGTCCACGGCCGCGAAGCCAAGCTCGATTAGCCACACGCTAGGGGAGAGGGCCGAGGGTGAGGTGTCGGCCGTCAAGCTGGGATTCGATCGTGCCGGTCATGGCATTGGGCTGGATCAGTACGTTGTCCGCCTTGAGGTATCCGCTGTGCCGTCCGGACACCGCGAGGTCGGCGCTGAATGGTCGGGGTGGGGATGCGTCACGAACGCCGCCAGCAGAGGCTTGTGCAACGCGGCCAGCCGGGCGGCCAACGCCTTGGCGTCCGAGACCAGCAGGCTCGCACTCGATCAGGTAGCTGTTGACGAAGATGCCGGTCTCGGCGGCGCTGTAGGTATGTACGCGAATGTCGGTCATGATCTTCCTTTACGGTTGACCCGAAGCCTGCCGCTCGTAGGCGACGACCCGGGTGTTGAGCATGCTCAATCGGAGGTTGTTGACCAGCGTGAAGGCGACCAGGCAGCCGGCGACGAGCCCGATCGTGTCGTAGCCGGGGCGGTCATGAGTCAGCGAGCCCACGGTGGCGAGCCCGCCGATGACGACGACGATCCAGCCGAGCCGCAGCCCGGCCGCGATGCCCTCAGTGCCTCCGTGCCGCACCAGCTGCCCGCACCGGAGGAACTGGATGCCGAGCAGCGTAGGTATCCCGGCGAGGAAGCACCCGATCACCATCACGGTGACGATCGATCCGCCGCTGCTGCCGCTGTCGTGCGGGATCCGATAGGCGAAGACGAGGATCGCGATGGCCGCGAGGAACCACAGCACGCTGTACGCCATAACGAGCACGGCGACGCTGCGGAAGTTGCGCCGTATCGCGGGATCCGCCATCGCCGGTGAGCGCCGGAAATCTGTCGTCGTCCAGTTCGCGATCACATGACGGACCAGCAGTCCCGCCGGTACACCGGCGAAAACGAGTCCGACGACGAACAGCGGAAGTCCAGCCCGTACGTCACCGTCCACGAGCTTGCCCAGCCCGATCGCGAACGTCAGCACGCCTGCGGCGACAACGAACCTCAGAAGCCGGAAACTCACGAGGTCCTGGCCACCTCGGCCGCCACAGCGCGGAACGCGACGATGGCCTCTTCCTGGTCAAGAGCGCTTCCGGCGATGGACGACTTGACGATGACGACGCCCTGCTCGGGTGAGACGTAGATGTACTGGCCGCCGAGCCCGACCGCCATGAAATCTCCGCCGTCGCCGCCGAGCCACCAGTGCAGGCCATAGTTCGGGTTGACCGAAGACGGTTTGATGGACGCCTTCACCCAGGAGGCCGGTACGACCTGGTGGCCCTTCGCCTTACCGCCGTGCAGGTAGAGCAGGCCGAAGCGGGCGAAGTCACGGTCGGTGGCGTAGTAGCAGCAGTAGCCCAGGCTGTCGCCGTGTGAGTCGTTGCCGACGGTCGCCGTGGACTCCATGCCGGCGGGCTGCCAGATCTTGCGCTCGACGTAGTCGTAGTACGGCATTCCGGTGGTCTTGGTGACGAGCCGGGCCAGGACGAAGGAGTTCATGCTGGTGTACTCGAACCGGCTGCCCGACTCCCAGCCGCGCTTCTGGAGGGCGGCCATCTTGCTGATCGAGTAGCCCTTGTTGGCCGCGGCCATCAGGCGTGGCGCGTCGGTGGCCTCGTCCCAGTCGATGCCGGACGACATATGCAGCAGGTCGCGAATGGAGACCCCGGCATAGCCGGAGTCCTTCAGCTCGGGCAGGTATTTGTCCACGGAGTCGTCGATCGATCCGATGTGCTTCTCTTTGAGCGCGATGCCGACGGCGGTCGCGGTGAACGACTTGGCCATCGACCAGGACTGGAAGCGGGTGTCACGGTTCGCGCCGGTGTAGCGCTCCGCGACGACGTCCTGGCCGTCCAGGGCGAGGAAGCCGTTGGTCTTCGTACGGGTGAGGAAGTCGTCCAAGGTGTGCTCTTCGCCCTGGTAGGTGTAGGTCACCGAGAGATCTCTGAGGGCGGTACGCAGCTTGACCGGGTGCGCCGACGGCTGCATGACGTCAGTGGTCTCAGCTAAGGCCGCTGACGGCATGAACAGCGTGACCGCAGCCGCAACCGCGACCGCGTAATGGGTGATGCGCATGTCATCTCCTCCGAAGGATTAGTTCGGAGGGATGGTGACGTGCTTTTCTGGCATTTCTCTGGCAAGAAGCTATTCCAGCCAGGACCGCCCGGATCGCGGAGCTTCCCGCTCGGTCACCGGCAGCCGTACCTCGGCCCGCGTACCCGGACCGTCAAGGGAGGCGCCCAGCCAGGCGGTGCCGCCGTGCAGGGCCGCCTGCTGCCGTACCAACGTGAGACCGAGCCCCGAGCCCGGGCTGCCAGGGCGACGGTGGAAGCGGGCGAACACCGCCTCGCGGCACTCGGGCTCGATCCCCGGACCCGTGTCCTGGACGGCGAGGACGATCTCATCCCCACACTCCAGGGTGACCGTGATCGAGGTGCGGCCGGACGCGTCCGTACCGTGCACGGCGGCATTGTCGAGGAGGTTGTCGGCGACCAGGCGCAAGCCCTCCGCCCAGCCGCGTACCCGGACGGCGTCCGGCACGCGAGCGGTGATCGTGGCGTGCGGGTGGCGGCGCCGGGCGTCCTCGATCGCGTCGTTGACGATGCCGGCCAGGTCGGTCTCGGCGAAGGCGGAGGCGTCGAGCAGCTCGCCGCGCGCGAGCCGGCGCAGCATGGTGATGAGCCGCTGGAGGCGACCGTGTTCGGCGGCCAGGTCGGCGACGGTCTCGGCGCGATCCGCCGCATCCAGCCCGGGGTGGTCCAGGAGGGTCAGGTTGGTGCCCATGCTGGTGAGCGGAGTGCGCAGCTCATGCGCGGCGGTGGCGGCGAACGCGCGCGCGGTCTCCAGAGCCTCGCCGGTACGGGCCACGGCCGCGTCCCGCCGGTCGAGGAGGTCGTTCAGGAGGCGGGCCAGCTCGTCGATCTCGGTGACGCCGGCCGTGGTCGCCAGCCGCGTACCGGAGGAGGAGGGCGCGTCGATCGCACGTGCCTGCCCGCCCAGCCTCGACAGCGGCCGCACCGCGAACCTGCCGAGTACGAGCCCCGCGACCACGCCCACACCGACCGCGACCAACGTGACCGAGCCCAGCCGGTCGCGCAGGGCGGCGATCTGGCCGGCGAGGCGCTCATCCGACTCGAACAGGATCAGTCGCGCCCTCCCCCGCGGCCCCAGCTCGGCGGCGACGAACCGCCACTGCCGATCCCCCTCGGCGTAGTCGCCGGGACCGGCACCGGCCGGGAGCGTGCCGGGCACGTCCCCGATGACCAGCAGTTTCTCGTCACCTGCCACCACGCACGCCCCGCCTGGGCCGGCGGCCGCGGCCAGCAGTCGCTGCTCCAGGAGGTTGGGCGGCACGGCACGCAGCAGACCGGTCCGCCACGCGTACGCCGTCGCCATCGGGGCCAGTGCCCGCGCCCGCGCCGCGAGCTGTTCATCCCGCTGAGCGCGCAAATCCTGCGAGAGCAGCATCAGCACGACCAGCCCGGCCAGCGCCACCAGCAGCGGGACGGCAACGGCCAGGCAGAGCGCGAAGCGCGTGGACAGCTTCATGTTCATGGCTCGCGCAGTTTCACGGCTTCATGGCTCTCGTAGCACGAACCCGACGCCGCGTACGGTGTGCAGCATGCGCGGCTCGCCGCCCGCCTCCAGCTTGCGCCGCAAGTAGCCGACGAACGTGTCCACCGCGTTGTCGCTCACCTCGAAGTCGTAGCCCCAGACCCGCTCCAGCAGCACGGCACGGGTCAGCACGATCCCGGCGTTCCGCGCCAGCACCTCCAGCAGGTCGAACTCGCGCCGGGTCATCTCGACCGGGCGGCCGCGCAACGTGACCACACGGGCGTCCGGCTCGATGACCAGCGGCCCGATGCGTACTGTCGTGCCCGTGGCGCGCCCGGCACGGCGGAGTAGGGCGCGCAGGCGCAGCACCAGCTCACCCAGGTCGAACGGCTTGATCACGTAATCGTCGGCACCCGCCGCCAGCCCCGCCCTGCGGTCGGCCACCTCGTCCATCGCCGACAACATCAGCACCGGCACCTGCGACCCGGCCTCCCGTAATCGACCGCACACCTCGATGCCCGACATTCCCGGCATGGACACGTCCAGGACGATGGCATCGGGCTGCCCGGCCGCCCGCTCCAACGCCTGCCGCCCCGACTCGGCGGTGTCCACGACGAAGCCCTCCAACCGCAACCCGCGCCGCAGCGAACGCAGGATGGCCTGATCGTCGTCCACAGCCAGGATCCGGTACGCGGTCACCGCCGCAGACTACAGATGTTGCCCCGCCGGGGTCGTCCCGGCGGGGTGGGGTGGTTAGAAGTACGGGGTCCAGCCGGGGCCCATCTCGATGGCACTCGAGAAGTTGTTGCTGCCCTTGCCGTTCCAGATGTAGAGAGTGCCGGTGCCTTCACGGACGGAAGCGATGTCGGTGTGGCCGTCCTTGTTGACATCGCCCAGCGTCATCAGGGTGCTGTCGAAGGGCTCCCAGCCAGGACCGATCTCGATCGCGCTGGAGAAGTTGTTGGAACCCTTGCCATTCCAGATGGTCAGCTTGCTGCCATCCCGGACCGCAGCCAGGTCACCGATGCCGTCGCCGTTGAAGTCTCCGCCGATCGGCTTGCTGTAGGCGGTCCAGCCAGGACCGATCTCGATGGCACTCGAGAAGTTGTTGCTGCCCTTGCCGTTCCAGATGTAGAGCGTGCCGGTGCCCTCGCGGACGGCGCCGATATCGGCATGACCATCGCCGTTCACGTCGCCCAGCGACACCAGGGTGCTGTCGTACGGCTCCCAGCCAGGACCGATCTCGATCGCGCTGGAGAAGTTGTTGGAACCCTTGCCATTCCAGATGGTCAGCTTGCTGCCATCCCTAACCGCGGCCAGGTCACTGATACCGTCGTCGTTGAAGTCACCGGCGATGGGCCTGCTGAAAGCGCCCCAGCCAGGACCGATCTCGGTGGCGGAGTTGAAGTTGTTCGAGCCCTTACCGTTCCAGACGGTCAGCGTCCCGGTAGCGGCCGAGAAGATGTCCCCCACCCCATCGGCGTTGAAGTCCCCACCATACGAACTCCGCGGCTGCCAAAGGGCATCGACGATCTTCTGTGCGTCTCCGGCCTGGGGCTGGTAGCGGGACGGGTAGGCCGAGACCTGTACCGCCTGGCAGACCTCGCCGATCGGCGCTGTCATCCAGGAGTTGTTCGGGTACTCCCTGACCATTTTGTCGAGGAAGGCATTGGTGGCCCAGATCGGATTGAGCCGCTCCTGGACGCTGCCCCACGACGCACGCTGCTGGAACAGGCCGAGACTGTCGTGGTCGACCGTCTCGCTGACGTTCTGGATGGTCGACTCCACGATCGCGGTGGTGACTGCGATGACCGCCGCTCTGGGATCCATGCCGCGATCGTGTACGGCCTTGACGATCATGCGGGCGCATGAAACCCGGTACGCCGTCATGTAGCCCTCCATCGTGGCGGTCAAGACGCCGTTCAGCTGTGTGGCCAGGGCCGCGTCCGTGCTGGTCGTGCCGTTGGAGTCGCATGCGGCGGTGGCGTAGGAGGCGGTCACTCGGCCGGTAGGTGGTCCGGCCGGATCGTCCTGGGCGTACCCCGAGGGGGATAAGGCGACGATCGCGAAGATGGCCAGCGCTGCCGTCGTCGTGTGGCGGGCGAATGTTCTCGACACTGTCTGACGCTCCAAATCGTGGGAATGCCCCCGCCGGGCCGTCCCGGCGGAGTGGGGTGGTTAGAAGTACGGGGTCCAGCCGGGGCCCATCTCGATGGCGGAGCTGAAGTTGTTCGAGCCCTTGCCGTTCCAGAGGTAGAGAGTGCCGGTGCCTTCACGCACGGCAGCGATGTCGGTATTCCCGTCCTTGTTGACATCGCCCAGCGACATCAGCGTGCTGTCGTACAGCGCCCAACCGGGACCGATCTCAACGCCGCTGGCGAAGTTGTTGTCGCCCTTGCCGTTCCAGATGGTCAGCGCGCTGCCATCCTTGACCGCCGCCAGGTCACCGATGCCGTCACCGTTGAAGTCACCGCCGACGGGCTTACTGAAAGCGGCCCAGCCCGGACCGACTTCGACGGCAGAGGCGAAGTTGTTGTCGCCCTTACCGTTCCAGAGGTAAAGCGTGCCGGTGCCTTCACGCACGGCAGCGATGTCGGTATTCCCGTCCTTGTTGACATCGCCCAGCGACACCAGCGTGCTGTCATACAGCGCCCAACCGGGACCGACCTCGACGGCACTGGAGAAGTTGTTGTCGCCCTTGCCATTCCAGATGGTCAACGTGCTGCCATCCTTGACCGCCGCCAGGTCACTGATCCCATCACCGTTGAAGTCACCAGCAATGGGCCTGCTGTAAGCGCCCCAGCCAGGACCGATCTCAGTAGCGGAGTTGAAGTCGTTCGACCCCTTACCGTTCCAGACGGTCAACGTCCCGGTAGCGGCCGAGAAGATGTCCCCCACCCCATCGGTGTTGAAATCCCCACCGTCTTGGTTCGACGGACCGTCGTTGGCCTCGACCGGCGCGCTGTAACCGACGATGTCGCTGCTCGACCGGGAGTGCGAGTTGGCCTTAGTCCGGTCGCCGCTGTTGCCCTCGATCGTGTAGATCGTGCTCCCGTCGACGCTCTTCACTATGCCGACGTGGTCGATGTCACCGTTCTGCTCCCAGTCGAAGACCACGGCGTCGCCCGGCTGCGGGGTGTAGCCGCTGCTTCTGGTGTGCCAGGTCCCGTACTTGGTCCCGTAGTCCTTGAACGAGCTGGCCCACCCGGTGAGCACACCACCCTCTAACTCGGGGACGTCGGCGTGGGGCACACCGGCCTTGCGCCAGACGTACTTGGCGAAGTCCGCGCACCAGTTGCTGTCGCGCCACTGCACGCCATCGCTACTGGGGCAGCCGGCGGAGTCCTTCCACGTACGGAAGACACCGGTGTAGTAGTTGCACCCGCTGCCCATGGGACTCTCATGATCTCGGGTGCCGTTGTTCAGCTCGTCCTGGGCGGCGGAGACGATCGCGGACCTGCTCACCGCGGAGGCCGGGGCGGACATGACGGTGGTGAGGCCGGTGGCCATGATCGCCATGGAGGCCAGACCCGCGGCGAGCCGTCGGCCTGTTATATGGATTTCACCCATTGTGATCCCTCATCTCTTGGATTTGTTTTTGTGGGCGTACTTCCGGTAAAGCTGTCGGGGTTCAATTCGGGCATGCTTCCGCCTCCGCCGAACTGTTTTGACAGTTCGACGGACGATCCGATCAATAGCTTTTTCCTTCCTGCTACGCCCCTGGCCACTGGCGGCACATCCCCGTGAACGCCACGGTCGCAGTGCGCAGCCACGATAGGCGAACGGCATTTCATCTCGTTATCGCGGCGAAAATCAGGGAAATTGTCGGCGACAATGGGAGAAACAAGTTGCCATCGAGTTCAGCCGAGAAACGCCCAAAACCCTGGAATTCCTGGCCCGAAGCCCCGAAGCGGGGAGGAAATGGGCGGGCCGCCATCCGGCTACTGTTACTCCGCATGACGCACACCGAGATCGACATCAACGCGGAGTTCGTGCGGGATCTGCTGCGCGACCAGCACCCCGACCTGGCCGATCGCCCCGTACGGCTTGGTGCGCGTGGCTGGGACAACCAGCTTTGGCGGCTCGGCGACGACCTCGCCGTCCGGTTGCCCTGGGCGACGCAGGACGCGGACGAGTTGCTGCGCAAGGAGTACACCTGGCTGCCCGCCCTCGCCTCGCGCCTTCCGCTGCCGGTTCCCGTCCCGCAGCGCCTCGGCGAGCCCTCACCGCGGTTTCCGCGCCCCTGGATCGTCACCACCTGGGTGCCGGGCGAGCCCGCCGACCGCGCCCCCGTCACGCGCGCCGCGGAGGCGGCCGACGCCTTGGCCGCCTTCCTGACCGCTCTTCACGAACCCGCCCCCGAACAGGCTCCCGCCGGCCGGGACCGCGGAGGGTTGCTGGCCGACTACTCCGAGGGGTTCATCAAGGGGCTCGCCTCGGCCACCGAGATGGGGTTGATCCCCGACCCGGACGCCGTCCGCGCGGTCTGGGACGACGCCGTCGCCGCGCCCGACTGGACCGGCCCGGCGCTTTGGCTCCACGGCGACCTGCATCCGGCCAACGTCCTCACCGCGGACGGCACCATCTGCGGCGTGATCGACTTCGGCGACCTCTTCGCCGGCGATCCGGCCGGCGACCTCGCCGCCGCCTGGAACCTGCTGCCGGACGGCGCCGCCGACCGCTTTTATGACGCCTACCAGCCGGCCCCGGACGCCGCGACCCTGCGTCGCGCACGCGGATGGGCAGTACGCCGCGCCCTCGGCGGCATCCATATCGGAGAAGCCGGCGTCCGCGGCCGCCCAGGCGGCAAGGCCACATGGGGCCCACCCGCCCACGCCGCACTGCGACGTCTCATCGCAACAGCCCATCGCTGATCGATCACGCTCGCGTACCTTCGCGCCAGACCGAGCAAGGACAGAAGCCCATGTCGATCGTGGTCACAGCCGGACAGCGCAGGAACGCACCGCAGTTCGAGCCTGTGCTGGAGAAGGTCCGCGTGCCCCGCATCGGGCCGTGGCCACCCGTTACGACAAGCTTTCGGTCGCTATGAGGCGAATATCCTGGTCGCGGCCATCAACGATTGGCTGTGATCGACACGCGTCGCTAGAGCTCGTAGTCCTGGGCTAGCTCCTCCCAGCGGATGTTGCGGAGGGCAAGATCGGCACTGTCGCCTGACGGAACGTCCGGGGTGGGCTGGAACCAAACGACGGTGAGGGCGGAGCGGTACAGCACCGGATCGTGATCAGGAGCAACCGCTGTTGAGCGGAAGGCGCCGATGCAAACCACGGAGGGCAGCACCTCGACTGGACCGAACGCACCCACGGTCTGGTCCGGGTACTCACGGCAGGGCGGAACGAGATGGACCGGCGTGGCGGGAAAAGCGCGTTCGGCGGTCCGCAGGAGACCGCGGACCTTCATGTCGTTAACGGGCTTGCACGGATAGCCCTCCAGCATTCCGCCGTAGGTCGAAGACAACCGCAGCTCAGACAGCTCGATCGAACGGCCGGACGAGAGGACTATGCGGCTCAGCGACATGCCAACACCCTACGCACGAGATCCACTTCCAATACACGCCCTACATCGCGGACGGATAGGGCAACTTGAACCGCGCCGCCGACAGGTCATGGAAATCGGCGCTCTCCCGAGCGTGCAGGGCAAGCAGGCTGGGCAGGCGATAACGGAACAGGCCGTCCGGCCGCCGCCCCCGCTTCTCGAGCAGCGCGGCGTCCGCGAGCTGCTCCATGAGGTTCTCCGCGCTCGACAGGTCGATGTTCATGAGCGCCGCGCCACTCCAGACGTCCAGCTCCGGGGTGTCCCAGAGCGAGAGCCGGCGATACAGAGCGGCGGCATCCGGCTCCAGGCCGCTGTAGGCGCGGTCGAAGCTTTCGCGGATCCCGGGCGGCCCGCCGTGGCTCAGCTCATCGAGCCGGTGCAGCGGGTCGCGCAGCCTGGCCAGCAGATGGGAGACGCTCCAGTGTGCCTTCGCGGTGAGCCGCGCCGCGGCCGCGGACACGGCCAGGGGCAGGTTGTCGCAGTACCTGACCACTTTCCTGGCGGCAGCGGGCTCCCACCGTACGCGGTGATCGGCGACGAGCGCGTCGAGTAGTTCGACGGCCGAGCGGGTGTCCAGCGCGTCCAGCCGCAGGCGTACCTGGGCTGGGCTCGATTGGTTGTACGAGCTGGTCCCGAGCACGCAGCAGGTCCCGGACGCGGGGATCAGCCGTTGAACGCGGCGCAGGTCCCGCACTCCCCTGAGCACGACCAGCACCCGCCGTCCGGCGACCGACCGCTGGAACAGGTCAGCCCGCCCCTGCGGGTCCGCCGGGATCTCGTACTCCGGGATCTTCAGAGCGCGCAGGAACCGGGCGAGCATGGCCGAGACAGACTCCTCGCCGTCTCCTGTCCGGGTGAGGTCGGCGAAGAGCCGTCCGTCGGGGAACGACTGCGCCACTCGGTGAGCCCAGCGGACCGCCAAGGCGCTCTTGCCCACCCCCGGTCCCCCGGTGATGAGCCCGACGGCGGCAGACTCTGGGTCGGGGCCGCCCTCCAGCAGAGCATCGAGGCTCGCAAGCTCCTCCTCCCGGGAGACGAAGGACAGCACATCTGCAGGCAGCCGCGCCTCACCGAAGCCGGCGGGAAGGTCGGCATTAAGAGAGACCGATGCCGTGGAGGTCGACGCTGTGGAGGTCGGCACGAGCGAGGGATCCTCGCGCAGCATGGCGGCGTGCAGTTCCTGGAGCTCCTTGCCCGGTTCCAGCCCCAGCTCGTCGATGGAGTACTGGCGGGCCTGGCGGAACAGTCCCAGGGCCTCGGAGCGGCGGCCAAGCCGGTAGTTGGCGAGCATCAGGATCGCTCGGGCGTGCTCGCGTAGCGGCTGTTCCTGCACGAGCCCGGACAGCTCGGACACGATCTCGCTGTACCTCTCCAGCTCCAGCTGGAGCTCGGCGTACTGCTCGTACGCGTTGAGCCACTGTTGCTCCAGCAAGTTCGCCTCTTCCTGAAGCCGCGAACTGGAGGTGTCAGCGAACGGGGTCCCCCGCCACAGGCTGAGCGCCTCCCTGAGCAGAGAGGCGGCCTGGGCCGTCCGCTGGTCCCGGGCGAGTTGCCGCTCGCCCTGTTGTCGCTGGCCTTGGGCGAGTTGCCGGTGGTCCTGGGCGAGTTGCCGGGCCGACTCCACCCGGGCCGCGAACTCGACCGCGTCGATGCGGTGGTCGCCGGACACGAGCATGTAGCCGGGAGCCGCTGTCACGATCACGTCCTCGTGGCAGCCCGCCTCCTGGAAGACCTTGCGGAGGCCGGCGACGCAGATGGCGATCTGGTTGCGGCACGTGGTCGGCGGCGTACCACTCCACACAGCCTCGATGAGCCGGTCGACCGAGACAACCCGGTCGGGAGTGAGCAGCAGCACGGCCAGGACAGTCCGCTGGCGGAGCCCGGTGACAGTGAAGCGGACGTTGTCTGCGATGACCTCAAGCGGGCCAAGTATGTGAAAGCCGAGTGACGAGGGCACGGCTTACCGGTCTCCGCCGTCGCGGGCCGAGGCGGCCTGACCGCCGCTCCGCGACGGGTCCCGCAGCGACGGCTCGGCAGCGGCGGCGGGAGGCTGAACGGATGTGACGAGGACGGTGGCTGTGGCCAGCTTCGATGCGATCACGCGCGGCAGCGTGGCAGTCATTTCTGGCAATTCCCTGGCAAAGAGTCGGGGAATGAGACCTCTCCGGCCTCACGGGCCCGTACTGCTGGAAGATCCCGATTGCGTGGCAGCGCAGTATGTGCGCGCCCTCGTCGTAGCGATCTTCGCGATGCTCCTGGACCACTGACCGGCCGTCATGCGGCGAGCATGTCGAGCGGTCCGCCGACCAGCACCAGGGCGAACGCCGCCCAGCGGAACACATGCAGCGGCCGAGTGCGATGCAGGAGCGCGCCAAGGAGTGTCTCGGCCGCGCCCATCAGCGCCCACCACGCTGCCTTGGCGAGCAGCCAGCTCCGGATCGCGTTCACGTACCGGCGCCGATCACTGGGCACGTGCTCCGTCAGGAACACGTCGATTCGCGCTTGAATGTGACCATCCTGTGCTGAGCACAGACCGTCGTGTTCGCCGCCGCATGAGTGGACTCGGGGCAGCTCTGCGATGACGCTTCCATGGAATGCCTGGTACTCCTCAAGCGAGCAACCCAGCGCGCGGGGAACGTAATCCGGACGACCACGCACAGCGCTGCGGCGGTCGCCGCGCTGGCCGGTTATCCCCCACTGGTCATAGGAAGTGCTTGGGGAGATGGATATGAAGTGCCCCCGGATACTCGTGGAGAGGCCGGCCACACCGGCTTGAGACAACCTAAGCCGGGCACGGGAGAGGGCGTCTGTAGCGCGGACCTTCAATCCGCTGCCCCGCCGCCGCAGCTTTTTGGGATCGAGGAGGTCCAGAACAATGGACAGCGCGGCGAAGTACAGCATGACCTTCCCGACGCGGCCCCACACCAGCATGGACCACCCCCACACCACCATGTTGGTGGTTGAATGGCCGTCGAACCAGGTGGCGATGACGTCAAGTAATTCGTTCACGGGCTGCCCCTTCGGGTGCACAGCGGTTTCACGCAGGGTTCCAGTCTTCTCTCGTTCACCGGTATGTGCCGGTCGTTCGCTGACGCGGAAGGAGACAACGACCGGGCGGCTGTTCCGCCGTTCATCGAAAGACCCTCATGCCTCACCCAACCGACCTGTACGACCTGCTGGTCTCCATCGATCTCGACAGCGAGGAATACTCGGGCTTCCACCTGTTGTGGGCGGAGGACATGGGCGGCAACGAGCTGTGCCGTCGTCTGGGCGGCGAGCCGGCCAGCGCGTTCCGGTGCGACATCAACAACCTGGCGCGACCCGAAGCTGAGCCAGGCCCCGCCATGTGGGCCGGTACAGCCAACGGCTGGGCACAGGCCTTACTGTTCAACCTCTACCGCTCACCGCTGTCCTTCCTTCCAGAGGTGTCGCGCGACACACGAGCACCGCCACATCCGCCCTACGGCTGGCAGGCCGAATCACCGGGGCGCGAGATCGACGCCAAATGGTTGAGCGCCGTGCACAGCAATTACTCACTCAAGTCCAGCTGATGCCGCTTGAGCCAGGAGCCTCGGATGGGCGGACCGGAGGGGATGTCCTGGAGGCCGAAAGCGGCGATGACATCGCAGATCGCCCGCTCAACATCGGAATGGCCTTCCTCGTCGCCAAGGTAGATGAGCATCGGCAGGCTTGGATGCAGGCGACGCGACGGTCTCAGTACAGTGTGGGAGTGGCAGGTGAGCAGCTGAGTGCTCGGGTGGACAGCTGGATCTGGTCGGTGCGGCTGACCAGAACGCGTTCGATCGCGTCCGACGCCTGCCGGGGCGGTCACGTCCGGGTCAACGGGGTACGGGTCAAGCCCGCGCACGTCGTCCGGGTCGGTGACGAGGTCCGACTGCGGCACGATGGGCACGAACGCATAGTGGTCGTCTCCCGGATCATCACCAAGCGCGTCGGCGCCGCCGTGGCCGCCGAGTGCTACGTGGACAAGAGCCCTCCGCCGCCTCCGCGCGAAGAGATCGTCACGGTGGCCGTACGAGCCCGTGGCGCGGGCCGTCCCACCAAACGCGAACGCCGCAGCATCGACAAGCTGCTCAGACGCCCGACGGCGGAGGGGCGGGGCGCCCGGCCCGATCCGGAGTGAACGGGCATACCGCATCGAACAGGTGGGCGCGGTAGCGAGCTCACCGAACGCCCCGCTGGCGAGAAGCAATCAGCGACCGCCTAAAGAACGCGATGGCGGTTCCTCCTCCACCGGATCCACGCGGATACCCGTGACGCCCTGCCGCGCAGGGCTCGGTCCACTCGTTACCTTCTGGCGCCCGCCCCCGTCATACGAGCGACGGCCGTGTACGCCCACGGTCGTCGGACCAACAACGAGATTGGAGACCAGGGTGCTGACGAACATCATGTATGTGACGGTCAACGTCACCGATCAGGACCGCGCGCTGAAGTTCTACACCGAAGGGCTCGGCCTGGAGAAGCGCATCGACTACCCGGGACCGGAAGGACGCTTCCTCACCGTGGGTGTTGGCGACAGTCCGATCGAGATCATCCTCTGGTCGCCCGCGCCGGCCGCGGGACAGCCGGTCGAGAAGCGGCCGGATGCTGCCCCCGGCCCGCTCATCCTCGAGTCGGACGACCTGAGGAAGGATTTCGAGGTGTTTCGCCGGCGAGGCGTAACATTCGATCGGCCCGAACCGGAGGACTACCCGTTCGGCGTTCGCATCGAGGCGGTGGATCCGGACGGCAACCAGATCTCGCTCCGCCAGCCGCGCCGCCCAAACCGTGCCGATGGCTGACCGACCGTAGACCACGCGACGATCCGGGCCTGTCATAACCCATGATCCGAGGAAACCACCCGATGACTGACACCAGCCGGACCGACCAGCTGGCCGAGGCGTTCGAGGCCCAGCGCGACCGGCTGAGCGCGGTCGCCTACCGCGTGCTCGGATCGCACGCCGACGCCGAGGACGTGGTCCAGGAGGCCTGGATGCGCCTCGCCCGCCAGGACGCGGCGGCCATCGAGAACCTGGCGGGCTGGCTGACCACGGTGGTCGGCCGGATCAGCCTGGACGTCCTGCGGTCCCGCCGCGAGGCGTCCTACGGAGACGGGTTGTCCGAGCTCGTGATCACGGTCGACGACAGCGCCGAACCCGAGGAAACCGTGGCGCTCGCCGACTCGGTCGGGCTCGCGCTGCTCGTCGTCCTGGACTCGCTCGGGCCCAGCGAGCGACTGGCGTTCGTGCTGCACGACCTGTTCGCGGTGCCGTTCGCCGAGATCGGCCAGATCCTCGGCAAGTCTGCCGACGCCACCAAGATGATCGCCAGCCGCGCCCGCAGAAAGGTACAGGCAACCGAACGGCCGACAATCGCCAGACGAGAACAACGACAGGTCATCAAAGCCTTCCGCGCGGCCGCGATGGGCGGCGATTTCGAGGCGCTGCTGCGCGTGCTCGACCCGGACGTGAAACTGACGGTCGACACTCCGAACGGAGTGGTCGTCACTCTCGGCGCCACCGCGGTCGCCACCGGCGCGCGGATGGTCTCCGGCGCTGTCGCACGACATCAAGCAGTACTCGTCAACGGCCTTCCCGGGTACGTCTCGTGGCGCGAGGACGGAACCCCGCTCTCCATCATCTCGTTCACGGTCGCCGACGGCCGGATTGCCGCCATCGCGATCTTGGCTGATCCCGCCAGGCTCGCATCGATGCACTTCGTCGCTGGCACCAAAACTCACACGTAGAACCAGCGGTCTCAAACGCGGCTCCCCGCTCGGTTGTCCTGTGACAGCGAAGGCTGGTCATTGTCACCGAAGGTTGATGACCACTAGTTTCGTGCCACCGAAGCATGGACGCGATCTCGGTCGTGCCGATGAGTTTTGTGCGGATCCGTGGTCGATACGGCTGGACACACCGACAGCGGTGGGCCTGCGCTGGGAACGTCCAGCGCGGGAGGAAGCACATGGAGGCAGTGATGAGCGTCGACGACTCCGAGCAGGAGCACACCATCCGGGCTGGCGAGCAGGGGACGCGGGTGAGCGGTCCCAGGGTGTTGGTGGCGGGGGCGAGCATCGCGGGGCCCGCGCTGGCCCACTGGCTGCGTCGGCGGGGGGCCGAGGTGACCGTGGTGGAGCGGGCTCCTGAGCTGCGTCCCGGCGGGCAGGCGGTGGACGCGCGCGGGGTCGCCAAGGAGGTCATCAGGCGCATGGGGCTGGACGCGACGGTGCGCGCGGCGTGCACCGACACCGCCGGCGCGCACACCGTGGACGCGGACGGGCAAGTGCTGGAGACCTTCCGTGCCGACGACGACGGCGGCGACGGGTTCATCGCGGACATCGAGATCCTGCGCGGGGACCTGTCCCAGGTGCTCTACGACGACACCCGCGACGGCGTCGAGTACATCTTCGGCGACCGAATCGCGGGGCTCGCCCAGGACGCGGACGGGGTCGACGTGATCTTCGCGGGCGGCAACCGGCGGCGTTTCGACCTGGTGGTCGGGGCCGACGGGTTGCACTCGGAGCTGCGAGCGATGGTCTTCGGACCGCATGAGCGGTTCCTCCGCCATCTCGGGCACGTGCTCGCCTTCTACAGTGTGCCCAACGAGTTCGGGCTGGACCGCTGGCTGCTCGAGTACCAGGACCAGGAGTCCGGGCGCTCTGCCCTCCTGCGGCCCATCCAGGACGCCACCCGGGCGATGGCCATGTTCTACTTCGCCTCGGCCGACTTCGACGTCGACTACCGTGACGTCGCGGCCCAGAAGGTCCTGCTGCGTGAGCGGATGGCGGGCCTGGGCTGGTTGACCCCGGGCATCCTCGCGCACCTGGACGACACCCCGGACTTCTACCTCGACGAAGTCGCCCAGGTGGTGATGGACCGCTGGTCGAGTGGACGGGTGGGGCTGCTCGGGGACGCGGCGTTCAGCTCCTCGCCGATGTCGGGGCAGGGCACCGGGCTGGCGCTGGTCGGCGCCTACCTGCTGGCCGGAGAGCTGGCCGCCGCCGGATGGGACCCCGACGCCGGGTTCGCCCGCTACGAGACGCGGATGCGCTCGTTCGTCGAGGCCAACCAGGAGATCGGCCGGTTGAACGCCCGCAGCCGCGAGGTCCCCGGGCCCGACACCGAGCCGAGCCCCGATTTCGCCAGCGAATGGTTCACCGAGCTGGTCGGGCGCGCGATCAACGGCATCGAGTTGCCCGACTACGCGGGGGTGCCGGACTCCGCAGCCCCGGCCGGATCGCCGGTCACCTCGTCGGCCAAGCCGTAGGTGTCACATAACGTGTCGAGAGGGACCACGCTTCGGTGGGACACCGCCGGACGACCTCCGCTCATGCCGCGTAGTGCGCGTTGGAGCGCCCGTTCGGCGGCCCCGCAAGCCATTGCCCCGCCGCCCGTCCGCCATCGACCCCGTTCGACACCTGATCGATGTCATGATCAATGAAGGCCACGGCCTGCACGCGTCCGATCCCGTGTATGGCTATGAGTACGTCGTTAACCACGTGGGCCGTGACCAGGTCGACATCCAACCGCGTGGATTCGAGAAGTGAAAGGTTGGCGTGCAGCCGGTCGACGTCGCGCAGTCGGCTACAGCCGATCGGCGGCTCCAGGGCGGCGGAGTCGACGACTGGGAGGGAATGATCGTCGATCAAGGGGTTCGGCGGCTGACGACAAATCACCTCGAACTCCGGGCCATGGGACAACTCGCCGCCGTGAACGTTCTCGCCGCCGCCCGCACCCCAGGGGAGCATTACGTCACCCCCACACATGTGCTCGGCCCGTCGTCTTGATCGCCGTCCTGCCATAGCGGTCGCTCAGCCTGGCGGAGCACCTATTGCGGGTCGGCTTGCGGACCGGCTTGGGGATCGGCTTGCGGATCGGCGAAGTCGGCCGGGGACCAGGTCAGCCGGCCGGAGCGGAAGTCGTCGATCAGGGCGGTCAGCCAGCGATTCTCGGCTACGGCCACCGCGTGCAGGTATTCGAGTTCGAGCAGGCCGGCCCGGTGCAGACCCCCCTCAGCCTGACCGGTCAGCGCGGTCTGCAGTTCCGCCACCGACGCCGTGACGGCCGTCCGCCGGCGCTCCAGTAGGTCGGGGATCTCCTCGGGCGAAAGCAGCAGCAGGTGGGACAGCGCCGCCGGAAACTGCGGGAACTCCCGTTTCGGAACCGTGAGCAGGTCCACCAGCCATTCACGGGCGGCCTCCCGGCCCGCGTCGGTGACCTCATAGACGGTCCGCTCGGGGTAGGCGTGGTCCCGTTCGGTGTCCAGCACCGCCACCAGGCCGGCCTCCGCGAGCCGGTCGATCGTCCGGTAGAGGCTCGTCCGCTGCTCGACGTTGACGACCAGATCCTTCCCCCAGTCCTTGATCAGCCGCTGGATCCCGTACGGATGCAGGGGCTTGTAGTGCAACAGCGCCAGGACGGTGAGGGCCAGCGGCGAACCCCGGAACGCAGTACTCATGTCACCGACACTACTCCGAAAGGTACTAGTTGACGAGATACTAGTTGCAATGCAACTATCGCAGCCATGCAGCAGAACACCGTGAAGTCAGCACTCGTCATCGGCGACGGGATCGCCGGGCCGGTCACCGCGATGGCCCTGCAGAAGGCGGGCATCGACGCCGCCGTCTACGAGGCGTACGAGAAGACCGCCGACGGGGTCGGCGGTGGCATGAGCCTCGCCCCCAACGGAGTCGACGCGCTGGACGCGATCGACTGCGCCGACCTGATCCGGCCGCTCGGCGCGCCGATGACCGGCATCGTGCTCCAGGACTGGAAGGGCCGTCCGCTCGCCGAGTTCGGCAACCCACCCGGGATCCGGCCGATGCAGTTCGTCTGGCGCGCCGAGCTCTACCGGGTGCTGCACGACGAGGCCGCGCGGCGCGGCGTCAGAACCGAGCACGGCAAGGGCCTCGTCCGGGCCGAGGAGACCGCCGGCGGGGTGACCGCGCACTTCGCGGACGGCACCCAGGCCACCGCCGACATCCTCATCGGCTGCGACGGCATCCGCTCAACCGTCCGCTCCCTCATCGACCCGGCAGCCCCAGGACCGCAGTACGCAGGCCTGATCAGCTTCGGCGCCCGCGTCCGGACCCCGGGGATCCCCTCGACGGAGGGCAAGATGCCGATGACCTTCGGCAAGAAGGCGTTCTTCGGCTACCAGGTCTTCGGCGCGGACGACGCCGTCTGGTTCGTGAACCTCCCACACCCAGAACCGATGACCGCCGCCGAGGTCCAGGCGACCACGGCCGCCGAGTGGCTGCCGATCCTGGCGGAGAAGTTCGCCGCCGACGGCACCCCGGCGCGAGACCTGATCGAGCGGACCGACCCGTCGGACGTGGTGATCGTCGGGCCGATGGAGAACATGCCACCCACCACCGTCACGTGGAGCCGAGGCCGAATCGTGCTGGTCGGCGACGCGGTGCACGCGCCGTCGTCCAGTTCGGGGCAGGGCGCGTCCCTGTCGATCGAGAGCGCGATCCAGCTCGCCCGCTGCCTACGCGACCTCCCCTACGCCGAGGCGTTCGCCGCCTATGAGGCCGAGCGCCGCCCCCGGGTCGAGCGGGTCATCAAGGAGACGACCCGCAAGAACGCCAGCAAGGCGGCGGGGCCGGTCGGCCGCGTCGTCAATGCCTACGCGATCCGGATCTTCGGCAAGCTGGGCAAGCCCGAGAAGATGACCTGGATCTTCGACTACCGGATCGACTGGGACGCAAGGGTGACCGGATGATCGCAAAGGCTCATCATGGACAGCCGAAGGTCCTGCTTGGCGCGGTTGGGCGAACGGGAGGACTTCCAGGGCGCCGCGTACGCTACGGCACGCGATGATTCCTACCGTCAGCGCGCCAACGCGGCACGGTGGACTGCTGGACGGCCGCTCACCTGCGCTGACACTGGGTCAAAGCCATAGCCGCAGCGCGATGGCCGCGACGACGATGATGATGATCGATGTGCCGATGAGGACTTTCCCGAGGGTGGAAGCCGGTTTCAGCCTTCTCAGGCTGGGACCTCGGCGCCACCACGTCCTCCGGCCATGGTCCTCATCCTCGGGGGCGGTCATCCGGTCGAGGCCGGCCTTGATGCTGTTGACGACGGGCGTTCCGGTCAGGCCGAATCTGCGCACCGCGCCGCCTGCCAGGGAGTACAGCAGGGTCGAGGCCGTTCCGGGCGCGCTCAGGGCCACGATCGCGAGCAGGAAGGTCTGGGGAGGGCGGTCCAGGTCCACGAGGATCTCTTCGATGTCCGCTGAGGAGAGCTGACGGCGATGGCTCACCTGGAGCACGTTCTGGTAGTAGAGGACGCTCTCCTCGGCGGCGCAGATGGAGCTGATCGCGTCGATGAGGTAGCGGTGTCGCATCAGCGCGTATTTGACGGCCTCCATGGCCCGTGGATCAGTGGGCAGGGCACGGCGGTCCGCCTCAGATATGACGATGTCCAGCACCTTGCGGTTGCGGGACTGGACGGCGACGTGGAACAACTCGTCCTCCAACATGCCGTCGAGGATCTTGAGAAGGTGCTCGGGGCCCTGCAGGCTCGCGATGAGCAACCTTCCCGAGGGAGAGCTCCGCGGGAGGAGCCGGCTCATCGCAGCGAGCAGCGCCGGCGGGAGGCCGGGCGCCGCCCGGCGCTGGCCACCCAGATCGACCAGCATCTCCTCGACGTCGGCCGCGTGCATCGGCGATGCGTACAGCAGTCGTAGCAGGGCCTCAAAGAAGGTCTGCAGGACAACCGAATCGGCCAGACTTTGGGGCGGATGGATGGGGTTCGCCCTGATGAACACGCGGTAGGTCTTGCGGTCCTTGTCCGGCACACGTTCGCGAGCCCGCTGCGCCAGCTGCGTGTTGAGGACACCGAGCCGCTGCGCCTCGGAGTTCGCGATGCTCTCACGGCACTGGTGCAGCAGCTGCTCCACCGAGGGCTTCGGGGAGCCTGCGACGGCGGTGCGCTGCTCGCCGGGGCCCGTACTGGTTCGGATCAGCCTGAACGCCGCGGCGCGGTGGGACACGTCGTCGAAGTCGCGCGGTTCTGCCAAGGTGGTGAGCCACCTCATCAGCTCGTGAAGGTCAGCACCCTGATAGCGCTCCAGTTCCTTCTCGTACAACAGAGCCTGGGGCGGATACGCCTCTGGTGGGTCATCGTCCTCCCAGGGCAGCTCCCACACCCCGTGGGTGGGCGGCACCTCGGCGAAGGAGAGGCGGATCCGGTGCCGGGAGGCGCTGTTGGTCCAGGTGGAGGCCGCCAGCGAGGGGCGGAACCCGTACGGAAGCAGCGCTGCCACGGAGTCCAGGAAGTCCAGCCGCCGATCCAGAGGCAGGTGGCCGGCCCCCACCACGCAGACCGGCCGCCCGGTGAGCAGCAGCGCCGCCGCCCGCCGTGCCGTGCCGTGCACCTCGCCGGCGAGACGACGCTCGTCGTACCCCGAAGGGGAGAGCTGGAAGGGCGCGTCGCCGGAGAAACTCTCCTTCGTCAGCGCCTCGTACAGGGCACGGTACGACAGCCTGGTCGACTCGGAGGCGATGTCCGCCCAGCGTACGCAGGCGTAGTACGTCATCGCGTACGGGCGTTGGAAGCCGTCCTGGGATTCCGGCTCGGTCTGCAGGGACAACCCCAGCCAGGGCTCTTTGTCAGGGCCGACGGCGAAGTAGTTGGTCGCCACCCGAGGGAGGGCCTTGGGCTCCATGGTGCCGGAGGTGAACGCCTTGAGCCACATGCCGAACTCAGCGCTGGTGATCGCGCCCGAGCTGCAGCCGATCACACCGTAGTCGTCCAGGCTCTCCGGCGTCTTACCGAGGATCGCCCAGTGGGCGGTCAGCCATCCCATCGCCGGCTCCTCATCGCGCCTGGGCGGATCATGCGGCCGAGCCAGATCACGGGCTCCATGACATTCAGGGGGCGGACGGCCCCCCGGATCGTCAGCCCGCCGTTCGCGTTGTCGATGACGTTCAGGAAGTCGTCCGGGTCGAAACGGCCGAGATCCTCATCGATGAACAGGCCCACCGACGAAGTCACGAAGTACTTGATGCGATCCTGATGGAAGAACGCCTCTATCAGGTCGAGGATCATCTCCGCGTTGTGGTCGTGGGTCTCCCGGCACAGCACCCGGAAGAAATCGGGGACCCGGTCCTCGGGCACACGGGGGATTCGCAGCTCATCGCCGGGATCTCGTTCCGAGAACCCCTCTTCCATCGCGATTCGCAACACCTTCGGGTCGTCGTACTTGGTGATGCAGACCGCGATGTAGTGGGGCAGTTTGCCGTCTTCGAACTCGTCGCCGACGAGCATCCGCCCGGCGACCTCGTGCAGTGCGGCGTCCAGATGTTTGAAGGCGTCGCCCACCCGGGCCTCACGGTCGGGGTCGAACATGTAGATCAGCCCGCGGCTCTTGACCAGGCTGTCGACCAGGGTTTTTTTGTCGATATTGGACTCGGACTCGGCGAACAGGTCCCCGCGCAGGTCCAGGAAGTCGAGCTTGAACTTCGGCGCCTTCGCCACGCGCGTCGCCCACGGCCACCACCATCGTCTGCGCGCCGCCGCCGCCGGGCCGATGATCAACCAGCTGTAGTGGGTGAGTGCCTCGGTCGGGGCCGGGAACGTGCGCGCCTGCAGCAGCGTGTTGCGCAGCTTCGCCAGTTCGGTCCGGGACACCGGGTTCTCCCCGATGAGCCTCCAGCCCGCGTCGCGGGCCTTGTTCAGCGCGATGCTCAGCGCCGCCAGGAAGGCGGTCTTGCCGCTGCCCGAAGCCCCCCACATCGCGATGTCGGGCTCGCGATCGCGCTCGGGATCGCCGGGGGCGGAGTCAGTGTCGACCACCGATGTCCTCATTCTGGGAGACGAAATTCTGGGAGACGAAGGGAAGGGAAAGCGCGGCGGACGATCCCACCAGGCCGAGCCGGATCACGAGTTCTTCCGCGTTCACCGCGTCCACCTGGAACAGCGCGGCCGAGCCGAGCCGATGCCAGGGGGACGAGGGGGAGGCGGGCGGACTGTCGCAGATGGCCGCGCTCCTCAAATCGTGGCGCTGTTCCATGTCGCGCAGCAGCGCCAGCCAGTCGTGCCGCGCGGGGCAGGCGGGTACGCGGTCGAGGCCGGACCGCGGGGGATGCGGAGGCCGCGCCCCGATGGTGAGCAGCGCCGTCCGCGTGTTGCCCGGCTGCGGGAGCAGCCGGTCGCTCACCTCCGCGAGCACGTCCTCGAGCCGGGCGGCGTTCGGGTACGTCGGCGCGGTGGGTTGCAGGGACTCCAGGGCGGCTCGTGCTTGCGCCGTGGAGCCGGACCAGACGGCCAAGGCCGGTCGAGTTCGGTCTGCGTGCCTGGTGCCGAACACGTGGGTGCCGTATCCCACGACGGACACCTGGAGGTGCTGGGGGCCGAGACGGTGCTCGGTGAGAAGGTCGATGACGTAGCCGGCCCAGTGGCAGCGATCCTCGAACTCCTTCAGCGTTCCCGCCGTCTCTATGGCGCACACCAGGTGCGCGGGCCGGGGCACGGGCGGCAGCAGTGTCGGCAGCGTGGCCACCACTTCCGTCCACGGACGCGTGTCCGGCTGAAGACCAGGGACCTCGGGGAAGCGGACGACGCCGGGCCGCTCCAACACCGCCCGCAGCCGATGTGGT
Source organism: Nonomuraea sp. NPDC052129 (assembly GCF_040680095.1). Classification (NCBI taxonomy): domain Bacteria; kingdom Bacillati; phylum Actinomycetota; class Actinomycetes; order Streptosporangiales; family Streptosporangiaceae; genus Nonomuraea; species Nonomuraea sp. NPDC052129. The sequence continues at coordinate 52,467 of NZ_JBFAVX010000028.1, read as the reverse complement.
CCGGGCGAGAGCGGCGCGTGGTCGACCGACACCAGGTCCGAAGGCTGGAGCAGGCCTGACCAGGCGGAGACCGCGAGCAGCACGCCGCCCGCGTCGGTGCACGTAATGGTCATATGGGCGTCGTCCCCGGGCTTCGCTCCGGAGCCGAAGAGCCGCCGTCCCACCAGTTCGAGCCTGCCGTCGTCCACGCGTTCCCGGGCCACGATCAGGTCGTACGCATGACGCAGGGGTGCACCGACGATCAGCTCCGGGAGCAGCTCCCCGAGTTTGACCCCGGCCACTTCGACGACCTGAGCCGATGGGCGCCACTGTCGCAGCGCGCGCAGCGCCGCCTCCTGCTCGTGCCCGTCGGCGCAACACACCACCATCAGCGGGTCCTCCTCGTCGTCGGAGATCAGATCTCCGGCGATCCGGAGCACCGCGTCGAAGACCTCATCGCCGGAGGCGGTCAAGGTGGACCACTTGGCGGAGGCTCTGCGCGTGTGGAACGGCGTGCCGACCTCGTCGACGCGGACTTCGAAGATCCGTATTCCGGCGGCGCCGATCTCCACGACGGCCAGCCGCTCCCTGAACGAGACGATCAGATCGGCGAGATCGCCACGCAACCCGCCCTCTGCGAAATGGTGCAAAGATTTCCCCGCCCGTTTCGAACCTTTATTCGATGAGTCCTTATGGCATCATTAATGGAACTTATGGCTATAAGAGTGGATCGCCAATCTTTGTCCGTTCTATGGCGATTTGTAACCGTTGGTCGCCCTTGGGAAAGCCGTCCGTGGCGGGCCGTTGGACGTAACCTCCGCGAGTTGACATCTATCCTCTTGTGATAAATCAAGATTGCCGGTTGTTTATGGTAGTCAGTGGATTACTCACGGGGTAGGGCGTACGGCGTCCTGTCCCCTCCCCCCCGGAGCCGCGCGTGGTCGGTAGATGGCTGATTGTCTTGTCGGGTGCCCGTCCGGATGTGCTGGAGCGGTGCAAGGGGGAGCGCGCCAGGTTTCACGGCCTGGGCGGCGCCATACTGACCACGGCCTGCGTCGCCGCCATCTCCATGACGTTCGCGCTCGCCTCGGCACTCAAGCTGTTCGCGCCGCTCGCCGTCCTGATCGGCATCGTCTGGGGTGTGGCGATTCTGAGCCTGGACCGGTGGCTCGTCACATCCCTGCCGGCACAAGGTGGACGGCGCTTGTGGCTCGCCCTGCCCCGGGTGCTCCTCGCGTTGCTGCTGGGCGCCGTCATCTCCACGCCGTTGGTCCTGCAGATCTTCAAGCCCGAGATCGATGCCGAGATCGTCGACATTCAGCAGGAGAAAGCCGACGCGTTCACCAGCGCGCAGCAGAGCGGCGAGACCGGCCGGCGCGTAGCCGAACTGAAGAAGTCCGCGGCGGCTCTGCAAGCTGTGATCGCCTCCCGCGGGGAGGTCACGCTCGATCCGGCGGCCGATCCGCGGATCCGGGAACTGCGTAAGTCGCACGACCAGGCTGTGAAGCAGCGGGACAAGTTCTACCAGGAATGGCAGTGCCAGCTGTACGTCGGGCCGCCCAAATGCGCAAAGAAGGGGTCCGGGCCTCTTGCGGAGGCGGCGGAGAAGGCGTACAGAACCGCCGACGACCGGGTAAAGGACATCGACCGGCAGATGGCGCTGCGCAGGAAACAACTCGGCGATAGCCAGGAGGCCGGCAAGGCGAGCAGGCTGGCCCAGGCGGAGCAGGATCTGCGCGGCGTACAGACGGAGCTGGGCAAACTGACCAAGCAGCAGGGAGGGCTCAGGGACGGCTTCGCCGCCGAGATCCAGGGATCCGACGGCCTGATGCTGCGACTGGAGGCACTCGGCAGGGTGTCGCGGGACAACGCGACCCTCAACATGGCCCGGACCTTGCTGTTCCTGTTCATCCTGCTCATCGAGTGTCTGCCGGTCCTCGTCAAGCTGATGCAGCGGCCTGGTAATTACGACATGATCCTGGCCGCGTTGGAGAAGCGGGAGGTCAACGTGGCCATCGACCAGATCTACGAGGCAGACCGGCCACGTCGCGCTTCTTGGCGGGACGGCACGACCCGGCCGTACGTCGCGGACGAACCTCGTACCGGAGTCTTCTACGAACCCGGCATCCCGTATTCACCCCCGTCGGCGGAGCACCCTGAGGACAGGAGCTTCGAGGACGAGGCACTTCGCAACCTCCGAGACAACCGCGCCTCTCGGGCAGGCGACGGCCCGCGGACCGAGTACGCCGGACTGAACGATGATTGGTGAGCGCGTCGCCGGTCGGTTCGTCATCGAGGCGCGACTGGGCAGCGGCGGCATGGGACGGGTCTGGCGCGGCCGGGACGGCAAGCTCGACCGCGTGGTGGCGCTCAAGCAGGTACGCGCGGACGTCGGGCGCCTGCCAGAGCTGAAGGCGCGGGCAGAACAGGAGGCACAGGCGCTGGCCCGGATCGACCACCCGGGCATCGTCCGGGTCCATGACGTGCTCGACGCCCCTGACGGCCCATGGATCGTGATGGACTACGTGCCAGGCACCGTGCTCGGCGCGCTGATCGAGAAGAGACCCCTGTCCGAGCGCGACGTGGTGCGGATCGGTGCCCAGGCGCTCGCCGCGCTCGCGGCCGCGCATGCGGTCGGGGTGCTCCACCGCGACGTGAAGCCGGACAACATCCTGATCACCGCTTCCGGCGAGGTCGTCCTGGTGGACTTCGGGATCGCCGCCATCGAGGGCCACGAGCGCATCACCACGCTCGGTCACGTGATCGGCACCCCGGACTTCATAGCCCCTGAGCGGCTACGAGGTATCCCGATAGACGGAGCGGCCGATCTGTGGTCGCTCGGCGCCACCCTCTACACGGCCCTGGAGGGACGTCCACCCTTCCACCGGAGCACTGAGGAAGCCACCAAGTTCGCGATCATCGCTCTCCCCCCGGACCCCATGACCCGGGCGGGCGAACTCAAGTCGACGATCAACCGCCTGCTGGTCAAGAGCCCGGCCAACAGGATGACGGCCGATGAACTGGCGCGGCGACTGCAACAGGTCCCCAGGGGCGATCCCGGGACAGGGCCGCGGCGGACGCGGCAAGACTCCGCCACTCGACCACGTCCGCCTCACCGGGCGAACGGACCCGGAGCGAACGGAGCCATCCCCGGACGGAACGGCGGTATCCCCGGACGGAGTGGCGGCCGAGGTGGAAACGGCGCGGGAACGGGTGGTGACGGGGCGACGCAACGAGTGCGTCGGACGCTCGCCGGTGCCGGCGCCGCGGAAAGAGGCTCGATGGTCCTCGCGCTGCCCGCCGCCGAGGCGGCGGTCCTCCTCGCCCAGCAGTGGCAGCTGTTCACGACCGCCGCGGTGGAGGAGCTGTGCCGCCAGGCGACGAAGAGCGCGAAGATCCTGCAAATGTTGCTCCCGCACCGCGTCGGCTGGCTGCTGGACCAGGTACGAGACCCGAACCTGGTGGCCGGGGTCGTACTGGCGATGGAGCCCCACCACCGCGGACGCATGCTCGGTCACATGCACGATCGGCACTCCGCGGCGGCCCTCGAAGCGATGGCTGTCATCGACACCCGGCAGGCCGGTCTCGTCGTCGCCGCGATGCCGGAGGGCCCGGCTGGTCAGGCGTTGAGCCGCCTTCCATCCGCCACGATCGCCGGGTTGCTCGTGCATTGCCCGCCTCCCTGCCGCGACCGCCTGCTGCCCTTGCTGCCGTCCGCGACCCGTGAGGACGTTGCGCGGAGGCTCGCCGCCAAGGGATAGCCGCTGTCCGTGGCCGCGCTCGTCGAGGGTGGTCCTTATCAACCGCAAATCCGCGCGTCGACACCAAGCTTCTGGCCATGTCCTTCTGGACATGGCCAGAAGGACATGGCCAGCAGTACCGGCGGGCGCCTGCCCTTGGTCAGGCGAGGTTTGGATGCTGGCGACGCGATGGTCTCAGTACAGTGTGGGAGTGGCAGGTGAGCAGCTGAGTGCTCGGGCGGACAGCTGGATCTGGTCGGTGCGACTGACCAGAACCCGATCGATCGCGTCCGACGCCTGCCGCGGCGGTCACGTCCGGGTCAACGGAGTACGGGTCAAGCCCGCGCACGTCGTCCGGGTCGGCGACGAGGTCCGACTGCGGCACGAGGGCCACGAACGCATAGTGGTCGTCTCCCGGATCATCACCAAGCGCGTCGGCGCCCCCGTGGCCGCCGAATGCTACATCGACAAAAGCCCTCCGCCCCCTCCGCGCGAAGAGATCGTCACAGTGGCCGTACGAGCCCGTGGCGCGGGCCGTCCCACCAAACGCGAACGCCGCAGCATCGACAAGCTACTCAGACGCCCGACGGCAGAGGGGCGGAGCACCGGGCCCGACCCGGACTGAGCGGGCATGCCGCAGCGAGCAGGTGAGTACGGTACCGGTCCGGGACCAGAGCCGAAGCGTTCTCATGTTGTAAGACCGTGAGCTGGGCGTGTGTGATCCGCAGCCTGCCTGGAGGGGCAGGGTGCGCATGTCGTCGCCGACACCGGCCAGCCCATACGCGCACGCGACCTGCGCCAGGCCCTGGACCTGCCCAGCGCGCGAACGAACACCGAGAACATCCGCGCCAAGCTCAACCGCCTGGTCAGCCGCGACCTCCTCATCGAGGCCAAGCCGGGATCGTTCACCCAGCCCCGTCCATAGCTCAGACCTTGATTCACGCGACGGCGGTTCCTCCTCCACCGGATCCGCGCCGATACCTGTGACGCCCTGCTGCGTAGGGCTCGGTCCACTCGTTACCTTCTGGCGCCCGCGCCCGTCATACGAGCGACGGCCGTGTACGCCCTCGGCCGTCTGACCAACAACGAGGCTGGCTACGCCTGCTCACCCTGCATGATCAGCCCGGCATGGAGCGCGCCGAGCCGGGCAGCATGCGCTACCGGCTCTACCACCTGCCCGCCCGCCTGACCGCCCACGCCCGGCGCCGTCACCTGCGAATCGAGCGCACATGGCCCTGAGCCTAGACATTCGTCCTGGCCTGGAAGCGCCTCACCCAGCTATCGGCCCTTGCCTGAGCGCCGGCCCTCGCCACAACGATCAGGAAGGAGCCCAGTTCCGGGCCCGTGGAACCCGGCGCCTCCGCAGCGTCATGCAATGGCCTATCCCAACCGCACCGGGGGCATACGGGCAGACCGCGGAGCCCGCTCGCGATCATCGCGCCGATCAGGACCGAGCCCGGCGGTCCGGCCTGGCGTCAGACGATCTTCCACCCGTTCGCGCTGACGGCCCGGCACGCGCGCGGCACCGTGCTGCGGGTGGAGCCGTCCGGGCCGCTCCTGGTGACCGAGCGGTACGGCGAGGCGCCCGCGCTGTCGGCGGTGGCCACCGTCGAGGGGTCCCAGGTGGCGCTGTTCGCCGTCAACCGGTCGCCCGACCAGGATCTCGACCTCTCCGTCCGGCTCCGGGCGGCGGTCAGGCCGGTGTCGGTCTCGGTGATCGCCGCCGGGGACGACCCGCACCGGGTGGAGGCCCTTCCGGGGCCGCTGGCCGTACAGGCTGACGGTGACCGGCTGACGGCGCGGTTGCCCGCCGCCTCGTGGACGGTGATCCTTGCGGAGTATTTGTAGACCGGGGGCATAACCGGGCCAAGCGACAGGAGACCCGGGATGCTCCGTCGAAGGCCGCGGTCCAGCGCGCGCTGGAGCGCGGCCTCGACAACGTCCGGGTCGAGGACGTAGCGGAGGCGGCAGGGATACCTTGCCCCATGTCCTTCTGGTCCGCCGGGACCAAGGTCGCCGGCCATGAATCAATGCGGAGTGACAGAGGGCATATGTGACAGCAGGTCGAGCACAGCGGCCTCTCCTTGGCTCTCCGCCCATCCGCGCAAGAAAGAAATAGTTAGCTGATACTTCTGCATGACTTCGGACAAGGCCACTTTCCCCCGAATCCAAGCGACACCTTCATCGGAATCCCGGTCACATACGGCCACCACGCCGATTTTCAATGACGTGGAGTCCAAGCGATTTTCTGGGATGAACTTCAAATAATATGGCCCGTCAAAGAAATAAACTTCACCGACTTCGCCTCGACGAACAGCTTGAATGGCGGTCCCCAGAGAGCCGAGTACCGAGATCGGTGAATCAGTCCAGCGAGCGCCCGGAAAGTCGACTCCGTCGATCACCGCCCATATCTGCCCTGCGACGAAAAGCGGGCTTCGTGAGCGTACTTCGAGTTCTTCGACTGGCATGATCAGCTCGAACAAGCAAGCCTCTTTCTCTGGACTTTCACACGTCACGCCGAATATACCAGGTGTGTGCGTGAATCAGAACCTCACGCACACACCTCGCGTCAGCGTTTCGCTACGCGCTCTACACTACCTGGCAGGCCAAGGACCGAGAGGGTAAATGGAGCGCATCTCTCCCCCTCCTCTGGGAATTTGGAACTGAACGCGGACTCCCTGCACGACAGCCCGGCCCTGAATCATTCCCGTGACGGAGTCGTATCCCACGACCTCCGGATTGTTGGCCAGCGCTTGGCGCCCGATCGCATCGAGTTGCCCATTGGTCATATCCTCAGGCCAGAGGTCCTTATTCAATGTGACGCCGCTCCCCTTGGGGAAGTGGTTGTTTCGGACATGGGCGTAGTCCAGCCCTTCATAGGAGCGCGACAGCCTGATTCCTTTGAGATCCTTCGCGCCACGCTTCATGATCGACTGCATACCGTCACCGGCATCGGCGAGCAGGAACGCGTCGACGCCTCTCCCTGTTTTCAAGAGAGGTTTCAAGACCTTCGACAAGCCGAGGGTCACCCAGTTTGAAGCAGCCCAAGCGCACGCAGCGACATCACCGCGAGAGCACTCTACGTAGTCATCGACGGCCAGCGACCATGCCAAATCCCAGAGGGCACGCTTCCCGCCGCGCTCATCGCCAGCGTAGTAGTCAGGAGTGACCGCAAAGGGAGTGAAAGGATCGTACCCCTTCCGCGTGTGCTTCCCGGTGTTGGGGTCATACCCGTTTTCTGCCATCCACTTCTGCATGTCCCGCTTGGCAAAGTTTGCAAGCATCCTTTCGTGCCCGGAGCGGTTTTCGGCGTTTGCCTTGTCTATCGCGGCCTGGGATGTGGGGCAGGTGCTTTGGCAGTGGCCGGGGCGCGGTTCATGGCCGTCGAGTTCGATGTTGTTGATGGGGTTGCCGCCGGTGAAGGCGTAGCGGTTGCTGGTCCAGGGGTCGGTGCCGAGGGAGAGGTCGTCGAGGGCGCCGTTGTAGCTGTCGAGGTTGAGGAAGCGGTTGAGGCCGGGGTTGTAGTTACGGAACCCCATGTCGTACATGCCGGTGGAGTTGTCCCAGCGCTTGCTGTTGAAGCGGTAGGGGTTGTACTCCTCCTTGGCCGTGGGGTCGACCGGATCCGGCTTGTCGATGCCGGTGAAGAGTTTGTCGTCGTTCTTGCCGTAGGCGGTGTAGCCGTAGGTGGCGCGGGTGTCGCCGGTCTCGCTGGTGATCTGTTCGACGTCGGTGTGCGGGTTGTAGCCGTAGTAGGAGGATTCCTCGCGGCCGTCGTCGGCGACCTTCACCTGGGAGAGGCGTTCGCCCCACGGGCTGTACTGGAAGGACTTGGTGAGTTTGCCGGCCACCTCTTCGTCCAGGACCTCGCCGGAGAGGCCGAGGTAGGAGTAGGTGGTGGTTTTGGCGTTGGCGGTGCCTTCCTTTTCGGTCTTGGTGGTGGTGCGGTCGAGCGGGTCGTAGGTGTAGGTGGTAACCGTGTTGGTGGTGCCGTCGGAGCCGAGCTTTTCGTGCTTGGTGACGTGGTCGAAGCCGTCGTAGGTGTACTTCTCCCAGGTCTTGCCGCCGCCTTGGATGGTGCGCAGCCGCCCGTACGGGTCGTAGGTGTACGTCGACGTCTGGCCGCCTGTGATCGAGGTCAGGAGGCGGTTGCGGTCGTAGGTGAAGGTGGTCTTCTTACCGAGGACCTCTTCTTCCCAGACGTTGCTGTTGGGGTCATGGGAGTAGGTTTCGGTTTCGGCCGCGCCGCCGCCGGTCGGGGTTTTGACGGTTTTGGCGATGCGGTCGCGGGGGTCGTAGGTGTAGGTGTAGTCGTTCTCGAGGTAGGCGCCGGGGCTGTCGGCGTTCTGGATTTTGGCGGTGTCGCGGGCGCGTTGCAGGTTGCCCTGGTAGCCGAGGGTGTGTTCGGCGACGAGTGTGGCGTTGGGCTTCTTTTCGATGGAGTGGCGCAGGACGCCGGACAGGAAGTAGTCGTAGTCGACCGTGTTGCCGTTGGCCTTGGTTTCCTTCAGGCGTTCGGCGCGGGGGGTGTAGGTGTAGCGGGTGGTCTTCGGCGCGGTGTCGGTGGCCGACTTCTTGTTGACGACCTCTTCAACCAGGTCACGGGTGTCGTAGCCGTAGGTGGCCAGTGTTTTGTCGTGCGTACGCTCCACCACCGCGCTGTTCTCGTTATAGCGGTAGGTCGTGGTGTTCTTCAGGACGCTGTTGAGCTTTTCCTGGATCTGGTCGATCTGGTTGAGCCCGGTGTAGCCGATCTCCCACCGGTCGATTTTGGCGGTCGGGGACTTGTCCTCGAGCAGGGTGAGGTTGGCGTTGGGGTCGTAGGTGTAGGTGAAGTCCTTTTTCTCGGTGTCGGTGTCGCCGGTGTTGTCGCGCACCAGTTTGACGGCGTCGGCGGCGACGGTGCCGTTGGCGTCATCGCTCAACGTGACCGAGTGAGCGGTGCCGGCGGTGAAGGTGTAGGTGCCCAGGTCGACCCAGGTGCCGCTGTCCTTGGTCTGGTCGAGCGTGACCGTGTCCTGGCTGCCCTGGTGCTTGACCGTGTACTTGGCGTTGGTGGCCGTCGCGCCGGAGGGGTACTGGACCTGCACCTTGTAGGTGCCGTCGGTGGGGGTGGTCAGGTTCCACGTGAAGGAGGACTGGCCGGTGCCCGAGGGGGCGGTGGCGTAGTCGTAGCCGACGAATCCGGTGGCGGGCTCGGCTTGGGGTCCGACGATGTTGGAAGCGGATGTGCCGCCCGTACCGAGGGTCCAGGTGCCGGTGGTGGTGACCTGGCCGGTGTCGGAGTTGTCCCCCATGACGACGTCGAGCCCGAGAGGGACGCCGTCGTCAGAGTGGGTCTTGAGCTTGCCGTCGGGATAGTACGACCAGTCCAAAGCCCGCTGCGACGAGCCGCCCGCGGACGTGACGGTGCGGTTGGTCTGCAGGCCCAGGTCGTTGTAGTCGTAGGTGGTCTTGATGTCCCATGGGTCGTTGGTGGTCTTGGACCAGCCGTTGTCCCAGTAGGTCATCGTGGTGATGTTGCGGATGGTCTGACCGTGTGAGGGCGGGGCCGAGATCTCCTTCAGCCGGGAGACCGCGTCGTAGGCGTACAGGACGCTGTCGGGCTTGTTGTAGACCGGGTCCTGTCGGTCGAACGGGAAGATCTCCTCGGCGGGCCGGTTCAGTTTGTCGTACTTGGTCTCGGCGACGAAGTCGCCCAGGTCGCCGCCGCGCTCCACGCCGCGCGGGGTGATGGTCTTGGTCTTGTTGCCGACCTGGTCGTAGGCGAACTGGATGGTGACGTACTTGATGACGCCGTCGGTTTCGGAGTGCGGGACGCGCGTTTCGATGACGTCGCCGCGCTTGTTGTAGCCGGTGAGGGACTTGTTACCCTCCTGGTCGGTTGCACTGACGACCAGCCCGTCGAGGTCGTAGTCGGTCTTGGCGATGTATCCGGCGGCGTCGGTGACGGTTTTGACCTGATGATTGAGGTCGTAGCCATAGATCGCCGTGTAGTCGCCGCCGTCCGGGGTGGCGTTCTTGCGCGGGTCGATGACCACCTTGGTGTTGCCGACGTTGTCGTAGCTGTAGGTGATCTTGTGCTGTTCGGCGTTCAGGACGTCGGTCAGTTGGTAGATCTGGTCGTAAACGTAGGTGGTGGTGTAGTCGGCGGGATCAGCCGGAGTGAGGTTGCCCTTCGGCTCGGTCTGGGTCTTCAGGTTGCCGGCCAGGTCCCAGGTGAAGGACGCCTTGCGCTCCTCACCGGTCGGGGTGTCCTTCGGCAGGTTGGATTCGAGGAGTTGGTCGGCCTTGTCGTATGCCGCGGTGGCGACGGCGCCGTTGGGGGCGGTCGTCTTGGTGATGTTGTCGTTGGGGTCGTAGATCGGCGCCGGGGTGGTGATGAACTTGCCGTCGTCCTGATCCTTGGGGACCTTCGACTCCAGCGGCCGCTTGAAGACGTCGTACGTCTGCGTGGCCTGCTTACCCAGCGCGTCGGTGACCGTCAGGACGTTGCCGCGCACGTCGTAGGTGGTGGCGGTGACCTTGTCGTACGCGTCGGTGATCTTCTCCGGGTAGCCGGAGGGGTGGTAGTCGCTGAAGCCGGTGGGGTTGCCGTTGGCGTCCGTGCTCTTGGTCAGCTGGCCAAGCGGGTCGTAGTCGTAGGAGGTGGTGTAGTCGCCGGCCGTCGCGGACTCGACACCGAGGGGGTCGGTGACCGTCTTGAGGTTGCCGTTGGCGTCGTAGCCGAACTGCCACTTACGGCCCTCAGGTGAGGTCTTCTCGATCAGGTCGGCAACGTAGCCGTTCAGGAACGACTGGTAGGCCAGGGTGGTCGGGTTGGTGTCGTTGACGTTGGCCTCAGCGTCACGCAGCTCCAGCGGGTAGCCGGTTTTCTGATCGAAGCTCCAGGTCGCGTACGCGCCGTTGTCCTCGGTCAGCTTGGTGACGTTGTGGTCGGGATCCCACTCCAGCGCCGTGGTCTCGTCCTTGGCGTTGGTGATCGATTCGGTGCGGCCGTAGGCGTCGAGCACGTACTTGGTGGCGTGCTGGAGCGGGTCGGTGACGGTGGCGTGGATCATGCCGCCCTGCGGCCCGTCCGGGTCGACGTAGTCGAACTTGGTGACGCCGTCGAGCCGGTCGGTGAGGGTCTCGACCTTCCACTTGTCCTTGGGGTCGACCGGCGCCTCGTAGTACTTCAGCGAGGTGGTGTTGCCGCGCGGATCCTTGACGTTGACGAGCTTGACGTTCTTGGTGCCCTGGGTGGCGTCGTAGGTGAACCGGAACGTCTTCGCGCCGTCGTCGCCCGCACCATCGACCATCCTGGCCATCAGGCCCTTGTCGGTGTAGGCGAAGGTCACCTTGCGGCCGGCGATGTCGGTGATCGACTCGACGTTGTCGATGATGTGCGGGTTGGTCAGCTTGGTGTCGTCGACGTCTTGGCCCGCGTCGTTGACGTAGGTGTAGTCCTGGCCCTTCTGGTAGTAGGTCAGGGCGAGCGTCTTACGGCCGGCCGCGTCGGTGATGTGCTGCAGGAACTTGGTCGGCTTGTTGTTGGAACGGCGCCGTTCGTAGGTGAACGACATGGTGTTGCCGTTCTTGTCGACGATCGCCGATTGGAAGCCCTCTTCGTCGAAGAAGAACTGGGTGCGGTCCGGCTTGGTGAACACCCAGCGCCGCTGCTCGGCCAGCTCCCGCTGCTCCTGCGGGAAGGAGTTCGGATCGACCTGCTGCAGGTACAGGTGTACGCCGCGTGGGTGGGTGTAGTCGCAGGTGGTGTAGTCGCAGTCGCGCCGGTCCAGGCCGTGGGTGTCCAGTGTCCACACGTGTGTGGTGCCGTCACCGTCGGTCAATCGGACCTGATCGGGCCATTCCTGGCCGGGCGGGTGGAAGTACAGCTGGGAGCCGAGTTTCGCCAGCGTGGAGGTCTGCAGCGACCAGCCGTAGCCGAGCGATGCGCTGCTGGTGTCGAGGCTGTTGTAGGTCATCCGGACGAACGTCTGCGCGCCACGGGAGGGGTTGGAGAAAGCGTTGTAGTTCCACACCACGTTTCCGGCGTACGGGTTGACCAGCGCGGTCGCGCCAGCGCCGGTGTTCTTGCCGGTGAACTGGTAGAACTTCTCCAACCCGAGCAGGTCGGACGTCGGCGAGTCGATGCGGATCTGCTGCGGCAGCTGCGGCAACTGGTGCGAGGCCGACTTCCAGTTGTTGGTGAGCTTGTCCTGGACGTCCCATACCAGTTGCAGGCCCTCGGCCAGGTTGGTGCCGCCACCGCTCACCGTCGGCGCCTTGACGTTCGCCTGGACGGCCACCCTCTCGCCCGGAGCGAGGTCGTTCGGCAGCGGGGTCTTGAGCTGGTTGTCCGGGGTGGAAATGTCGGTGCCGTCGGGCAACTTCCAGTGGTAACTCACCGCGGTCGAGGCGGCGGGCCAGGTCTCAGTGGTGGTGTTGGTAACTACCACGGTGATCTGCCGGGTGGCGCCGGAATCCAGCCGCTCGGGGGTGCCCGGCACGTAGAAGGCGGACGCGCCTGTGCTCTTCTCCGCGTACGTCACCCGCAGGCTCGGGCGCAGCACCGGCTCATCGGCCTCCGAGGCCAGGAACGAGGCCGACTGCTTGGCGGTGCCCGCCTCATTGGCGACCTTGACCAGCAGCCCCTTGTTGGTGGCCGGATCGGCGACCCACGCCTTGGCCGCGTCGGTGACCGTCCAGGTGCGCCAGCCGGGCGCGGTCGTCACACCCGTCACCGACCCGAGCGCGGTGGCGTCGAAGTCCCCGCCCGCGCTGCTCCATGGGCTGTTCCAGGTGGCTGCTTCGTCGAAGCCGGTGGTGAGCTTGTGCGCGGTGAAGCTTGCGCCCGTCCCGGTGGAGGTGGCTCCCCACAGCGACAGTGTCGTCTGGCTGATCTGCGCATCGGCCGGGATCTCGGCGGCGAAATCGCCGAAGGTCACCACCGCGCGGGTGTTGCCGAGCGCGGTTGCGGTGTTGCCGACCTGCAGCCGCTTCTGCCCGCCCACCTGGTCGTGGCCGGTCGACGGCTCGCCGGAGGCGAGCGTGGTGTCCGCCGTCCCGTACAAGGTCTTGGCGATCTGCCCCGGCCGGGGCAGGGTCACCGTCATCTCCTGCGACGGGGAGCGACGGCCGTCCTTCAGCACCGCCTCGACCCAGTACGTCGCCTGGTGGATGTAGGCGGGGTCGGCCACCGCCTCCGGCTCGCCGCCGCTGGCGGTGTCCACGTACGAGGTGACATCCGTCGGCAGCGTGGTGATCAGCGTGTCGTAGCCGGCGGTGAACCCGCCGCCGGTCTGGCAACCCGACGGGCACGTGCGGTGCAGCTCGTAACCGGCCAGATCATCGGACTCGTCGCCCGGCGTGGGATCGGCGTAGGCCGTCCACGACAGCGACGCCCCCACCGAGGTGGCCGTGGTCACCGGCTTGAGCGTCACGCTCGGCACACCCCAGGTGACCAGCAGCCGCGGGTGGTTGGCCGTCTCACCGAACTGGCCGTCGCCGCCGTAGAGGTTCTCGCTCGCCTCGTACACCGGCCCGCCGACCTTGCCGGTCGTACCCTCATCGGCCGCCTTGAGCATGAACCCGGGGGTGTCGCCGTCGGAGTTCATCCACCTGTCGACCACGCTGGTGACGTTGAAGGAGTGCCAGCGCGACAGTTCACCGGGATTGCGCGTCACGGTCGCCGCCGGCGTCGCGGCCACGGCCGGCTGGTTGTTCCAGTTCACCAGCCCGGACTGCCAGTCACCGGTGATCTCCCGCGCCTCCACCGTGACCGGACCGGCCTCACCGAGCGCCTGGTCGAAGTACGTCTCCAGGCGGGCGTCGTCGATCCTGGTGCCGATCAGCAGATCGGAGGGCATGTTGAAGTGCAGCAGCGCCCGGTTGGTCGCACCCGAACTCGTCTTGCCCACCGGCAACTGCCAGGCGGCGTCGAAGTTCGTGGTCTTCTTGCTGGAATCGACGTAGGCGTCCCACGACTCCGGCGTGATCCGCACCGTCGGGTCGATCACCACGGGCCACTTCCGCTCCGCCGCGCCCAGCCACACCGCGTCCGGCTTGAGGGTGATGGTCGCCTCGGCGCCGTGCTGCTCCACGCTCTGGGTCACCGCGTCGGAATGGCGCTTGCCGTACGGCGAGGCCGGATCCGCCTGCGCGTCGATCATGAACGGCTTCGGGATGGTGAACGCCGCGGTGCCGTCCTCCCCGACGAAGGAGATCGAGCCGTCCTGGTTCTGCCGCGCCTGCACCCCGCCGGTCTTGACGGTGAACGCGAACGACGCATCGGCCGCCGGCGCCTTGGTCAGCACCAGGTACTCCTTCACCCCCTCAGAGGTGATCTTGTAAACCACATCGACGCCGTCCCACACGCCCGTGTAGGTGACCGTGGAGCCCTCGACCTTCGCCGACACCGGCCGCGCATCGCCCGCCACGCCGAAGGTGACCTGCCGCCCATCCAGCTTGATCTTGACCAGCCGGTCGGAGCTGTCACCGAATCGCGTGGAGAACCCGGCCTTGTCGTTGCCGTGCGGGAACCCGTCCTCCGACGCGTCCTCCACGCGCGTGTCGACTGGCTGCCACTTGCCGTCGCCGTCGAGGAAGTTGGTTGGCTGCGACGACACCTCGGCCTGCAGTCGGCCGTCCTCGAGCTCGAACACCGTCGCGAACCGCGACCGCTTGCCCGCGACCTCCTTGACCCGCTTGCCCGGCGGCTGCGCCACCGGCCGGCCTGTCCGGCCGTCGGCGCTGCGGCCAGGCAAGGTGATCTCGCCCTTCCCCGGACGTACCTCACCTTTCGGATCCTCGGCGAACCAACCGGCCACCGCATCACTCAGCCACGACGTGAACCGGCTGAGCACATGCGGTTCGCCAGCCACGGACGATGCCTGGGCCAGAGCCGACGACGGCGGCGCCAGCGAGGCCACCAACGCCATCGTGAGGACGACCACGACGGCACGCCGTAACCGGGCGCGACCACGAGGACGACTCGACCTGGGCACACGAGGCCGCTGGGGAGGCGATAACGACACAAGTACTCCACTCACGCAGGAAGCCAGCGCATAAGGCCGACATAAAGGCCATAAGCGCAAAACATCCGAATCAGGCCATAAAGCGACACGAACCGTCAAGATTCGCGCACAGTGACATATGGAGCCGAGAGCACCTCGAGCTCCACACGGCCACAGAGGCCTCCTGCAGGGAAGATCGATCCAGTCCACGTAAGAGCTGACCGTTCGTCAACGTGACTGTCCGTAAAGAGCGCAGGTCGCCACGAACAGACCACATCGCCGCGATGATCACATTCACAGCAAACCCTCAGGAAACGCTCATACCGGCATACATCTGGATGACAGCCTCACTAGCTGCAGAAATATATGAAACGAGTGTCCAGCTCACCTTTTGCGGCGAAACCACACCTTCCCGAGCAGGGCCCATCTGCCATCTCGGGCGACCGTTGTCCGACCAGCATCCCCACGCCCAGTGGCTGGCCGACCCCGCCGTTGGCATCGCCCACCGACACGACGCGTGGCCGTGGCGAAAACAGCTCACAGCCAGGTGGCCAAACGAGATCTCTGGCTCTTCTACGCTCGTTACCGAGTGATCAATAGCAGCGTGTCTTCGCCAGATAGCAGCCTGCTGAACAGGTGCCCGGGCCATGCCGAGCACCTGTTCAGCCGTTCATCGAAAGGCCCTCATGCCTCACCCAACCGACCTGTACGACCTGCTGGTCTCCTTCGATCTCGACAGCGAGGAATACGCCGGCTTCGAGCGCGATCCAGCTCGCCCGCTGCCTACGCGACCTCCCCTACGCCGAAGCGTTCACCGCCTATGAGGCCGAGCGCCGCCCCCGCGTCGACCGCGTCATCAAGGAGACGACCCGCAAGAACGCCAGCAAGGCGGCGGGGCCGGTCGGCCGCATCATCAACGCGTACGCGATCCGGATCTTCGGCAAACTGGGCAACCCCGAGAAGATGACCTGGATCTTCGACTACCGGACCGACTGGGACACCAAGGCGACCGGATGATCGCAAAGGCTCATCAGGGGTTGTTCACGAGTGCGGGTGACCTGCGAGGGAGAGCGCGGAATGGAGACCGCTTCGGGATGGGAGCTGATCGTTTCCCGGGTTGCCAGTAGCACGGTTCACGCTTCCCGAAGCGCCGGGTGTCCTTTGCAGTCGAAGGCCGGTGGCGAAGGACATCTCTTGTGATGCTTCTCCCCGAGCCGGAGCACAGTCGCGGCTCGCAGTGATCGCATGCGGGACAGCTCAGACCGTAAGAATGATCTTCCCTTGGGTGCTGCCGGATTCGATGAGCTGGTGAGCCTTGGCGGCCTCGGCCAGCGGCAGGGTGTGCTCCACGTACGGGTACAGCTTTCCAGCCTCAACCAGGTCGGCTATGCCCTGCAGCCCCACGTAGTCGGGTTCGACTGTGACGCCGGCGAACCGCCTCCCGGCCGCGATGGCCGCGTCCCGAAGTGCGGTGTTGGTCCGGTCTACCACGGTGACCAGGAGCCCTCCGGGGCGCAGTGAGCGTATCGAGCGCGGTCCGTAGTCGCCGCCGACGGTGTCCAGGACGATATCGGCGTCAGTGACAGCTTCGGTGAAGTCGTCGGTGCGGTAATCGATGACTTCGTCCGCGCCGAGGCGGCGGACGAAGTCGTGCTTGGCCGCGCTGGCGGTGGCGATGACCTCGGCGCCGTGGGCCTTGGCGATCTGTACGGCCAGGTGACCCACCCCACCACCTCCGCCGTGGATCAGGACCCGCTGTCCGGCCTGAATCTTCGCGGTGTCAACCAGGCTCTGCCAGGCTGTGAGGCCAACGAGCGGCAGGGCCGCGGCGTGGGTGTGGTCGATGGTGGCGGGCTTGCGGGCCAGTTGGCGGGACGGCACGGCGGCGTACTCGGCGTACGCGCCGCCTTGGCGGGGGAAGAACGGCATGCCGTAGACCTCGCCACCGACCTGGAAGCGGGTCACGCCGGGCACCACCTCTTCGACGACACCGCTGATGTCCCAGCCAAGGACGAATGGCGGCTCACCGAGCATTGGGAAGGCCCCGGAACGAACCATGGCTGGCGGCCAGGCCCAGCTTGGCGTCCCGGTGAGCGAAGGCGGCGGTCAGCACAAGGGCGCTGACGCGGTCGGGGTAGCGGGCGGCGGCACAGATCGCCACAGAACCGCCGAGGGAGAACCCGGCGATCGCGAAGGTGTCCAGTCCTTCGGCGTCCGCGGCGCCGACCAGTTGGTCGGCCAGGTCGTCCACGTCCAGGGGCACCTCAGACCGGGGGGTCGCTCCGGCGCCCGGATAGTCGACGCCGACGACAGTGTGGCGGGCGACGAGCCCGTCCAGGATCGGGCCGAAATTTGCTTCGACGCCGCCACCGGCGCCGTGTGCCAGGACCAGTCCGGGGCCGGATCCGCGGACGGTGCGGGCGTAGGCCGTCTTGGGCAGGGCGTGTACAGGCATGACGGGCTCCCTCATTAGACCCCAGCCATCCCCCGGGCTGCCTGGTCATCAGCGGCGCGACCAACTGCACGCCGGCGTCCGAAGACGTCAAGGCGGAACTCCGCGCCGTACGCGAGGGAACCAAACACGCAATCGAGGAGAAGATCACCAGCGACGTCCTCGCCGGCCGCCTACCGAAGGACACCGACGCCCGCGCACTGGCCACCTTCTACGCGGCCGTCGTCCAGGGCATGAACACCCAAGCCTGCGACGGAGCCAGCCACGAAGACCTCGAGCGCCTGGCCGAAGTCGCCCTCACAGCCTGGCCCGCCTGACACACCGTGCACCACGGCCTGGACTGCCGGCTGCGCCTGCTCACCCGCACGAGTACCTGACCGCACCGCCGACAAGCCCCCTACTGGCCTGTAACAGTGCAGTGCATTCTGAAGCGCTAGGGATCAGTGGCTTATGGCGCGACCGAAACGCTGAACTTCCCGGGTGCGCTCGGGTCGGGATCATCCATGTGGGCCAGGCCGCGGGCGACGATCTCCACGGCCTTCCGGCCCGCGCCCATCACCTGCTCTGGAGAGTCGCCGCGTTCGCGGGCGATCATCTCGGCCGAGGTGATGGCGCCCAGGAAGCTGCCGACGGCGGCGGCTGCCGTGATGAGGTCGAGCTGGTCGGAGTAGGCCTGGTGCAGCGCCTTGGCGAGCCGGGGCTGCGCGTCGGACATGAGTGTCACGGCGCGGGCGCGCAGGGCAGGTTCGGTCATGATCAGCCGGGCTCGCACGGGGGACAGCACGATGTCCAGGCCATCACTTTCTGCCTGTGACCGCACGATGGCGTCGTACAGCCGCAGCAGCGCCTGACCGGGGGGCTCCCCGGGCGGGTGGTCGGCCAGTGTCGCCACGAGC
The DNA here is from genome assembly GCF_040680095.1 of Nonomuraea sp. NPDC052129. Lineage (NCBI taxonomy): Bacteria > Bacillati > Actinomycetota > Actinomycetes > Streptosporangiales > Streptosporangiaceae > Nonomuraea > Nonomuraea sp. NPDC052129. Next base: position 34,403 of record NZ_JBFAVX010000028.1, on the reverse strand, counting down.
GCCTCCGACCGGCCCTCGACAGGCAGGAACAGCACGTCTTCCTTGCTGGGGAAGTAGGTGAAGAAGGTGCGGGGAGCCACGTCGGCCGCGGCCGCGATGTCGGCCACGGTGGTGTTGTCGTAGCCCTTCTCCTCGAACAGGCGCACGGCCGCCTCGACCAGGGCGCGGCGTGTCCGCAGCTTCTTGCGTTCGCGATGTCCCGGCTCAGCAGTCACGTCGCGATTCTAACAGACCCTGCGTTTATACATAGGTTGCAAAAATGCGCTGTCTGCGGTTTTCTTTGTGTGCAGGGTGAGGCGCCCACGCCCCACCCACCCTCACCCGCCCCTGGAGGGCGCCATGACCAGAGCCACCGCATCTGAATCACCCATCCACCCCCGCATCCCGTTACTTACTCGCCTGGCACCCGTGCTCGGACTGATCGTGCTGGCTCCCCTGGTGGCCGAATATCTGATGGGCAACGCGCCGGTCACCAGCATCAGCGTGGTCTTTGTGATCGCCCTGGCCCCATACGGCACCGGCGCGCTACTGATCCGTGAGTTCGCCCGCCGTACCGGACGCGGGTGGCCCACCATGATGACCCTCGCGCTGGCCTACGGCATGATCGAGGAGGCGTACACCACCCAGACGCTGTGGAACCCGAACTGGTCCGGCGTGCGCATCCTCGACTACGGCTTCATCCCCGCTCTCGGCATAGCCGCGCCCTGGACGCTGTTCATGGTGGGCGTCCACACGGTGTTCAGCATCAGCGTCCCGATCGCGGTAGTGGAAATCCTCGCCGGCTCACGGCGCACCACACCGTGGCTGGGGAAGGTCGGCTTCGCTGTCACAGGCGCGTTGTTCCTGGCCATCGTCCTGCTCGGCACCCGCGTCACGATGAACCGCGACGGCGTCGCCTCCGCGCCCCAGCTCATCGGCGCCGGCGTAGTGATCGCCGCGATCATCGCCATCGGCCTCAGCCTCGGCAGGCGCACCGCCCTGCCGACCGCCGGCCGTGCCCCGAGCCCGTGGGCGGCGGGCGCACTCGCGCTGGTTGCGGGAGCGGTCTTCGTACTGCTGTACGCGGTCGACCCCACAGGCCTGTCGCCGTGGCTCGCGAAGGCGCTTCCCCTCCCCGCGTGGCTCAGCGTGGTCATCTATCTGGCCCTGTTCGTCACCGTCGGCACGCTGATCGTCCGCTGGTCGCGCCGCCCCGGCTGGTCGGACGCCCACCGCCTGGCGCTCGCCGGCGGGGCCATGCTGACCTACGCCTGGCACTCCTTCCCATGGAAGTCCATCGAGCCGGCGAGCCCGGCGGAGGATCTGACCAGCAACGCCATCCTCACCGCGGGCACGGTCGCTCTGCTCGTCGTCGCCGCACTCCGGCTACGCCACAGCAGCCGCCCACAGCACCCTTAACGGGGTGCGGGTCAAGCCCGCGCATGTCGTCCGGGTCGGTGACGAGGTCCGCCTGCGGCACGAGGGCCACGAACGCATAGTGGTCGTCTCCCGGATCATCACCAAGCGCGTCGGCGCCCCCGTGGCCGCCGAATGCTACATCGACAAAGCCCTCCGCCCCCTCCGCGCGAAGAGATCGTCACCGTGGCCGTACGAACTCGAGGCGCGGGCCGCCCCACCAAACGCGAACGCCGCAGCATCGACAAGCTACTCAGACGCCCGACGGCAGAGGGGCGGAGCACCGGGCCCGACCCGGAGTGAACGGGCATACCGCATCGAACAGGCTGGTCGCCAGTCCAGCCCGTGCTCGATGCCAGAGGGAGGCCCAGCATCCACACGGCTGCCGGTCTCCAGGCATATCGTGATCCAATAGCTTTATCCGAGCTCGATCGCGAGATGGTCCTGGCGGCTATCGAGGAGCACGACCAACTAGGCCGCGACGCCTTCCTGCAGCGGTACGGCTACCGAGAAGCACGCGACTACTTCATCACGTCCAGAAGAATGCGACTGGTGGCCACGGATGAACCGGAGGCCGCCTCTCCGCGGGGCTCGACGCACAGCTGGGATGTCCGGGGCTCTGATGCCACCTCGTCCAGGCGCGATATCGACCTGCCATCACTAGCAACGTCCGCCACGCCGGCCTGCTTGTGAAGCTGACAAGCGCAGGCGGTCTTGTGAGAGCTACTTGGCGGTGCGTGGTATGACGATGAACTCGTCCGTGTCGGTAAGTTTCCTGGCGGGACAACCCGGCTGCGAGGGGATCACTACGACCGGGGCGTCCATTGTGCCGCCCACGGCGACGCCCTCCAGAACCTTTCCCCTGCAGGGATCTTTCCCAGACGCCGGTACGACGATCTGAACACTGGTCGGAGTCTTCACAGCCATAGATGCAGCTGGAAGCGTCTGTAACCACAGGAGAAGCAGAAAGCCGGCAGCGAAGGGCGCGCCCACCAGCTTCATGCCCTTTGCCAATCGTTCATAGCGCTGCTGAGTTTCGAAGGCCGCTGCAGCGTCCACGACGCGCTGGGCGCGTCTCTCGAGGTCGAGGACAAGAGTCGCCAACGCCGCGTTGTCCGCAGAGCTTCCTAGATCGTACTCGCGTGTACCTATTTGTATCTTTTCTCCCGTTCGAGGCAGCATTGATGCCTTGTGGGCTATAACCATGTCCGTGGCGAGTTGCCAGACAGCATCCCGAGCGCTCCCCAGCAAGTCTGCGCGGCGCTTGTCAACCAGATAAGTGATGAGCGCTGACGTGGGTGGTTCTACGCGGGAATCCGGATAATTGCTGTTGTCCGCACGGTCGAGTTCGGCAAGCTCGCCGATGCTTCGACGGGGCACGGCCAGAACCGCCGCCGCACTGTAGAGCGTCCATACGACGCTCGCCAGCGCGGCAAGGAACCCTAGCAGAGCCAACGCAACCGCCCACGGCCCGACTTCTGTGAGATCCGAAAAGTTTCGTAACTGAATTGGGACGACTAATAAGGCGACCACCGAAGCGCTGCTTCCCACCAGCCACCGCGCAGCTACACGCAGGTCGGCAGCCTGGGACACGTCGCTCGCCGCCGACGGAGTCGGCTCGGTGGCGGGGATGCTCATGGCCAAGTCCTTGTCTGTATTGCGGCCTTGGGTCGCATCGGAAGGATAGATGTAGTACAAAGGTAGTACGCAGATTTGCGGGGATGTCCTATGACTGTTGAGAAGTCACGAGCGGGTCGAGGAGACGTGCGTATTTACAAGATGCGCGACCTCAATCAGAGAACGGCCGAAGTGATACAGGAGATTAATGACTCCGGCGAGCCTGCGATCATCACCCGCCATGGCAGATTCGTGGCCCTCATCTCTCCCTTGCTCAATAAAGGCTTGGAAGGTGAGCTCATTGCCCGCTACCTTGAACGCGAGGCCAAGGAGAGCGGGCAGGAGCCAAATCAGGTCGATAATGATGTCGAAGTCGGCGATCAGCTGACGGAAGACCTGGCAAGGCGTCTCGGCATCGACTGGCCTTGACTATGTTCCAAGCGATTCCAAGTCCGAGCAGTGCAGCACGCGCATGATGCAGAAGGCTATATGCCCACTCTCTGAATTGCGATACTCTTTTTCGGTGGGCTCGCGATATACCAAGTAATAGTCGGCCGATTCATCGCAAGCACTCGGGTCCCCCAAGGCCGGAGTCGCGCGTCGCCACGCTATCCTCCCCTCGCAGCCACGGACCCACCCCTCGTCGGAAGAGTTTTCGCGCGGCGGGAAGCGGAGGTCTTCCTCTGCTGTTTTCAGAAGCCTGCGCAGGACGGCCCTGTTCCCGATTCCCATTAGATCGGCACCCGCCATCCCGTGCCACAGGACTCTGGACACTTTCCCTCCCCGACTGCCAAGACTTTTCTTGTGGCTGCCCAGAGCGGTGGCCTATCGCATCTTGTGTCGTAGCGACCTCCTCAGACCTCTGGCTGCTTTCCCCCGCGAATACTCCTGTCGCGTCCGCGGGTCACCTCTCCGCATCAAGCCCCGTGATGAGCATCACACTCCGTCAGTACAATCGCTGTGCAAGGTAGCAAACTACTACCTTGCATGGCATACCCTAGCAGAGGGTAAAGAACCGGCGCACAACACGCCACGCCGGGAACATGGGCAGATGTCTGTACTGCTGGGTGAGGTCATCAGGCAGTCGAGGGACCCCTAAGAGGGTTGGGGTAGCGTGGGCTCGTCACGTTGCGCGCTGCAAGTAGGCAAGCCATGGGCGACTACGGAAGGTGAGGTGCGGTGCGGTGGATCAATGCGGCCCTGTGATCCAGGGAGCGCTCCTCCGGAGAAGGCTGGCGGAGCTGCGTAGGCAACGCGGTTTGACTCAGGATGACGTCGCCAAAGCTCTGGAATGGCACACGTCTAAGTTGATCCGAGTCGAGGGCGGGCGGACCGGAATATCTAAGGTTGATCTAGACGCACTGGGGCGTCTCTACGGTGTCACCGACCCTGCTCTTATGGACGAACTCCATAGGCTAAATCAGGGAGCGCGCGCTAAGGCCTGGTGGAGCGACTTCAAGAATGACGTGAGTAACGCCTATCTGGCCTACGTAGGATTCGAAGCGGGAGCATCCGAAATTAGGCAGTTCCAGCCCTTGGCCATCCCCGGGCTGCTGCAGACACAGGCGTATGCGGAATCTCTCGCGCACGCCGAACATGATCCGGATGCCCTTGATAGCTTGGTCAAGCTCCGCCTCATGCGCCAGGAGACATTGAGGCAGCGCTCGACTCCCCCGCGTGAGATCTTTGTGCTCGACGAAGCGGTAGTTCGCCGACATGTCGGGGTGCGTCGAGATCGCACTATTATGCCGACCCAGCTTCGGCATATGGTGAGTGTTGCGGAGCGTAGCGAACAGATCAATATCAGGATCGTGCCATTCAGCGTGGGGTCCCACATCGGCATGCTTCGCGGCGCTTTTACCTTGCTGAAGTTCGATAGCGGACTGGGTGAGTTGCTGCACATCGAATGCGGTGATCTCCATGAGACGGTCACCGGCGAGGATCCACGAATCTCCGACGTCCATGCCGATTTCAAGGCCATCCTCGAGGAGGCGCTGAGCCCAGCCGAATCGCTTTCGTTCATCACCGACGTCGCTGACGGCATGAGATGAGGCCGTCCCGTTCTCGCGCGCTGGAGTACCGCCGGCCAGCGTTGCCGCCAGTTTGAGCAGCTCTGTACGATCTTGACTGGCCGGGCTATTCTCAGTACCGACATTGGAGGATAGCTTGATGACTCAAGGTCCTGGCGATCCGCCTGAGCTGATCTGGTGTAAGAGTTCCGCGAGTGCGTCGGGCGAGTGCGTGGAGGTTGCGTTCGGCCCAGTTTCTGCTTACGTCCGGGACTCCAACTCACCCGACGGAACCGTTCTTGAGTTCAGTCGTTCGGACTGGGTCGCCTTTGTGATTGGCGTGCGAAGGGGAGAGTTCGACTGGCCCTGAGCCGCAGCTCCATACTCACCGCATGGGAAACGTCACCCTCCGGCAGATGGTCCAAGGATGCTTCCAGCCTGAAAGTGGGCACCTCCGCGGAGGTATACCTTTCTGAGATTCAGCGATTCATGGTTTCGAAATCCGCCAAGGACTCTCCCCCGCCTGGGCCTCGAACCCCCGAGGTCCACCATGCCGACACGACCACCAGGACAAGATCCTCAGTGCCCTTCTGGATGCGCGGAAGAGGATGGCGCCGACGCGCTGAGCGTTACCGTTGAGCTGGGCCGCATAGTGCGTCCGGCACATGAACGCGTCCCGCAGGTAACGCTTCATGCGCTGCCCGCGTGCCGAGGCGGAGCCGCCCGCAGAGCACCCGAGGAGGAGTAGCCTCGGCTGGCCGTGGCGGTTTATGACGAAATGCAACCGTTTCGTCCAGAAGATAAACCGCAGTTGCAGCCGGTGATCGACGCAACTGACGAGCCTGAGGACCACACCTTGGCTCCAGGGCGTGACCGGTGGCACCGCGATCTGGGGCCGTGCGCCGACCCAGCCTCGGCCACCCCCGGTGTCTGCTGCGGCTGCCGACAAGGTGCGCGTCGGCTCCGCCAGGCCGATTCGCCCTCCGGACTTTGGTCGTGCGCCCGAATCACCTGACCTCGCAGCACCCCGACCCGGCCGTACTGCGGTCGCAGTAGAGCCGAGGGGTACCACGGGATGAGGGAATTCGCCCAGGTCAGACCTACTGTTTAGGGGTGCGTACCGTGACTTGGCTGCGACGGGAGCTCCTTTCCCGACCCTATGTGGCCGACACGATCCTGGCCGTGTGCGTGTATGCGATGACCCTGCTGGCGCCGGGCGCGCCCCCGCCGCCGGGCGCGGAGTGGCGCGGCCAAATGCAGCCCCTCACTGCTTACGGCATCGTGCTGGCTTCGGTCGTCTGCGGTGCTCTGGTCTTCCGGCGGCGATGGCCCCGCGCGGTTCTCGCCGTCACGGTCGCCGGGTTCGTCGCCTACGCCGTGATCGACGGCGGGCGGAGCCCGTTGAACCTTGGGTCGGCGATCGCGGTGTACACAGTGGCCTCGCGAGTCCCGCGTCGGCACGCGTGGGCCTACGGAGGACTTGCCGCGCTCGGGGTCACTGTGGCCAGGGTGGCGTTCGGTGGAAGCGCGTGGCTGACGCCCGAGATGCTGGCACCCATCGCGTCGATCGGTATGGCCACCGCGGTTGGGGACTCGCTGCGCAGTCGCCGGGCCTATGTGGCCGCCATCGAGGAGCGGGCGCGCAGAGCCGAGGAGACGCGTGAGGAGGAGGCCGAACGGCGGGTGATGGAGGAACGGCTGTACATCGCGCGGGAGTTGCACGACGTTCTCGCTCACCACATCGCGCTGATCAACGTACAGGCGCAGGTTGCCGCGCATTTGCTGGCGACCGAACCCGAGCAGGCCCGTACGGCGCTGGGCCATGTTCGCGAAGCGGGCAAGGAGGCGTTGGACGAGTTGCGGACGACAGTGGGGCTGCTGCGGCGGCCAGGTAGCCGCGAGGAGCTGCTGACCGAGCCTGCGCCGGGGTTGGATCGGCTGCCTGAGCTGGTCGACTCCTTCACTGCGGCCGGGCTGGAGCTGGGTTGGCTCATCTACGGCGATCCGAGGCCGTTGCCTGCTCCCGTGGACCTCGCCGCGTTCCGGATCGTTCAGGAGGCGCTGACCAACGTGAGCAAGCATGCGCCGCGGGCGACCGCGACCGTGCGGATCGACTACGCCGCCGACGAGGTGATCGTCGATGTGGCCGACAACGGGCGGAGTGATGCGGGTGGAGCCTCCTCCGGGAACGGGACCGGTCACGGGCTGATCGGTATGCGGGAGCGAGCCCTGTCAGTCGATGGGACCTTCCTCGCTGGGCCCGTGGACGGTGGTGGGTTTCGGGTGCACGCCACGCTCCCCGTCTCAAGGAAGAACAGGTCATGACCGTCAAAGTGCTGCTGGCCGACGACCAGGCGCTGGTCCGTGCCGGGTTTCGGGTGCTGATCGACTCGGCCCCGGACCTGGAGGTGGTCGGCGAGGCTGCCAACGGTCATGATGCCGTACGGCTGGCGCGGGAGACCATGGCCGACGTGGTGTTGATGGACGTTCGTATGCCCGGAATGGATGGTCTGGCCGCGACGAGGGAGATCACCTGCGATGAGGCCACTGCCGGAGTACGGGTGCTGGTTCTGACCACGTTCGAGATCGACGAGTACGTCTTCGCCGCGCTGCAGGCGGGTGCCAGCGGGTTCCTCGGCAAGAGCGTGGAGGCCGGCGAGCTGCAGGAGGCCATCAGGGTGGTAGCCAGGGGCGAGGCACTGCTGTCCCCGTTGGCGACCCGACGGCTGATCACCCGCTTCCTGGACGGGCGCGGCGTCTCGGCCCAGCATGTGCCCGAAGATCTTGCTGTGCTCACCGAGCGCGAACGCGAGGTGATGATCCTGGTGGCCCACGGGCGTACCAACGACGAGATCGCCGATCTGCTGGGGATCAGCCCGGTGACCGCAAAGACGCACGTCAACCGGGCCATGACCAAGCTGAAGGCGCACGACCGCGCCCAGCTGGTGATCATCGCGTACGAGACTGGTCTCGTCCGTCCCCAGTCCCGCTGATCGCCCCCAAATAGAGACCACAGGCGCGGGCCACCGCAGCCCCCTGATCGCCCGCAAACCGAAGGCGGGGGCCACGGCGCCCCCCTACTCACAAAAGCGGGCCAGCTGATCGCCCACGAACCGCGGACGCAGTAGCCCGCGCCCGCGTCTACTGCGATCGCCGCAGATCAGAACCCTCCTCCAGGCGGACGCCCGCCCAAAGCCACGCCCCGAGGCTTGAAGTGGTGACCCAAGTGGTCCGGCTCGCCCGTTCCCGCGCACCGTGCGATCTGACCCCCATGCAAAGAGAAGTGGAAAGATGTCGTTTCTGGCTAGATTGAGCCTTGCCCAACGGGGGCTCATCGCGCTCATCACGGTCGTGGTGCTCGCGTTCGGCGTTTACGTCACGCCGGCGCTGCAGCAGCAACTCCTGCCTTCCCTGTCGTTCCCCCAGGTATCGGTCGTGGCGTCATACGCCGGCGCCGCTCCAGAGATCGTCGAGGACCGGGTCACGGTGCCGCTGGAGGAGGGGGTACGCGGGGTCACCGGCGTCACCGGGGTGAACTCGACTTCGCGGGAGTCCAGCTCGACGGTCCAGGTGGCCTTTGACTTCGGGACCGATATCGACGACGCGCAGAGCAAGATCCAGCAGGTGGTCAGCGGGCTGGCCGACCGGCTGCCGGACGGGGTTGAGCCGAAGGTTGTCGTGGGGAGTACCGACGATCTGCCGGTCATCCAGCTCGCCGCCGCTTCCGACAAATCCCAGCAGCGGCTCGCCGAGCAGTTGACCACCCACGTGGTCCCGACGCTCACCGGCATCGAGGGGGTCAAGGAGGCCTCCGTCACGGGTACCCGGGATCAGGTCATCACCATCACCCCCGACGCCGATGAGCTGAAGAAGAAGGGGCTGGACACCAGCGCGATCTCCACCGCCATCCAGGGCGCTGGCCAGCCGATTCCCGCCGGATCCCTCACCCATGCGGACACGACGCTGAGCGTCCAGGTCGGCGGCAGGTTCGAGTCGATCAAGGATCTCAAGGACCTCTACCTCGCCCCCGCCGCGCAGACATCCCAGCCCCAGGCCCAGGCTCAGCCCCAAAACCAAAATCAGCGGCCGGGCTCCCCACAGGCAACCCCAACAAAAGAGAAGCCGAAGCCCGTACGCCTGGGCGACGTGGCCACCGTGAAGCTGGGCCTGGCCGAATCGACCACGCTCACCCGCACCGACGGCAAGCCCAGCCTGGGCGTCTCGATCACCATGAAGCCCGGCGGCAATGCCGTGTCGATCTCCGAGGACGTACGAGCCAAGCTGCCCGCCCTAGCCACCGCCCTAGGCACGGACGCCGCCCTCACCATCGTCTACGACCAGGCACCCCAGGTGGAGAAGTCGATCGAGAGCCTGACCACCGAGGGACTCCTGGGCCTGGCCATGGCCGTGCTGATCATCTTGGTCTTCCTCTTCTCGGTACGCTCCACGCTGGTCACCGCGGTCTCCATCCCCCTGTCGGTGCTGATCGCGTTGATCGCGCTGTGGGCCTGGGACTACTCGCTCAACATGCTCACCCTCGGCGCCCTCACCATCGCGATCGGCCGCGTCGTCGACGACTCGATCGTGGTCCTGGAGAACATCAAACGCCACCTCTCCTACGGCGAGCCCAAACGGCAGGCGATCGAGAACGGTGTACGCGAGGTCGCGGGCGCGGTGACCGCCTCCACCCTCACCACCGTGGCGGTGTTCCTGCCGATCGCCTTCGTCGGCGGTTTCGTCGGTGAGCTGTTCGGGCCGTTCTCCATCACCGTCACGGTGGCGCTGCTCGCGTCGCTGCTGGTGTCGCTGACCGTCGTACCGGTGCTGAGCTACTGGTTCCTCAAGCCGCCCAAGAACGGTGACCGGCACAAGGCGGAGGAGAAGGAACGCCGCAGCCTGCTCCAGCGCGCCTACGTCCCGGTGATCCGGTTCGCCACCCGGCACCGGCTCACGACGGTCGCCGGCGCTCTGGCGATCCTCATCGGCACACTCGCCCTGGTCCCCCGGCTGGAGACCAGCTTTATCGACAACGCGGGACAGGACACGGTCAACATCACCCAGAACCTGCCCGTCGGCACGTCCCTGGCCGCAGCCGACAGGAAGGCCAAGGAGGTCGAGAAGGTCCTGACCGGCCTCGACGCGGTCAAGTCGTACCAAGTCACGGTGGGTGGCGCGAGCGGCGTCGGGTTCGCGGGCGCAGGTCCAAACGGAGGCGGCGGTGGTACGGCCCGCGCCAGCTACTCGCTCACCCTGCGCGAGGGCAGTGAGACCGCGGCCGTGGAGAACACCCTGCGCGACCAGCTGGGCAAGCTGCCCGACGCCGGAGAGATCAGCATCGGCGAGACGGGCGGCTTCGGCGGCGACGGGCTTGAAGTCCTGGTACACGCCAGTGAGCAGGACACGTTGAGCGACGCGGCGCGCGTCGTACAGCAGACCATGTCGGCCATCCCCGGCGTCACCGAGGTGACCAGTGGTCTGGCCGAGACCGCGCCCCGCATCGACGTCACCGTCGATCGCAAGGAGGCGGCGGAGCGCGGCCTGACCGAGGCCGCTGTCGGCCAGCTGGTCGCCCAGGCGTTCCGCGGCAGTACCGTGACCCAGCTGACCTTCGACGGCACCACCGCCGACGTCGTCGTGGACACCGGCGACGCGCCCGTCTCACTCGGTGAGCTGCGCAAGCTCGACCTGCCCGGGAAGGGAGACCTCGCCGACGTGGCCGAGGTCAAGCAGGTCAACGGGCCGGTCTCGGTCAGCCGGGTCGACGGGGAGCGTACCGTCACCGTCTCCGGCAAGAGCACCGGCGCCGACCTCGGTGCCATCAGCGCGGACCTGGACAGCCGACTCGCCAAGCTGACGCTGCCCGCCGGTGCCACCTACTCCGTCGGCGGTGCCAGCGCCGACCAGGACGAAGCCTTCGGCAGCCTCGGGCTGGCCCTGGTGGCGGCCATCGCGCTGGTGTTCTTCGTCATGGTTGCCACGTTCCGCAGTCTCATCCAGCCGCTGCTGCTCCTGGTGTCGATCCCGTTCGCCGCCACGGGGGCGATCGGGCTGCTGCTCATCACCGGTACGTCGCTCGGGCTGGCGGCGATGATCGGTCTGCTGATGCTGGTCGGCATCGTGGTCACCAATGCCATCGTGCTGCTCGACCTGATCAACCAGTATCGCGGTCAGGGGATGCCGCTGTATGAGGCTGTCGTGGAAGGCGGGCGCAACAGGCTGCGTCCCATCCTGATGACCGCGCTGGCAACGATCTTCGCCCTGCTGCCGATGGCTCTGGGGATCACCGGTGGCGGCGGGTTCATCTCCAAGCCACTCGCCATCGTGGTCATCGGCGGGCTGATCAGCTCGACGCTGCTCACGCTGATCCTGGTCCCAACCCTGTACACCATGGTCGAAAGCCGGAAGGAGAAGATCCGGGCCAGACGCGCGCCGCGATCCGCCGTACCGCCCATCGCCGAGACCCCCGGAGAGCCGGCAGTTGTTTCCGGAGGACATCGATGACCAACACGACCCGCGGCCGGAGCGTCCTCCGGGATTTCCAGCCCTCGAAGCTTCCGCATCCCACGGTCGAGATCGTCATCCCCGTCTACAACGAGGAGCGGGCGCTCCCAGGTTGTCTGCGTACCCTTCACGCACACCTCAGTCAGTGGATGCCGTTCCCCTGGCGGCTCACCGTGGCGGACAACGCGAGCGTTGACCGGACGCTGGAGGTGGCCCGGGAATTGGCCGCCGAACTGCCCGGAACGAACGTGGTCCACCTCGACAGGAAAGGGCGCGGGCTCGCGCTGCGTACGGTGTGGGGCGCGAGCGAGGCCGACATCGTCGTCTACATGGACGTCGACCTGTCCACGCGCCTGGACGCGCTGATGCCGCTGATCGCCCCGCTCGCCAGCGGCCACTCCGACCTCGCCATCGGCAGCCGCCTGGCTCCCGGCGCGCGTACCGTACGTGGACCGCGCCGCGAGCTGATCTCCCGCTGCTACAACGCGATCATCCGGCTCACGCACGGAGCCCGGTTCAGTGACGCGCAGTGCGGCTTCAAGGCCGCGCGTACGGACGTGCTCGGCCCGCTCCTCGAACGGACACAGGACGACGCCTGGTTCTTCGACACCGAGCTACTGCTGCTCGCCGAACACAACGGGCTGCGCATCCACGAGGTCCCGGTCGACTGGGTCGAGGATGTGGACACGCGGGTCGACGTCGTCAGCACCGCCACGGACGATCTGCGCGGGCTGTGGCGGGTGGCCCGCATGAAGGCGTCGGGCGCCGCGCGGGCCCCGTTGCCGAGTCGCCCCGCTCCCACCGCCGAGCACCCCGACGCCGTGCTGGCCCCCAGCAGGGCGCGCTCCCGGATCACCTGGGAGGTCGGCTGCTTCGTGGCCATCGGCGTGCTCTCGACGGCCGGTCAGGCTCTGCTGTACTGGCTGCTGCGCGCCTGGTGGCCGCCCGTGCTCGCGAACCTGGTGTCGCTGCTGGTCCTCACCGTGCTCAACACCGAGGCCAACCGCCGTCTCACCTTCCGCTGGTCCGGTACGAGGGCCGGGCGGGCACACCTGGGAGCCGGTCTCCTGTTCCTGCTCGGGTACGTCGTCACCTCCGCCGCCGTGCTGCTGTTCCGCGAGGTACAGCCCGAGGCGTCGGCCGCGGCAGAGACGCTGGTGCTCACCGCCTCGTCCGTGCTGGTCACCGTTGTCCGCTTCCTGGTGCTGCGGCTGGCCGTCTTCCGCCGCAGCACCCCCTGATCCTTTCCAGAGAGTGACGTACGAGATGACTCCGCCATCCACCCCCCGCCCGCTCCCCAGACGGGCGGCGCTCGCGGTGATCCTGCTCCTGGCCGCCGTGCTGTACGGCTGGGCTCTGGGCTCCCTCGGCTGGGGCAACAGCTACTACTCCGCCGCCGTGAAGTCCATGGGCCAGAGCTGGACGAACTTCCTGTTCGGCGCGTACGACCCGGCGGGCGTGATCACCGTCGACAAGCCGCCGGCGGCGCTGTGGCCGCAGGTGCTCAGTACCAAGATCTTCGGTCTGCACGGCTGGGCGATGATCCTGCCTCAGGTGCTGGAGGGCATCGCCACGGTGTTCCTCCTGCACCGGACCGTACGTCTGTGGGCAGGTGAGGCGGCGGGGATGCTGGCCGCGCTGGTTCTGACGCTGACCCCGATCACGGTGGCGATCAACCGCGACAACAACCCTGACACGCTGCTGGTGCTGACGCTGGTGGGGGCGGCGTACGCGCTGACCCGCGCCATGCGGACAACCTCCGGACTGAGGTGGTTGTGCGCGGCCGGGTTCCTGATCGGCCTCGGCTTCATGACCAAGATGCTGGCCGCCTGGATGGTGATCCCGGCGTTCGCGGCGGCCTGGTTGGTCGGGGCGCGCGGTCCCTGGCTCGGGCGGCTTGGCAAGTTGCTGATCGGGGGCGTCGTGCTCGTGGTGTCCTCTCTGTGGTGGGTCGCCGTGGTTGCGCTCTGGCCGGGGAGCCGTCCGTACATCGGTGGCAGCACTGACGGCAGTGCCTGGGACCTGGTCGTCGGCTACAACGGTCTCGGCCGGATCTTCGGTGGCGAGGGCGGTTTCAGCATCTCGTTCGGTGGAGCGGCTGGTCTGGGACGGCTCTTCAATGATCAGGTCGGCGGGCAGATCAGCTGGCTGCTGCCGTTGTGCGGGGTGGCGCTGGTGCTGGCCGTGGCTGGCGCTGTGCTGCGCTGGCGCGGAGTCATGCTGCCCGGTGAGCCGCTTGCCGCAGCCGGATGGGTGCTGTGGGGTACCTGGCTGGTGGTCTGCGGTCTGGTGTTCGCCACTCAGAAGGGGACCTTTCACCCGTACTACACGACGCAGCTTGCCCCGGCAGTCGCCGCCGTCACCGCGGGCTTCGCCACAACGCTGGCCCGCGCCCACCGGGCGGGGGCTCGCTGGGCGCTTCCGCTGGGAGCCGGGGCCGTCGCGGTGACCACGGCCTGGGCGTATGTCGTGATCGGGCGGGCCCCGTCCTGGAACGGCTGGGTGGCGTGGCTTGTGGGCGCGGCCGGGGTGGCGGCGATCGTCCTGCTCCTGCTGTCGGCGGGTCGGCGGCTGTTGCCCGCCGGGCGGCCACAGCTGCTGCCCGCCGCCGTCGGCGTCGCGGTCCTGGCGGTGCTTTCGGGGCCTGCGGCCTGGGCGATCAGCGTCCCCGGCTCCACATCGGCGATGGGCGGCGCCAACCCCACCGCGGGGCCGCCGACCATGCCGTTCGGCCGCGGGGCGGGCGGAGGCGGCCCGGCTCCGGGCGGCTTCGAACTCCCGGAAGGCATGCAGCTCCCGCCAGGCACGAAGCTCCCAGGAGGGATGCGACTCCCATCAGGCATGGAGCTCCCGGAAGGGATGCAGCTCCCCGAAGGACTTCCTGGGGAATTTCCCGGCGGAAATGGTGGCATGCCACCCGGGTTCTCCGGAGGCTTCCCCGGCGGCGGCGCCGAGCTCACCTCCGACCAGCGCAAAATCCTGGACTATGCCGTCAAGCAGTCCGGCCCCGCCCGGATCAAACTCGCCACCGAGGGCGGGGCCATGTTCGCCTCCACCTTCATCCTGAACAGCGACGCCACCGTCATCGGCATGGGCGGCTTCATCGGCATCGACGACGCCCCGACCGTCCAGCAGCTGAAGGAGTGGACGAGTTCGGGGCAACTACGCTTCGTCCTGGGATCCAGTTTCGGCGGCTTCAGCGCCATGATGGGCGGGGCGAGCACGCACCGCTCGCAATGGCTGAAAGAGAACTGCACCGAAGTCCCCGCCGCCGCGTATGGGGGAAGTCCCACCGCCTCCGCACCGAGCAGTCCAATGGCTGGAGGCAGCACTACCCTCTACGACTGCGCCGCGAAGCACTGACGCACGGCGCCGCCCGCACAGCAAGGGCGCGAAACGTGGTGCTACATGGCCTTTCGCCTGGGGCGCATGTCGAACATGTAGAAGACGAGCAGCAACACGTAGAACACGAGCGCGCCTATCGCGCTGAACGCGCCGATGACGGTCGCGACGAGATAGAGCACCGGCCCCATTCCCCAGCGAAATCGCAACGAGCGGGCCTCCGCCGGGGTGATGTGCCCGCCGAGGTGGCGGTGTCCTAACGAGGAGTACCACCACACGGCGTTGTAGAAAATGCCGCCGATCACCAGCACGATTCCATAGAAGACGGCGGCCATCTGGGTGCCGTGTTCGGAGCGCAACGCCTCTGCTAGCACGTGCGTGGGAAACGGCAGAAAGGCGACATCCATCAGGAGGAGCACGTTGAGGGCCAGCAACATGCCATCAGTCCTGTGGATGAAGTGGAACATCCGATGGTGGTTCATCCAGATCATCCCCACCAGCAGGAACGTCACCACGTAGGCGAGGTAGGACGGCCACAGGCCTATCAGCGCGCCCCCGAGGTCCTCTTCCCAGCCTTCGGGCAGGCGGATCTCCAGCACCAGCAAGGTGATCGCGATGGCGAACACGCCGTCGCTGAACGCCTCCAGGCGCCCGGTGCTCATTGCAGAAGGGTCATCGCTCACGCCGGGCATAGTAGCGAGGGGACCGAGTTCACGCTGATGAGGTCCAGGTCGTGGAAAGGCTGGGGCGCGCGGCATCGACGGGTGGTGGGGTGATCAGCTTCCCCGAGGGGCGTTGAGCAGGCGATCGCCCACGATCATGGCCTGCTTCGCGAGAACGAGATCGCCGAGATGGACCGCCGCGAACCGGCGGGGACCGCTGAGGCGTTTCGGCTACCCGTACCGTCAGCGGGTCGGAGGCCGGGGGCGGTTCCACCAGAGGGAGAGGGACAAGGCCGCGGTGATGAGGATGCCGCCGCCGGCGGCAAAGGCGGCGGCTGTGTCGACTCGTTGCTGGATGACGGTGAAGCTGCCAGGCAGGGCGGCGAGGGCGCTTTGGAGCTGGTCGGCGTTCTCGGCGCGGTGGTAGGAGCCGCCGGTGGTCTGGGCTATCTGCTTGAGTGCGGGCTCGTCGATGGTGCGGGGGTTGCGGCCTCTGTCGAATCCGCCGCGGCCGCCGAAGCCGCCGCCCCAGCCGCCGAAGCCGCCGTCGAACTGTGAGTTGTCGCAGACCATCGGGGCCGGGTTCGTGGTGCCGAAGCCGATGGTGAAGACGCGGACGCGGCGCACGGCCGCTTCCTGGGCGGCGGTCTGCGGGGCGACGCCCTGGGTGTTGGCGCCGTCGGTGAGTACGACGATCGCGGCACCGGCGTAACCTTCCCCGCCGGCGACGGGGTTCGCCCCGGTGGCGGCGACTGACGGGTCCACCTCCGCGATCGCGTCGATCGAGGTGAGCATGGCCTGCCCGATCGCGGTGCCGCGCGACACGGTGAGTCCGTCCAGCGCGTCGATCAGCGACTTGGTGTCGTCGGTGGGAGGGACGAGCAGGCCCGCGTTGCCGGCGAAGGTGACCAGGCCTATGCGCGGGCCGCCCCGCTGCGACTCGATGAAGTCCGCGGCGGCCTTCTTCGCGGCGGTGATGCGGTTGGGGTCGACGTCCGTGGAACACATGGAGCCAGAAGTGTCGAGCGCGAGCAGGATCGTCGCCGACTTCATCGGCACCGGCACCGACGCCTGCGGTCGCGCGGCTCCGACCACGAGCAGCGCGAGTCCGGCAATGAACAGTGCTGCGGGGATTTTCCGCGTCCAGCGCGTACGACTGGGCAGGGCAGTCCGTACGAGCGCGATCGAAGTGACACGCACGACGGCCCGCCGACGGCGGCGCCTAGCCCACTCGCGGATGGCGAAGATCAGCGGGATGACCAGCACCGACAGCAGCGCCCACGGCCATGAGAACACCATTCAGATCACCCGTCCAGACCGGAGCACGGTGAGCGCCGCTCCTGCGGCGAGCAGCGCGAGGGCGAGCCCGATCAGCCCGCCGGCGAGGGGCAGCGGCTCGTCGGAGACGGTGAGCCGCAGGTCGATCGTGTCGGCGATCCCGTCGAGGCGCGCGGCGTCGGAGGCGGGGCGGTAGGCGCCGCCGGTGGTCTGCGCGATCAAGGTGAGGGTGTCCTCTTCGAGCGAGGTCTGCAGGTGGTAGCCGCGGTCCTGCACCGTCGCACCGGCCGTCGTGCCGACCCCGACCGTGTGGATGTGTACGCCTGCCTTCTGGGCCACGGCGGCGGCCTGTTCGACGCCCGCCTGTTCGACGTCCGAGCCCCGGTCCTGACCGTCCGAGAACATCACGATCGTCGCCGACGGCCAGTAGCCGATGTCGGGGGCGGTGCCGTCGCGGCCGATGGCCACCTGCTTGCCGGTGATCGCCGTCAGCGAGGCCGTGATGGCCGTGGCCAGCGAGGTACCGCCGGTGATCTTCAGCCGGTCGATGGCCTTGAGCGCGATGGAGTGGTCGGCGGCGGGCCGTGCGGTGGTGAGCGCGCCACTCTCGAACGCGACGACTCCGATGTCGACGCTATCGGGCTGCGCCGCCACGAACGCGCGCGCCGCCCGCTGCGCGGCCGCCAGCCGCGTGGGCGCGACGTCGTCGGCACCCATGCTGTTGGAGACGTCCATGGCGAGGATGACGGTGCCCGCGGTCCGTGGGACGGGCACCATGGCCGCGGGTCCGGCGGTGGCGATCGCGAGTACGGCGACGCCGGCGATCGTCAGGCCGATGCCGAGGTACGCCCGGCGTCCGCCCGGCACAGCGACACCGGCCGCGGCGAGCGCGGCCGTCCGGCGGCGCGCCGAGACGACCGCTGCCCAGGCGAGCGCCGCTGTGACGAGCAGTCCGACAACCAGCAGCAGCGGGGAGGACAGGGTCATGAGCCCTCCTTCGCCTTTGATGGGCTCGGTCATGGCGACCGGTCCCGGGTTCGGACGACGACCTCGACGAGCGCCTCGGCCAGATCGCGGTCGGTGTCGATGCGGTGGACGGGCACCCCGGCCCGGCGCATGCCCGCCGCGAGCCGGGCGTCGCGGGCGTCGACGGCGGCGCGGAAGCGTACCCGCAACAGCGGGTCGGCGGAGTCGACGACGAGCTGCTCGCCGGTCTCGGCGTCCTCGACCACGATCAGTCCGGCCTCGGGCAGTACGTCGTCGGCCGTGTCCACGATCCGCAGCGCGACCACCTCGTGCCGCCGGGCCAGGCGCTGGAGCGAGCGTTCCCAGTCACCGTCGCCGATGAAGTCCGACAGGACGACGATGAGGGCGCGGCGGCGCGCGAGCCGTCCGGCCGCATCGAGCATCTCCGCCAGGTCGGTGGTGACGCCGGGACGCGCCTTGGAGGTGCGTTTCAGCTTGCCACCGCGCACCCCAGCGGTTCGTTCCAGCTTGCCGCCGCTCGATCCAGCGGTACGTTCGGCGGTGCGTTCCAGCTCGGCGCCGATCCGCAGCGCGTGCCGCCGGGAGGTGCCGGGCGGCACGACACGCAGCATCCCGGTGTCGAACAGCAGGGCGCCGACGCGGTTACCACCCCGGCCGAACAGCCGAGCCAGAACGAGCGCGAGCTCGGCGAGCACGTCGTGCTTGCCACGCCCCGGCTGACCGGCCGCCATCGACGCCGACCGGTCGAGCACGAGCCACACCGTCAGCTCGCGGTCCTCGGTGAACACGCGCAGGTGCGGCTCGTCCAGCCGTGCAGTGACATTCCAGTCGATGTGCCGGGCGTCGTCGCCGTCGCCGTACGCGCGTAACCCGGTGAAGTCGATCCCGGAGCCGCGGTGCACCGTGCGATGAGCGCCCTGGAGCCGGCCGTCGAGTCGGCGGACGACCTTCCACTCCAGGCGGAGCAGGAGCTTCTCGGGGGCGGTGGCCATGGTTCAGCGCTTCTGCAGGACGACGTCGGGCGCTCGGACGGCGCCGAGCACCCTGGTGATGATCGTGTCGGCGTCGACATCGTCCGCGAGGGCCTCGTACGACAGCACTAGGCGGTGACGCAGCACGTCGAGCGCGAGTTCGGACAGGTCGTGCGGCAGGACGTACTCGCGACCGCGCAGGAACGCCAGCGCCCGGGCGCCCGTGACGAGCGCGATGGACGCCCGTGGGCTCGCCCCGTAGGTGACGTACCGTTCCAGCTCGCCCAGCCCGGCCATGGCAGGGGAACGCGTCACGGCGACCAGCCGTACCGCGTAATCGACGATCGCCGGATCGACGTACACCTCCTGAGCGCGGGCCCGCATCGCGACCAGGTCCTCGGCCGTCACCATCGGCTGTGGCGGCTCCGGCGGACGCAGCGCCCGCGCGACGATCGCCTGCTCTTCGGCCTGCGTCGGATAGTCGACGACCACCTTCATCATGAAGCGGTCGACCTGCGCTTCGGGCAGCGGGTAGGTGCCTTCCGACTCGATCGGGTTCTCCGTCGCCATGACCAGGAACGGCTCCGGCACCTGGAACGTCTCACGGCCGATCGTCACCTGATGTTCCTGCATCACTTCCAGCAGGGCGCTCTGCACCTTGGCGGGGGCGCGGTTGATCTCGTCGGCCAGCAGCAGGTTGGCGAACACCGGGCCGAGTTCGGTACGGAACTCGCCGGAGTGCTGGTGGTAGACCCGCGTACCCACGAGGTCGGCGGGCACCAGGTCGGGGGTGAACTGGACGCGCTGGAAACTCCCGGCGATCGCGGCGGCCAGCGAACGCACCGCGAGCGTCTTGGCCAGGCCCGGCACGCCCTCGACGAGCAGGTGACCGTCGGCGATCAGCGCGACGGCCATGCGCTCCAGCAGGACGTCCTGCCCGACGATCGTACGTTTGACCTCGAACAACACCTGTTCGAGCGGATGGGCCGACTCGGGGGACTTGGTCGAGGTCATTGTCTTCCTTCTAGATCTGCGGGCCTGACGGGCCGTCGCCTTCGGTACCCAGGGCCACACCGATCGGCACCGCGAACGCGATTCCGGCGAACGCCTCGTCGCCTCCCGGGTCGGCCATCGAGACGACAATCCCGATGACGAGGCCGCGAGCGTTCAGGAGGGGACCGCCGGAGCTGCCCGGGTTGACGGAGGCGTCGAACTGGATGAGCCCGCTCAGGTCGCCTTTTTCGGCGCTCCGGTTCAGGCCCGACACCACGCCGGTGGAGACGCTGTAGGTCAGGCCCAGCGGATTGCCGATCGCCGTGACGGGCGCGCCCACGGCCACGGCGCCGCCGAGCGTCGCGGGGACGACGATCTCCGGCAGTTTCGCGGGTTTGAGGGTCGCGACGTCACGCTTGGGGTTCGCCGACGCGATAGTGGCCTTCGTCTTGGTGCCGTCGGCGAACGTCACGGTGACGTTGTCCTTATTACTGCCTTTGACGACGTGGTACGCCGTCAGAATCGTCCCGTCCTCGGCCGCGATCACCCCGGTTCCGAGTGACTTCCCGGTTTCGATGACCGCCACCGACGGCCCGACCCTCTTGAAAACCTCGGATGCCGTGAGAGTCGCACTGGGCGTCGGCGTCGGGCTCGGCCTGGGCGCGGCGCCTTCGCCGTTCCCACCGCTGCTTCCCAGCCAGTACGCGAGCAGCGCCACGACGACGAGCGCGCCGCCCCAGACGACGAACCGCCGAGCCCTCCCGGCCATGGCTCCCTGAGCCTCGGCCGCATCAGCCTCCTGCGGCCCGCGCTCCATCACCCCATATTCATAAAACTCAGTCGAAAGTGCTATAAAGCCCGCCTTAGAACTCCCTGAGAAACGGTCCTGGTTGGCCACCCGGCGATCTTGGGTACTTGGCGCATGTCCATGATTTCCAGGGTCTTATTAGGGGAGACACCCCTCGGCAGCTTGCTCACAGGGTGCAGTGGTGGCAGCCCCGCCGCTCCCTCAAGGTCCTCCGCACCGACTTCACCGGTCACATCAAGCGCACCGCCCACATTGACGGCGACGACCGCACTGGCGCGGCCGTTCGCTCTGCCGAAGAGCTGTGACGATCCCCGGATGGTCGCGGCCATGGGCCCGTTGATCAAAGGGAAGAAGATCAGCAAGCGGTACGACGCCATCGGAGAGGTGGCCAGGGCGGGCAGGTGCGGCCTGTACGTGATCGTGAGCTCGGCCGGTCTCCGTGTCGGGCCGCAGGCGCCGCGTACGCGGGGCGAACGTTTCGGCGCTCTGTGTCGTTGATCCTCTAGGCGACGAAGGGGGCGCGGATGGCGCGGGCAGGGGCGATTCCCGGTACGAACGGGTGGGTCGAGCGTTCGGCGGAGGTGGATCGGGTCGTGGCGGCGCTGACCTCCGGGGACGGCGGCCTGGTGGCGGTGGTCCCGGAGGTGGGCGGCGTGGAGGGGATGGGCGTCACCGCCGTCGTCGCGGCCGCGTTGCGCCGCCCCGAAGTGGCCGAACATTTCACCGAGGGCATCGGCTGGCTCAACGCCGGCGGCGGGGACCCGGAGCAGTGGGCTTCCGAGATGATCGACGTTCTGGGCCGCCTGTATGGCGAGGAGGATCAGCTCCTGTCCCGGTTTGACGACATTCCGGACATCCACGACGAGGACGCGGTGTCGGAGGTCCTGGGTGAAGTGATCTTCAAGCCCGGGGCTCGGCTGGTGGTGATCGACGGCTTGCCGAACGCGGGCCTGGTCGTGCCGCTGGTCTCCTGGGTACCGGGGTGGACGTGGCTGGTCACCACCGCCGTCGCCGATGACCTGCCGGAGTTCGCCGTCACGGTGCCCGTCGGGCCGATGACGTCGGCGCAGGCTGTCGAGCTGCTGCGTCGCGATCTGCCCGAATTGGAGGAGGCGGCGGCCGCCCGGCTGGCGGAGCTGACCGGTGGCTGGCCGCTCGCCCTGGACATGATCCACGGGGCCATCGCCGATCAGGTCGTCACGGGAGACCCGGCCGGCGCGGTGGCGGCGCGGATCGCGGGGCGGATCGCGGAACGGGTCGATCTTGCCGACCCCGCTTCGCGTGCGGCGCTGATCGGCGCCCTCGTGGATCACTCCGTCGGCTGGTTGCGCACGGTCGATCCGTCCGCCGCCGAGCGGTTCCTGGAGCTCGGCCTGTTCGGCGCGGACGAGACCGTTCCCATGGGTGTGGCCGCGATGATGTGGAACGCGGACGGCGGCATGGCAGGCGGCAGGCTCGACGCGCTGATCGCCAGGCTGGAGGGGCTGTCCCTGCTCAGGCGGCGTACCGATGATGCGAATCTGGTGCTCGTGCGCGAGGCGGGCGCCCGTGTCCGCGAGTTGCTCGGCCCGGAGGGCCTGGCCCGGGCGCGCCGGGCGCTGATCGACGCCGACATGGAGCAGGACCCGGAGGGTTGGGTCGACCTGCCCGGCACCTTCGAGTGGCTGCTGCGGCGCATCGCCACCCTGTATGCCGACGCCGGAGACATGGAAGAGTTGCGGGATATGGTCTGTGATGGGTTCTGGCTGGCCACCCGCATCCAACAGTCCGGCGTCGAGGCGGCGATGGCGGAACTGGCCAAGGCAGGCGCCGGACCGGCCGAGGCGTTCGGCCGTGTCCTGGGTGGCTCGGCCCACGTGCTGGAGTCGGCGCGTCACGGCATCGGCGTGGGCGTCCTGGCCACGCTCGCCGCCCGCCTGCACGCGATCCCGGGCCGGCCCGCAGAGTTCCGCAGGTTGCTGCACGCTGTCGGCAGGCCTTGGCTGGAGTCCCGCTGGACGCCGCCGGGCCTGCCGCATCCGGCGCTGCTACGCACGTTCCGCCATGACTTTGTGGGGCTACCCGACCTCGCGATCAGCGGGGACGGAGCCTGGCTGGCGGCCTCGGGTGATGCCCGGGTGCCGCGCTGGGGCTTGGACGGCGTACGGCCAGGCAGCCTGCTCGGCCACGAGGCCATGGTCACGTCGGTGACCTCGGCTCGTGACGGCTCCTGGCTGGCCACCGCGAGCTGGGACGAGACCGTCCGCCTGTGGGAGGCGGACGGGACGCCGCGTGCGGTCCTCACCGGTCATCCCGGCGGCGTCGAGGCGGTGGCGATCGCGCCGGACGGGACGTGGCTGGCTGCGGCCGGGGACGGGTTCCTGTGGTTCTGGGGAGCCGACGGGACGCTGCGCGCCCGCGTCGAGGAGGGCGACGACTACGAGCGCATCGCCATCTCCCCTGACGGGACATGGCTGGCCACCACCGGGCCGGGCGGCGCCCGCTTGTGGAACGCCGACGGAACGCACCGGGCGACCATCCTCGAGGACGACGACGCCGGAGCGTTGGTGATCGCGCCCTCGGGAGAGTGGCTGGCGCTGCTGGGCGTCGAGGACGGCGTCCTGCTGGTGAACGCCGACGGCAGCCGGCGCGCCCTGCTCGACGTATCCTGCATCGACAACGCCCTTGCCGTCGCACCGGGCGGCGACTGGCTCGCGGTCGCCGACTACGACGACAACGTGGTGGTCGTGGACCTGGGCGGAGCGGTACGCGCCCGCCTGCACGGCCACACCGCCGTAATCAACGGTTTGGTGGTCACGCCCGACAGCGACCGGCTGGCCTCGGTGGGTCTCGACAAAACGGTGCGGATCTGGGACGTGGACCTGGCGTTGCGGGAGGCTCCGGCCGAGCCCGGCGGCGGCCGGCACATCGCGTATGCCGTCGCGGTGGTACCTGACGGCTCCTACCTCGCCACGGCCGGGCCGGACGGCGTCCGCTTGTGGAATGCCGACGGGAGCCCGCGCGGGAAGGGGCCCCGGGCGTGGGCGGAGAGCGTGGCGGTCTCCCCCGACGGGACGTTCCTGCTCACGGGCGACGGGGGCGGGCTCATCCTGATGCTGGACGCGGACGGCCGCGTACGCAGGACCGAGAACGTGCCCTCCGACAGGCCCACGGCCAATCTGCCGTCGGCGGCGATCGCGCCGGACCTCGCTTGGATGGCCATCGCCGCCGACGACGAGGTCCACATCCTGACCCGGGATAGCGAGGGGTCGGTGGTCCTGGGACCGTACGACGACGACGTCCGCGCGGTCGCCATCGGCCCGGACTCCTCCTGGGTGGCTGTCGCGGCGGGCCGGGAGGTACGACGGTGGACGCGGGACGGCCGCGCGCTCGGCCCCGGCATGGAGGCGGACAAGCACGTCCAAGCGCTGGCGGTCACACCGGACGGCCGGTATGTGGCGGCGGGCACGATGGGCGGCGTTGTCGAGCTGTTCGACGTCATGGAGGGCGAGCGGGTGGCGCGGTTCGGGCACGACGACGAGCTGACCGGGGTGGCCTTCTCCCCGGACGGCACCCGCCTGGCCACGACCGCGGCCAACGGATGCCTGCGCGTGTGGCACTTCGGCCTGCGCAGGTGTGAGAGCGGGATCGTGTTGGACGGCGAGCTGCACGGTGTCGCGTGGTTCCCCGACGGTTCGGGGGTGTGCGTGGCGGGCGCGGCAGGGCTCGCGGGCTTCACCTATCACCCCTGATCAGCGCACAGGATGCCGGGTCTGGCAACACTATCGAGGGGCAGTCGCCTGGCGGTTGCCCAGACGGCCAGCGCGCAGGCCGCGAATCCGGCACCGAGGAGAGTGGTGCCCGCCCAGCCGTGAGCGGTGAAAATGGCGGTGGTCGCGGCCGCGCCGAGGGCGGAGCCGAGCGAGTAGAAGACCATGTAGCCGCCGATGACGCTGCTGGTGCGCTCCGGATGCGCGGCGGCGAGCAGGTGCTGGTTGCTCACGTGCACGGCCTGGACCGCGAAGTCGAGAACCACGATTCCGACGATGAGGAGCCACAGCGACCACGGCAGCCGCGCGATCGCTGCCCACGACAGGATGAGCAGGGTGAGCGCGAGACCGGTGACCGGGGTCGCCCGTCCCGCGTCCGCCCACCGTCCCGCGCGTGCCGCACCGAGTGCGCCGGCGAGTCCGGCGATGCCGAACAGCCCGATCTGGCTCTCGCTCAGTTGCCACGGCGTGTCCGCCAGCGGCAGGGACAGTCCGCTCCACAGGGTTCCGAAGGATGCGAACAAGAAGAACGCGATGAGCCCGCGCGTCAGGAAGACGCGCTGCCCGAACAGTCCGCCGAGTGAGACGACGGCCCGCCCGTACCCCGCAGGTCGGTTGGGGCGCTCCTCTGACAGTACGACGAGGACGACGGCCGCCAGCCCGAGTGACAGCACCGCGAGTACGGCATAGACACTCCGCCAGCCCCACACCTCGGCGAGCGTGCCGGTGACGACCCGCGCGCCCAGGATGCCGACCACAACGCCCGAGGTCACGACGCCAATGTTCCGTCCGCGTTCGGCGGGCGGCGAGACCGACGCGGCGTAGGCCACCGTGGTCTGCACCACGACCGCGAACACCCCCGCCATCGCGAGCCCCACGAACGCCACCCATGCGGCTGACGCCGAGGCCGTCAGGATCATGCCCACTGCGGTGAGCGCCAGGTGCGCGGCGATGAGTCGGCGCCTGTCGACCACATCACCAAGCGGTACCAGCAGCAACAGCCCGGCCAGATAGCCGAACTGGCCGATCGCCACGATCCACCCGGTGAGTTCCGCCGACAGACCGAGATCGCGTCCCATCGGCTCCAGAACCGGCTGTGCGGCATAGATGCTCGCCACCGCGACACCACACACCACCGCGAGCAGCAACCGCCGCCACACGTCCATCGCACTCCAAACCCGATCAGTAGCAGATTGCAACCAATTTGACCGTACGGCATAATGGTTTCAATCCGCAACTGATCGGGAGGTGTCGTGCCGAGCATCACCAACTCGGGCTGGACCGACCCCGAGTGCCCCGTCGCCCGCACGCTCGACCTCGTCGGCGACAAGTGGAGCCTGCTCGTCATCCGCGACGCGATGGACGGGGCGCGATCGTTCACCGAGTTCCAGCGGCGGACCGGCATCGCCCGCAATATCCTCACCGACCGCCTCCGCAAGCTCATCGCTCACGGGCTCCTCGCCCAGCGCACCGCGCCATCGGGGCGCCGCCAGGAATACGTGCTCACCGACGTCGGCCGCGACCTCTTCCCGGTCATCCTCACCCTGCGACAGTGGGGAGAACGCCACGCCTTCGCCCCCGGCGAGACCCACTCCACCCTTGTCGACCAGCACGGCGCCCCTGTGCCGGAAATCGCGCCGACCAGCGCCGACGGCACCCGCCTTGGCACCGACACCACCCACGTGCAGAAGCCCCGATAAAGCCTCGGCATAACATGCCGGCTCAGGACGCGCCAAGCTCCCGGCTGCTCTCGACCCGGAAGGAACTGCCGTCGGGGACCAGGTTGAGCCTGCTCACATTTCCGTCCGTGCCGAGGCTGAACACCCGCGCGCCCGTCGCGGTGAGCGCTTCCAAGGCGATGGCGCGCGTACCGTTGCCCGACGCGGCCGACAGCAGCGCCGTCGTCCGGCCGGACGGCCACTCCCCGTCGTCATCTCGGCCGAATCCGGCTGCGGGCTCAGCGGCCAGACGTGGTCCAGCTTCCACACCGTTCCGACGCTGCGCATCTCCATGACCACACCGCCGAGATGGTAGTCGGAGGTGGAACCCTTGGTCGTGTTGATCTGGCCCCAGACCAGTACGACGACCTGATCAGCCTGTGCGGTGACGATTCCGCTCTCGGATGCCACCGCACGCTGCACCATCTTCTCGTCGCGGATCTGTCGCGCCTGGTCCTGGAGGTGGCCGGTGTACTCCACGCCCGCACGTCCGGTGGTCGCGTCATCCACTGCCCGGAGGTCCTTGTCGAGCGTCTTGTAGTCGAAGCTGTTGATGATCGTGTAGGCGACGCTTCCTCTCGCCCACCAGAGCGCGCCGCCCGCCAGGATGAGGGCCGTGGCGATCGCGCTCGACGCTAATATCGTCCGCCGCGCCCATCTCGCTGGTTTTCGCACGGCAGGACGCGGCTCGGTTGGGGAGCCGACGCCGAGATCCATGATGGACAGCGGGAGCTCGGCTCCCGTGAGAGGCCCGTGTTCGGCGACGAAGGCGTGGAGGGATTGACCGGCGACGTACTCGCTGACGATGTACGGCGGGTCGGCCGTCACATCGGCGTCGAGGACCTGCGCCGTACAGAAGCTGGAGACGCGCCGCAGAATGGCGAACTCGCGCTCGAACAGGCGGCGGGCATCGGAGCCCACTTCGGCGTTGATCACCTTCAACGCTCATCACCGCACAGGGTAATGGTCGTTCAACCTACCGGCCAGAGGGCATCCTGCCATGATCACCACATGCCGCGATTAGTCATGACGCTCCTGGCGGTGGTGCTGCTCCTCAGCAGTGGCCAGTTATGGATGAGACCGCTCACGTTTGACGAATATGCCGCATGGACCGCCTGGACGTGGCGAACCAGCGGAGCGTCGGAGATCTGGCGCAAGGGGTTCGTCCCCCTTGGAGACCTGAGCGCGATGTCGCAAGAGGTGTACAAGCAGATCGAGCACGATGAGGAGTTCGGCTGGGTCGTGGCCGGCCCGCTCCCCGCACCCCCGGCCGAGGCGCAGGTCCGCTGGGACGATGGGTCCACCATGCGTGTCCCCGTGATCGGGCCGCGAAAGGCGCTGCAGGCCCTGTTCCACTGGCCCGAGGAATACACCTTTCCCGACGGAGAGGCGTACAAGCTGACCAGCGCCACCTACACGACGATGCGGCTGGAGACCCTACGCGGCATGGCGACCGTGCCCGCATGGCGGCTGCACTTCTCGAACCTGCCTGGACCGATCGACTACGTCGCGGTCGATCAGGACGCGGTCGGCACCGTCGAAGACGCCGTCGAGGAACGCGTGTCAGGTGAAGGGATCACCGACTTCAAGGTGCTCGACGAACGCACAGTATGGGTGAGCTACGACTACGGCTCCTGCGGCGGAGAGCCGCTCGATGTCCGCACACGAGTCAGCGAGAAGCCGGATGTAGTGGTCCTGGGGATCGACGTCCCCTATCGGGGAAGCGGCGGCCCGTGCGCGGGGGTTGGCCTGTCCGGCCACGACGTCATCAGCCTCGACCAGCCGCTGGGTGATCGCGTGGTGCTGGACGTGGCGAGCGGCCTCCCCGTCATGTGTCATCGTGCGCCGTACGCCTGCCATTCCAGTGACCCCTAGTAGCGGCCTCCGTACCAGTTGGAGATCGTCATCGGCCGCCAGTGAAAACCGGGTGACATTTCGCATCACTCACCGGAATGCTGGGGCGGGGGCGATGAGTTTTGTCGGTGGTGCCGGTCAGTCTTTGCGTGACCACAACATCGTGTGAGCCCGATGACCACATCATGTCCGACAACCCAGATAGAGGTGCCGTGTTCAGCCCAGAGCTCGACTCACCCGCCAAATCCGCGACCGCCGTTTCGGGTCGCACCCCGGCCGTGATCCGGCTGCTGGTGCTCGCCACCTTCGTGGTGATCCTCAACGAGACGATCATGATCAATGCGATCCCTCGGTTGATCGAAGCGCTGCACATCACCGAGCAGACCGCGCAGTGGCTCTCGACCGCTTTCATGCTGACCATGGCCGCGGTGATCCCCATCACCGGATGGTTCCTGCAGCGGGTGTCCACGCGCAGTGCGTACACCACCGCTATGGGCCTGTTTCTGGCCGGCACGGCGTTGGCCGCCGTCGCGCCGTCGTTCGAGGTGCTGCTCGGCGCTCGCATCATCCAGGCGTCGGGGACCGCGGTGATGATGCCGCTGCTGATGACCACGCTGATGCAGGTGGTGCCCGAGGAGGAGCGGGGCCGGGTCATGGGCAATGTCACCCTGGCCATCTCCGTCGCGCCGGCGATGGGTCCGGCGGTCTCGGGGGTGATCCTGCAATTCGGGTCCTGGCGGCTGCTGTTCGCCGTGGTGCTGCCCATCGCCGCCTTGATCACTTGGGGTGGCCTGAAGCAGCTCAAGAACGTCGGAGAGACCGAGTTCAGCACCATCGACTGGTTGAGCGTCGTGACCGCGGCGGCCGGCTTCGGCGGGCTGGTCTTTGGGCTCAGTCGGTTCGAAGGTGGTGACGTCGGCGTCGCCGCCGCGATCGTGGCGGCCGGCCTGCTCGCCATCGCCGTCTTCGTCGTGCGCCAGCTGTCGTTGCAGAAGCGCGGCACGCCGCTGCTGGACCTGCGTACCCTGCGCCACCGCACCTACACGGTCGCGCTGATCATGATGTCCGTGGCCTTCATGGCGATGCTCGGCTCGATGATCCTGCTGCCGCTGTACCTGCAGAACATCCGCTTGCTCACCCCCCTGCAGACCGGACTCCTCGTGATGCCGGGCGGCCTCGCGATGGGGCTGCTCGGTCCGATCGTCGGCCGCCTGTTCGACAAGTACGGCGGCCGGGTTCTGGTCGTCCCCGGCGCGATCGGCATCACGCTCGCGCTCGCCGGCTTCACCCAGATCACGATGACCATGCCGTTCTGGCAGCTCCTCGGTCTGCACGCGCTGCTGATGGTGGGTCTGGCCGCGACCTTCACCCCGGTGTTCACCATCGGGCTCGGCGCGGTTCCCCCGCCGCTCTACTCCCACGCCAGCTCGATCCTGAGCACGCTGCAGCAGGTCTCCGCGGCCATCGGCACCGCGCTCGTGGTCACCGTGATGAGCGCGCGAGCCGAAAGCCTGAGATCCGAGGGAGTCACGCAGGTGCTCGCCACCCTCGACGGCATGCGGCTGGCCTTCATCATCGGCGCGGTGCTGTCCGTGGCCGTGATCGTCACCGCTGTGCTTCTCCCGGCCCGTGCGGACGGCGCCGGTGAGCACGGGGAGCGGCCGATACACGCGGCGTGACGGCGGTGGCGAGCTCTGACAGCAGCGCATCCCACAAACCGTTACGGGTTGCCGGTTCGCCCCGCGCCCGGGTCATCCTGTGCTGCCCATACCGTCATAGTTCGGGCGGGTCCGCCGATGCGGCGCCAGGCGGAGGTGTCGCGGGACCAGCGAAGGATCTGCGAGCGATCCTTGCTCAGGACGTACACCTCCTGTCGGCCGACCCGCACCTCCGCGCCCGCTGGGCCGATGTCCTGCCAGTTCTGGTTCTTGGCGTCGGTCCCCGGCTCCGTGAGGACGCGCAGCCGCTCGCGCGACGGGTCGGTGGAGAAGAGGCCGGCGGCGCCTCCGTACAGGTCGTCGGCCGGGCCCGCCGCGTAGACCCAGAGTGGTCGCGCTCCCGCGAGCCGGCGGTTGACCGTGGTCCGTTCCGGGGTGAGGCCGTACAGGTGCCGGTCAGTGAGTGCGAACGAGGCGCCCGCCGTCCCGACGAAACCCCATTGGCCGGGGCGGCCCAGGTAGGTGAAGATCCGGCCGTCGTTCGGGTCGGTCGCGAACAGGCCCGGCTCACCGCCGTACAACCGCGCCGCCGGGCCGCCTATCTGGGTCCATGACGTGCCGTGTCCGTCCCAGATGTGTACGGCCTGACGGTCCGCGGCCAGCCGGTAGACGTGTGTGCCGCTGACCGCGAGGTCGCCGCCCGGTTCGCCGATGGGGAACCAGAAACCGGGACGCCCTCCGTACGCGTAGAGCAGGTTGTCCATCCCGGTCGCGAACAGGCCCGCGGGCCCGGACCAGAGCTGCTTCGCGGCGGCGCCGATCCTGGTCCACCGGGTCGCGTCGTCGCCGTCCCATTGGAAGACGCCACGGCCATCTGGTCCGATGGCGAAGACGCTGGTGCCCGTGAGCGGCGCGACCGTCGGGGCATCGCCGACTTCGGGGGTGCCCGGCGCGCTCGCGGCGCTGTCCATGCTGCTGGCCGGGCCTAACCCGAGTAGCAGCAGGAGCACCGCGAGGACCACGATTCCGGCTCCACCGCTGCTGAGCAGGTTGCGCGTCAGGGGGCGTGCGCGCTGGCTCCCAGCCGATGCCGCTTTCCCGGCCGATACCACTCCTGCGGCCAGTATCGGTCCCGCTGTCGGCGCAGAGTCCAGGCCCGGTGGGTGCTCTGGGGCCTTTATGGGCTCCGGGGCCTTTGCGGGCTCTGGCGCTGTCGAAGGTCCGGTGATCGACGGCGAGGCCGCTGGAGCGGGCGTCTGGAGTGGTCCCTCAAGGGCCGCCTGGTGCAGCCGCGCGGCCGTCTCCATGCGTACCTGGCGGGTGCGTTCGTCCGGTGTGCGGTCCTGTATCAGCCGGCGCAGCAGTTCCAGCGGGATGATCTTCTGGCCGGAGCGGTACTCGCCCCAGAGCGTCTTGCCCACGTGGTAGCGCCCGGCGAGCTCGCGGACGGTCATCCCGCTGGTCAGCGTCAGCAGGAACTCCGCCAGCGCGTTCGCCTGCTCCGTGCTCCCTCTCGGCTTGCCCTGGGGCCTGCCCACCCGGCCGCTCATCGCGGTCGCCTCCCTCCCGCTCCCCTCCCTCTCTGATGATCAGTTGAGCAGAACGGTTGTCCGCGGACAACTCATTGTCCGGACTTCACCAGCGATTTCACGCCGAACCGGTTCCGGACAACCGCCGCACCCGCCAACCTCCGAAGTACCGGGCCTTTTGCCAAAGATTCCGGCCGACCGTACCCAAGGAGGTTCTGAGCATGAGCTTCAGCGACAACGAGCGGATGAGCAGGCTCACGGCACGATTCGCCGCAGCGGCCCTGCTCGCGACCGCCCTCAGCGCGTTACCGGCCTCCGCCTCCACCGCGGCGAGCGGGTACACCCCCGAGCAGGTGTGCGGCAGCGGCTTCGGGAAGGTGGCAGGCGGCACCCGGACGGTGACCGACGTGAAGCGCGTCGTCCGGGGCTATGTCCACCTGCTCTACAACGCGCGTACCGGGGAGAACTGCGTCGTCACCATCAAGTCGAGTTTCGTGGGGCAGCCCACCCTGACCAGGGCGACCCTCTTCGTCAAGGTCGCCGGCCGAAACGACGCCGACAAGTTCGAGGAAGAGGACGCCTACAAGTACTACGCGGGTCCGGTGATAGCGCAGGCCAAGGACGTCTGTGTCGCCTTCAGTGGGCTTGTCACCAACCTACGCGCCAACGAGAATTCGTCGGCTTCCAGCGTCCAGGCCTTCGGCGGTTCGACGAGCTTCGGAAACTGCGGCACCCAGCGTACGCGTAAAAGGGGGATCCGCTAGGTCAAGCCGCCGCCGGCCCGAACAGGCGGTCCAAGTAGTAGTCGATGATCTTGATGGCCGCCTCGCGGCTGCGCTGCCCGCTGAGGACGCTGGAGGTCAGGCCGTTGACGAGAGCCAGCAGGCCGGCGACTTCGATACGCGGGTCACGATCGGCGTCGATCTCCCCTGCCTGCTGCGCGGCGGTCATCCGTACGGTGAGAAAGTTCTCCAGTGCGTTGGGCAGGGTAAGCCCGGCCGCGGCGAGTGCCGGGTCGGTGAGGGCGGCGGTGTAGTAGGCGGTCCAAGCCAGCGAGTCCAGGCGGCTCTGGTCGTCGGAGGGAATGATCACGCCGAGGACGGCGGCGAGAACATCTCGCGTGGACAGCCCGCCCGCCGCAGCGGCGGCCCGCTGCTTGACCCGGCGATCCATGCGGGCGCCCAACTCGGCGAGGCCGGAGTCGAGCAGGGCCTGCTTGTTCGTGAAGTAGTACTGGACGACGCGCAGCGAGACCCCGGCTTCGGCGGCGATCTCACGCATCGACACCGCCTGCAAGCCACGGGTGCCGGCGATGCGCAGCAGCGCCTCGGTCAACTGGCGCCGTCGCGCATCATGGTCTACCTGTTTGGGCATGTCGATTTCCTAGCTGTGCTTCGACGTCGCGATGCCGAGCCGTGCCTGGCCGGGAAACGCAAGGATCCGCTCGACGACCAGGTCCGGGGCTTCCACGGGCAGCGCGTGTCCGGAGCCGGGCACGATCTCCACCCGCCACGACGGCGCGATCTCTGCCAGCCGCGCGGCCATCGCCTGCGCGTCGTGCATCGCGCTGCGGGCGCCCAGCAGCACCTGTATGGGCACTGACAGCTCGCGCACCTGCTCGTCGGTGTAGACGGGCGGGATGGGCAGGCGCCGGCGGAAGGACCGGCCGGCCGCCACCAGCTTCATCAGCGCGTCCTCGCGTAGCGTGCCGTTGCCCACTGCGTCAGCGACACGATGTCGCGGCGCACGAGGAAGCAGGGCGGCCATACCGCCGACGATGAGCCACCGGAGAAACCGCCCGGTCATCGGCGCGAAGCCGGCCGGGTCCACCAGGGTCAGCGCCGCGACCCGGCCGCCCCCGCCGAGCTGCTGTTCCACCGCGATCCAGCCGCCGTAAGAGGAACCCACCACATGTGCGCGCTCAGCACCGGCCGCGACCAGGACGTCGGTGAGCCAGCCACCGGCCTCGGCACCGGTCGAGAGCGGCTGCCTCTGGACCGAGCGGCCGGGCTCGCCGAGCGGGTCGACGGCGAGGACCGGACGCATGCGTGCCAGCGGTTCCATGTAGCGGTACCAGGCCAGTGCGTTCCCGCCGGAGCCGGCCACGAGGACGATGGGGTTTCCCGTGGCGGGCCCGGCCCGGAGGATCCGCACGCTGCCGGCGCGGGTCTCCACATCGATGGCGTCCACCGGCACCGGCCACAGCTCGCCGAGCACTCGGTCGTAGGCGGCGTAGTACTTGTCGCGGGCAGAGTCGCTAGTGAAGGCGGAGGGTCGGTCAGGGATGCGCATGATGGCCTCATCTCCCTTATAGATACAGTCGTATCCTAACGGGTGGTCAACGAGGCCGCGACCGCAGTGTCGCCGCTCTCCCGCCGCCGGCCCGGCCCGGGAAAACCAGATGAGCGGCGGGGAGACGGTGGGATCTTATGGACCTACCCGGCCGTGAACTGACGTTTCGTACGGTCAGAGCATCGGATCAGTGGGTGCCACGGCGCTCGAAGTCGTCGTTCAGCAGTTTGAAGAACGTGTCGCCGCGGACGATCTCAAAGGGGTCCGTGAGCAGGGCGCCGAGCTCGGCGACGTCGGCCGGTGTCCAGTTCCAGGCGTTGATCGCGCCCGCGATGAACAGCGGTGATTTCCCGTCCCAGCCCTCGATGTGCTTCAGCAGCGTGTCGCGATACTCCTGGGCCTTTCCCTGGGGAGAGAAATTGCCGATCAGCGGAATGCCGGCCAGTCGGGTCTGCAGATCGCCGCTTTCCCAGGATTGGATGATGCCGCGCACCGGGGTGTTCTTCCGGTACGAGCCGGCGATGCGCTCGTCGAACGCCACCCAGCCGGTGTTCTCCGGGTTGCGATAGTTGTAGGCGTAGACCAGGTCCATGCCGGTGGCGCGGCGCGGTCCACGCCGCCCCATTCACCCGCCACGCCATTGGAGAACCAGCCCGTGTAAGGGATGGTGGGCTTCACCTTGCTGAGAATCTCGTCGAGCAACTTGCCCGTCTCCCCCGAGGGCGGCAGCCAGAACACCATTGCGCGCATCGCCGCCGCGTAGTCCCGGAAATACGGGAAGGGCTCCACCCGGGTGGGCGCGGTGGTGGCGGCCGTGACCAGGTATTGGTTCCACAGGTCGACCTCGACCAGGAGCTGCTGGGTCCCGGCCGGTGCGGTGAATCGGTAGATCAACTACCACTGGTTGAAGCTGGTGGTTTGCTCTCGCGGTCCCGTCTGGTTGAAGGGAGGTCGGTAGCGTGTGGCTGGTTGATGGCAGCCCAGCCCGCGATGCCGCGTGTGGCGATGTTGCGGGCTGCGATGTGGTCGGCGTGCCCAGC